>CAZGNE010000001.1:0-16959 GCA_964527165.1 uncultured Candidatus Bathyarchaeia archaeon
ACTCACAGAAAAGGGTCGCCAGTACATAATCGAATATAATCAAGTTCTTGATTTTATGAAACGCATGGGATTAGAATATTCGGAATAAACTCTTCAGTAGCTCATTCTGTGAGGAGAGAAACAGGACAAAGGGCATTTGACCCTCAGAATTCAAGTTTTCATCATATGTTCAATATCACAGAAAATATCAGAGCTTCAAAAAACCTGTGGGCAAGAATGTAGCTTCAGCTCGTCACATCTTTATGAGAACTTCG
The DNA here is from genome assembly GCA_964527165.1 of uncultured Candidatus Bathyarchaeia archaeon. Classification (GTDB taxonomy): domain Archaea; phylum Thermoproteota; class Bathyarchaeia; order Bathyarchaeales; family Bathycorpusculaceae; genus CAZGNE01. Next base: position 255 of record CAZGNE010000001.1, read on the forward strand.
TTGAAAGACGCTTCAGTCATTTCTTGTTAAGCAGTCGACAAAAGCAACCAAAAAGCTTCAGAAAGAAAGGCAAGAACTTGTTGTACACTTTCCGCTACTTGGCTCAGCTAGCAAAGCGGAAATTATGCATGTTTGTATTTTATGGAAAAAACAAGGAGAATGCGTAGATGCAGTTGGATGATTGCGTGTTTTCAGGAAATGCATAGGATTAGCAGAAGTTTTGGGGCGGATTTTGGAGGGTTGTGGATTTTATTGATACCCATCGTGTAAGGCTTGACCGACCAGTGATGTTTCCAGGTTTTATTGGCGGGCACTGCTTAATTCCAGATGTTGAGTTATTGCAGAAGAGTTATGATTCGGAGTTTTTGCGTTTGATTGTGAAGTCAAACGAGAAACGAAGAGAAGAGGTTAAAGATGAAAGTGTTAGGAGAGAAGTTGAGAAAATCAACAAAAGAGTGAAAGATAAACCGGCTATTAAGTAGTGCGCTATAAAACTTTTGTGATTTATCTCGAAGCGCACGCAAAGAAGGATAGAATGAGCCTCATTCAAATCTAGCAGAAGATGAATACTACGGTTGACTGGTTCAGACCGTACCTGTCTAAACTGAAAAAACTAGACTTGAAAAGAAAACCTTCTTACTCACAGAAAAAGGTTGCCAGAACATAAGCGGATATAAACAAGTTGGTTTTATGAAACGAATCGAATTAGGCTATGCTGAACAAGAGCATTTCAATATTCGTGGCATTTATGGTCCTGGAACCTAGTTCGCTTAAGTGCAAACGCTTCTTCCAACATATGATTCCACATAATTCTTTCATCATCTCTTCGGGATTATGATTCCCACATTGATATTTTCTCGATTTCCACAACTCAATGGAAGCATTTTTGACAATTTAGCCGATTCTAGCAAAGGTATTTACTTTCTTTAAAAGGAAGCCGGCTTATTGAGAATATTCATATGGTGCATGTTGAGACTGTGTGAAAAATCATCCGAGATTATTGACGCGAATTTAAGTTTCGTTGTAAGCTTCTCGCGTAGATCATAAAGGAGAGCCTCGGCTCCTTCTTTATTCCCTGTTATTCCCCACCACTCATCAAATACGTAGAAGCAGTCGGCCCAAGAATGTTCAAAACCCGCCTCATGTTATAAGCCAACATAGTGAAGCCAACCTCGCCAGCAGTCTTCCTCAAACCCTTCAGCAGCAGATAACCCTGATTAAACGCCCTCTTAATCGTGCCAAACGGATGCTCCACGATCTTCTTCCTTCCTGCTAGCTTCTCAGGCTCAAGCCTCATCCTTTCCCTCATAGCCTCAACTGCCTCAGCATGCTCCCACCGCCACACGGTTCTTCCCCGCTTATACCTCGTACACTTCGTCAAAAAGAAACCGCATGAAAAGCACGCGTCTGTGCGGTAAACCCTCATCTTCTTCTCGTGAGCATGATCTAAATAGCTAAACTCAAGCCTATTGCCTGCGGGACAAAGAAACGTGTCCGTGCCCTTATCGTAAACGAACTTGTCACTTGAGAACTCCCTCGTTGGTATGCCCGTCTTCTTGACCCAGCCAGCTCCGTGCCTGCTCTGCTCCGGAACATAAGGCATAATGCCGTTATCGACGCACTCTTTTATCTCCATAAAATTAAAGAAGCCCTTATCAGCAACAGCATCTAAGTGCTCTGCTCCAAGCATTTTCTTTGCGCCTTTGGCGATGGAACTAAGCTGACAATTATCAGCCGGCGCGTTCGTCACGTTATAATCCACTATCAGATGGGCCTTATCATCCACGGCAACGTGACTGTTGTAGCAAGGCTCGATCCTGCCGCGGTTCTTCATAAGCCTACTGTCAGGATCGACCAAAGACACCTCATTCTGCTTGGACTCCTTGAGTTTTCGCAAAACCTCAGCGTACTCTTCCTTGCGTTTCATCAGTTTCTTCATCTTCTGTTCAAGCAAATCCGCATGCTTGGACTCACCTTTCTCCTCTTTCCGATCTTCCTCTTCAATCTCGCTGATATACTTTGATATGCGCTCGTCAATCACTTTAAGCCTGTACGAGAGGGATTTACGATTGAAGTTCTTGTCTAAGGAATTTACTGCCTTGAACTTCACACCATCTATGGCTACAAGCTTGGAACCGAACAGGTCAAGACCCATACAGAGCTTAACAAACTCTTTGAACACGCCCTTAACGCAGTCAACGTTGTCTTTTCTGAAGTCAGCTATGGTCTTGAAGTCAGGAGCGAGTTTCTTCATAAGCCACATGACCTCAACGTTTCGATGGCACTCGCGTTCGAGTTTTCTGCTGGACCTTATCTGGTTTAGATAGCCGTAAACGTAAAGCTTGAGCAGGTCTGATGGGTCGTATGATGGTCTTCCTACGTCATTGGGCTGGGCGTGTTTGAAGCCGAGTTTTTCCAGGTTTAGGCTGTCTATGAAGGCGTCGATGAACCGTACCGGGTTTTCCGCATCAATGTACTTGTCGAGCGTGGCTGGGAAGAGTATGGTTTGGTCTCTGCGAGTTCCGCTAACATGCTCGCTCATTGCTGTTCGCTTCCTTGGGCAGGTTCCCATGGTTCATTAACTATGACGAGGTAAACTGTTTTGCCCAGGTATTCTTTTGGGCAGGTGACTTTGGCTCCTGTTCCGTAGGGAGTTACTTTTCTTTTTAAGAAGCCGATGATTCCGGTGACTTTGATTTCTGTGGCAGGCTCAAATACTATTCTCTTAGGCATATATAGCTAATAGCATTCAATTATACATATAAAACTATTCATTCCCTCGAAAATATAACATAGTTTTCACACAGTCTCTGTTGCCTAGCGCGAAAGAGCTAATGATTTAGCCTGCATTTCAATAGTACTCACGCGTACCAGAAACTAGTTAACAACACTACGAGCGCTCACGCGCCGAAGTCTTGTACCAGTCTATAGTCATCCTTAAGCCATCATCAAAATTCGTTTTCTGCGAATACCCGAGCAACTTCTTGGCAAGGCGGATACTCGTGCAGAGCCTTCTGACATCAGCAGGTCTCTCTGGAGCGTGTATTGTATCTCTGCAGGGGTAGCCGAGTAAATCGCATATCTTGAAGATTATGTCCTTGATCCTGAACTCCTGACCGCTACCTACATTTACTACCCTTCCGATGCAATTGTCGCTCTCCAGCATAATCAACGACATTTCGGCAATGTCTTTTACATATGCTAAATCCCTTGTCTGCTCCCCGTCACCTTCCAATATCGGCGGCTGGTTGTTCAGGATTCTACTGATTGTTATCGGAATGACGGCTGCATAGGCGTCCATGTTTTGCCTTGGACCATACATGTTGAACGGTCTGATGATTGATGCCTCACAACCAAATAACTTGCTATATGACAATAGCAGTAAGTCTGCTGCGGCTTTTCCAGCCCCGTATGGCGAGTGTGCTTGCAATGGATGGGTTTCATCCATAGGTATCTTCTGAGCGGAGCCATAAACCTCAGAAGATGAAAAATGAAGCAACCTTTTGTAGCATCCTTTCCTTAACAGATTAGCCAAATTCAGTGCAATCTCCACACCCGTCATATATGCGCCCTCAGGATCAATAAAGCCGTATGGCAGGCATTTTACTGCTAGGTTGACCACAGCATCGCATTCTTCACGCCTGATAATGTTCTCGAGCGCGGTTATGTAGCGAGCATCTTCCTTATAGAGAACAACCCTTCCGTGAGCCTTTGCCCAAACCAGATTCTCCTCTTTTCCAAGAAATAGATTGTCTACGACAACAATCTTGTCGTAGCCCTTTTCAACTAATGAGTCCACGACATGGCTACCGACGAATCCAGCACCACCTGCAACAAGTATACTGTTAAACATCGCTATTCATTCCTCTGCTGCTCCCATAAAAGCTGAGGAGAGTCTCGCACGACTATGTACTGGGACGAAGTGTCATCGATATGATTCCCTGCGTCTTCTGTTACCAGCATTTTATCTCTCATCTTCTGATTAGTCTCCTCTTGTTTACGGTATAAATGATCTTGGGATGGATAACAGACCCGGCTTTGACGTCATGGTCGATGTAGCTTAAGGCTCCAATCACAGCCCGATCTCCTATATGAATATGAGGGTTTTTCTTGCTTACGCAGATTACAGCATTGGAGCCAACATAAGCTCCCTTGCCAAGTTCGATCGAACCTCGTATGGCAACAGTTTTTTCAGGTATGACATCATTCATATATTCTCCTTCTGTAGAAAACGTGGAAGGAATGAGTGTACAGTGAAAATTCACTGTTGAAAACTCGTTCAATGTTACGTCTCCGCCACCTGCTATGACAGCACAAGGACAGATTTCCGCTCCTCTCTTCATTATGAACCTTCGAGCCGCAATGAAAGTATATTGTCCTATTCTGCAGTCATCTCCGATTTGGACGTCATGATTAGCATCGTCCATTATTGTTACTGGCTGATAGATTATGCTATTACGTCCCACTCTCATGAAGCTACTTCCTCAATAGTTTCAACCAATTGGTCTATTTCTTTTTCATTACGAGGATATCGATGCCAATCAATCCAGAAAGATCCGTCGACCAGAAAAAGTGCATGAGGAGTGTCGCGCTTAAACTTCTGATAGAATCGTAACTGACTAATCAGCTTAGTCTGACCCTTGCTGACGTTCTTCCTAGGTACGCCGTTCTCTATGCCTTTCTTCGCAAGAGCCTCGGTCAACCTAGAAACAAACTCATCTCTGGAATGACGTTTTCCTTTGTATTCACACCCAAGAAGATATCTTGTGCTTTTGACGTAATCAGGTGGTGCGGGTATAGTCAAAAAGTTTGGTAATTTTGCCAAGAGATATTCGGCTTTCTTTATCTGCCAATCTACCATCATATCCACCCTATGCATTTGAGATAGACCCACTACCGCGTTCAGTTCTGACATTCGGAAGTTAAAGCACAAATAATCTATATCAGCATAACGATCTCCATGGTTTCTTATGTTTCTGCATCTTTCAGCAAGATCGTCGTCATTGGTCACAATCATTCCACCTTCGCCTGTGCCTATGGTTTTGGTTCTGCCACCGCCAATTGAGAAACAACCAAGATCGCCGAGACCACCACAACGTGTTCCTCTGTACTCGGAGCCCAGAGCATGGCTGGCGTCCTCAATCACATATACTTTTCTGTCAGAATAGTTACTTAAGGCGGCTCTTATTTTCCACATATCACATGGTACACCTAATAAATGAACCACTATCACTGCTTTTACATTAAGTCTTCCACAAATAGCCTTCTCCAAATCTTCCGATGATACGTTTCCATAATCATCAGAGTCAACGAAAATTGGCGTTGCACCTGCCAGAACAATGGGGGCGACGGACCCAATATGTGTATACGCTGGCACAGCCACACAGTCTCGCGGCCCGACACCGCAAGCTCTCAGACCCACGTATATAGATGCTGATCCTCCGCTAATTGCTATGCCATGCTTTACGCCACAGTATTCTGCGAATCTTAACTGAAATTCCTGGAGGTATTTTCCACCAGTTGCATTGCCAAACCAGCCGCTGATGTCTTTTCCTTCAAGTTGCTGGATAATCCAGTTCCAATCAAGCGACATATTCTCAATTCCTTTATATATCTGAAGTTATCTGTTAAGATCCTTTATCAGTCTCATCTCTAGTAGATGGGATACTCTTATCTCTTTTTATGGCTGTTTAAGCGAATAGTGGTTATAGCTTGCCTTGAAGTTATCTTGGTAGTCTAGGTTTGCCTTGTGCTTGTCTGTAAGAGGCACGCGTGGTTAAGATTCACACTATCTCTCAAATACCTACCTTTAGGAAGAATGTCAAGATTGCTCACTCAGAAAACGAAATATCCCACAAATCTGTATTATCATTTCAATCATAAGCAGAAAAACGGAAAATGGGATGTGCAATAATGAAGCTTGTAATGATTAACGATTGTGCATCAGTGGGCGAGACTCTGCTCAAATACTTGCCACCGGAAATAGATAGACTACACATAAAACGTACTAGAGGCTTCTGGAGCAAAACCGTCGGTGTCGCATACGACATACTAAGAGCAGAAGGTGATCTATATCATGCAAACTACCTGCTTCAAGATTGTTACATTGCTGCTCGTTTCGGCAAGCAGCCTCTAGTAGGATACTCAGTAGGAAGTGATCTAAGAGTATACCTGAAGCATTGGCCTTGGAGTAGGTTAATCAAACACAACCTGAAAAACTGTGATAAGATAATAGTAAGCACACCAGACTTACTAGATATCGGAATGAGATTTCGGAAGGACGTGGAATATTTACCTCCACCTGTGGATACAGAGCTGTTCTTCCCGAAACCTTCATTGCAACCTGGTGAAAGGACCCGAATCCTGATAGCCAGCAACGCCAGCTGGCTGGGTAAGGGAACAGACATGGCCATAAGGGCGTTGAGTCACTTGAGGGATGGCGTCCAAGTAAGCATTATTGAACATGGAGTAGATTTCGGCAAAACTCTCGAACTAGCTTCTTTGCTCAATCTTGATTTAAACATATTGCCTAAAGTACCTCATTATCGGATGAACGAGTACTACTGGAACTCAGATATGGTATTTGATCAATTTCTAGTCGGATGTCCTGGAATGACAGCTTTGGAAGCGATAGCTTGCGGTAGACCAGTAGTGACATATGTGTCCTCTGTCTATCCTGAACACGCAACATTTCCGTTGAAAGATGTGAACACGCCGAAAGCAATCATAGAAGCCGTGAATGAAATAGATGCGAGTGATGACGTACTGAAAAAGCAACGTCAATATGTCGCTGTGACTCACCAGAAAGACACTGTCTTGAAAAAGCTATTGAATATCTACAACTCGCTCACGAAACGGTAAACGGGTTTCTAGAGGGAAAGAGAACATCGACGTGAACGCAATAGTTTAATGCTACTCAGGCTTTAGCAACGAAAAACTAGAAATCGATCGTTGTTGCTAAGCGTTTATCGCCTTATAATATTCCAAAACCCTAATCACTCCTTCTCTTGTTGGGATCTGCCAGTTCCATCCTAAGCTTTTGATTTTGGAGTTGTCTATGATTATGTTCCCAACGTTGATTCTTTTATGAAAATCTGGAGATTCCACGTAAACAGCTTTTCCAGTCGTCAATTCTTCGAGCCATTTGCCAATTTCATAAAACCACGTCTTGACGCCTGTTCCAACGAAGTAGCATTCTCCAGCCAAGCCTTTCTCCATTATGGCTTCACCCGCAGAAACCACGTCAGAAACATAAATGTAATCTCGATAGAATTTGCCTTCATCGTAAATCGGTATTTCCTGCCCTTTATGGCCCCGATAGATCAGGTTATTCAACGCAGCTTTCTTTTGATTATCATATTGTTCCCTGATCCCGAACGTGTTCGTCAAACGCATTACAAGCGCGTCCACGTCGTAGACTTTGTGGTAGATCCTGCAATAGTTCTCGCTAGCCAATCTGTTGGCTGCGTAAACATTCAAAGGATAACAAGGCGTTTCTTCATTAATGGGAAGCGACATGGGCTTTCCAACAACCCAAAAAGTACTGCCTAAAACGAACCTGCATGCTTTTTCTAATTTTCTAATGGTTTCAAGAATAACCAAAGTGGACTTCGAGTTAACATCCACGTCATATAATGGTTTCTCGAAAGATTCATAAGAAGTCAGCTGACCCGCCAAGTGAAATATGACCTCAGGCTGATGCGCGAACAGGGTTTTTCCCAGCCAATCAAAATCCGTAATATCTCCGTATTCCACCTTGACTTCATCTTTGATTTCCGCAATGTTTTGTATTTTCTTATCAGTTTTGGACAAGAGTGTAACAGCATGTCCTTTCTCAACAAGATCCTCTGCAAAGTTGCTGCCAACGAATCCCAGCCCTCCAGTGATCAGTATACGCACCATAACATCACCCTCATTTGCTCATAAAATCGCCAATCTTATCAAGGACAAAATCCATCTTCTCTTCATCAATTCCCGGATAGACACCAATGAAGAAAGAATCCTTCATGATTTTGTCGCAATTGCTCAATTTGCCCACTTTTCGGCATCTCGTATTTCTATATGCAGGCTGCCGCGCAATATTGCCGGCAAAGAATAGACGCGTCTGAATGCCGTTCTTTTCCAAGAATAATGTTATTTCTTCTCTTGAGAATGGTGCTTTGTCACGTATGGTTAGCGGAAAACAGAACCATGAAAGAGTGGACTTGGCAGGCCAGGAAGGCAAAATGAAATACTCCTCATATTTCTGAAGCTCCTCATACAACCTCTTGAAGTTCTTCATTCTTTTTTCCACAAAATCTGGCAACTTTTTCAGTTGTTCAATGCCCATGGCAGCTTGAAACTCCAGTGGCTTCAAGTTGTAACCCATGTGCGTGTAAATATACCTATGATCATAAGGCACTCCATTAATTTCGTAATCAAACCTCTTGCCGCATGCGCCGTTCGGATCAGTTTCGTCGTGTTCGCAGTAACATGCTCTTCCCCAATCTCTGAGTGATTTTATGATTCTGTAAAGATTCACATCGTCATCTCTTATTGAAATGGCTCCGCCTTCACCCATTGTAATGTGATGAGCTGGATAAAATGAGCATGTGGAAAGCAGGCCAAAGGATCCGGTTTTCTTGCCATCATAAACAGAACCAAGAGCGTCGCAATTATCTTCAATTACATAAAGACCGTGTTCTTCAGCGAAATCCATGATGGCACTCATTTCGTTCGGTATGCCAAATGCATGAGGCAAAAACATGGCCCTTGTTCTTTTGGACAATGCTTTTTCGAGCTCATCAGGATCTACGTTGTAACTGCCTAACTCAACGTCCAAAAGAACAGGGTTTAGATTGTTCTGAATAATAGAATTAAAGGTTGTGGGAAAAGTCATAGCAGGGGTTATTACCTCATCTCCCTTTCTCAATCGACCTTGAAAATCTGATGACCTAAGCGCCGCCAACGCAAGCAAACAGGCAGAAGACCCAGAATTAACGAGGACCGTTCGTGCAACCCCTAAATATTCGGAGAAATTCAGTTCAAATTGCCTGCCTTTCTTCCCTAAGCCAAACCACCCATCCAAAATTGAATTAACCATAGCTGTGATTTCACATTCATCGTACACTGCTCCGGCATATTGTATTCGTGTCACTCCAGGCGAGAATCTTGTCTTCGATTTCTTTCTATGAAAATCTCGCAGATTAAGAGCAATCTGTTCTCTTATCTTCCGTTCTTCCATCATATCAGCATCACATGCCATTCAGATAACTTTCATTGAGGTTTATCATCTTTCTATAAATCAATTTCCACAATAAACCAACAAGCCGATAGCCCGCTTGGACAACAATACATTCCAAAGATTTGTTCTCCACATAATAGATACGGCAACGTTTTAAAAAACAACAACCAATAAACACTACGTAAGGTTTGAACTAGATGAGGAAAGAGATGGAAACATGAAGGGTGTAATACTTCACGGTGGCCACGGCACAAGACTTAGACCCCTTACTCACACAGGACCAAAACAACTGATTTCCGTGGCAAACAAGCCCATATCACAATATGTTTTGGAAGATCTGCGCAATTCTGGAATACGGGATATAGCCATAATATTAGGCGACATAATGCCAGAAAAAGTAAAAAGCCACTATGAAGACGGAGGCAAGTTCGGCGTAAACATAACATACTTGTCCCAAGAGAAACCTGCGGGAATAGCCCATGCAGTAGGCTTAGCTGAAGATTTTGTAAAAGACAACATCTTCGTCGTGTATTTAGGCGATAACCTTTTGAAAGGCGGAATCTCAAAATGCGTCCAAGAATTTCAACAGAAAAACTATGACGCCATGATACTGCTGTGCAAAGTTGAATCTCCTCAACGGTTTGGCGTGGCTGAATTTGACAAAAAAGGCAACTTAATCAGGCTCATTGAGAAACCGAAAAAGCCTCCAAGCAGCTACGCGCTCACCGGCATCTATTTTTTCAAGCCAATAATCTTCAAGATGATCAAAAGACTGAAGCCGTCTTGGAGAGGAGAATTGGAAATCACAGAAGCAATACAAATGCTGATAGATGAAGGCTATACGGTTAGCTCCAAAATTGTTGAAGGATGGTGGAAAGACACAGGCACAATTGAAGACATCATCGAAGCCAACATACTTGTTTTAGACGAATTGGAGCCAAAAATAGAAGGAATCATTGAGGATAAGGCATGCACTCAAGGTCGAGTGTTCATAGGAAAAGGGACACATGTGAAAAAAGGAGCACTAATCCGTGGACCAGCTACAATCGGAGAAAACACAACAATAGAAAGCGAAGTCTACATAGGCCCATACACGTCAATAGGCAATAATGTGAAGATAGAAAAAGGCGAAATAGAAAACTCGATAATCATGGACAACTGCAAGATAGATATCAACACAAAAATAACCGACAGCATAATAGGCTCAAACTCTGAAGTAATAACAAACCAGCAAAGTCCAAGAGGGCATAAGCTAATTGTAGGCGAACACTCGAAAATAGTGTTTTGAGACGAAACAATCATACAAAAGGCGCCACACCCAGATGACTCAAGCAGAGTCTTAAAAACCTTAGAAGAGGAATACACATTGGTGTTGAATATGCCTACATGCCTTTACAGTTGCGAAGAACTCGATAAGCAGAGACTAACGCCAAATACAAGGAAAACCCTTTACCAGTGGAAACAGGCACAATTGCTGAAACATGGGTGACGCAATGAGAATTCTCGTAACAGGCGGAGCAGGCTTCATAGGAAGCAATTTCGTCCATTACATGCTAAGAAAGCATCCAGACTATAAAATTACTGTTTTAGACAAGCTCACATATGCCGGACTGAAAGAGAACCTGCAAGATGTCTCGAGCAAAATAGAGATCATCAAAGGAGACATCACAAAGAAAGAAGATGTCGAAAGCGCCTCAAGAAACTGCGATTGTATAGTTAATTTTGCTGCTGAAACACACGTTGACAGAAGCATACTAGAAGCAGGATCCTTTCTTCAGACAGACGTCTACGGTGTGTACAACTTACTAGAAGCAGCGAGAAAATTCGACGTAACCAAGTTCCAGCAAATAAGCACCGATGAAGTCTATGGACAAATCCAAAAAGGAAGCTTCAGCGAAGAAGACAAGCTGAAACCACGCAACCCATATTCTGCTTCAAAAGCCAGTGCAGAACTATTGTGTCAAGCCTATAACGAAACATATGGTCTGCCCATACTCATAACCAGATCATCAAACAATTACGGACCAAATCAGCACCCCGAAAAACTCATCCCAAAAACAATAATTTACGCACTACTAGAAAAGCCAATACCAGTATACGGAAAAGGCGAAAACATCAGGGACTGGCTCTACGTCGAAGAAAACTGCGAAGCTATCGACCTAGTTTTACATAAAGGCAAATCAGGCGAAATCTACAACATAGCATCAAACCAAGAGCAAAAAAACATTGACGTTGTGAAAAAAATCCTGGCGGCACTCGAGAAACCAGATAGCCTTATCCGTTTCGTAAAAGACCGACCCGGCCATGACCTAAGGTATTCTTTAGATGTTGACAAAACAAAAAGCCAATTGGGATGGAAAGCGAAGACAAGTTTCACAGAAGGATTGAGAAAAACTGTCGATTGGTACGTCCGAAATGAATGGTGGTGGAAACCAATAATAGAAAAAGAACAAATAGATTTTCACGGAAAATTCTCGTGACATCTCAAATCAAAACATGCTCTCTTTTTTCAGGGAAAGCACCAACTTCAAGGGTGCAAAGTTCACGATCTCCCACATTTCTTAGCCCGAATAAAAACATGTGTAGAGTCTTTGTCCGAGTTAGCAAACTGTTGGCAAGAAAACAAGAATAATTCAGTTGTTTGCAGGGTCTGGGAAGCTCGGCATGGCTTCTCATGGTGCAGGGTTGGTAGTAACGTTTTGGTAGTAAAATTTTTATAGTATAGCATTATAGTATATTTTTTGTGGTATATTTGAAGCATGTAACTGTTTCAGCCAAAATCGATGAAGATCTCAGGAAAAAGCTTGCGGAGCTAGACATAAAACCCTCAGAGGTCATTAGAAAATCGCTTGAAAAGGAAGTTGAACAAAGAATGAAGCAACGCCTCTACGAAAAAGTTGAGAAAGCAAGCAAAATAATAACAAAGGTCGGCAAAGAGGCTTGGGTTAAGGCAGTAAGGGAAAGCAGGGAAGACAGATGAACCTCTTCGACGCGTCCGCAATAATAAACTTGTGTGCAGAGAAAAAACTAGACAAGTTGCTTGAAGGATGGACTCTGAATCTTGCATTTTACGAGTTGGGAAACGCTGTCTGAAAACAGGTCCACATCTACAAGACAGTAAGGTCCGAAGAAGCCAACACAGTATTAGACTCTTTAATAGAAATTTTCACAAGGCTAAAGAAGACAGAAACAGAAAAAGCCCTAGAAGTACTGAAAATAGCTACCAAGGAAGGATTGGCTTACTATGATGCGTCATATATTCAGGCAGCCATTAGCAATGGTTTGACTTTAGTTACAGACGATGAAAAACTTCACAAAACAGGCGCCAAGTATGTGAAGACCAGAACAACCAGTGAGCTCTAGCTGCATGTAACCAAATCTCATCAACTCCAACTCTTGAGTAGACAAGAGTCTAATCGTAAGAAGCGACTTCTATCCTCTCTTCTTCAATATGAGAAGCCTACACCTAACATGAGGACATAACCCTACTGATCTCTACATGAATTTTCAGAAGCACAAATTAAATTAGTTTGTCGAACATTATGCTGGACACGCTCGGGCTGACAAAGGTGAAGATTTGACAAAAAACGAAATCAGAGTTCAGTATTCCGGTTTTATCATATTTGCCGCCAAAATTCTTAGCATTGCAACGGGCATGATCTTCACTCTTTTGATAACAAGAAACACGACGAGAGAACAGTTCGGCATATGGTCAAACATATCAGACTTGACCGCGTATTTTGTGCTGTTTGCAGGGGTTCTCCCGTTTTGGGTAACAAGGTTCGTGGCCAGAGAGAAAGCAGGATCGGTTAAGACAGGGCTTGTTGCAAACTTTGCAATAGCATTGATCTCAGCGGCGGTTTACATCCCCTTAATTCCAATAATGACCGCGGCTTTAGGCATTGGCGAGCCATATGTAATATTATACCTCATTGCATCCGCGCAAATAATTAATGTTTATCTGCTTGTCACTTTGGAGGCGTGCCTACGCGCAACCAAACCTCAAGCGGTTGGATACGGCTTACTTGTAATGGAAGTCTTCAAGGTTATACTGGCTTATGTCCTTATCGTATGGTTTCAGAAACACTTGTTAGGGGCAATGGTTACCCTAGTAATTGCGATTGCACTCCAAATATCCTATTACTTGAAGCTGGTAGCGCATGATCTCAAACAGAAAGTCCAGTGGAACTACGTAGGAGAATGGTTGAAAGGCTCAACTGCAAACATTTACTACCTAGCAGGAAACCAGCTAGCCGCGTTCATATTCATACTTCTATTCATCTACGGAGGGCAAGCAGCCAGAGGAAATTATGAGGCAGCAGCAAAAATAGCAAACATAATCACGTATTCTTTCTTTCTGTCATTTGCTTTATATCCGAAAATGTTGGCTGAAAACAGCCTGAAAGATGTGACGCTTTCGTTGAAAATGGTGTTAATGTTTGCAATCCCCATGACGGCGGTAGCAATGGCCATGCCAGAATCGTTTCTAATTATCTTAGATGCACCTTACGGGGAGGCAGCACAAGTATTATTCCTTCTAGCGATTGACGCTTTCATTTTGACGCTTTCACAGTTTTACACGTTTGTAGTTTTCGGAGTTGAAAGACTGGATGAGGGAGCAAGGATACAGCTCAGGCAGCTTGCAAAAAGCAACATGTTCAAAGTGTTCACACTGCCATATATCCATGCATTAATAACGTTGCCCACGGCATTTTACGTATTGACAAACTTTGCAGGCAATCATCCTGTGCAAGCGGCAGTTTATGTAACAATAATCAACATGATAGCAAGATTTGCAATGTTCCTTGTTTTGTACAAGATTGTCCGCAAATCACTCACTATTGCAGTTCCTTGGAGAAGCATAGGAAAATATGTTTTGGCTGCAGCACTCATGGCAATTACGCTGTATGTTCTTCCACGAACAACAAGAATAACTACCACCTTGGCTATAGCAGCAGCTGGCGGAATCATCTATCTAACACTGCTGGTGGCGATCGATAAGGAAGCCAGAACATTGGCCTACTCGGTATTGCAAGAAGCCAAAACGAAACTGAAGAGGAATAGCTGAATTCTGGGGATGCATGCTGGTATGAAAGCTTGGGCTTTCACAAGAGCATCATTACTACTCTCTTATTCGCGCATTAATGTTTGCCTTTTCGAATGTTTATGTTTGGTTTTATGAATACTTGATGGTTGCGTTTGGGCGGGTGGGGTTTGTAAGGTTTTGTGGCTGATTGAGTGAGCTTTTTTGTTGCGCAAAGTTTATATCTTGCGACGTAATATATAATATATCGATATGTCTGAAAAAAGACATATTGTATATGTGTAAAGCAAAAATACACATGGTGAAAAAACATGTTAGAAATACTCATCCCCACAATCTGGGTTTGTTTCTCCCTTTACGCAGCTTGGTATTTCACATCAGCAAAACACTATTCCTCAATGACCCCGAAAGAAGCAACACTATTATGGAAAATACACAAACGCAGCAGCCGATGCAACGCCAGAAAATGGCGAGAGATAAAACGCAGAAACACGCTAATAGGCATCGAATGCGAATGCGGATACAAACACACGCAAAAACGCCCCATAGTAACTAACCAACCTGTTCCAAACATTCAACCACAAACCGCCGTCCTGGCAAGGATACACACACCATACGGAGCAGAGTAAACTCTACCATAGACCTCCATCCAAAGCACGCTGCTCGTCTACAAGCATACAAAAAACACTGCCGATGACAGGGTTAATCCGCCCTTTGAGGCGAAGGCATCATTCAGCTCAAGAAATCTGGAACCTGATGATTTCCCCGAAAAAATCCCGAAAGGGATAGAAACATGATTAAGAAAGCCCACATAATTGTACGCCTTATTCTAGAGGCCAGAAACGTGGACAACGCCAGCATCAAAGCTGAGATTGAAAAAGAAATCAGCAAAGCCATATTCCTTATGCCATGGGCTGACAGGCTAGAAGCTATCGAAATCGAAGAAACCCCTGACTAGGAAAGGCAAGTCCGCAAAGGCAGAACCTCATCCAAGATTCGCTGATAGCCAATGCCCACATTCTCCACACAGCAATCCCCGCTCTTTATCATGTTTTGTGATTTGCTGATCCACATGCTAAGAATGAAAAACCAAGTGCGTGCGCAGGATGTTTTAAATCAAAGAACGCGCTACAATCACAACAATATTATATCCAAGCGATTATGCCGTACCAGTCAAGAGATAGATTTTTGGAGTTAAACCTGAATCATCAATAGGTTAAGTGGCTGAACAACAAGAAAATGCAAAACACTAAGAAATATGACGTTTTATGAGAGCAAACAAAAAAGGGGTAAAAGAAAAGGGGTGGGTGTGGAAGCTTACCCTAGATCGATGAACGAGTTTGCAAGTAGACCGCCAGGAGCGGTACGAGTGATTGTTAGAGCTGCGCCTTTAGCTGTCCTAACTTCAATCTTCACGGTCTCGTAATTGCTGACCATGCCAGCGCTGTCTGTCGCGTCTAAGCGAACCATCAAGAATGCTTTTTCGGTGGACTCCAGCATTGTGTTTTCATTGTCATTGTATATTGCAAATTTGGCCTGATTATTGGTCAAGTTAAGAGTGGTCACCAGTTCGTCCCATGTTGTATTGGTTGTCGATATAGCACCTTGATATATGTTCATTAGTGTTGCGTTAGGCAGGTACACCGAAACGACGACCGAGTTCTCGCCAAGATCCACTGCAGCTCTGCCTGCTGAGAGCTTTACTGGCACAAGGATGTGGAGGATGTGTCCTGTGGATGTGTTCGTCTTTGCTGTTACCACTCCATCGAGTTGGAGCGCTGTCAGCGATTCTTCAAGGCCTGTTTGCATGGTTTCTTTGGTTTTCTGCGTAGTATAGAAACCCATGTTTACGACTACGTAGCTTAGGGCAGCAGCGATTATGATGAAGGCTATGAGCACTATAGCTGCTTCGATGCCGACGATACCTCGCTTATTCCTGAACAGCTTTTTCAGCAACATAGTCTTACACCGTCAACCAAGCGTCTGCAGGCACTATTTCGGGCACGTAGAACTCGATGGTAAGCGGAGCGCTTTTCTCAAGCCTGATCTCAACGTTTACCGGAGCCCTAGGAAGAGCACAATCCGAATCACCTAGACGTATTACCAGATAGCCTTTTTCGTCAGAGTTCAATGCTTCGTCGCCATCACTGTTCTGAATGAACAGCAAGGCTTGACCCTCGGTTGTGTTAGTCAACATTTGAGTGAGAGTCATGTCTGATGGGTTTTCTTCTGATACACCCTCGTATACGTTTGCCCATGCATTTGCGCCTACTTTAAGTGTAACCACTGTGGTGTTTTGCCACATGGCAACGTACTTCACTCCGTAGGCCTTCAAGGGAATAACTATCCCTGTTACGTTGTTTCCACCAACATGTGTTTTTACGAATATTGTTCCGTCAACAGCCAGTGGAGTGCTTGCCTGTTTCAAGCCTTCTTGA
>CAZGNE010000001.1:17059-168021 GCA_964527165.1 uncultured Candidatus Bathyarchaeia archaeon
GAATATTGTTCCGTCAACAGCCAGTGGAGTGCTTGCCTGTTTCAAGCCTTCTTGAATCACTACTTTGCCTCTGTCAGTGGCGAACAAGCCTTGGTTAATGACCATGAAGCTGAAGACCGCTGCGATAACAACGAATGCTATGAGGATTATTGCTGCTTCTAGACCGACCATACCTCGCTTCTGTTTTGCAAACTTCGCTAATTGCTTTTTCCAGTTCATTTTTTTTCCTTCCTTTGCGTGCTGCAGTGTTTGCATGCATGATTATATTAAGACTTATGAAACGCTAATTAATATTCGAAATCCACAAGCCAAACCCCGCCAAAAATCAACAACCTCAAAAGAAAAAACAGCGCAAAAAGCATCCATCAACATCTTACAAACCAAACACACAAAACATGCCCAACCACCCCTCCATCTTTTCTCAAATACCTTTCAAAACATCCCATTTCCAAAAAACAACCCGGGACAAATCACAAAAGAACAGAATAACATAAGCTTCTTTCCATCGACGAAAAATCGAAAAAACAAAAAAAAGAAAGGAAGGAATTAGCCTAGGTCGACGAATGAGCCTGGAAGCATGCCGCCGGGAGCAGTCCGCACAACAGTCAAAGCAGCGCCTTTTGCAGTTCTAACCTCGATTTTCACAGTCTCATAATCACTAATCCTGTGTCCATCGCCAAGGTAGATCATGAGAAACGCTTTCTCAGTTGACTCCAACACAGTATTGTTATTGCCATTATATATTGCAAACATGGCTTCGTCAGACTCCAAACCAAGCTCACCGATCAAGGCATCCCAAGTCGTCTCGTTTGTCGCCACGGCGCCTTTGTATATGTTCATCAACGTTGCGTTGGGCAGATACACCGAAACCACAATGGCATTTTCTCCGAGATCCACAGCCGCCCTACCAGCTGAAAGCTTTACCGGAATTGCCAAATACTCT
Source organism: uncultured Candidatus Bathyarchaeia archaeon (assembly GCA_964527165.1). Taxonomy (GTDB): domain Archaea; phylum Thermoproteota; class Bathyarchaeia; order Bathyarchaeales; family Bathycorpusculaceae; genus CAZGNE01. The sequence goes on from CAZGNE010000001.1 coordinate 18,003, forward strand.
ACGTAGCCAGAACTCTCGGTTTTTGCCGTTACTATTCCATCCAATTGCAGAGCAGTCAAAGATTCGTCAAGACCCGCCTGCATGGTTTCCTTAGTCTTCTGCGTAGTGTAGAAACCCATGTTAATGACCACGTAGCTCAGAGCAGCCGCAATGATAATGAAAGCTATCAAAACGATAGCTGCCTCGATACCCACGATACCCCGCTTATTCCTAAACAACTTCTTAAGCATCATAGCTTATCCCGCCGCCGCCCAACTGTCTAAAGGCATCGACGCTGGAACAGAAAGCTCAATCGAAAGCGTAGCGCTTTCCTCAAGCCTTATCTCAACGTATATTTCTTGCCTAGACAAAGCAGCGTCTTCTTCGGAAAGCGTTATCACCAAGTAAGCCTTCTCGCCAGTGTCCAACGCCTCGTCATGATTGCTATGTATAATAACTAGAGCGGCTCCCGTGATTAGACCAGGACCATCACCGTAAGTGCCATTCACCGCTAGCTTTGTAGCGTTATCGATGGTAAAGCCCACAAATTCGTCAAACATAACATTAACCCTTGTGCCGTTCTCGTCGTATACGGCACTGGGGTCATATGTTCGATTTGTACTATTATCGTATAAAACTCCATAATATATGTTCGGCCACGATTTTTCGCCTATCGCCAATGTTACGGTTGTTTGACGCATTCCCATGGCCACGTATTTGACGCCGAAGGCTTTCACAGGAATCAATATAACGTTAACTTTGGTCTCGTTAGGATGGATTCTTATGAATGTGGTTCCGTCTACCGTTAACGGTGTGCTTGACTGCTTCAACCCTTGTTGGATAATTGTCTTGCCTCTTTCTGTAGCGAAGAGACCCTGGTTGACAACCATAAAGCTGAACGCCGCAGCGATAATAACGAAGGCTATCAACACTATAGCTGCTTCTAAACCAATAATTCCCCGTTTCTGCCTCACAAATTGCTTAACTAAACGAGACAGTTGTGTATTTGGGGTTTTTTGACTGCAGGAAGGACACGTGACCTTCCTCAGTTTTGACCTAGTATGCCACTTGTATCCGCATCGTCTGCATTGCAGATTAGGCTTCCTTCTTGTTGTTTCAACTACTTCTACTTCCACCAACACCACCACTATATATTATGTATTAAGACTTAATAAACGTTTCTGTGATACAGATCCAAAATACATTTTCCAAATACATAGCCAAAAACTAGAATGTTGAAAAACGCATGGAAAATTGTGGCAATCAGCATACTGTTCTCAGCAAAAAAAGCAAAGAACTATACAGGCAGGTCTACGGTTGGCATAGAGCCCAAAGCCGATCTTATGAACGATTCAGCAACAATCCAAGATACTCCACTCAATATCAGAAGAACCGCCAAGTTAAAAAAGAACGTACCCCAATAACCAGCTGAAGCTTCTTTAATAATAAACGCGTTTATCACAGCCATCATCAGAATCAACGTCAAGTTTCCAACCTCAATCACTACTAGCGGAATCTCGTTGAAACCAAAATAGGGCAGCCCAACGAGAGACGCTGACAGAAACTCAGCCAACACCCGCAAAATAACGAGCAAAACAACAGTCAAAGGCTGCATCACCATCATTATCGTCTGGAAACTCTTAGCCACCAACTCTCGCTTTCTTCTGTTTTCCATGAGCTTCACAACTCGGTTTCCAAGAGCGTTGCCGATCTCAAGCGCGTTTGCCCCTCGCTTCAAAGAGTCAAGCAGAATTGTGTTACTTATGTGGACTTGGTGAGATGCTGCCTCAGTAGAAAGCGCCCCCAAAGTCTCAGCATGGCTTATCCCAAGTTTCAGTCTCATCAAAGCTTTCTTGACGAGTCTGTGCAATGAGCCAAGCTCCATGTACAATATGTAAGAAAGAGACGCCCTCAAACTCGCTGTGGACGCCATGTGCTCGCCTAACGCTTTCAAAAAAGTTGGATAGTCTCTGTCAATTTTGCCTACGTAACTTTCTAGCTTATACCCAAATATTCCAGGCATTATGACTCCCAAGCCTAAAACTATGAAAGCAAAGGGAGCTCCCACTGCAAAGTAAAAATACAAAGCTAGCAACCCGCATGGCAGACCTGAGGCGAAGAGGCTCCATCTCATACAGTGGTAAAGATACGGCGGATACCTACCGATATAGATGACTTGCTCTTTGGGTGAAGTCGTCTTGAAAACAAAGTACATAAGCATAAGAGACGCAATCGCCACGACGTAGCCAAATATTATCGCGCTTGGATCAATCATAAAAACAGTCATTATAGCCAAAGTCATTATCAGGAACACTATAACACTCTGGAAGGTTGTGAATATTCCCCCAATGGTCTTCAGAGTCTCTATTGACCGCGTGTAATACCCGCTATATTCCTCCATAAGAGTAGAAGATTCCATCTCCAAATATCCTTTAGGTGCGACGCTCGAAAAAATAGTTGTACAACGAATGAGAAGATCCTTAAGCGGAGGCTTCACCTGATCAGCCATCTCCATCGTAGACCTGGTCAAACCATACCCGAAATTTTTAGCCAAGTTGAGAATTCGCTTGAAAATGCTACTGTAAATTCCATATTCCTTGTTCTCAGCGATTGTTGCCACCAAATCCGACGGCGAAGTTTCTCCCATAGACAAACCATACATATGAAATACCGTAGTCACGAGATTATAATCAATCCTAGTCGGAACCTTCTTCTTCGCCGCATACCTAAGCAGAAGCATTACTGCAAACCCGATTGACATGGTCATTATGGCTTCAAGCATGTTCCCCATTAGCAAGTAGTAACATGAGAAAAGAAACGAAGGAATTAATATCAAAACAAGTTTCTTGGGCGTTCTTATTTCCAAGGCACCTTCATCTCTCTAATTCTTCGATGCACTTCCCACACGCCTCGGATCTTCACCTCAATCACAGTTCTCCACACATCCGAATATTTCGGGAAGTTCTCTGCCAAGAAGCTGAGAATCTCAGCTCTGGCTTTCATCTCGTCGTAAAGCTCCCTTAACCTTTCCTTGCCCCATCCTCTGAAAGTCAAAACCTTCGTTTCCAAATGATAACTTGAACCCATGAAACGTAGATTATCTAACGCCGAATCATAAAGGAAAGTGGGCAAATAATTCAGCCTGTTCTCATCTGATTCATACCCGATTATTTCGTTTATTGAAGTGACCCTTCTCAACAGCTTCTTTCCACGTTCCATCCTCGCCTGAAAGATTGCCAAGTTCAAACCGTCTATGTGTGACTTCGGAACACTAATCGGAGCTGACGTGAGTCTTTGAAAAAGCTGTCCCAAAGAACCAGCGTGCATAGTGGACAAAACAGGATGCCCCGTTTCAATGGCTTGGAAAGCCACCCTACCCTCTTCGCCTCTGATTTCTCCAACAATGATGTAATCAGGCCTCTGCCTCAAAGCAGCCTTCAAAAGATCAAACATCGTTACCTGTGTCCCGGTGTGCATTCTCGTAACTTCTCTAATCCAGTTCTTATGGAGCAGATTTACTTCAGGCGTTTCCTCAATACTGATGATTTTCGCTTCAGAGACAATAAAAGAAGTCAAGGCATTCAAAGTAGTTGTCTTGCCTGAAGCGGTTTCCCCGTTTACAAACGCTGAAATTCCTACGTCAAACAACATCCACAAATATGCGGCCAAATCAGGCGTTAGAGTACCCCAGTTGATCAGTTGCGCAACCGAAATAGGCTCCTCTGGGAATTTCCGTATCGTGAAGTTGCTTCCCTTAAGACTAATGTCCTCACCGAAAACCACGTTCAGCCTAGAACCGTCAGGCAGATGGATGTCTATAATCGGATGAGTAAAACTCAGAACCTTTCCATATCTCTCGGACACGTTTCGCAACAACCGGTCAACATCAACTCTAGAAACCATCACGCTGGTTTCAAGAGGCCCGTAAACCTTGTGGAAAACAAAGACGTTGCCCTCACCAGGAATGCTAATATCTTCTAACAATGGGTCAGCCAAAAAGCCATCTATGAAACCGTGACCAACTTTCTCCCTCAAAAAATAGTATAACACAACGTTTTCGTCAATGTCCTTAGGTACTTTCACCCATTTCTTCTTTAAAACCTGTCTAAAAAGCGAAACAAGAATACTTTCTCGTCGCTTCGGATCGTATTCACCATCGCTCACAAGTCTAGCCACTGCAGTCTCAAGGTTATCCAACAACTCACGATTCGGCTTAGCCGGCTCCACAATATTGTATTTGCCAACTTCATCTCCAACAACAATATGCACGTAGATCCCTAGACCCAACGGATATAACACGCTAGGCTCTCTATCGCGCATTGCTGCTCCCAAGTCTGCCACATATTTCGGTTTAGCTTCCAATGTCTCCAAATAAGAAGACAGATACGGATGTTCCTTAACTGCCTCGTCCAATGTTGCACAAACGGTTTTTCCAAAGGGCCAAACCTCTTCCTCAACTACCTCTGTTTTCGGCGGACTTTTTGGCTTCAAGACCTGACCAATGGACTTCATTTTTATCAATCACCTATACCTTTACGCCGCCCAGAGGCATTACTCTCAAACCAATCTCAGAGTTTACTTCAAGAGTCACCGCGCTTTTTCTTTCGCCACGTCCTCCCCAAAGCTTGATAACTTTAAGAATCTTAACATCCATTCCTGCAACACAGGCGTTCTTAAGTATCAGATAAGCGTCCGAAGTTGCTCTCAACTTCATAATAGTTTCTTCAGACAGAAATGCAGGATGGAAAGTTATAATCACAGTTTTACCGTCTGAAACCAGATTCTTCACTCGCGTAATGAACGTTAGAAACTCATGCGGAGGCGTTTTCACAGTCAAAGCGCTCAAACTGTCGATTACAATTAGATCATAGCTCTCCTTTTTCAAGTCAAGAAAGGTTGATGTAACTTTCAAGAAAAGCGAACTCAGATATTTACTCCATCTCCCGCCCTCAACATGCAAAGGATATATAGAAAGCTGACCTGATATGTAGGCCCCATAATCACCAAGCCTAACTGAATCCATTTTTGAAAGGTATTCTTTCACTGTTGATTCGCTAGACACGATTAGGACTCTCAAACCCGAGGCGATCGCTGCATGAACTATCTGCTGAGCAAAAATGGTTTTTCCAGAGCCATATTCTCCTTCGATAGTTATCAGGGTTGGAATAGAGATTCCGCCACCAAGGTCTCTGTCTAATTCATCTATTCCCAAACTGAGAAGCACCATTAGCGCACGGCCTCCTTTAATGCGACTGTTCCATAATGCGAGATGAAAGCCACTGCTACCAAGCTGCCTGATGGAATGTTTGGTGCATCTTCAGGGAGCGTGAAGAAAATGAGGGCTTCTGACCCAGGGTTAATGTAATTGTGGGTTTCAATATTGAAGGTAGTGTTCGTTCCAGACACTCTGACTTCCATAACGATGTAATCCTCAATCTTGTAGGAACGCCATTGCGAATTATTCCCATATGAGACTGCGATAGTGTTCCATTGGAACCCGTTTTGGTTTTTGAGAAATATTGTTTTGCTGCCTGTGTTTTTCACAGTTATGTTAAGAGATCTGTCATTGATAGAGTTTACTTCCAAATCCATTCGTACATCAAGCCTTCCTTTTTCTCGCTCTATATAATCACTAGTTGCACTGTGAATCTCTCTAACCCCGTAGAGCATAGCCGCCGACATCGAAACGAAAGCAACCATGATTCCTATGAATACAACAGAGGAGGCAATAGTCACTGAGAAGCCCATTCGACCACCTCATGGCGGAGCTGGAAATAGATAACTGCTTCCGATGCCCCGAAACGGTACAACTCTTGCTTCGAACATTACACCTGTAACGTCGCCTTTCGGAAAAACTTTGATCACAGCGGTCTCCCTGGATTCCCAGACGCCATTCTCATTAGCATCAGTAACGTTAAAGCTTCCACTTCCAACCGTGGCATTCTGATTATAACTATAAAGCATTGCACGACCATACTCGCCGACATAGATGTCCAAGTAAGTGTAATCGTACAGCGGAGTCCATCCAATATTCTTCACGTATATAACGAAATGGGATGGCGAAGTCGAATTATCCACAGTAGCATAGACTATCTCCAACTGCAGACTTGTTTCCCTAGCCACGTCACGAGCATTCTGCATCATCGAATTCTGAACCATACCGCTAGTGTAAAAAGAATAGGCAGAAAAACCACTGGCCAACACAACCGAACCGATCACCATGATTATGTGGCTCAAAGTAACCGAAAAGCCCATTATTAACTCCTCGTCCTCACGGGTCTTGTGCCACGTTTCACTTTGCCTTCCACGATGGATACGAGCTTGTTCACATCTGCCAACCCAATCTGTATTCCTGATATAGAAGCCGCTTGAAACATGTTAAGCAAAAGATGCTTTTTGCTAAACCCCGCTGACTTCATCTTCTCTGCCGCGAGAGCAAGATGGTAAATGCATTCGCCAAATTCTTCAGGCAGATATCCCAAGAACTCGTAGGATTTTGCAAGCGCAAATACATCATCTGCGGATAATCCTGAATCAATATGTGCCCAAACCCAGTCCAAATAGTCAGATGTGCCTTTTGGGGGTGGCCTTTGCAACTGAGGAAGCTCTTCCTCAGGATGAGGCAGAGTCTGAGGTTCAGGAGACTCCTTGAGCAAATCTGGTTCCTGCTCAGGTTCAGCCTGAAGCGCAGGAGCCTCCTCCAGCAAAGCAGCTATCGCCTCAGGTTCAGTTTGAAGAGCAGTAGACTCCTCCAACAAAGCAGTCTCTTTAGGCTCTTCTTTTCCAGCAACTCCTTCTTTGGGTCCTGGAATGATTAGCGACCTAACTCCGTCCGGAAGCCTCTCGTGGTTCAAATCCTTCATTTCTTTCTCACCTTGGATTGCCCTCAAAAGATTAAACGGGTTTTCGATCTCACTTACTGCTGAACGAATGTCAACCACAGATTTCTTGAGACTGGTCACGGCCGAGTTCAATTCACCGGACAATTTCTCAACGTCAGATTTCAGATTGTCTATTTCCTTCCTCGATACTTCTTTTTCAGCTTCCGTCGAAGATTCAATGACAATCTCATCTTCTGCGTTCTTCACATCATCATTCTTGTTCTTCTTAAGATTAAGCATCTCACTAACATCCTGTTCCAAAAGATTGAACCAAACTATATTTAAGAGATATGAATTCAGAATCAATATTCAAATTAAGTCAAGGCAGTATTTGAAAAAAACCCCGCGACCAACATGATACCTCGAAAACATTTTTAACACTTGCTCTCCATCCTCAGCTTGTCACAGTCAATGAAGCAGAAAAACGCCTTCACCAGTGTTCAATTTCAGACGAAAAATCCTTCCTCACGTGCAATTCCGCGCTCTTTACTAAATACCAGAATAAATGACTCAAAAACACCGCTTTTCCATCTTAAAAACTCACTTGAATTGCAAAATCAACCATAACATCTCTATTCCAATGGAAAACGACATGCAAATCAGCTCAGAGCATTTCACTGAAAAACACAAACAAACTTGGTACATGACTTGCTAAGACCGAAGCAAATCGCGGCAAAACTCGTAGTTAATCAACCAATCACGATAGAAGAGCAGACAATACTTTCTTCAACTCGTTTTCATTCCTTAAACCACGGAAAATGGCTTTTCCGCTTTTATAAAGCCGAAAAGAAGTCTTTCCAAAAGTCAATTCGAAAATTATTTGAGAAATCGACTTCTCTACCTTAGCCTTTTCTAAGATCTTCTTAATTGCATCATCTTTCTTGCCATACTTGAAGATTACAATCACGTCTTTTTCTTTGCCGCATACTCCATCGATTCTAGCCACGTAATCTTCAACAGCAACCATTAAAACTGTTCAATCTCCTTCAAAACTTCGGCGAACCTGTCAATCTCTTCACAAGTATTGTAAATGTAGAAACTCGCACGTGCTGAAGAGTCCAAGTTAAACAGGTCATGCAGTGGCTGAGCACAATGGTAGCCGCTTCTAACCATGATGCCATAATTATCAAGAAACAAAGCAACATCATGTGAACTCGAACCATCAACACCAAAGGGAATTATCCCACATTTAACGGAAGCATCCTTTGGCCCGTAAACTGTGACCCTCCTGCAATTTTCTTGCATTTGCTTTACAGCATACCTTGTCAACATTTCCTCATGCTTCTTCACGTTTTCCATGCCAACATTTCTCAGATACTTTACAGCTTCCATTAGTCCAACGCCTCCGCTAATGTTAGGTGTTCCCGCTTCAAATTTCCAAGGCAAACTATTCCAAGTGACGGAGCAACGCTTCTTTTTCGGATCATAAACAACCTCTCTTATCATTTCACCTCCACCTTGGAAGGGCTCCATGCTTTCAAGAAATTCCTGTTTGCCGTATAGAACACCTATTCCTGTGGGGGCTAACATTTTATGACCAGAAAAGGCCAGAAAATCCACATCTAAATTTTTGACGTTGACAGGCATGTGGGCAACTGATTGGGCGCCATCCACTAGTACTAGAGCATCACTTTGATGCGCAACTCTCACGATTCTTTCAATGTCGTTTATGACGCCAGTAACATTTGAAACATGAGTCAGACAAACGAGCTTGGTCTTATTGGAAACTGCGTTTTCAAAAGACTTGTAGTTAAGGGTTCCGTCATTGTCAGCTTCAACATACTTGATGTGGAAACCGTTTGTTTTTGAGAGAATTTCCCATGGAACTATGTTGCTATGATGCTCCATCATTGATACTACAACTTCATCATTCTTCCCCAAATTACGAGAACCCCAAGAAAAAGCAACCAAGTTTATCGCTTCAGTCGTGCCTCTAACAAAGATTATTTCCTCCATATCTTTCGCATTTATGAACTCCGCAACTTCTTCATGAGCATTCTCATAGAGTCCTGTAGCCTCTTGCGAAAGAGTGTAGACTGCCCTGTGAACATTGGCATTATGGTTTTCATAGAAATTTCTTACGGCTTCAATTACTTGTTTAGGTTTCTGAGATGTCGCTGCACTGTCTAAATAGATTAGGGGATAATTGTTGATTTTACGTTTGAGGATTGGAAAGTCTTCCCTGATTCTATAGGGATCCAACATTATTTTTCCGCCGATTTCATTCGTTTTGCAACCATTTCTGCTAGCTGTTCCTCTTCCAACGCTTGCTTTTCCTCAAAACTCAGTTCTATCTTCAGCCATTTGGGAGAAGCCTCCTTGTCGGCGTAGTATTTTCTGATGGCGCGTTTCAGCGCTCCCACAGCCAGAATGCCACAGTGGAACTTTACGCTTGGTAAACCGCCGACGGCTTCTGCTACGCTTTTCCATGAAATCTTCCATGCATCTTCAATTTTCATTCCCTTAATCATTTCGGTAACTATGCTAGACGTTGCAATGTTCGCAGCACAACCGTAGCTTTCAAAGGACGCTTTTTCAATAATCTCTCGATCATTAATCTTCAAATAGAAGGTTATCATGTCTCCGCATAAGGGATTGCCCGCCACAGCTTTTACCGTGGCGTCCTCCATTTTTCCCAGATTTTTCGGGTTGCGGAACAATTCAAGAACTTTAGGATTATACGGTAAAGGTGCCCGCGACACTTTCATCTCACTCCTGTGGAACCCACAATTCCTCTTATTCTCTCAACCGCCTTCGGAATTACTTCTAGAACGTAGTTTATGTCTTCTTCGGTGTGACAACGGGTGATTTTCATCAATATGCTCCCGTGAGCCTCATCAAATTTCCGACCTATTGCAACAAGAACATGGCTTGGCTGCAAAAGCCGCCTTGTGCAAGCACTTCCGCTGGAAACGTAAACACCTTTTAGGCTCAGTTCGATTGTTAACGCTTCACCTTCGCATTTCAAAAAGCTAATATTCACATTGTCCGAGACCCTTCTCTCCGCTTTCGGCCCGTTAAGCGCAACCTCTGACAGCACATCTAAAATGCCATCAATCAATTTGTCACGCAACCTTTGCATGCACTCAGTGTTTTCTTTGAAATTGTCAAAAACCAACTCAGAAGCCTTGGTGAAGCCCACAATTAACGGTGTGTTTTCCACTCCAGGCCAAAGTCTCTGTGTGCCTATTTGCCCCTCCAAGATCCTTTCTACACTAACACCTTCTCTCACGTATAAGGCGCCTATTCCACGTGGTCCCAAGATTTTTAAGCTACTTATAGTTGCCAGATCCACATTTAATTCCTGAACTCTGAACGGAATTCTACCAAAAGCATCAGAAGCGTCCGTGTGAAAAATCGTGTCTGGATTCTTGTCCCTAACAATTTCCACTGCTTCATTAACTGATTGTATAGTTCCAATTTCATTGTTCACAGTTGCCAAGCTTACCAGAACGGTTTCTTTGTCAACAGTTTTTTCTAGTTCTTCAAGGTCTATAAAACCCTCAGTGTTAACAGGAATTTTTGCTATGGCAATTCCATATTTCTGGAGCAATTCAGCAACATGCAACACGCTTATCGGTTCAACTTCCGAAATCACAACCTTTTTACCCTTATTTCTCATTGACAACGTTGTTCCCATTAGTGCCAAATTGTTAGCTTCTGTTTCTCCAGGAGTGAAATTAACCTCCTCAAGTGTTGAGCAACCTAGAAACAAAGAGATTTTCTGTGCCGACTCCATAATCGCTTCGAAAGCTTCCCAGCCTGGCTTATGCGTTAACGCTGGATTGCCATAGGCACGTTGACCATAGTAGGGCAACATTGCCTCAACCACTTCTTTGGGCACCATACTTGAATTTTCATTGTCCAGATAAACTTCCCTCAGCAAGCCTTCATGCGCCCTTAATAGGTCTCTCACATTTTCAATCATTCAAACCAGTCCTTTATTAGGAGAAAGTTGTCCTCTCAATGTCTAGTATTCCTAATCTTATAGAAAAACGTAATCCCCAACATGGAAGATTTGCCCCGCACAACGTTTTAAATTGTCAACGTGGTAAATGATTGAGATAAGAAAGGAGACAGGCGCGTTCCAGTGAAGATAACAGAATTGCCAATACTTGAGCCGGCTAAAGAGGTAATAGTCAAATCCGGAATCGTTGAGCTCTATCCACCCCAAGAAGAAGCGATAAAAAGCGGAGTTCTCGAAGGAAGAAATCTTGTTCTAGCCACCCCAACTGCTTCTGGAAAAACCCTAATTGCCGAACTGTGTGCACTCAAACATGTACTAGAAAAAAAGGGAAAGGTTTTCTACTTAACGCCATTGAGAGCCCTAGCCAATGAAAAGTTTGACGAACTCAAGAAATATACCACTATAACAAAGCCTAATAACTCACGAATAAGAGTAGGCATCAGCACCGGCGACTTTGACAGCACAGACCAATGGCTGGAACGATATGATATAATCATAACCACAAACGAAAAGGCAGACTCGCTTCTAAGACATAGGGCAAAATGGATGGATGAAATCTCTCTAGTAATTGCAGATGAAGTGCATCTGCTCAACGATGGTGAACGCGGACCAACTCTAGAAGTTGTTTTGGCACGACTCATGCAAGTCAACCCAAACATCCAGATTCTTGCTTTAAGTGCCACAATAAACAATGTGGATGAGATCGCAACATGGCTCAAGGCTGAGCACGTGACAACAGAGTGGCGACCCGTCACACTAAAAGAAGGCGTAATTCTAAACGACGAAATCCAATACAAAGACGGGGATGCGCGGAAAATTGAGAAAAAGGTAAAGGATTCCACTACAAACTTGGCCTTAAACACAATAAGATCAGGCGGTCAAACATTAGTTTTTGCGTCTACACGCAAAAACGCAGTAACGCTAGCAAGAAAGTTTGCTGGCGACGTTGAAGAAGCCCTTTCTAAACCTGCAAAACGTTCGCTAATGCATGAAGCAGAAAGAATCCTGGCAACAGGTGAAAGAACAAGAATAAGTGAATCCCTTGCAGAACTAGTCAAATGTGGCACAGCTTTCCACCATGCTGGCTTAGGAGGAAGACACCGCAGAATAATCGAAGACAATTTCCGCCAAGGAAAGCTCAAAGTTCTAACAGCTACACCCACTCTAGCTTTTGGTGTAAACTTGCCAGCTAGAACAGTGATTATTCAAGATTATAGACGATATGAAGCAGGCTACGGCTATTATCCTATTAGCGTTTTGGAATACAAGCAAATGGCAGGCAGAGCTGGAAGACCAAAATATGACAAGTGCGGAGAAGCCATACTTGCAGCCAAGACCGCTGATGAGGCAGACTATTTAATCGAAAATTACATTCTCGCGCGCCCAGAAAGAATATGGTCAAGACTCGCAGTCGAAAGAATAATGCGGTCACACGTGTTGGCAACCATAGCTTCAGATTTCGCACACACAGAACAAGGACTCTACGAGTTCTTCGGCAAAACTTTCTATGCACATCAATATGACGTAGAAGCGATCAAAAATCTGATAACAAAAATTCTCAAGTACCTTTATGATGAGGAAATGGTTGAAGTTTTCGGCAATGATATCAACGCCACAAAGTTTGGAAAACGAGTAAGCGAACTCTACATAGATCCAGTTTCAGCCGTCATAATCCGCGACTCCTTAAAACGCAAACCAGCAACTCTTACGGAGCTGAGCCTCTTCCACATGATCGCGCATACACCAGACATGGGACCAATATTCAGACCGTACACGCAGGAACTAGACAGCATAGCAACTTTCACGGAAGAACATAGAGAAGAGTTTATGGCAGATGTACCAGACGAATGGGAAGACAGAATCGCCTATGAACAATTCCTTGGCGAAGTGAAAACTGCGGTGATCCTACAGTCATGGATTGAAGAGATGAGCGAAGACCACATCATTGAGAAATTCAGGGCACAGCCAGGTGACCTTTACAGAACGATTGAAAACGCGAAATGGCTGCTGCATGCCACCCGCGAACTAGCAGCGCTTCACGGTTATAAGCAAGTCTTACCGCGAACCCAGGAACTCATACATAGGGTGGAAAAGGGAGTGAAGAAAGAGTTATTGCCACTAGTTAAGCTTGAAGGAGTCGGTCGAGCCCGTGGACGAATGATGCATAACGCTGGGTACAAGACAATAGAAGATCTGAAGCATACGCCAATTGAAGATTTGACAAACCTGCCGCTGATAGGGCCTAAACTAGCAAAGAAGATCAAGGAACAAGTCGGGGGATTCGTAAGAAAAGATGTATGGGAAAAGCTTGAAAGTGACGACGAGTGGAAACAAAAAGCGTTAACAGAATATTAGACCAGCTGTCTAGCCTTGCGTTCTTTCACTGTTTTCTCGACCGCGTTTCTTATCTGCTCCACGGCAGTGCCTAAGTAATTTTCCGGATCCATAACTTCATCAATTTCTTCCTCGCTCAACTTATCACACAGAATCAGGTCTTCAAGAATAGCCTCTTTCAAATCTTGTTTCGCTTTTTCACTTTTTATCGCCAGTTTCCTAAGGAGTTCATGTGTTTCTTGACGGCTCATGCCTTTTTTCACCAACGCAACCATAACTGCCTCAGACATCACACGCCCTTGAGTCAGGCCCATGTTCTTTAGCATACGTTTCTCGTCAATATGCAGATTAGTCACAACGTTGTTCATTAAGAAAAGCATGTAATCCGTCAAAATGCATGCTTCAGGAATTATGAAACGCTCTGCGGAAGACTGAGTTAAATCTCTTTCATGCCATGTCACGACGTTTTCCAAAGCTGGAATCACAAGGCTTCTAACAATTCTAGCCAAACCGCATATTCGCTCGCATATCTCCGGATTTCGCTTATGCGGCATTGTCGAACTTCCAACCTGTTTTTCCACTTCAAAAGGCTCGAAAATCTCTCCGATTTCAGGTCTCTGGGTTTCCCGAATTTCAGTGGCGAAATTCTCCAGTGTAGAAGCAATTAGTGCTAAGAGGCATACAAGTTCAGCGTGGCGGTCTCGCTGCACGATTTGCGTGGAAACCTCAGCTGCTTTGATTCCCAGCTTCTGCATGACCAATTCTTGAACTTGCACAGCGTTCGCCCCTAAACCTGCTTGAGTACCAACTGCCCCGCTCATCTTTCCAACCAAAACACGTTCTGTGCATTGGTTAAGCCGTTCAATGTGCCTCGAAACTTCGCGCATCCAAACTGCAAATTTAAACCCCAGCGTTATCGGCAACGCATGCTGACCGTGTGTCCTACCGACCATAATTGTGTGCTTGTACTGCGTAGCCTTGAGCATAAGGGTCCTTTCAAAATCATCCAATCTCTTCGCAATAAGCATCAAAGCATCCTTCAATTGTAAAGCGTTTGCAGTGTCGACAATATCATAGCTTGTCGCCCCAAGATGCACGAATGCCCCACTTGATCCAGATACTTCGGCAAGGGCTCTGACCAAAGCAGCAATGTCATGTTTTATCTCAAGCTCAATCTCTTTTACGCGGCTCAATCTCACATGTTTTAGCGAAGCCACTGCCGCAATATTTTCCGCGTCTTTCACAGGTATGTTGCCCACTTCTGCATGCGCCCAAGCTAATGCAGCTTCTACATCAAGCATCTTCTGAACTCGCGTTTCCTCTTCAAAGATAGTCTTCATTTCAGCTGTTCCATAACGACCTGTTTCAATAGGCAGAATCGGCAAACTCCAACCCTCGCCAAAAAAGATAGTGTGATTAAAGATTAATGTTTTTACCTACGTCACTATAATAACAACATAAGCTGAAGGCCCCTACCATGGGAGCAATGGCGGCAGTTCTGAACAAAAAAAGTGAAGACGCAACAGAAACAGTTGTCACTATGCTCAAAATACTAACACATAAAAACGCTGAAACTTTTGCCTTAGCCTCACCATCCACAATACAAATAAAAAACACCATTAACGATTTTCAACGTCAAAGCATTAAATCGCACATAATAATAGGATATGCCTTCTCGAAAATTCAGATCGATGATAAACCACAGTTAGTAGAACTCAGAAACGCGACCTTGGTTTTTGATGGAAGAATCTACTCGCAAAAGAAGAAGATGCTCTTTGCAAAATCATCAGTTGAGAAATTCAGTCCTCATGAAACAATGGTAAAAATCATCAGGAAAGAGGAAGGCGACTTTGTTATCGCTATCGCTGAAGCAGGAAGAATAATTGCAGGCAGAGATCCTATCGGCATTCGCCCACTTTATTTCGGTCAAAACGCTAATTTCGCTGCCCTCGCGTCTGAACAAAAAGCCTTGTGGAAAATTGGGATAGAGAAAACCAGTTCTTTTCCACCCGGACACATAGCATTTGTTGATGAAAAAGACATTAGATTCCAACCAGCAAGAGCATTTGCCTATCAAAAACCAAAACAAATAAGCATCCGAGCAGCAGCAAAAGAACTGCAAAGACTTTTGCAACGTTCTATAAGAGACAGAAGCTTAGGCTTGAAGGAGGTTGCAGTAGCCTTTTCAGGCGGCTTAGACAGCAGCATAATCGGGTTCATGGCCAAAGAACTGAAAGTAAATGTGCAGCTAATTCATGTAAGCCTGGAAAACCAGCCTGAAACCAAACATGCAAAAGAAATGGCAGAAAAACTCGCACTGCCGATTCATGTTTACGAGTTCAAAGAAGAAGATGTAGAACGTGTTCTTCCACAGGTTTTATGGCTTGTGGAGAAAACAGACCCGCTCAGGATAAGCATTAGTGTTCCAATGTATTGGATAGCAGAAAAAGCATCGAAAATGGGATTCCGAGTAATGCTGGCGGGACAGGGTGCTGATGAGCTTTTCGGAGGCTACAAACGGTATGTGGACAAATATATTGAGCATGGCAGCGAAACTACAAGAAAAATGATTTTTGATGACATTGCCAGAAATCATGAAGCTAACTTCGAAAGAGATTACAAAATCTGCAACTTCCACAACTTGGAACTGCGTCTGCCTTTCGCAACCTTAGAGATTACGAAATTCGCCATAACCTTACCCCTCGACTTGGCAGTTGAACCGCAACAAAACAGTCTCCGAAAACTTGTCCTCAGGCAAACAGCGAAAAACCTTCAGCTTCCAGAAGCAATCACGAAAAAACCCAAAAAAGCAATACAATACGCAACAGGCACAGACAAAAGCCTCAAAAAATCAGCCAAAAAACAAGGGCTAACCATAAAAGATTACTTGCAGAAAAGATTGCGAGAAACCATTGAGAAGATGATGTGATATGAGACAAACGGCCTTGATCTTTTCGCCCATGTATTATCGGCATAACACTGGCAGAGGACATCCGGAGTCGGCACAACGTCTTCGAGCAATTGTCAACGAGTTAAAGAGAAGCGCTTTGTTAAGTTCTGGAAATTGCCTTTTTGTTCAGCCGGAAGAAGCACAAATTGAGAAAGTCCAACTAGTCCACGGCATAGAATACATAAGGCTTATCGAAGCAGTTTGCAGAAATGGAGGAGGCCTTCTAGATTTGCAGGATACGGTAACTTCTCCAGAAAGTTTTAAAGTCGCCCTTAACGCGGTCGGCGGAACGTTGAAAGCTGTCAATCTGATTATGGAAAGACAATTCGAAAATGCTTTTGTGTTGGCGCGTCCGCCTGGACATCACGCAGGAAAGTATCGCGCTCTTGGCTTCTGCATTTTCAATAATGTTGCCATTGCTGCTGAGCATTTGATCAAAAGGTTCAAGCTGAAAAGAGTGGCGATATTGGATGTGGATGCTCACCATGGAAATGGTCTTCAGGAGATTTTTTACGAAACCAGCAAGGTGTTATACATAAGCTTGCATGAAGATCCATACAGTTTTCCAGGAACAGGTTTTGCTGATGAAACTGGAGAACATGAAGGCTTAGGCTATAACGTCAATATTCCACTACCTTTTGGAACCGGCGATCGGATATATTTGAGAGCTTTGCAGAAAATTGTGGAGCCGATAGTAAGTCAATATAAGCCGCAGTTCATGTTGATATCAGCTGGCTTTGATGGTCACTACATGGATCCTGTTGGAAATCTTTCTCTTTCAATTTCCTTTTACCGCAAAGCCTATGAAAGCATAATCCGCCTAGCAGAAGCGACATGCAAAGACCATTTGGTGTCAGTTCTTGAAGGAGGCTATAATTTGAAAACCGTTGGAAAACTCTGCTCAACAGCTATCGCGTGCATGAGCAAAACCTCTTACAACATGAAAGAAAAGATTCCGCCCACTAGGCGGAATATTGAACTACAAGGTTGGAAAGCAATAGAAGAAGTAGAAAAAGTTCAAAGAGAATTTTGGAACATAGATTAGCAGTGTTGCGAAGGATCGCTAGTTGAGAATCTCTAGTAGTTACTCAATTACTTGAATTGCGCTTTCTGGACACTGAACCTCGCACGCTCTGCACACGAGGCACTCATCAGGTTTTACAGGAACAGATTTGCCATCTTTCATCTCGAAAACACCTACGGGACAAGTGTCCACACATGAACCACAACCATTGCATTTGTCATTATCAACTACTATCTTTACCATTTTCCTTCCTCTCTCGATCAGAGTTTCATTCAAAACTTAGGCTGTAAAATAAAAGCGTTTAGGTTCGCTAGTGGATTTCCTCACGTAGTCTCAAGAGAATTCCTTTTATGGTCGTCTCAGCATTCTGTTTCCTTCGCTCGTAGTCTGTCTGAAGCTTGCGATATGCTCCTAACGAAAGCTCACCTCGATTGTGGCGAGCCTCAATACTTCTGACGTTGGCTTGTGCTTCGCTGATCTCGGTCTCAGCAACTTCTAATTGCCGCATCAAATCGGAATAGAGACCGCCAACTGCACGGGTCTTTTCCCTGAACTCTGCTAGAGTTCTGTCTAACGTACTAAGCCGAGTTTCCAATGTTTTTCTGCGCACCTTATATCGGCGCCTCGGAATCTTGCCTTTCCGCACTCTCGCTTCCAAAGATTCCAATTCTGAAAATATCCTAATCTTCTCTGTATATGCATCCACAAAGGATTTTAGATGCTCTGGCCGCAGTTTTGCAGCAACAGCAGGCACAACCGCTCGAACTGGACCTTTAGGTTTTCTCCAAGCCAAAACAACAACACAGCCGAGAAGCGTTAAAGTCAATATCCAGATAGTTGGACGAAACGACGACCACAGAGAATTATATGCATACACAATTCCGATGCTAAGATTATCTGAAGCAGTGACACCTTGCCTGCTGACCGTCACGCTTTCTCGAAAAACACTTCTCGTTAGGCCATGTACATTGTCAGCCAGATTGTTTTCAATCCCTAAAACTGCTGCTCCTTCAGGTAAACTAAAAGAAGCTGAAAATTGGTTGATGTAATAGTTGATGTGAGAGAATAACAAGAGACTTAAAGCATGATTGGCGCCATCTCTTTGTTCAAGATAATCACTTGGCAAGCTATACCTCACAGTGAATCCTGTCGGTTGTCCTTTTTCGACAGGCAAATTAAAACTGATTCGATAACGGTTGGTACCTTGCGGGGTTGGTGTGCTCATCCTTCTTCCAAGCAGGTCTTCTGCGGTTGGACTAGAAGCATTAAGAGGCAAGAACACTTCAAAAAACTCTAGGCTCTTATCTGCCTTATTCGTCATATAATAGGTGTCTGCACACTCTATTTTGCCAAACTCGTTTATCTTAATGTCACGCTTTAGATCAGTTATGTCGACAATCTGTAATTGTTCACTACGTGTCAAATTGAAAACGAGTTCTGCAATCGAGTGAGTAAACTCCTGCAAGCTTTCTTGGCTATAAGTAAGATTCTCTATCGTTCCATCAACATACATCGCGCCTGCAGGCAAAACAACTGAGACATTACAAACAGCAGCATTTTTTGCTAAGCTTGGATACTCAGGAAAGCTCAGGAAATAATAGTTCGGATATTGTGCGTATTGTAGGAGAAGATCATTTGAAAGAATGAACTCAACAGCGAAAACTTCAGGTGCCCCATGAGGAAACTCGATTTTTGCACCATAAAAACCCATACGGTTATCAAACGGAACATCCAAAGCCACATCAAACCTTTCCGTGCCACTATATGCAATGCACCGGAGAACATTTTGACCGTAGACACCAGGAAAACCTATCAGAAAAGCATCCAGCGCTTGCCCAGCAGGTATATTCAGCCGTATAGTAACATTCATGAACACATAGCCATTGTACATAACCTCTACTCTTTGACTAACATGTTCTATAGCATAATTGTCATCTGCTTTTGCAGTACTAACACCAAAGAAAAATGAGCCAAGAATTACCATGGTAATCGCCAATATGGTAATCGCTGAAGTTGCTTTTTTCACACGTTCTTCCTCCGCAGGGTCCGCATTTGAGCCTTCTACTTTATTGTAAGCTTATTTATTTACTTTTAGAATTACACTACCTTGCTCACGTATATACTTAACCATTCAAAAGGTCAGTTGACCAAGCAGTCATGGAGTTAAAGTTCACCGTGTTTTAGATAGTAATCTTTTTCCTTTTTAGGTCCGAAGCTTCTTACACCTTTTTCTTTCAACTGTCTTCTAAGCTCATTAGCATACTGCTTCCCTATTTCGCCCCTCTTCTCCAAATAACTCACTATTTCCTCCGCTTGTTCATCTGTATCGCAACGTCGAATGAAATCTATCACGTCAGGATCATAGTTGACAAAAGCTCTTGTTGCAGCCTTCTCTCCAGTCGGAGTGTCCGTTCTCACGGAATTTATCGGAACTTTGTTTTCTTCGTCTCCTAACTCTTTAGCTAGATTTGGAAACATTCGCTTTATCATTTATTTGTGGACCTCCATGGATTCACCTTGAAGGTGTCATATGACTTCACTTTATTTTTGGGAACGGTGATATTTAAGTGTCTTTTAATCGATTGTGATATCCGCGGAAAATTACTTACTGTCAAAGTGTTAAGAAAACATGCCAAAGTAGTCTACTATTACTCGAGAATGTTGATGAGCCGAGAAAAAGCAGACCATCAAATATCGGTTTTCTTTAAGCACTTTAAACATTAAGCGTTTATACACATAATGACCGCTTCACACATCTCACTCTTGATCTGCTTTGGCGTTTTCAGTACAGCGGCTGGATTAGTGTGAAGCAATCGGGTCCACATCGTTACTTTGTGTATCATCCATCGTCAAACGCCTGCAAACAGAAAAGAGGCATGGGTCTTCAGAACTTTCATAATAGTTCAGATTTCTTGTCTCCATAAACAAACGTTTCGTTCTGGCTTGGACTCCATGTTCATTGATTGTTTTTGCAAGTCTCGCTACAATTTCCAAATCTTTAGAAAAGCAATGAGTCTGTGCGTTTCCGCATCCTCATTTCGCATATTTGTATGCTTCTCTTAATGATCAAATGAAGCAGATTTGCGGCTTACCTAACAATTTTCGTTCTCAAATCAGGGTTGGTTTCAAGATTTACGGATATTTCAATTTAGAAATCAGCGCTCTAGTTGTTTTTCGTACAGTTCTATGGTTCTTTCGGCAATTCTGTCCCAAGTAAATTCATCCAGAACTCTACGTCTGCCATTTTTTCCAAGCCACTGCCTCGTCTCTGGACTTTCTAAGGCGCTGTTTATGCCCCATGCTATGTCGGAAGGATTGCTTGGATTCACGTGATAACCACATTGTTCTTCTCCGCAACAGATAACTATCTCGCGCATTCCACTGACGCCTGAGGCGCCCACAACAACTGGTTTTTCCATACTCATGGCTTCAAGGACAACTATTCCGAAGGGTTCGTAGAAGCTAGGGAAGACTGCTACGTCGCAAGCTGCATAGTGGAGAATGCGTTCTTCTTCGGGCACAAAGTCGAAACGGAACTTCACGTAATTATCCAGTTTCATAGTTTTTACCAAGTTAGTCAAATATTCTTGCAAGTCGCCTAAACCCACTATCACTAATTTTGCCTTTGGTGCTTTCTGCAAAATGTGAGGCATAGCCATAATGAGCTTGTCAACACCCTTGACACCCACCAGCCTTCCAATGAAGAGAATCATGAACTCATCTTCTCGAACGCCATAAAAAGCTCTGAGCTTCTTGGCTTGTTCTGTGCTTCCAACTTTAGGATTGTATTTCTGTGCGTCAACCCCATTATAGCACACTTCGATTTTGTCTTTGGGAAAACCTAGTTTTGTCAGTTCGTCTTTCATGGCATACGACACTGTCACAATTAGATCAGCAGCCATGCCACAATGAAGCTCAATGTTACTCACGACTTCAGAACCGTTGCCGAGGGTCCTTCCCTTCTCTGTAGAGTGAACATGAAAAGCCAAAGGCAAGTTTGCTCCTCTCTTGATTGTGGTCCCCCCGATAGCTGAAAGCCAGTCATGAGCCACTACAATATCGTACTTGACATTTTCTTTTTTGATGAGTTCATTAACAACTTTTGAAGCACTAAGATAGTTGTAGACGAGTAGTTTAGAAAACAAATGGAGACCTCTACCCCATTTCTTAATGTCTTCAGCAATTACGTCAGGAAGCGAATCAGAAACGTCAATGTGCAGTGGGCGGTGGATTTCAATGCCTCTCCAGATTTCCCTTGTCGGAAGACTGCCGCCATCATCGTTCATCGTGAAGACAGTAATGTCATGATCCATCAACACAAATTTCCGCGTGATCTCAGCGGCATAAGTGCCCAATCCACCAACTATTTTTGGGGGATATTCATAAACCAGCATGGCCATCTTCATGTTCTTCACCATTTCGTCCAGCAACTCCTATTGCTAACTGAAACATTGCTTATTTACTTTCCGAATTTGATTCTCTTATTTTGGGTTAGAGGGTTAATTGTGGATATAACTATTAGAAGGAACGGCTAAAGCCGCGTTAATGCTCATCGATCATAATGTTCTGCCCTGTCAGATTGATCGAGTCCAACACTGAAATGGAAAATCTATTAAGGACATACAAGCAAATAATAAGGGGTGTAACAAAATGAGCGTATCTCCTGTAAAACGTTTGATTCTTGAAACCATGTGGGTTTTGGACACTCCGGCTAAAGCAACAGAAATAGCGAAAGACACAGGTGTTGGCTTTCCCTCAGTCATGATGCACATAATAGGATTGGCGCGTTCAGGACACGTGGAAGCACCTGAAAAAGGATTCTACGTTATAACCGAAAAAGGCAAGAAAATGTTGGGTCTTCCGGAAATTGATAAGGAAAAAGCTGAAGAAATTTTGGCCTATTTGCCCTTGGAGAAGGCGTTTCACTTCTACGCTGATTACGGAAAGACTCTTAACATCCACGCTTCGAACATGCAGGATTTCTGTGAGAAAATCAGAACTCTGGATGTTGGCGCAATAGAGTTTCATACTCACCGTGGAGATTTTGAGGCATGGTTCATGGGATTAGGTGATGTGGAGTTAGCGCGAAAAATGTTGCTCATCAGAGAGCGCAAAGCTTTTGGCGAAGAACTACAGCGGAAGATCTGTGACATCGTGAAAAATCGAGTTGAGGAATTATCTAAGATAAGAAAGTAACGCACCGCATGCAATACTGTGTGGTTTGGCTCTAGCATTAAGCCTGTTTGAACCGTTCTTTGAGCTTATCCAGAACTTGCTGGAGGGTTGTGTATTCCATTTCCTCTGGACCTAAGCGTGCAGGTTCGAACTCGCCCATACGCCTAAGTACAGAACCGATTTTCACAGCTTCTTTTCTGGCCAGTTCAAAGGCAGGATCATCAAACAGATCTGCCACCATCGGCTTTCCATTGTCATCGCAAGCGATTTGACCGTTCGAGATTTGGAATCCTAAGGCAACCAGTCTCGGCGGTCCGTCAAATGCTGTACATTTGGAGTCTTTTAAACCGACAGGCATTATTGGACCCCAATGGCTTCCACGCATCCACCCTTCGACAAGATAAGTGTGCATAAAAGGCACTAGAATTTCACCAATTGCTGGCAATCCATGTTGCCCGCGAACAATCATAACTGGATCGTCTTTGCCAACGTATTTTCCGGCGATTTGTGAAAGTCTTGTGACACTGCCAACAGCGCATATTAGGTCATCTCTTGCTCGCCAAATTCGTGAAACTATATAGCGTTGCACTGTGCCTATCAGGGCTACTAGTTCATACATTTCCTCTGGACACTTCAATGTGACTTTGGTGTTGTGCAGGGTGTTCATGACCTCAAATTTGAAGCCGTTTGCCATATTAGGATCGATTACGAGACCCGCGGTGTTCATGGGATCGCCAAATATACGGAAGAGCGGATAGTTAAATGCCCCAGCTGAGGTCTTGTCGGCTGCGAAAGCTACAATCGGCTCAGATGGTCTTTCTTCTATCTCCATCTCTGCCACGCCTGGACCCATGCCGCGAATGTTTCCGCTGAAAGCATCTTTTATCAAGTCCTGACCTGCACCGTAGAGTTTTAGGCTCAGGGCTTTATTTGTGGCTTCTGTGAAAGTATCCCAAGCGAGTCTGTGGATTTCAGGGTTTGATTCACCTTTTTCATGCACCATAAGAAGCTCCAGATCATCTCCAGCGTTAAAAACGTAGTAACTATTTATCAGACCTTGTTCTCTAGCTTTTTTCAGGCGTTGCTCTGCTATAGTGAAAATCGGTTCAGGAACAATGTGGTGACCTGCTAGCGACCCAACATCACATTTTAGAAGGCTTATTGTAGTTTTTCTAGGCATAACAAATCACCTTACTAAGGATTAATCAGTTATTGTAATGCCACTTTTAAATAACTTCTGACAGAAGAAATGGAAAGAATCATTAAACAAAGAGCACTCTATAGGGGTGTATAGGCGGATTTAATTATGGAGAAAACGCGGGTTATATCTGCGAAAGTGCCTGACGCTGTTTACAAGGAGCTTGTTCTACGTGTACCAGAAGGCGATAGAAGCAATTTTATCCGCGATGCGATTCTGACCATGCTGGAGAAGACTCCAAAACCTGACAAGATTTTGGAGTTAGAACAACGACTGAACAAGATTGAGAAAGAGTTTACAGATGTTAAACGTTATCTTGCAGACCTAGAATTGCTTACATATGAGAGAGGAAAAGCAAATCCGCATATCTTTTGTGTTGACGAGTTAGACCACAAACTGGTGGATTTTCTCTTACATTACAAAGGCGCAACAACACCAGAATTAGCTGATCATCTTAAAACAAACAGATGGCTGATCTTGAACAGGCTTAGAAAATTGCAGAATAGTTCTAAGAAGCAACTTGGAAAGCCAATCATTGACTATTATGCGGGAGAGAGAGCTGGCAAAAAGAAGGCTTGGTGGATTAGCGAAGAACTAGCCGAAA
Organism: uncultured Candidatus Bathyarchaeia archaeon; assembly: GCA_964527165.1. Lineage (GTDB taxonomy): Archaea > Thermoproteota > Bathyarchaeia > Bathyarchaeales > Bathycorpusculaceae > CAZGNE01. The sequence continues at coordinate 42,115 of CAZGNE010000001.1, forward strand.
CATGACTGGTTGATTGATTAACTCTGCAGGCATTCTATTCATTTTACCAATAAACAATAATTACATGAAAAGGCGGAAAGTCTTGCTTAGCACTGATCGGCTCCAGAACATATAAGTGAATTTGACCTTAAAATCAAGATAACATGGTGATAATCGATTTCATAAGGAAGGCACATGTTAGTATTTGCTAGGAGAAGAAGGGCCCGTAGCCCAGCATGGATTAAGGCGCCGAACCTGCTAAGACAGTGTGCGTAAGCCTCCGGACACTTCTACAAGTGGAAGAAAGCCGGAGAACCGGGGTTCAAATCCCCGCGGGCCCGCCAAATTTTCTCTCGTTCTTTGAAATCGACTTGGTTTAGAGCTTGAAGAAGGTTAATAGGACTTCCCCTTATACATTACTGGGTGATCCTAACAGGAGACTTGATGAATAGTCATTTAAGCACATGTTTGCATCTTATGCTTTGGCTTGCAGTAGATCAGCAACTTCTGGTCTAGGCATGTCTGGATCTGTTTACGATATCACCGAAGCCATTGCGACATTGTCATCGTAAATATAGCGAGCAAAACTGATTTAACCACTTTTCTCAATATGTCCCGAATCGTGGACAATGAAGTAGTTTTTTCGGAGTTGGTGATATCATCTAGGATTCCGAGGCATTAGGGACTATTTTGTAAGAGTTTTTCACTATTGTTTTAAGCAGATTATGATGCCTTTCCTCGTCGTCAGCAATGTGCTGTAGCAAAAGTTTAACTCCCTCATCATTCGTCTGCTTTATCTGTTCTTTCGCCAAGTCCAAGGTTTCTTGTTCAATTTCAATGTGCTTCTCAAGCTCTCTTTTAACTACTTGTTTGTCCACGTACGAATGAATTCTCTTATCCCACAGCTTCAGATCAGAATCGGTAATCACGCCCAATATTCCTTGCAATATTGAAGCATGTTTTTGAGCATCATATTTCATCTCTGTCAACAGAAGCTTAGAAGCCGCATCATGCACCATTTCTAACTGTTTTTCAACACCTTCGCTAACTTGTTTCTCTATCACTATCTGTTTCTCGATCAATTTGGTCAAATTGGCTTTTGACTCCATTCCATGTCACCTCCTTCCAGTACTAATTTGTGGTATAGCCCGCTCACTGACGGGCTATGTACAATGGGTTTGAAGCGTCTCTTTTTCTGTGTTCTCTAAGGCGTTTATGCGTCAAACACCTTCCTTGGGTTGGACAGTACTTTTCGGCGTGGTAGCCAAAAATCTTGAACATCTGCTCCACAGTTTCTTTGTTCAGAGCATAGAAACGCTTCTTTTTCCTTCTTTCAGGGAAGACTAGCCTACACCGCTCCAAGGGTTCAAGATTGTGAGAAATCATGCTTTGTTCTTGGTTTAGAGCATCAGCTATTTCTGTTACATTTTTTGGTCCGTTGCGAAGAGTTTCCAAAATTGCCAGACGTGTAGGATTTGCTAAAGTTGAAAAGAACAGGTAGCAGGTTTCACTTAATCCGTGTTTCATTTCAAGACACCTTTGAATATTTTCTCATATGAAGAATATTTCATATTATCTATATAAAGCTTACGACTGCAAACCTGCCATTTTTAACATTCCCTTTCATAACAATATCAGCACAGCACTGGAAAGAAAGGAAACTAGAGAAACGCAGAGCAAGCTAAACAGCTTCACATAATTTCCACATATTAGCAAACGAAAAGCTCTTCACAATATGTAACTGCCGTTCCTACCCATTCCCTTGGCTTTCATTGGATGTTTAAGCGAGCAAAGAATCTGCCGGCAATTATTCTTCTAATAACTCTCCCGGGCTTATGCCTTGAAGGATTTCTCCTTGCATCACTCTTCTATTTTGAGAGTTTCAGGCTCATCTTTCTTCAAAATGACCTCTAACGCTTCAGAATCGAGCTCGCAGACAAGCTTGGTTATTTCTTTTTTGGCAGATTTCAGATGTTTTTGAAGAGCCTTCCCATCTCTATACACAATACCTGCTAAAGGACATATCGTCTCCACTTTTATGTACCATTCAATTTTTCCATCTTTCCTGCTTATATCAAATGTTATCGGCCCAGCCACGCATGTCTCAGGTTTTACTGGATGAATAAGGCATTTACGGGTTTTCATATCATGAAAAATGCAATAGCCTTCTGCATTTTCCCTTGGAAAAACATACTCTTCTTCAACGAATGCATTTGTCTTAGAAATCTTTGCTTCCTTCAGATAGTCTTCGATAATTTTCCTTCGTGTTTGAGTGATGGGGGGTCTCGTTCCAAAACAACAGCTATGATTTGTTTTGCATATGCTGCATACACTGAAAAAATCGTTTTGTCGTCTCTTTTCTCCTTTGTGTAGCATAGATCAGTTTCTCCATCATTTGCTTCAGCTGTAAGGAATGTTGTCCATAAGGTTTTTCTTGAGTCCTGAATAGATGTTGATAATAGCCTCTGCGAGGTCTGTTTTCTGGCTTTTGCTTTGAAGCCTTTCACGTATAATCTCTGACACGTTTCCACGTTCCATTTTTTTCTCCAAAATAGGAAGGTACTTTTTTTCCTCTTCAGTTGCATTTTCCCAAGCAATCTTTAGAAAATGTTTATGGACTTCTCGTGCTATTCGACCATGCGGATGCAGAACCGTTGCCTTAAGACCAGCCCTTACAATTGAATTATAGTCTCTTACCAGCAGTTCATAGGGTAAATGCTCAGTTTTCTCTTTCATTAGACCCTTTGCAAGTGCTCTAACGAAGCAACTCAAGGCAACATCCGACTTGATACATTCCTGCTCATCCATCACCCTAATTTCAACCGCCTTCCTATCAAATCTTAAAATAACCCCACGACTGTTTACCCATTCTCTTCCCACTATAGGCTTACCAGCACCGGCTACTGCCAAATCAGACGAATATCTGTCAATAACTTCGTTTTTGTACTGGCAAAACGAAGATGTGGACTCAGGGATCACAGACCCAGTTACGGATGAAATCTCTATTTGATTCTCCGCGTAAAACTTCAAACGATTATCCACAAATTCGCCTAGTTTTCCTTCGTAGACTGGCGAGGAAGCGGTAACCGCTGGCAAATATGCACAAATTTCCGCAAGCAAGTTATGCAACAAAACACCATCCTTCTCATTTGCATAAGGCAAGTTCAGCTGAAAGCTCTGGATGTTGAGCCAGCCATGCCGTTGTAGATTGAAAACTCTTCGGTAAGCCTCGTAGATTTGTCTATGGCGATGATTCCATATGCCTGTTTCACCCAACCTTAGAAGAGGATGCATGCCTAAGCCTAGAAGTCCCGCATGATATTTGCGGCTGATAAAATCAGACAAGGTCAAGACAGCATCTTGCATGGTTTCTTCGAACTCGATGGGTGACCTGAATGGAACGTTAGGCTTGATTTCCATAACGTGCATTTGAAGCTCTTTCCCAAAAGTGAAACGTGGCAGCTCTACAAAGTTGACGATACGCCCGCGAAAATCCTTAATAATCTTGTCGGCAATTGGCAAGATTTTCAAGTCGTCACTTACTATAGAAAACTCGTGTTCAGGACCCAGCACTTCAAGAGTGTTGTACGTATCGGTTCCTCATCTACTAAATCATCTGTTCGAAGATTCAATATAAGTATGCAGTTAGTTTTAAATATGACTACCATAATACCGCGTATTTAATTATCTGGTGTCGCGGTGCTGGTTGTCTCAAACATCGACCTCAAAACAAAAACGCCGTTAATGAAGCCGACAGAGTTTCTAAAAGCATCAATTAAAGACTGTACCCTCAACCTTAACCACGACTATCGCTACTTAAAGACTGGATATTACGTTTCCATACACGCTGAAATACTGGGCAACACTGTAATTCCTCCAAGCAAAAACATAATTGACGCATGTAGAACACCCCTCTTGCTACTCAAAGCCCAAAAAGCAGGCATTCAAACCATGCGTTACCTTGTAACAAGCTCAATAAAACAGATAATACATGAAATAGGCTTTCCACTTGTAATCTTCGCTGTAAATCCTGTGTCATTCAACGGCTACAAAACGGCTAAGAATAAAACAGCACTCTACAGAACCGTCAAAAGCTTAACTATGAACTACAAGTTTGCTGTCTGCGCTGAACCCCTCAAAGGCGAAATGGTTACGCTGAAAACTATTTTCGGCAATAGTCAACAAAGTGGACCTTCAAACGAAATTGCCAGAAAGTTCTACGAAGTATTCAGAATTCCAGTCTGCAAATTGCATGTTCAGTGCATTGAAAAAGAAGCCTATTTGTGTGGATTTCAACCGTTGAAAAAAGAAGAGCTTCTACCCTCTGATTTGAATGCCATTTCCGAAGCAATCTCGCGTCTATGCGAGAAGAGTGACTGACTAGATGGCAGATATAGCGTGCTTTGTTGAAAGATACAATTTCTCAGATCCAAGAGAGGAAATTGCACTTAGAACCTTCAAACAAACAGCTGAAAATATGGGACACGAATTTGACTTCATATTCAGAGAGAAGATTTCAGAAATCCCGCGCTATGATGCAGTCTTCATCAGAGCCACTACAGATCCGCTTTACACGGCTTATGTGGTTTCAAGAACAGCCTTTGAGCTAGGCTTGAAAGTGATTGATGATCCCGAATCGATTCAGATTTGTGCTAACAAAATCCATGAGTATGCATTATTCCAAAAACTCGGGATTCCTCACATTCCAACCGTTTTCATAAACAAAGACGATTTTCATCACAAGCAACTCTTAGGAATCTTCCAAGAATTCGGCAAACCCGTCGTGATTAAAGCTCCTTACACGAGCTTTTCAAGATATGTGGAAAAAGTCGCCTGCGAAACAAGCTTTCGCGAAGTCGCCAAAAGGTTCTTCAAAAAATCCGATGTTCTTGTTGTGCAGAAATTTATGCCGACGGCTTTCGATTGGAGGATCGGTGTCTTAGATGATGAAGTTCTTTATGTTTGTAAGTACATGATTCCAAAGGGCAGATGGAAACACGGTGCTAAGCTTCGTGGCAAACCCACTTTCACTTGGGGCAGAACCTTGGCACTGAAGAAAGAAAATGTGCCTGACAAACTAAAAGATTTAGCGCTTAGAGCCTGCAGCACGATTGGGCATGGACTGTACGGCGTAGACATCAAAGAGACCAACGGAAACTATGTGGTAGTGGAAGTAAACGACAACCCAAGCATATATGCAGGCTACGAGGACTTGAAAAGCAAGGATTTGTACGAGAAAATAGTCACCTCGCTAGCCAGTTAGACCTAGCACACATTGTAGATAGAGTCTCAAACAGCTAAGCCTTATATTGCCTGCTCATCTTGTTCACACCAAAAGTGAAGCTGATGGGGCTGGGCAAACATCTCAAAGGTGAGTTCTCATTCATCACGGGCAACTACCGCGTTCTCATAATCAGCTGGATAATAATGGATATAGCCATGGAAATGCCTCATCCTTACTATCAGCAGTATGTCGACGCGCTAGGTGGTAACACTTTTCCTATGGCTCTGGGGATAATTGGAGCTGCCAGCTTTTTCTTCATGGCACTTGTAGCATTTCCAGGCGGGTTTCTTGCAGACAAATATGGCAGACGCTGGCTTATAACAACCATGACCTTTGGCATGGCGTTCTCCTACTTGTTCTTCGCCTTAGCTCCATCATGGCATTTTATCCTAATGGGCACCATTGTGCATAGCCTATGTCTAATCTACCAGCCCGCTCTCTTTGCAATGGTTCAGGATTCGCTTCCGCCGGAACGTAGAGGGATGGGTTCCTCTCTAATACAGCTTATTCATGGCACGTTCAACACGCCGGGACCTGTAATCGGCGGACTTATAATCTTGAATTTTGGTCTGATTGGCGGTATGAGAATCGTTTACTTAATTATGATGATTTTTTTTCTCATTGCGGCTATATGGCGGCTCAGGTTGAAAGAGACTATAACAGATGCCGAGCCGATGCGCTTCAAATATTTCATCTCATCATATCCTATAGCCACCAAGGAAAGCTTCAAGGTTTGGAAAGCTGTGCCACGGTCAATGATGTGGCTGTTCTTTGTTCAGATAATGCTAATGTTTTCATACGCGCTTACCAACGTGATCAACGCAATATATGCAAGAGATCAACTGGGCATACCCCAAGATCAATGGTTCATTGTTTACGTGCCGCTCTTGGTAATGATGATTGTAGCTTCAATTCCGATCGGGCAGATGGTTGACAAAATTGGTGTAAAACTTCCTTTGACCTTGGGACCTATAACCCTTGCAGTATCCTTGTTGCTTTTCGTCAATGGAGACCTCTTCACAATAATGATTTCAATGGCTTTGTTCGGCCTGGTTCACTTGTTCGTAATGTCTGCAGCTATGGCACTTTCAGCAAGCTTGGTCGAACCACGTAACAGAGGTAAAATAAGAGGATTCGTCAACTTCATAGGCTACTTATGCACGGGCATCGGCATGCTACTTGGGAACTTCTTTTACAACCTTTTTCCGCCACTGCCGTTCTATGTAACAATCGGCTTGACAATTCCGATGATCATAATAATCATTTTCCGAATCCACGAACCACCCAAACACGAAAGGTATTAAACCAAAGCCTTCGAAACCCTCGACATTTATTTATCTTAACGCCTGATTATCTGCTATAATTATGAGCAGGGAACCTAAATGTTGAAATCCGAAATCGAAGACTACGATTTTTCCAAACACTTGTCAGTAAACGAGCTTGTTCTGCAAATGGAAAAAGCTTGGGGTTTCACGGCTGGCAAATTGGCCATAGGGATAGATATACTAGAACATATGATGAAGACCAGTGACTGCGTGAAGTTTCTCTCCTTCACAGGCAACCTTGTGGCAACAGGAACTAGAGGGGCATTGAGAGAGCTAGTAAAACGAAAGCTCATTGATGTAGTTATCACATCTTGCGGAACTCTCGACCATGACTTGGCAAGATGCTGGGGAAAATATTACAGAGGCTCCTTTTTCATTAATGACAACAAACTGCGTGAACTTGGCATAAACCGTCTTGGAAATGTTTTTGTTCCAAATGATAGTTATGGCATCATAATCGAGAAAAAAATGCAAGAGCTATTGGAAAGCTTGTGGAAAGAGGATGTAAAAGAAGTTTCAACTAGCGAATTGTGCCGAGAACTTGGGAAACGTGTCTGCAACGAAACTTCCATACTTTATTGGGCAGCCAAAAACAATATTCCAGTATATGTACCAGGCATAACCGACGGTGCTGTGGGTTACCAAATATGGCTCTTCTCCCAAGACCACAAGTTCAAAATTGACTTGTTGAAAGATGAAACTGAAATCAACGACATCGTGTTCACAGCAAAAAAAACAGGAGCAGTACTCATAGGCGGCGGCATATCCAAACATCACACACTCTGGTGGAACCAATTCAAAAACGGATTAGATTACGCAGCATACATAAGCACGGCTGACGAATGGGACGGCAGTCTATCCGGCGCAAGACCACGCGAAGCGATTTCATGGGGAAAAATAAACAGAAAAGCGAAGCATATCATGATTGAAGGAGATGCCTCACTGATTTTGCCAATAATAGTGAATGCACTGATAACCCGACTGGATAAGAAGTAGCTATGAAATTGACTTAAAAAGCCATGAGAGATCAGGTGCGTCTCGCTCAAAATTCACCCTTTCATTGAGCGCGTGTGTTATGAGTGGTAAGGCGATAGTCGCGTCACAATAACATACTGCTCTTTTGCCTTCGCCGTGGATTTTGCCCCAGCTTATTGCCTCTTCCAGAGTGCATCCGGATAAGCCGCCCCATTGTGGCGAGTCTGTTGTAATTTGAATCGCGTACTTGTGCGGGTAATAGTATTCCTTAATGGCTTTGCGGAGAAAACCTTCTCTTTCTGGAACTCCTTCGTCCATTGTTTTAGGTGACACTGATATAGCTATGAGTTGGGTGAAGTCTTTAGGAACACCTCCGCCAATATATATAACGCCGATGTCTTTGGCGTTCTCACCTATGCTGACAAACTGATCGAATTCTTTCACCGAATCAAGCACTATCGCGTGACCTTGGTTTTTCGCCATCAGAAATGCTTCACCGTAGGCGCTGTCCGTAAGAGCGGGCGAGAATACTGGAACCTTGTGTTTTGCCGCAACCGCGACTATGCTTCTTAATTCTTTTTTGCCCAAGTATTTGCCGAACAAGTGAAGCAGTTCCATAGAGGAGTATGAATGGTCTTTTTCCAGGGTTAGGAGAAAATCAGTTATCACTTCTTCCATTTTTCTATAGTCGGTTTCCTTACCTAAAACGTCATAGTACCTGTTTATGTCAGCCTCCAGAAGCACCTGATCGTTCATCATTTGGCTGCCTTGCCAATAGCCTAACCCCATGGCATCAACAATATCCTCTGAGATGTTGGCTCCTGTAGAGACTAAGACGTCAATATACCGCTTTTCCAAAAGCCAATTGATTATCTTCCATTGCCCAGCGGTGCTCATTGAACCTGCAAACCCCATGATGATTGTCAAATCCTTCTCTCTTAACATGGCTTCCCAAATGTCAACTGCCTCGCCCAATTTTCTGCCTTGATAGGAAGTTTGACCCATTTCGGTCAGAAGTTGAGAAACGCTTTTTTCTTCAACATTTATGGCTTCAACTTTCCGCGTAAAATACAAATCCGTCAAACATCTACACCTCGTTGTAGATTATTCGCCGCCTATATGAGATTTTTCATCCTACAAAAGGCGGTTAACATACAAAAATCCAGAACTCGAGAAAAATGAGAAATTGTAAAGATGACAATGTCTGCAGACAGATGACAAGTTTGTTGAGCTGATTTGCGGATTTGGCTTCAGTGGTTACTGCTTGCTGGCTATGGCCATTTTTCAACTAGTATTTTGTTTTCCCCGTGTTTGAAGCTTACCTTAACACGAACGGAATCTGTGCCTCGCTTGCTTTTCTTGAAATCTTTGAAGGGGAACATGCTGTCTTCAGCCAAATCTAGCGGTAGGTAGATGAGGTATTTGCCATCTTTACGTTTGAACAGGCGCCCTTTTCCTTCACTAACCATCTATTTTACACCTCGATTAAATCTTTGATTTAAGAATGGAGAGTATGGAAAAGGCACTATTTAACCCTCATCCCCATTATATCCAGAATTATAACAACAATTACAACAATTTTGCAGGAACATGAATCATTTACAACAAAAACAATTAACAAATATGGAAGCAGTATGCCCTCAACGAGCCTATCGCTCATTGACAACCCATTGCATAGACAGTTTCCATTCTCAAGCTTCCAATCGAGGCTTTTCAATGACCACAGAAGGAGATTGATAAGAGGTTTAGCATATTGTCTGAATGACAAACTAGTGAAAACTTGCCTATATCGAAAACAAAGCTGGCCAAGATAATCGATTCCACAAATGTTGAGGCAGCAGCTACGAAAAGAGAAATCAACGCTTTGCAAAGATGCGGTCCTTTATAGTTTTGGTTGCGTATGCATTAATCTTGTTTACGCCAAATTGCCTCAACACTCTTGAAAGACCTAAAGATCAAGGTTTCCTCCACTGTAGATTTTCCTTTCGGCACCTCACTTACGGAGACTAAAGCCTTGGAAGCTTTCAGAGCTGTGAAAGATGGAGCAAAAGAACTGGACATGGTAGCTAATTTAAGCATCCTGAAGTCTAATGACTGTGTCGCTGCAAAGCGAGATATAGAAGTTGTTTTGAAGATAAAACGCTTGACTAAAGGCATAATTGTAAAGATTATCATTGAAGCACTAAAGCCGATTAGGATAGGCGCCAACAGAATAGGTACGAGCTCGGCAGCCGAAACAATCAAGGGTGCACCATGAAGTTTCTCACATCTTCGCAGGCGCCACTATTCCTATGAGGTTTAGAGCGTTCCGCAAAACTAATCTTACGGCATTAACTAGGGCAAGTCTTGCGTCACTTAGTTCTGGCGATTCAGCCCTTAGCACAGGCAATGCATTGTAGAAAGTATTAAATTTGTCAGCCAAGGTATTGGCATATTCTGCAATCGCGTTGGGTTTAAGGTATTCTGCTGATTCAGTGAAAATGTCTGGAAAGCTTGCGAGGATCAAGATTATGTCGCGTTCAAGTTGTTCAGTTAGGAGTGCAAAGTTTGGTTTTGCAAGTTTTCTTTCAACTTTGCGCAGGATGCTACATGCTCTGGCATGAGTGTATTGAACGTATGGTGCACTATTTCTTTCGAAGTTAAGCACTCTGTCCCACGTGAATGTCACGGGTTTTGAAGGATCAACTTCAACAAGCGCGTAGCGTACAGCTCCGATGCCGACAAAGTCTGCAATGTTCTTTTTTTCTTTTTCAGAAAGCTGTGGAGACCTCTTCGAAACTTCTTCGTAGGCTCGTTTTATTGCTTCGTCCATTACTTCGTCCAAGGTTATGTAGCGACCTCTTCGGCTGCTCATCTTGAATCCGGGAAGCGAGACGAGGTTGTAGGCAAAGTGAACAAGATTATCCGCATATTTATCGCGACCTAGAGCGCACATGGCTATTTTTAATTGCAGTTGCGCCAGACTCTGTTCCATACCTATAACATTGATGACTTTGTGAGCCCTCTCAAACTTCCACAAGGTGTACGCAATATCCCTTGTAGTGTACAATGTTGTGCCATCCGAACGACCGAGCGTTAAGGGTGGAATTTCATGTGTTTCACTTAAGCCAAGTTTCGCTTTCATATTGAATGTTTGGAGAACTTTTTCAGCGTCGAATTCCAGAACCCCATTCGCCATGAAAACAAAGGGGGATTTTCGCAGTTTCTGTATTACCTCTTGCACGTGTCCACTTTTGACAAAGTCGCTTTCCCAATCCCACGAGTCATAAGAAACGCCTATTCTACTTAGAGTTTGTTTGAAACCATCAAAACACAGACTACTGACTTGGCGGACAAGTTCTGTTGCTTTTGGATCTCCTTTCTCGTAAGCTTTGTTCAGTCTGTTTATCGCATTTTCTGGATTTTCATCTTGGCTTATCTTGTCCAAAAGCGCGTCAAATAGCTTGGGATGCTTGCTTCTTAGTTCGGCGGATATCGATACCCATTCGTCAAGATCTCGGTTGACTCTTACTAGTTCTTCTTCTAAGTTGATGGCTTTTGCTCGGCTAACTTCTTTTTTGAGGCGGCTGATTTCAACAAGACAGCTTGTGATTGTGTAGATTTCGCCCAAGAAATGGTCGGGTTTGCCTTTTGGTTTGGGCCTGCCTAGCTTATCGTAGCCGTAAGCTATCACGGAAGTTTGACGCCCTACGTCATCAATGTAATAGTGCGTGTGAACTGTGTGTCCTCGGGTTCTCAACAGACGAGCTATTGTGTCGCCTAGCATGGGATTTCTCGCTTGCCCAATATGTATAGGGTGGAGTGGATTCACGCTTGTGTGTTCAACGATTATTTTCACAGGTTTGTTGGTTTTTGCAAAGCCATAGTCGGCATCGAGTTGGGTTGCTGATTCTAACGTTAAAGTTGCAAATTCTGAGAGGTTTGCGTGGAAGTTTATGTAGCCAGCTCCGGCGGGTTCAACACGTTTGACCAAGTGAAACGTGGATTTGTCGACAGCTTTGATCAGAAGTTTAGCCAAATCAAAGGGTTTCTTGCCGATTTGCTTGGCCAATTCAAAACATAAGGAAGAGGCTAGTTGCCCGTATTCTGGGTTTGACGGTTTTTCAAAAGCTAGGCTTGCAACTATGATTTCAGGGAACGTTTTTTGTAAAGCATTCACTAGCAAGTTCTCGCATTCTTGGCGAAACACGGCAAACGGATTTTCTGAAAGCATCAGTGTTGGCCCTTCTGGTTTCCCAATGGCTTTCCACTTTTAAAGAGCAGAGGTTATATTTCAATCTAAAACAGATAACTTATGTGTTGTGGATATAGAAGATAAATGAAAACAAAGATCATCTTTGCAGAAAAATGCTTGGGGTATGGACAGCTTCATATTGAGGGACCTGAAAGAGTTAGACGAGCGGCTGAGATCTTGGAAAAACTGGGTTACGAATTTTTGAGCCCTGAACCGGCCAGTGAAGACGATATTCTTCTGGCCCATGACATGGATTATGTTTGGACTTTGAAGAAGAGCTTGGTTGATGATCCTGACACGCCTGCTTATGATAATATTTACGAGTTTGCGCGGTTGTCAGCAGGGGGCGCTATACTTGCAGCTAATGTGAATGGGTTCTCGCTCATGCGCCCGCCTGGCCATCATGTTGGAACTTTCGGCGCAGCACTGGGCGCACATACCAGGGGCTTTTGTTATTTGAACAACGTAGCAATCGCGGTTAAGCGCCTGGGGAAACCAACGCTGATTCTGGACATTGATGGACACCATGGAAATGGCACGCAAGAGATTTTTTTCGGTGATGAAAAAGTGGCGTATGTGTCTTTGCATAGACATTCGAACTATCCAGGCACAGGTACTGTCTCTGAAGGGAATGCTTTGAATTTTCCGTTACCGCCTGACTGCGGTGATAATGTGTTTCTGAGGGCTTTGGACCAGGGGTTAAGTTTAATCGACGTGGACAGGTTTGAAGTGGTAGCGGTTTCAGCAGGGTTTGACACGCATGGGGGCGATTTGGCGAGTCTCGGATTGACCGCCAAAGGCTACAGAGAGATTGGAAAACGAATTGCGCAGTTGAAAAAAGCCACGTTCTTCGTTTTGGAAGGCGGTTACAACGGCATGAACAACGGAAAGGACATACATGAGCTGTTGAAAGCTTTTCAAGATTGATGCTTGATAAGCCGCCCTATCTAGCGTATTTTGAGCATGGCATGTGGCTGATTTTCTCAAGATAACCCAGAGTTTTCCAAAAATTAATAAAGCGTATTGAGAACTAGTCTTGTTTTCTAGTTTCCATTTTGCTCGTCAACTTTCGTTTGCATCAAGAACTCACTGGTTTTTGTTAGACATACAAGTCTTCCAAGGCTGACTGTTCTCTCTTATGTAGCTGGGCATTCTCCAAAACCTAGACTTACGCAAACTCGATCATTTTCTAACGGTTAAACAGCGACTGCTTCCGCGTTCTCTATTCTAGGCTTCATGAAGAGGATTTTGACCTTCTTGTTTGACAAAAAGAATAGTATTGCCAGATTGAGAATGCCGAGAAGAATCCGCAGAGCGTTGGTGACAATGTCTGTGTAGAGGGGTCCTACCACCCCCAAAAAGGGCAAGACAAAGAAGTACAATGCTGGAAAAGATATACCTGTGAAGGAAAGCAAAGAGGAAAACTCGTAGGGAACAATCGATGGAAACATAGATAATAGCACACCCAGAAAAGGCATAGATGAAAGTGTCAACGCCAACACTCGGCTCCAATTGTGCCGCTTTTTAAGCCCAAACGATATCGTGAACGTCACAATCCCCATAATGACGAGGTATCCTATCGCAAAGTATCGCATAAGAATCTGCTCCGGCGCTAAGCCAGTGTACTTTGGTGGCGGGATCCCTGTTGGGAAAACTAGCCAAACAAAGAAGCCGAAGAAGCAGACGATCGACGAAAGAAGACCCACGATAACAAGAAGCCTAACGCCCCAACGTATAATGTTGCTTTGCAAAATCCAGCTTTCCTCCGTATAACTATTGGTTGAATTAGCGTTTAAAGATTACCGCCCCTGACCAAGCAAATTGGCGGCTCAAGCAGGTTTAAATCTCCGCCTAAATTCCATGTCGAGCAATATGATCGAGTGTAACTGGCGTGAATCCTTCGAGCTCGTTAACAGATTGGGAAATTGCAAATGCGATCAAGCGTCCGAAGCTGGTTTCAGAGGAACTGCATTGCGGTAAGCCTTTTTACCTTAGGCAGCTTAGGAGTTAATCTGAGGAGTCTAATAGATTGGATGTTGAAAAGGCGATGAGCTTCGTTGAAGAAAATGGGACTGAACTGGAAAAGTATAGACTGAATGTTCTGCTCAGCAAAGATAGAGACGATGAAGTTCCTCTAGGATATCTGAAGGAGCTGCAGAACGATGACGGAGGCTTCGCCTATAACGGCGAAAAGGGCAAACTGAGCAGCGCCAATTCCACCAGTGTGAATTTAAGTCTCATGATTGAGTTGGGGTTAACTGAATCAGAAGTTTGCAAGAGAACTATAGAGTACATCATGCAAGTTCAAGGTAAAGATGGAAGCTGGGATGAAAACCCCGCCATAAATCAATACAACCCGCCCTTCTGGAACATACCCGCAGATCTGAAAACAAGGATGTGGTTGACCGCAAGCATCTTAAACCATCTGATCCAGCTTGGCCACAGGAGATCTGAAACGATTAGAAAAGGAACACTGTTTCTTCTTAAGAATCGAGAGGAGGATGGGAAGTTCGTCGGTTATCTACATTCTACATGGTTATCGATAGGCGTGTTTGGACAATTAGAAGGGGTGAATTCTGAAGTCGTGAAAAATGCATTAAAAGTGATGGACCAAAATATTGAACGAATTGTTGATGGGCCCTCAGCTCTTATCTGGTGCTTGGAATGTTTCCATGTTGCTGGTATTTCTAAAGATAATCCCATGGTTAAAAGATGCATTGACAAAGTGATCAAGCACCAAAGGCAAGACGGAGCGTGGGCATCAGACGACGAGAAGAAATACGACGTGTCAACTACAATCAACGCATTAAGAACCTTGCGAATGTACGAAATCTGGTGAGCCAAAAAAGCCTTCAAAACGCATTTTTCAGTCATATAGATCTGAAATTATCAGCTTTTGGCGGGCCCGCTGGGATTTGAACCCAGGATCTCTGGCTCCGCAGGCCAGTGTCCTAATCCAGCCTAGACTACGGGCCCTTTTGGATGGACTAGGGACCTATTTGCGTTTTCTGAATAGTCTGTGCCCATCTATATCTGTTACGTAGTCGAAGCCGGATTCTAGGAGTTGTTTGGCTTGTTCGACGTTGTCGGCAACTTTGCATACGTATTCGTCGTCCGCGAAGGCTATGAGTTGCGTGTATCTTAGCGTGGTTCTTATGCTTCTATGGTCGAGAAAGTGCATTACGTGTAGTATGCCTCGTGTTCGGTGGTATTCAATTGTGACTTTCCAGTGCCGTAGTGTGTGGAAGTGCATTTGGAGGATTCTTGGGTTGCCGAGTTTGGCCGCGATCTTTTTCGTTGCCTGTTGAAGCTTTTTCCGAGGTTGTACATGATCGTGTAGGTGAAGGCTTTGTGCGAATTTTTGAGTAGGCGGTTGATCATTGCGACAAGCTTGTTTGAGAGTTTGAACATTCTTGGGCGGCTGCCTTTTTCGGGCGTTATTCTTGCGGTGTTGGCTTCAAAGTCGATGCCTGTCCATTAAAGCTGAAGTGTATAATGACCACTACAGTCGAGCTGGGTAGACGACAATAACGCTCAAATTCGATCTTTTTTCTCGAAATAACTCAAAATTCAACCTCGACTGAAGACTAGCGCCTGGCAGGGTTTGACCCTCGTTCTCAACACTCTTGCGAATGCTTATCTCTCAAAAATCGGGAGCATAGAAAGTGGGTAATAGATGAACACAGTTGTACTCCGTAAACAGAAACATGTGATTTGCAGGAGATGCCTCCGGTTTGGAATGTTGCAGAGGTTATCTTTTTTCGTCACGGTAACTTGGTTTTAGAAATCTACCACTTGGAAGAAAACAACTTAAAGTCGAAAGACAAGATATTGTTTAAGCTGAGGTGCTGTCCATGATTGATAGAATCCTAAACCTGGTAGAAAAACATGAGGAATGGCGTGGAAAACAAAGCTTAAATCTCATTCCTTCAGAAAATATTATGAGTCCTTCTGCACGAAAGCTTCTCTCTTCTGAGCTTGTACATCGCTATACTGCCAGAGACGACTTTTACATGGGTACACATTTTACAGATGAAATCGAGCAATACGGCGAAAAAATAGCTAGAGGCTTGTTCAAAGCAGATATTGCAGATTTACGCCCTCTTTCAGGACACATTGCCGATTGGATCATTCTATCCAATTTCGCGAAATCAGGCGACATATTCATGTGTGTTGCTCCACAAGATGGCGGATATCCTGGAATCTGGAAGGAAGGCTTAGCAGGACTTCTGAAACTCAAGCCGGTATCTCTTCCATTCTCGAAAAGAAGCTGGAACATAGAGGTTGAGGAGGCACAGGAAGCCATACAGCGCGCTAAGCCTGCAATCGTGATTTTCGGTGCAAGTTTGATCGTTTTCCCTCACCCAATGAACGAATTAGCAAAGATTGCCAGTGAAAATGGCGCGTTCGTAGGGTTTGACGGGTCACATGTCTTAGGGCTTATTGCAGGCGAACAATTCCAAGACCCGCTGAGAGAAGGCGCACATGCCTTATTCGGCTCTACCCACAAATCATTCTTTGGTCCTCAAGGGGGTATCATTTTGGCAGATCGAGAACATGGAGAAACTTTGAGGGAAAAAATCTATCCTGCTTTTGTAGACAATGCCCACTGGAATCGCATAGCAGCGCTAACTTTGGCATTGGCGGAAATGAAGAAGTTCGGCAAGGCTTACGCAAAACAGATCATCTGCAACTCAAAAATCCTGGCAAAGGCTTTGAAAGACTATAGTTTTCCAGTAGTCTGCCCACAATTAGGTTTTACATGCTCTCACCAAGTGATTTTAGATTATAAAGATTACAATAAAGGCAAACTCTTAGCTGAAAAGCTTCAACAAGCAAATATCATCGTCGATTGTGTCGTAAGAATCGGCACGTCCGAAGTCACAAGGCGAGGAATGAAAGAGAAAGAAATGCTGAAAATAGCTGATCTTATCAAAAGGACAATTTTCGACAAAGAACCAGCAAGCAAGATCAAAAAAGAAGTTGCCAAGCTCAACCTTGAATTTCAAAAAGTTGAATATTGCTTTCATTAATTAACCCATTATTAATCATTTGCCCTCTTTCTCTTTGCAGAGCATAAAAAGTGATCATGTTTGGAGTCGCCTATTCCAACTTCGGTCATACAAACCCTGAAAAAGCAAAAGTATCACCTTGTTGGCAGACATTCGGCAGTCAAAAAGTGTAGATGGGTACATGAAAGCCTGATAAAGGGGAGACCATGCTACAAACAAAAGTTCTATGGTATAAAAACACACCAATGCATCCAAATGACTCCTGTTCTCTATAATTGTACACAGCGGTGTCTTTTCTGTTGGCGAGCCCAAAGCGGCGATACTCGCTTAACATGGGACGAGATGAAAATGCCAGCATGGAATTCGCCGGAAGAGATTGTCGAATCAAGCATCAAAGCACAACTGGCAATTCTAAGCGGATATAAGGCTAACCCTAAAACAGGCAAGCGAAAATTCGAAGAAGCACTCAAGCCGAAGCATGCGGCAATAAGCCTGACTGGCGAACCGACACTTTACAATCAGATGGGCGAGTTAATTCATGCTTTCCATCATAGAGGATTCACAACCTTTCTCGTATCTAATGGAACTGTGCCTACTGCCTTGGCAAAATTAAGCGAAGAACCCTCACAACTATATATTTCTGCATGTGCACCTGAAGAAAAAACATTCAAGAAAATCTGCCGACCACAGATTCCTCAAGCTTGGAAAAAACTGAACGAAACCCTAAGCTTGCTACCGAGCTTTAAATGCCCCAACGTAATACGTATGACTTTGGTTAAGAGTCTAAACATTGGGAATTTGAAAGGCTATGAAAGACTGATCAGGAAAGCCTCTCCAACTTATATTGAGGCAAAAGCCTACATGCATGTAGGGTTTTCGCGACTTCGTTTAGGTTTTGAAAACACGCCGACCCATAAGGAGATACACGATTTTGCACTGCAGTTGGCAGAAGAAACGGGTTATAACATCATTGATGAATCCGTAGAAAGCCGAGTTGTACTCTTGAGCAAACTCGAAAAGCCTATTACAATTGGCAATTGCTGACACTTCTTGCAAGCAATTCAAACGTTCAATAAAAACAACAGGGGATAATAGCTGCTCAGTGAATGAGGTTATGGCAAAATCTCTAATATCTATCCCGCCATCTATCGATCAAACGAACGAGCCAGTAAGAGAACCTAGAGAATAACAAACAAATCGGAAAAATCGAGCTCATACATTCCTCTTATTTTTTTGCAGGATACAATAAAATACTTGTCCACCATATTACTTGGTCTGCCGAGGTGCCGATTCCATGTCCAATTTAAAGGCTGTTTTGAAAGGAATAAAGAGTGAATTAGAGAAGAAAGACAAAGTGAGAGAAAACGCCCAATACGATATGCGAAAAGCAACAAGCCTATCAAAACAAGCGATATTATTAATCCACCAGAAAAAAATAGAAAACGCCAAAAAGCTTCTCGAAAATGCAGAGAAACTAATGCTAAAGCTCAGTAAAGCTTCCGAAGCTTATCCAGAAATCATCTACAACGGTCTATTCTACGCTGCGCGCCAAGAATATTCTGAAGCAAACATACTGCTAAAATTGACTGAAGAATCGAGGTTTGCGACACCTGACGAGATCAAGGTCCCTTCAGTCGACTACATTCTAGGATTGGCTGATGTAATAGGAGAATATAGACGCATAGCCTTAGATGCGTTACGTGAAGGGAATCTGGAAAAAGGCGAAAAATGCCTGTGGATGATGGAGGAAATTTATGTTGGGCTAATGGCCTTAGATGAAGCTTACACGCTAGTACCAGGGCTAAGAAGAAAATGTGACGTTGCTAGGAAAATCCTCGAGAGTACACGCGGGGACATAACCCAAGAAATAAGGAGAAACATGTTGGAGAAGAATCTTAGACGTTTGGAAAGGCTGATAGAGAAAAAGAAGTAGTTTGATCAATTGTTGAGTAAACACTATGGATAAAATCGACAAAGAGCCTTGCTTATTTGCAGAAAGGGCTCATAGAACACAATTGCTTTTAGCCAAACATGTTGTTTCAGAAGATAGATTACCTAAGAAAATCCACCTTGTTGCTGGCGTTGACGTTGCATACGTGAAAAACGTCGGGGTTGGTGCAATTACTGTTCTCGACTACGACTCTCTTAGACTTGTTGAATCACAAACAGCTCTCTGGCGCACATGTATCCCTTATGTGCCTACCTTACTTTCTTTCAGAGAAATCCCACCGGCGCTTTTGAGCATCAGAAAACTGCGGCTACGACCAGACATATTTCTTGCAGACGGTCATGGTTTTGCCCATCCCTATCAGTGCGGGTTTGCAAGCCACCTAGGTCTTGTTATAGGGAGACCGACTATAGGTATAGCAAAAAGCAGATTGTTTGGTCAGATTGAAGATACAGAGTCTATAGAAGAAGTTGCTTTTCTGAAACATGAAACCGAAGTTATAGGTGCAGTTGTCACGACGGCACGAGGAAGCAAGCCGGTTTATGTTAGTGTCGGTCACATGATCTCGTTGGACACGGCTATTAGAATCGTTAAGAAATGTACAATCAACCACCGCATTCCAGAACCCCTTCGAAAGGCACATGAAGTTGCCACCGCAGAAAGACGAAAAATCAAAATCTAGAAAGCCGTCGAAAAACAGGAAAACATAGCAAGACTTGGAAAAGCGGCACGAGATGAAAAACCACACAAAACTTAATAATTATCTCTTCGTGAAAGTAAGAAATGGTGCGTGAAAAATGGAGATATCATTTGAAGAATTTCAAAAATTGGATTTGCGGGTCGGGAAAATTGTAGAAGCAAATCAGGTTCCTGGTTCACGGAACTTGATAAGAATGATTGTGGATTTTGGAACAGAAAAGAGACAGGCGGTTGCGGGACTTTTGCAATATTACAAGCCTGAAGCCCTTGTTAGCAGAAAATGCGCTTTTATCCTTAATCTTCAGAGACGGAAAATGATGGGTGTAGAATCTCAATGCATGATTCTTGCCGCTGAAGACGATAAAGGCCACGTTGTAATACTGCAGCCAGAAAGTGATGTTATAGAAGGCAGCAGAATCCACTGACTCCGCAATTGGCTTTTTAGCTCAAAAGCTTAGTTATAGCTTCTGCTGTTTCTTCACTTTCAGCAATATATTCTATCATTTCTTGGTTTAGATCGAGCCATTTTGCAATTCCAGCAGCCATTTCCACATTATTATCGAAGATTATTCTCAAGTAGGGCAGAATTTCTTTTGAAGCTCTTGCGGCTGAAACATGGCATCTACGTTTGATCTTATGTCCTATGTTCAGTTTCATTGCACGTTCAGCTTTGGATCTTGACAGCAGTTGAATGCGACTGGGAAACTTGAAAGGTATCCAGCCAGATGTTCTAGTATTCTGTCTAGCCGTTGCTACTCCTGCAGTCATAAAATCAATTACGTACCGCATGAAGCTCCAATCGTGGGTTGCACGGATTCTACCGCGGTAGACATCAGCCATTGCCAGCGCATCCATCGCCATGGCTAAGTCGTGCGAATCAGTTACGTGTTCTGGAACGTTTTCGTAGATCCATTCAAAAAGCATGTCAATATCTACATCAACCATGTCTACAGCTTGTTTCGCACTGGCACATGATTTGCCATAGATAATGATCTTCAGCACGTTGAAAATTGTATCATGCTTATCTCTATAAGCAAGCCAAGAAACGTCATCATAAGCTAGCTTCGGTTTACCTTGAGCCAAAGCTTGCAGATCATTCACAGCGGAGCGAATATCACCTTCTGAACGTTGAGCGATGAACTTCAACGCGTTTTCCTCGGCTTGAATGCCCTCACTCGCACATATGTCTTTCAAGTGTTTGGCAACCTCTCCAGCCGGTGGTTTCTTGAACTCGAGTAGAAGACAATGGTTGCGGAGATTCGAAAATCTAGGGTCGTAAGCATTGTTGGCGATCAGAACAATTGGGCATTGAGCAATTTTCACAATGTCAGTTATTGCTTTCACTCCACCCCTGTCTGCTGATCCCGTCAAGCCATCGAGCTCGTCGAGCAGAACAATTCTCTTTCCACCAAACAATGAGCCGAACTGTGAAGCTAATCCAGCGAAACGGTTTATTGCATCTTCAGTTCGATAATCACTTGCATTCTTCTCTACAAGCTCCATCTTAAAATCGTTAGCCAAAGCCTCAACAGTAATCGTTTTGCCAGTGCCAGGAGAACCATACAGAAAAACAGCTCTTTTCTTTGGTATATTTTTGTCCCAAGACCTAACCCAATCAACCAGCTTTTGGACGGTTTCCCTATTCCCGTAGATTCTGGATAGGGTTTTGGGCTTATACTTTATAGTCCACGCTATATACAATAGGTTGCACCCATTAGGTTTTCCTTATTTCGCTACCAGCCTCAACAAGCCTAGCCAATAACGCACTCAGTTGGACTTCTTCGTCTGCACCAGCGACAAGTCTATAGTCAACTTCGCCAACGGCGCCTGCCAGTTTTATCTTCCAGAGTTCAGGAATATCTGCCCTAAAGATCTCAGAGTGAATTTGACGAATGATATCGGTACCTGAAACACCATATTTCTGTATCATGTCGCGCAATTGCTTTCGTGCCTCTGTAAATCTGCCATCTATAGCAGTGCTTACCATTTTCTGCATATCTGCTGGGCTGGCTCTTCCAGTAATTGAATAAACAATTTTGGCATCGATAGGTTTGCCCAGCGAAGCCGCTGATTGCAGTGTGTTTATTGCCCTTCTCAAATCCCCGCCACTCACTCCAAAAATTGCGTCTAACCCTTCATTAGACAATCTGATTTCTTCTTTTTCAGCTATTTGACCCAGAAAACGGTCATGCTCTTCTCTAGGCAAATATGCAAAACGGAAGGGTGCACATCTTGACTGGATAGGCTCAATTATTTTACCACTATAGTTTGCGCATAAAACAAATCTGCATGTTTCAGTGTATCTTTCCATGGTTCTCCTCAACGCTTGTTGTGCATCAGAAGTCATGTTGTCGGCTTCGTCCAAGATCATTATCTTAAATGGAATCTCGCCCATGGATTTTATGCGTGCAAAAGTTTTTATGGTTTCTCGCACTACGTCGATTCCTCTTTCATCGCTGGCGTTCAACTCCTTAAGATGCTCTCGGTAAACTTCGCCATATAGGTCTCTTGCCAAGCAAAGTGCCGCGGTAGTTTTCCCAGTCCCAGGTGGTCCTGCAAAAATGCAATGTGGAACATTTCTAGATCTGACAAGGCTTGTCAATCGTTCCACTATCTCTTTTTGGTTAACAATGTCATCTAGCTTCTTAGGGCGGTATTTTTCAGCCCACATCTCAAAACTCAAAGCGCGAGCCTCCTACAAAGCGTATGAATAACATTGCTAATAAATACTATTAGAAACTGGGTAGAGAAGGATTATGTTGATACAACAATATTGTCCATGATGAGCGATGGGCATACACAATTACCAAAGGTTTTCAAATCGTCTCCAACGACAATAACATGGTTAAGAGCGTCATATAGATTCCCGGCAACGGTGCATACTTTAAGTGGGAAGGCAATTTCTCCATTCTCGATTTTAAAGGCATTATCAGCGCTAACTGAAAAATCTCCAGTTATCACGTTTGAATGCAAAGCCCCTAATAAAGACCCTTTTACTAGTACGCCATCTTTCACTTCGCTTATTAGATTCTCAAAGTCTCCTTTACCTGGAGAAAACACCAGATTCGAGGGACTAATTGCAGGTTGATTTGCATAAGGCACTGTTGCTCGTCCATGACGGCTTGCGTTGCCTGTGCTTTCACGCTGTTCGCGTTCCGCAGTATAATTATCATACAGAAGGCTTGTGAGAATACCATTCTCGATTACGGGAGTCTTTTGTCTAGGAACACCTTCGTCATCCATTTTGGTTGTTCCAAATCCTTGCGGCAGTTGTCCATCATCAGTAATTGAAACCAGTTCATCTGCCACTTGTTTTCCTATTTTTCCCTTGTAGATTGAACGGTTTTCTTGAGCATTCAACGCAGAAATACCGGATGTAAAGATTACCGAAAAAAGTTCATTCCAACTGACGTTTTCAAAGAGAACTGATCCTGTATGCTTCTCAGATAGTGGTTTCTTGCCTAGGCTTTCGATTGTTCTTGTTGCAGCGCTAATCGCAAGGGATTGAAAGTCTTCAGTGTAGGATCTAGAAGTCAGTAGGTCGCCACTGGATACCTCTTCGTCTCCAGATTTCGCCTTTCCAAAAAAGTATGCGGTTAAAGCTGTTCCTTTGTCGAAAGCTTCAATACCATTCGTATTAACAACACTTCCGAAAACGCAATGCGTAGAGATTGTTCCAATCGCTTGCACGAGCCTCTTGTCAAAATCTCCAAGAGCAACACAACTGTCAGCGCACAAACCTAAAACTTTTTCGACATCTAATTCCAAAAGTTTCTTGTCAAAAACTCCGCCTTCCCCAGCGAGTTCTTTGACTTTGGGCAGACAAATCCAATTCGGATCCGGTGGTCTAATCTTAGCTACTCTTGCAGCGTCTTCTACAGTCTCTAAAACTCTACTTTCTTCAAGGCTTGAAACACTGGAAAAGCCCACGGCTTTGTTAACTACGACCCTGACTCCGACTCCAGCTTTTATTCCGCTGGTTACCTTTGGTAATCCTTTTTTCTTAATCCATGGCTCTGCTATTCGGGCAAGCGTTCCTTTTAATCCTTTTAGGGCACCGCTTCTAGAGGCGAATATTCCTCCAATATACTGTATAGACATATGATTCTCAAAATAAAGGAAAGCTTCTGCTTCATCTGCACCGAGTTTTTGTGCATGGTCTACAGCCTTGTTTCCCGTTCCCAGCAGTTCATTTTCATTCATGTTAACTAGCACCGCCAAACAGAACGTCTTTCACCCGTATATGTGGCCCGCCTGTGCCGACGAAGGCTCTTTGGTTCATTTTTCCGCAACCGCCAAATGGTGACGCTGATATCTCTAAGTCGTTGCAGACAGCGTCAATTTTCTTGAGAAGAACAAGAATGTTGCCGGTCAAAGCTACATCTCTCAAAGGATATTTACGCTCTCCGTTTTCGATCCAGTATCCTCTAACTGCCTTGAACAGAAAATTACCTGTACCTTGCACCTGTCCACCTGCAGTGTCTATAGCGTAGATCCCTTGCTTCAGATCCTTTAAGGCCTCTTCAGGCTTCCAGTTGCCAACGTCGAAGTACGTGTTTCTCATTCGTACAATAGGCTCAAAAGAATAATCTTGGCTTCTAGCGTTCCCAGTAGGTTCCATCCTTAGCGCTTTGGCTGTTACTCGACTGTGGAGATAATTGTTCAGAACTCCTTTTTTGAGGATTTCAACCCGTTTGCAGGGTATACCTTCATCATCAAAATACAGTTTGTAACCTCCCTTAGCAGCGATGCCTTCATCGAGTATTGTAACATCTTCGGTTCCCAATTGCTCTCCGATTTTCCTTGTTAAAGGAGAACCGCCCACGACCACAAAATCTGCTTCGGATAGATGCCCAAAAGATTCATGAGCGAGTACTCCTGCAAGATGAGGATCTATAAGTGCATCAAATCTTCCTGCAGGTGCGGTCTTCGCTTTTAATTTTTCAAGTGCCCAGTTGGCTGCGTTATCAGCGATCTCCTCGGGAGTGTGTGTTTCTTCTTCTAAAGCCTTCAGGCCAAAGCTTCCGCCATAAGCGTCTCGAGCGTCAACCATTGTTGTGCCTTTTTTGGCAACACATGAGACTGCTAAGCCTATGAGTAAGGGCTCATAAGATGTTTTTGTTGTTTCACTATTTGTATAATATATAGCGCCGTGATATTCCCCAAACCTGCTTGTTACGTTAACAATGTTCTTCCTAGTCTCCATTGCTTTGATGCATGCCCTTAGACAAAGGTCTTTCTTATCTTCAAGCGAAGCTTCTCTTGGATGTTCCACTGTTTTTGTAGATTTCTTCTCTTCAATCGTGTTGACCGCGGCAAGCTTGAGACTTATCAATGATTTCTTTGTTGACGCCTTAGCAATTTTCATGGCTCTTGTTACAACATGAGAGATATTTTTCTCATCCAGAACATTTGAAAAAGAGAATCCGCTGCTTTTCCCGTAGAAGATTCTCACTCCAATTCCAAGATTGTGCACGCCTGAAACTGTACGCAGTTCCTTGTTTACGGCTTCGACATTCAATGTCCTTGTATCTTCACCTTTAGCTTCAGCAAAACTGGCCCCTATTTCTGCGGCATATTCAACGGCCTTCGCCATCAAATCTTCTATTTGCGAACCCATACTATTGTTCTCCAAATTTGGAGTGTTCTCAGATGACCTTTATTTAAGCCTAATGCAAGAAAGTCAAATGCGACCTAAAGCACGCATTGCATCCACGATTTTCTTAACCGCTGTAACATAAGCTGCTGTGCGCATATCAACTTTGTAATGTTTATAAGCACCGTATACATCATTGAAGGCCTCAGTCATTATACGCTTCAGTTTTTCATCAATTTCCTGGTCAGTCCAGTAGTAGCCCATGCGGTTTTGAACCCATTCGAAATAGCTCACAGTTACGCCGCCAGCATTAGCCAAAACATCCGGAACCACAAAAATCCCTTTCTCATGCAGTATTTTATCTGCCTCAGGAGTAGTTGGACCATTCGCCAATTCCACAACAATTTTTGCTTTCACTTCATCAGCATTTTTCTCAGTAATCTGGGTTTCCAAAGCTGCTGGAATCAAAATGTCACAATCCACAGTAATCGGATCTGCAGTACCGATTGTAGTGGCGTTTGGAAAACCTTTAACATTCTTCGTCTTCTTCTTGTGTTCTATGAGAGACAGAGGGTTAATTCCCTGAGGGTCAAATACGCCAGCAGTAGAATCACTTGCTGCTACAATTTTACCACCGAGTTCGTGCAGATATTGAGCTATTGGCTGTGCTGCATTTCCCCATCCTTGAACTGAAATGCGAGCATCTTTAAGGGACACGTTCAAGACTTTAGCAGCTTCCAATGCTGCAAAGAAACCACCGCGACCAGTTGCAGCACTCCGTCCCCTGGAGCCTCCTACACTTAGAGGCTTCGAAGTGATAACACCAGGCAAATATTCGCCCATTATTTTGAAATATTCATCTGCAATCCAACCCATAACTTGCGCAGTGGTGCCCACGTCAGGCGCGGGAATGTCTTTATCCACTCCGATGAATCGGGCTATTTGGGCTGAATAACCTCTTGTCAATCGTTCAAGCTCGCCTAAAGACATTTCTTTCGGATTGCACGTAATTCCGCCTTTGCCACCACCATAAGGAACTCCGACAACTGCGTTCTTAATGCTCATCCAATAGGATAATGATTTGACCTCATCAAGAGTGACGCCTGGATGGTAGCGTATGCCGCCTTTCGCTGGACCCCTAGCAGTGTTATGTTGTGCGCGATACCCTGTGAATACATTTGTTCTTCCATCATCCATTTTCACTGGGATTGAAACGATTAAAACACGCTCATGGCTGGATAGAACGTCTACAATGTAGGGCTCTAAATTGAGTAATGACGCCGCGGTTTTTAAGGGTTTAAGTGCTTCGTCAAAAATGCTTCCATCTTGTTCAGACATTTCTCTCACCTTTACGTTTGTAAACCTGATGATGAGAGAAAGAGTCTAGCTTTTAAGCCTTGCTTTCAACCCTTCCCGAATATTTCATACAAAAACAAACGTCCTCTAGTTTCATAATATGAACTAATGTCTAGGCTGGAATTTAGTTGAAATTCGTTCACATTTTTTTACTACAATTTTTATATTCCCTATTCACTAGCTTACCACATTAGAGGGGAGAAGAGGAAAATGCAAAACAAGACTTCGGTGGCAATCAAGAAGATTGATTTTGATTTTGAAAACACGCTTGTAAGAATCACTGCAAATAGAAACTCTCCAGAGATCAAACTCGTAGGATTAAATGTTGAACCTTTCGAAGAAGGAAATGAATATGAAATTTATCATTGGATTGCTCAAGAATTGGAGAAATCAGGAATTGTGCATTTCCGCGAAGATGAAGGCTTGAGCTCAACCAAGCTTAGCAGGATCCAATGGACAGAACGTGTTCAAACGGCAGGGCAGATATCCAAATTACCCGAGAGCTTTTATCCTAAACTCCGGAGATTTCTTTCAGATCTGAAAAAAGATTCTGCCAAGACTCCAGAGAAATTGATAGAATATGAAAAGAACAAACATTTAACAAAGGATATAGTGAGCTCGAGATTGAGAAAAATTGTTTCCATCGCCTCAGCCCCAGCCCAAACCGAACAAGCACTCAAGAACTTTACAAAAGAGGAAAGGTTTCTTTATGGGAATCTTTACAGACTCATTAATGAGTGGAGAACACAAATACTAAAACTTGAGGAGAACGTGGAATGACTGAAGAATTAGAAACTGTAGACCCCCAAGAACAGTTCCAAGAATTTCTGAAAACTGAAAAATACCGCCAAAGAATATCACAAATGTCCGTAACAGGTTCCACATCACTGACAATAGATTTTGAAGATATCCTAACTTTTGACCAAAGACTCGCGGAAGAACTCCTGAAAAAACCAGATGAATATCTGAGACATGCCAACAATGCAGCCTACGATCAACTGCGGATAGAAGACCCTCTTTACGCCGAAAGACTAGAAACAGAAGCGGTAACTGTCAGAATTATTGGATTGTTGGAAGCGGCGCAATTACGGAAGCTCGGTTCCAAACACATTGGAAAACTGGCCATGGTTGAAGGTATCGTTGTCAGATCTACGCCAGTTCGCCCAATGGTTATGCAAGCAGCATTCAAATGTAAAAGATGCGGCGAAATAACACCTGTAAACCAAACGGGGCAGTTTCTTAAAGCGCCCTTTGCGTGTAGCAGTCCGGCTTGTAGCGCAAAAGGACCCTTTGAGTTCGTTCAGGAAGAATCTACATTCATAGATTCTCAAGATCTCCGCATGCAAGAAAGGCCAGAAGATCTTCCCCCCGGACAGCTTCCTCGCGTATTAAGCGCTAAGCTCATAGGAAGCGAAATAGTCGATGTAGCAAGACCAGGCGACCATGCTTCTGTGGTCGGCATTGTTCGTGCCTTTGCTCCTGCACGTCCAGGGGTTGGGAAGTTCCGCACTTTCATCTTGTTTTTGGATGTGAATTCGATAAGGGTCTTAGGCAAAGAGCCAGAAACGACATTGCCGTCACCCGAGGAAGAAGAAAAAATTCTTGAACTCGCAAAGGATCCGTGGATCCATAGAAAGATAATATCGTCAATAGCACCCTCTATTTATGGCTATGATCATGTCAAGGAGTCTATCATGTATCTGCTCTTTGGAGGCGTAGAGAAAACACTACCGGACATAGCAATAAGAGGAGAAATAAACTCTCTACTGGTAGGAGACCCGGGAACTGCAAAATCTCAACTCCTCCAATATGTCGCAAGGATTGCACCTCGTGGATTATATACGTCAGGTCGAGGCACAACCGCTGCAGGGCTTACCGCTGCCGTCATACGCGAAAAGGGAGGTGGAATGACTCTTGAGGCTGGCGCCTTGGTGTTAGCTGACAAGGGGATAGCGTGCATCGATGAAATGGACAAGATGCGTCCAGAGGACAGAGTTGCTATTCACGAAGCTATGGAACAACATACAGTTTCAGTGGCAAAAGGGGGCATAGTTGCGACTCTTAATGCCAGAACAGCCATACTTGCAGCCTCAAATCCGTCACTGGGAAGATATGAACCGCACCGTACTGTGGCTGAAAACATTTCTTTGCCTGTCACGATACTCTCCAGGTTTGACTTGATATTCGTTTTAAGAGACGCGCCGAACAAGGATTTGGACAGTAAGATGTCCCGACATATTCTTGAAATTCATAGAAAGGGGTCAAGTCCTGCAGAACCGCCAATACCACCCGAACTCTTTCGGAAATACATAACCTACGCAAAAGGAATAAGACCAGTTCTAACTCAAGAAGCCATACAACGCCTAAACGATTTCTATTTGGCAATGCGATCGGCAAGCGAATCTGAAGATTCACCTGTGGCAATAACGGCTCGTCAACTTGAATCGCTTGTAAGAGTAGCAGAAGCAAGAGCCCGTGCGGCCCTCAAAAAGGAGGTCGCCGCGGAAGATGCAGAAGCAGCAATTGCCATAATGAATCGGTCCCTTGAAGAAGTAGGAATAGACATGTCTTCATACAAAATGGACATAGACATTATAATGACGGGAAAACCTAAAAGCATGAGAGATAGACTGCAGACAATCCTTTCAACGCTAATGGAAATGGAGAAAGAAACAGGAATCGTTGAGAAAACATCACTTTTGAACGAACTGGAAACAAAGTATAAAGTGTCTAGAGGCGAAGCAGAGCGCTTAATTGGACAATTGTTACGTGAAGGAACAATTTATGAGCCCAGAGAAGGATACCTAAAGAGGACTTAGAATAATGACGAAATTGCTGATAAAAACAGGATGATGCAATGTACGCCATAGTGAGCAACTTACATCATCATTCTCAGCGGCAATGAAAATTCAGAGTCCCTCGAAAACATTCAAACTTACTTCAGTATCTCGATTTGACACTTCAGAAATACTAGAAACACATTGACAGCACGTATGTGAGCTAATCTGAATTATTAACCTAAGCATCATTATTGACGGGGAAAAATCGTAGAGAACACAAATTTGGCACCCGCCCTCAGAGCTTACAAAACAGCGAATGGCATCCTAGTCTGCTCATTCAAGATCTGAGTTACAACTGCCAGATTAGGGGATAAGTTGAAAACAGTGGAAAAGGCATTACAGATCCGTAAAGATTGTTTTTGACTTGTGCATGTAACAAAGGAGAAGCTGCTGACAGAATTGTCACAATGATCAGAAACGAAGGATTCTAGCAGGTATTATGAAATGTACGTGATTTTTTTGCCTTCGTCTTTCCGCATTTCCTCAGACTGTGATACTCTTTTCTCTTCAATTTTTTGCAAGCGGGTAACCATTTTTTCTGCTTTTGCAATCTCCTCGTCCAAACCAGTCAAGTTCAAATCGAATTTGAACATTCGCTGCAAAACTTCCAGAACACTTTTGGCAGCCTGGGGGTCAGGCAAATATCCTCGCGTTTCACCCAAAAGACAAACTGCCTCAATTTTCTTCAAATGCGCCATGCCTAGAATCAAGCCTGCAGTTCCCACGATCGGGCTGCCTGTAGGGCTTACAACGGCTTCAGATTGTAGGGCGTTGTTCAAAAGCTCTTTTCTCGTCGCTGCCGCAACAACTTTTGGCTTGTCTTTTGCCTCCATTCGATAACCGCCGACGGTGACTATTAGCTTTACGTTATGTTTCTTGGCAAAATCCAATAAACAATTCGAGATCTCATATTGACCTTCGATTGTTTGTGCTTGACTGTCGCCGGTGAAGAAAATGAGATCGCCATTTTTGTTGGGATTTTTCCAATAGGAAAATGCCCCGCTGAGAAGTCTAACATTTCCTTTCTTGTTGACAAGTACAAAGTATGGAAAATGTGGAGAGTACAGGCTGGCAAATTTTTCTGCTTTCAGTTGCTTTACTAGGTAGCGTATTGCTATTTTTCCAACGAGTCCTAAGCCTGGAAGACCTTCGATGAGTACAGGATCGTCAAAGTCAACCTTTGCCATTTCCTTGATGAAGGTTTCTTTCATTCGTTCGAATTCTCCTGTTTCAGCGCCATCCTATATTTAAGATATTTATCATCTGGAGAGAATTTCGGTGGATGCGGCACTCGAACCAGCCCCGCACAGTATAGGCATCTTCCCCTTTTGAGTGTATATTTCCCGCACTTTTCACATTGTCCTAAAAGCCAAACCACTTATTTTCCCCTTCTAAAAATCCCGTGACCACCTGCTTTTTCCACATTTGCAACAATCTTTTGGGCGACTTTTTGCAAAACATCTTCTGCTCGCTTATAATTGTCCGCCAGGACTTCAACACAGTATTTAGGCGCGGCAATTACATAGAACCGAAGTTTTGAGTCACGAGATTTTTCTGCTTTTTTTGCAGCTAAAAAGGCATCTTTAATGATTTTTACGCCGTTCGACCTCATACAACTAACTTCAACTATTCCTTTGACCTTCACCATTGGAACGCGTATTCTTTCCTGGGCAACTTCAACAAAAATAGGGGCAAGTTCTTCTGGAACACCAATTCTTGTCAGAGGATCTATGCCTTCAATTACAGCTTTTTCAAAACCTTCGTACAAACCGTATTCTTTCTCGATTATCGCGCCAGCCTTTTCATAAACTTGTTCGGGAGATAATTTAGCTTTTTCCGCGACGCTGCGCAACAAAGCCTCAGCCTTTCTTTCCTTCTTCCAAAACATCATTTTTTCAATTTTCTCTCTTTTAGTAACCCTTCTCAGAGACAAGTCAATGTGAGCCTTCTCTACGTCCACCCTTAGAACCTTCAAAACCACTTTTTGACCTTCACGAACAAAGTCACGGATATTCCGAATCCAAGAAGAAGAGATCTCAGAAACATGCAACAATCCTTGTTTATCATATTCGTCCAATTTTGCATAGGCACCATAGTCAGTAACGTTCAGCACTGTAGCAATTACAAGGTCGCCAGCTTCGGGCCATTCTTGCCTTCTAAGAGACATTTATATTTTCATTCCTATTCGAAAAATGCTACTATCTCACCTTTGATTCTTGCTTTTCCACCCGAGGGTTCAGCAAGTTCAATTCCGCAAACGTTACAATTGACTCTGTTTACGGCATTACTGAAGATCATCTGCTCGTTGCCGCATTTCAAACATTTCACGCGAATGAAACTGCTTCTAGGTTTTGGCAACAGTTTTTCCCATTCGGTCATATCATCCCCCTCCATGTTTACGCAATTACTAGCTTCCTTAATCTCATGCCATCTTTATGTCTTGTGTAGCCACAAGTCTTACACTTCAATTTCAGAGTTTGCTTCTTTGTGGTTTTTGCGAACTCTCTCTGAAGAGCATACTTCTGTCCGCCATAACCGCTCTTTTCTCTCTTATGATGACGCTCGCCTTTAGCCAAAGCCCTCCGTTTTCCAGCCTTATAGAGGGAAACCGAGTGAACCTGATGTTTTTTACATTTTGGACAATAAGTCGTAACTTCCTTAGGAACATTCACATCTAACACTACCAGCTTCCCATAATGAAAACACACATACTCTTATACTTTTTCGCATTTCATCCCAATAATGCTGTGGATATTGCTTTGGCAAAACTGGTAAATATGAGAGAGCAATATCAGCTATGCTCAAGGCTTCATAGGATGGTTATGTCAAATCCGACAAAAGAAGACTAAGGCATTGACACTCAGGATTTCGCAATTCCTCGAGCAAAAGGCAAACACGCTTATAAAGCTGTTACCCGTTATCGCATTTGTCGTACCATTTCTAATACTGTATTTTTTTCCAGAAACGTCAATCATGTATTTCACGTTTGACAAAACATGGAAAGGCAGAACCTACTACATTTTCTTCATATGGCTTGTCTTTATGGAAATGCTAATTGAGTGGGACACACTTCAATTAAACAAAATCAGCAATCTAAGATCTAGGCGAACCATCGCGTTTATCATCGCTCTTTTTCTTCCCACAATATTCATTATCAGCTACAACTATTACTCATACCCTTCTAAAGCGATTGTAGATTGGGCTTGGCGAACCAACATTAGCCAAGTTGATTGGATGCCTCTCCATTTTGAATATATAATCCTCGCAATGCTCTTTATCTTGATTATATGGCTACAATATGGAATTCGTGGTTTAAGGAACAACTTGATTGCTTCAGCTTTCATGATTGTAATCGGGCTTGTATATTTGACTGACAATATTTACAGGGAAGGAGCCTTTACTCCTTTTCAAATCGTGGTTCCAACCACTGCAAATCTCGCGATGTACTTCCTAAACCAAATGGGATATTGGCCTCTCTACACTGGCGATTCGCAAGGAATGCCCACTTTCATGATTTTTGATTTGAATAACAACCCGTTAACTGGGCGTTTCGCTATAGGTTGGCCTTGTGCCGGTGTAGAGAGCATCATAATCTTCACGATTGTTATGACACTTTTTCTGAAAAAGAGTGCTTTTTCATGGATTACGAAAATAATCGTTTTTGTGATAGGAGCTATAGTCACATACTTCGTTAATATTCTAAGAATAGTTACCATCTTCTTGATTGCGATAGAAGGTGGCAATTGGTCAATATTCCATGATTATTATGGTCAGTTATACTCCGTCACATGGATAATATCTTATCTGTTAATAATAAGTGTAGGCCAATTTGCATGGAATATGCCCCGAAGTCGTAGAAGGGAAAAACAAAATGTCCTGGTTCCAGAGAGCAAGAAATAGCATCTTGTTGCATTCAGTTAATCTCGACTTTCTCAGCCAAACCTTGTTTTACTAGAATCTTTGCATTTTCCGTTGGTAGGGATGCAATATCTTCAGGCTTGAAAGGACCATAGAGTTTCATATTCACACCGATAATTGCAGGAACATCTTTCAAGAAACGCATTACAGTGTTCTCCTGCTCTTGTACAACAGCATGTTGCAACAAGTTGCCTTGGAGAATGCTTTTAGTGAAAGTTCGATAGGCGTCAGCCAAAGAAAACACTCTCCTCAAAAATGCTTCTTCTTCAACCGTTAGAAGTTCTTTTGAAACACTTTCGTCAGCCGTTGCTTTTATCAATGATTTTCTATAACGTGTTTGAATTATTTCACAAATCATACGTTTAACGTTTCGAATCTCGCTTTTAAGAAGCCTAGCCTTAATCGTCCTTTTGTCAAGCATCCGACTTTCTTCTCGAAGTTTTCCTAAATATCCGGCAACTTTTGGGTAGAAGCCTTCAGGGAGTTCTCCTAATTCAGCGTTTTGAAGTTCTTGCTTCCAAATTTCATATAGTGTATCATACATTTTGCTCTACTATCTCCGCTTTACCTTTACAGATAAGAAGAATCGCTGCCGCAGTAGGCATCTCGACTTTGCAATTCGTATAGGGACCGAATGTTTCTTCATTAAGCCTAAACTCTGGAACACTAGAAACGAAAACAGTTACGGTTCCCTTTTGAAAGGCTAACGCATTCTTAAACGGATCAAAGACATCAATACCTGAAGCTGGAAACTCCACCTTCTTTAAGCCAGTTTTTCCATGTAGTGAATTGGCTAGTCTAATCAACCGGTGGACATCAGTCGTTACAACTGTGTCTATTTTAGCAGACAAAGATTCCTTACAAAACTTGACTATTCTTTTCCAGCTATCAACCCCCACACCTTTAACAGCACGGAAAGGTCCCACACTATTCCAATTTCTTAGGATTACGTCCCTGTTCTGAATTAGTGCTTCAACAACATTCCTCCTTAACCCTAAATTCTTGTAGTCTTCATATTTCGCATTGAAAACAAAATCATACATGCCCTTGGCGAGGCGTCCATAATAGCCAAAAACGTCCGAACGAGGGGTGGGTGGAAAATGTGCTTTTCCATGCTTTCTTTCGCCAAAGCTTGTATCCAAACCTGAACCAAGAACAAAATCCACAATCTCCTTGCGTGTCACTGCGTCAAGCATTCGAATAGTCTCGTTTTCAATATGAACATGATAGCCACGATGCCCAGAAAAGAAAACATGTATATCCTCTTCTAAAAAACCAAAATCATGCCGCAATATGTCCAGCAATTTGATAGTCTCGGCTTTGGCAGAATCTAAGCATTCATCACAAGACCACGTTTTGACATCAAATTTCTGACACTTACAAACTGGACATTTTTCAGGGATTAAGCCTCTGCCAACAAACTTGCAGTTATCACAAGTCCATTCGTCATGGGTCTTACTGCAAGAAGTGGGAATGTGATCAGCATCAATATCAAAGATCAAGTCGGCACCAAACCAGCCTTTCTGATCCATTGCCACATCGGGCTGCTCATAGTAGGCACATGAATAATAAGCGTTGGAAGGAGCCGCTCTTTCCATGAAAGTTCTCAATTTATTTTCAGACTTGAAGCTTACATGTCTCAGCATACCCTGCCCACCGAAAGTTGAGAAGCCAAATTCGCGGTTCTCAAGGTTTGCAGGAGCATATAGTTCGTAAAACTCATGATAGTATTGAGTAAACATTCTTCTAACAAATTCCAGTGACTCCTGAGATACATCAATCGTCAGGCGCACAAATGATGCCTCGAAATATAACTAGTGTGACACAAATATTTAAGTGGCGTACGTATCCGCTTTGCGCCACATTCTATAGCCATCAAATATGCCCTTTGTCACGTTCAATACCAATATCGGCTCGATTTTCACCTTAATTGCAGACTTCAAAACATAATCTCTCGGTGGCATAAATATATAGTAGAGAAAAAAAAGAAACTTGAGCCTATACTGAGCAAACAAGTTTTTGAGGTAAAAATAAACGTGGTTGCGAACATACCAATACGACCAATTTTCGTCGACGCTTTTGCCCCTAAACTTATGTCTTACTGTTGCATCCGAATTATAAAGCAACCTGTACCCAAGCTTAGAGACACGAACACAAAGATCCGTGTCATCTCTATAACCTGTTCCAATGAAGTTCTCATCAAAGCCGTTTACATCCAGCAATAAGTCTCGTTTAAAAGACATGTTGCAGCCAATAAACGAGTCTACCTCAACCAAACCTTGAGAGGGGGTGTCAAAATTGCCCAAAACCAAACCGTTGTCGAAGACTCTCCCTACATTTAGCGTGCGTGTTTTCACATAAGATCCTGAAGCGCCATAGGGAAGGACTCTTCCGCCTACTCCGCCGACGTTTTCCTCAACATATGGTTTGGCAATCGCGTCTAACCACTCTTCACAAACAACAACATCATCGTCTAAAAAAGCCACTATGTCTCCACGTGCCAATGAAATGCCAAGATTCCGAGCCCGTTGCCTGTTTCTTTCCTTGATAGAAGCGAATTTTATGGGAAACAAAACTTCCAATTTTCTAGTTGCATCATGCGAATTACTGTCCACAACAATTACTTCATAAGGTTGAATGGGCATATCAAAAATCGAATGTAAGCATTCCCTCAAATCTTCACAGCGATTGTAAGTGGCGATAACCACTGAGACCTTAGGGTTCAAATTGGTGCACCGCAGTTTCCTGCCAACGAAGGTTCGCCGAGGGAACTTCTTCAAATTCGCGACTCCCTGGAGACAGCCACAAAACACTTAATCGAGCAGTACCTTGCAGAGTCATAAAATCAACTTCGAAAGCATGATCCCCTTTCGATAGGTGAATTTCAAATTCAGTAGAGGTGGAGTTAAATATTCCAAGAATCTGTTCGCCGTTGATAGAAATAAAGGCGTAATTATCTGCCGAAACTTTAAACTTGTATATTCCAGTCATTGGGATGTACATTGTACAACTAACAAAGGCGCTAAAGTAATCCATATTTACCAAAGGAAATGGAGATCTAAAACCAAAATCCCAATTCAAATTCAAGAAAGGCGCAGATATCTCAGGAGAGACCAATGAATACAGAAAAGCAGGCTGAATCTCTGCAATATTAACTTCCCATGGAGGTTGCCAAAGTAAGCGCACAAATGGAGGAGAAAAACCCTTGTGCACATATTCAACCTTGAACGCATAGAAACCTCTTTCTAGCCATATAACACAATTCAACCATTCCATATCGTGAAATGCAGAATTCTCGATATCCAAGATTTTTTGATTGACCAAAGTGAAAGTTGAAGAACCTACGCATTCTAATCGAAACATATAATTTCCAGAGATAGGCACGTACAGCCGACCTTCAAATCTTGCAGCAAAAGGATCGTCGGTAGCCCATGAGTAGGAGTCATTTAATCCCAAACCATAAGAGACAGACAACTGAGTTGTGTTGACTATTGGTTCGCTGTCAAATGAAATGTCGTTGAAAATCTTCACCAGCACACCTTGATTGTAGAAATCTGCAAAAACACCTTTTTCTATTGGATAATTTACTTCTCCCACATAGTTCCTTTTTAAAAGCCACATACCATCAGCTGCATACTGAACCTGGAATATTCCATCTCTCGTTAAATTATAAACAAGATCCCTAAGAGGCTCTTCATACCAATTTGACATAGCGTCCATAAGAATATAGTCAAATTCAATGTTCGTAGGAAGATTTGGCGAGAAACTTCCTGCAACGTACGCGTGCAGTCTTCTGCTTACATGGGGAAACAAGTCGTTCTGAGTTAAGATAGAGGCATCCGGAGGAATAAATCCGGCAAAAGCTTTCATGATGTGATGACGCTCTGTAACAACAGGAATGTCCTGAATACGATTAAAAACGCTAGAATAAGATGTAAAAGAAGCAAAAAAAGCCAACAATATTACAGCAACAAAAAATGAGACCCTTAAGATCCAAAAATTCCTAGCAATAGCTTTCTTGGTTAAAACGAGCTTGCACATCTTGCAAGAACGCATCCACTTTTTAACACGGACCAAATGCTTAACGCCGCAAATAGCCGATATGAACACAAAAGGAATAACAAAAGCAACATATTGATAACCAACTGGCGAATAATATGGAGGATAATTGGACAGAAAAGCCACAAAAAACCATGGAGTGCTAATCATAAGCGATGGCAGATCCAAGAATGACAAGAAAGCCAAGGGGGCAAACAAACCAATAATATAAAAAGCTTTCTGGTCGCCTGCCGACAAAAGAATTTCTAAAGTTCTAATAGGATTGGTTAACACGTTGTAAATGAAGCCTAGGAGACTATGAACCGGATCGCCAAAAGCTGCCCAGTTCGGGTGAGGAGGCGCTGACGGATTTATGCTTAAAATTATGATCCATGCGGCAATGAACCAACCGAATCCCAGAATTATCGTTACCATGGAAAAGAATATGCTCTTAGTGAATAGAAATTGTTTGGGAGCAAATGCTTTTGTCACCTGAAAGAATCTTTTTTTGTTTACCCATAACCCATATAGCCCAAAAAACATCACAATTAAAGGGACAAACTCGATAACCATCAACGAAAGAATAATGAAAAGCAAGAATTTTCCCCATTGTTCTCTCTTAAAAAAATAGAAGGCAAAGAAGAAAAGAAAAGGCAAGAACGCTTGAACATGAAAATCAAACAGTGCTACTCCATGTAAAGGTGGATAAGCAAGATATATTGCGGCAAAGATAAGCGCTTGTTTGCAGCTGCCTCTTTGATGGTATACAAGTTTGTAAAGGGGAATGGCGCTTAAAGAAATAAATGTTGCTTGCAGAATCAACAATGTTTCTGTTGTTTGAAAAATGGCGTAGACAGGCACTACAAGAAAAAGAAATGGCGCAAAATGTATCCCGAAAAAATTGCAGGAAGGGTTTATAATAACTTCCACAGTATACCAGAGAGGCTTGCCAGAGGTCGCTGTCGACCAAATAACTTGTTCATATATACCCAAATCCCAAGCCGTCGTCATAAAAGCATGATGTTTCATCACGGACAAATATGACAAAATAGAAGCGTGTAATGCGATGATAACGCTCAAAATAATGGCTGTATAATGCTTCAGCAAAGCTGATGATGTTTTTAAACCCATTCTAATTGTCGCTCACAATCCGTATATTTAGGAAAAGAATAAAAGCTTTATCAGATGAAACTTGAATCGAGACTAATGTTAAAATGCAGAGATATCGTTTTCATATGCGACCCATTGCTGAGCGAGTATGGTCCGCTTAGACCTGCGTTGCTAATAGCGAATGAATTCAAAAAAAAGGGCGGATGCATAACAATGGTTTCTACTATTATCTCTGCAGGAATGCGAGAAAAATTGACTGCAATGGGAATCGACACAGTTAATCTTCAGAAAGGGCCCTTTCTGAAGAAAAATGAATCGATAGTATGGATGGAAGAATGGATTAGAGAAGCCGTGTTCTTCATGAATTCACGAGGCTTCACCAAACTTGATGGGATAGTGCTAAACTTTTCTAATACTATATGTTCACCATCCCATGCATGGTATGCACAAGGATCTCCAACTGTTACACTGGACAATATGAAAGGAAGC
The DNA here is from genome assembly GCA_964527165.1 of uncultured Candidatus Bathyarchaeia archaeon. Taxonomy (GTDB): domain Archaea; phylum Thermoproteota; class Bathyarchaeia; order Bathyarchaeales; family Bathycorpusculaceae; genus CAZGNE01. The sequence goes on from CAZGNE010000001.1 coordinate 80,918, forward strand.
CTTTCTTTGCCTTACAAGCTCTGCTATTTGTCTCTCGGGTCTTTCTTTAAAATCTCCGATAAAACATTTACTACGAAAATGGCAAACTGCTCTAAGCAAGTCGTAGCTAACTCCAAATATTGTTCTTCAGTGTATCAGAGCAAATTTGGTGTCCAAGTAAACAGCGTCATTTATCCTCCTTTGAATTGCAGTCAATTCAAGCCGAACACCGCTAAGCCGTCAGAGGATTTTGCACTTACGTATTTTGGAAAAGAAGCCGTTTTTGATTTGATAAAGCAGTCGTTAGACCTTGGGATAAAGATTAAAGCCTTTGGCGGGAAGCTTTCGATGGTTCCAAGAAAGATACGAGAGCACGCTAACCTTGAGTTCTTAGGAGGAATCAATGATGATGCGTTGATAGGTTTGTATTCTAACGCCCTTTTCACATTCTATCCATTTACGGATGAACCGTTTGGATATATCCCAATTGAGAGTTTGGCCTGCGGAACGCCAGTGCTAACCTTTAACAAACAAGGTCCGAAGGAAACAATAACCAATGAAGAGACAGGATGGCTTGCAAATGACGACTCTGAACTTTTAAAAACCGCAGTTCGAATATGGAGGAACGGTTATCCACTTGCCCTTAGGGCAAAATGTAGACGCAGCGCCCTGAAATTCGATGCTAACAACATTACCAAAAAATGGACGCTCCTATTGGACAATGTTTAGCCATACCTTGTGAGAAATGTAATGTGAAAGCAGTTCTCCAACATATGCAAGTTAACAGCCGTATTGTAGTATTATTTTGAAGAATACATAAGATATGAATTGCATGATTTCGTTGAAACTAAGTTTCGAGTTTCCTTTTTTCCTGTTTGCAAAGGTTATTGGGATCTCTCCTATCCTGAACTTGCGCAGATTTGCCTGTCTAATAGTTTCTATCTGTATCTCGTATGTCTCGCTGTGCAGATCACATATAATCTCGTTAACCAAGTCTGTTGAATAACAACGCATTCCGCTAGTATAGTCATTTACTCGTTCATCAATCAGTGAGGAAGCTATCAAGTTTGCCACTTTGCTGATCGTAAGGCGAACGATACTCCAATCAATAGTGCACCCTCCTTCGCAATATCTGCTTCCGATGATCAAGTCGTAGCCTTTTTGCATAGGTTCCACTAGCCTGGAAATTTCTTTCGGATTGTGAGAATAATCTGCATCCATCGTAACTATGCATTTAGGCTTGTTTTTCAATGATAGAAATACTCTAAAGCCATCTGTTATAGCAGTTCCGAGTCCAGACTTCTTGGGTCTAACGAGAAGAAGGATGTTTTCATGTTCTTTCTGAAGCTTCCTAACAGCATTGGCTGTTTGGTCTGGGCTTGAGTCATCTATAACCAGGATGGAGACTTTCAGGCTTAGGCATTCAATTTCCTCTATTAATTTCTTTATGTTTGCCACTTCGCAATATGTCGGAAGGATTATCCCGATATCAGATTTTGTATGAAGCTCACCTTCAACCTGAAAAAGTCCCATTGTCCCCTCTTCACCTTTGATTATAACGCTTACTTGATATGCATTGCTATATAAAAGCTACTCAATTGCAAATGCTCCCCTATAGAATCATTTTGCTGTTCTCAGTTTTCTTCTATAGTAGGATAGTGGGTGGCGCACTTTTTGGCACAGTTCGTCGGTATTTGTGCAGACTCCATGCGTTCTCAATGTGTCACATTTTGGGGGGATGTACCTGGTTCTGGAGCCTTTTTCTCCGGCAATGTGCTCAACTTGATAGTTGGTTAGTTTTTCGTTGAAATCGGAAACGTTTCTGAACAGTTCAATCACTTTTTGAGGCGTCATTCCGACGCTTATAAGAAATGAGGTGAGTGTGAATCGACCTATGTGAGACAGGTGACGCCCGGAGGTGAACGCTTGATAAAGAGCGTCTATGCATGGCGGAAAGGCTGTTTGCGCTATAACCTTAGGAAAACTTTCCATTTCAGCTTTTCCTATTTTATCGATTGATAGCTTCTTTATTTTTTCAGCTATTTCGTTTATTTTTGACGGAAAGGCTGGATGGTCTTTCACGGCAAGCCTTTTTTCAATGTATTTGCGGGCTTCTTCACTTAGCAATCGTGCAACCTCGTTTCTTGTCAAGTAAACATTGCCATGGGACAAGGGACGATTAACAAGTTTCCATCTTTTTTCCCGCAGATCATTCGTATTTCTGAGATAATCTATGAAGCTTAGCGAGAACTCGCAAGGCATCTCTGGACTGCTGTTTATCTCAATTTTCCATCCAAAGTTCCGGGCAATTGTCAATAATTTCTCTCTGTTCTCAAGCTTCATGTCGTTATAGGCTTGTTTTGCTTCGGCAAGTGCATACCTCTTTTTGATGAAGGAGTTTTCAGTGGCAACCGTGAGCATTATGGCAGCTGGGAAAGATAGAATTTCGACCTCGGTGTTTTGTTGGTTTCTGCTGATTAGAGTATAAAGGAGTGCTTCCTCGACTCTTTCTTGGGCGCGTTGCAAAATGCTTGTGTAGTCAGGGTTTGTCAAGTCTTCAATTTTTAGATCTAATTTTCTCACGTAATCAGTGGTTTCTTTGAGAAAAGGGTATTTGGCTAGATCGTTTTTTGTGAAGCGTGCGGCGAGTTGCATGTTGTTTTTCCTGTTATTCTGTTTCAATTCTCGGTGCTAGATAGAAAGTCAGTGTTCCTTCTTTTGCTTGATGAAAGTCCAATTTTATAGGCATATCTGACGAGAATTCAAGTGTCGCGATGTCGGATGTCGCGGATGCTGTTTTGATGATTTCGGTGAGATAGCTTAGGCTGAATGTTGCTTTTGAAGGCTCTCTCGTTTCCAAATCTAGAAGAGTGTCGCTTCCTTTTTGGATGGTTATCGTTGCGCCCATAAGATCGCCCGTGGCGTTGAAGACTAGTTTTTCTGCATCTGCCTCTATGCGAACATGGTCACTTACGAGCTGAGCGTCTTCGATTGCTTGACTTAAGCCTCCAGTGGTAGCTTTGGCTTTAATGTTGAAGGTGAGTTTTGGCGTGGGAACCTCTTCTTCTGAAGCCTCAAGAGTAGGCATAGTAAAGCTCCGTGTATATTTTCCAGTTATTTTCAAGTGGAGTTTTGCGGTTTGTTCGTCGAGTGAGAGTTCCACGACCTCGTCTTTGCCTGTCCGTTTGAGAAGCTTTAGAAGTTCAGTTATGTTTACGCATATTTTTGCGGGCGCATCACATTGGTACTCCTCGAAGACGGTTTTAGGCCATGCAAAGTCTACCATGGCTACCCGGGACGGGTCCATGGCACGTAGTTTTATGCCGTCTGGGTCGAGTTTAAAAGTTGCTTCGTCTACAAGGATGCTTATCGAGGTTATCATGTCTCTTAGGAGTTTGGCGTCTGCGACTTTTAGTTTGAACATGTTAGTCACACCTTTTACTCGTTATTATCTGCCTTGTAAATAAAAGATTTTACATATTAACCCTAACCTTTCAAACATGTCAAATCTATTAATGAACAGTTGTGCAGTATTCGAATTAGCCCTTTCCAGATATAGGCTTTGAAAGCAAAGCGTGCTTTACTCTGAGGCCCTCTGCAGCGCCTAACCATTCATATGTCGCTTGAAGCTGTTTGATTGAAAAACTTATCAGAAGATCATCATGGCAGCGGCAAGTGATCAGCTGTATTCCCTAAACGTATAATTGCATTTTGTGCAACGCAGAAATTGTGTTGAAGATTCATCCGCGCCCCTTGTTTGCACTTGCCAAACATAAGCCAAATTGTTGCTACATTTAGGGCATTCAACTCTCATCGTAGGTAACGTTCGCAGTTTCTGCTCTTCTTTGCTGATTACAGCTACGAGTTGTCGTGGATGAGGTTCGATGATTTTGGTTGGTCTTGGTTCGATTTTTTCGGCAGGTGCCTTCTTCTTGTAGCTGCATTTTGGACAAGCCATAACCAATGTTGCGTTTTTGCCTGTTTTGCCTTTCTTAGGTATAAGTCGAGATCCACATTTTGGACAAAATTCCATTCTGTTTCGGCTCCGTGACCGTCTGTTTTCCGTTATCATTGTCTCTCTTAAATCTTTCCTTGTTTCAATAATGATCAACACTGAACTATGCGGTGCTTATTCCAGAGGCGACCAAATGGGCTACACGCAATGGTTCGGGGATGCTACTTCGAGTAGAGGTTAGCTGCACGATTTTGCGTGCGTCTTCTTCGCAGATGCCACAAGCCTGTACATAAACCTTGACTCTCTTGTTTCTGGTGTGCACCCAAAAAAGTTTTCCAGTGACTTTGATGGCCTCCCATCTTTCTTCACTATTTGACAAATTTTTCAATGCTTCGCGAATCTCTGCAAAGTTCGGTTTCTCACGCGTAAGCGCAATCACAGGGAGTTTCGTTTCCATGTTAAGCTCTTTAATATTGATAATATTGAACCCTGCAAAGGTTACTCCATTAAGCATTATAACCCTCAATTGCTTGTGATGAGGTGAATTAACAATCATCGAAGTTATTTTACGTGTAGCATCTAATCCGTCAACTTCGACTTCCGTGTGCAACACGCCCTCAAGCCAGTAGCCTCCACGAAATACCACACCGACAACAGGGGCAATTCCCTTTTCATGCGGGGTAAATACGCCATCATCAACTCCTAAAACACGGATTTCGGGTTTGACAGCACGAATTCTTTTACAGGACAAAATGATTCCCCAAACTTGTTACAAACTATGGAGAAAAATAAACTTATAAACTAATGGTTAGATTCGATTAGAAACATGCAAGCTGAAAGTTTCGTCGCCAGTTTTCTTCTTGTTTGCCTAGTTTGCTTCTTTTTAATTAATTTCCACAATATTCTACGAACGCACAAATGCAATCGGGCCACCAAGTCCTACTCAGAGGTTGAATGTCCGTCAAGCTTATTGGTAGGCACTGCTGCTTTCGGCACATTCGTGTATTTTATAGAAGCACTGGTGTATCCGTTTCTCGTTTTCATGGACTTGCTTTATGTTGTTGAGTTTGTTTCGTTTCAGTTTTTCTTCATGCTTTACGTGCAAATTTTAGGTTTGGTATTAACTGGCATGGGATATTTCCTATTTGCGTGGAGTGTTATTGCTCGAGGCAAGTACGCAAGATCGTGGAGCATGCCTGACGACCACAAACTTGTTACATGGGGGCCATACAAGCATTTGCGCCACCCATCCTATCTAGGCTATTTTCTCATGTTCTTCGGACTCTTCGCGCTGTGGCCAAACTTCTTCACACTTATCCCTTTAGTTGCCATTCCAGGATACTTGTGTGTCACTTTTCAAGAGGAAAGGCTCTTGGTACAGCGTTTTGGCGAGGAGTATGTGGAGTATCAAGAGAAAACCGGGCGGTTTGTTCCTAGATCGTGACAACTAATTTATAATCAATGACAAAGAGAAAGGAGAACGTGTTCTCTTTGAGGAAGAAAAGTAGAGTGTTCTCTTTTATGCCGACCTACGGAAGCATAACAGAAGTTCTAACAGACCATAGTCTAGCTTCTCTCGGTGATGCATATGTCAATTTTGCTTGTTCTCTGGCTTTATCAAATAGGAAGGGCAAGCCTTTAGGCGCGAAAGTTAAGGGCGGTCTGCTTGCTGAAGCCTTCAGAAGAGCTGGCTTAAGGAAGCATGCTCCGTCGAGAATGTCTACACATGAGCTGGCTGATGCTGCAGAGGCATTAATGGTATATGCTTGGCTTCATGACTATGTAACTTTGGAGGAAGCTGTGGGAATACTGGAAGGAGCCGGCGCCTCGGTTGAAGGCTTGAGCCTACTGCTTACAGAAATAAAGACGAGAATCAGGTTTTCTTGAGCGCTTTCTCGAATTCCTTGCTAAATTCCTTATTCAATGATCGTGCTCGTTCAATAGTCCTTTTCAAGATTCCCTCAGGTTTTGTCTTGTCTTTTGTGCGAAGATAGATCACTGCGTTTGACGCTAACGGATGCGGAATGTCGTAACCTGCCATATCCACGTTTTCTTCCTCTAAAATTCTTTTTTGCAGCAAATTGCAGAGCGTGTGTCCAACATCTTCAACTTCTAGTTTAAGCTCGTTTGAGGTTTTCTTCAACACTTTGACCTTCATACATTTGGCTCTCCTTTTTGTATTAGTTCAGTCCTTTTCCGTAATCAAAGGCAGTTTTGCGTTTTTCGGCTCTTTCACACCGAGAACAATGCATACCTTGCCGTCTTGGTTCCAATGATTTACCACACTGCGAGCAGAATGCATAAACTACACCCAAGTTCTTGTCCTTAGTGAACAAATGATAGACTTGATTTTTGTCGCTTATCACTTTAGCTCTTATTACATCGCCCGCTTTGCAGATCTCGAACATTGAATCAACATATCGCAAATGGACATCGGAAATGTGGAGAACACCCACAAATATGCCTGAGAGTATTTTGTCGTCTATTTGAAAAATCCGCACAGTCGCATTTTCGGGTTGAACACTGGAAACTTGGCCTATTACGATATTCCCAATTTTGGGTACTCTTATTTCATGAACGACTGGGTAAACCGACACACGACGGGTTGTAAGATCCCGAAGGGCACGACCAACTATCATGGAGTAGATGACGCCGTCTTTTACGAAAGTGCCGACGTCCGGAGAGAACTCTTCAATAACACCTAGACGCTCGCCTGGCAATACTAATACAGTGCTTTTATGTTCAGAGGATGTTGAATTCATCAATATTCACTTTTTCCATCATTCAAGCTCTTTCTAGCTGTTTAAACTTCGGTGCAAACGTTTGCTAAACGAATACAACTGTAGTTTTCCAATCTTCTCAATAAACCTTTTGATTCTTTGTTCAAATATAACTCGTCCTTCACAGGCTAGTAATGCTTTTTGGCTTTTCCTTCCAGAATATACAACTCGACCACAAACTCGTATTTGCCTTTAGTGTGAAAGTTGAACATGTATGGAATAGCCATCACCATAGCATATACAGCTTTGATTGTTCCACCATGCTTTTCGATAAACTCCTTCAAAAAAGGAAACGGATTAACTGGCAAAAATCCATTTTGGCTAGCTTTTATTTTTCTAAGAAAGGCGCGGTCATAATGCAAACCTTTGTGAAGAGAATAGATAACATTACCTGTTTCCAAGGCTTTTGCAAGAAATTTTCTGTCTGCTCTACGCGTTTGTACACCGTAGGGAGGATTTTCCAGAACGGTGTCGAAGTTCCCATGTACCGCTTCGACATTTGCGGAAATCCACTGTATTCTCTCTTTCAAGCCTAATTTCAACGAGTTTTCGCAAGCTACTTTTACCGCAACCTTATCGATATCTACACCTACGACTCGTTTTGCACCCAGAAAAGCAGCACCGAGAGCTAACCTGCCAGTACCGCAACCCAGATCCAGAACTGTTTTCCCGACAAGGTGATCGTGCACATAGGCAGCGATGTATAGCATTGTCGCCGCTACGTCGACAGGAATGGTGTATTGTTCAAGATTTGGTTTAGGAGTAGGATGCGGGATGACTTGTGAAAGCAGCATTTCCAAGTCTAGTTTTCTAACAAGCCTCTTTTGTATAGTTCTTCCCAAGATAACTCGCCAACAACCACCAATGCTTCATTAATAGTAAGCACTGGTTTCTCGAATTTTGAAGCATCATCAACCGATATTCTTGGACACGCAGTGTTTACGTAAGCCTCTATCGTCGAAAACTCCATGAGTACTTCAGGAGATATGTCTCTAACTGCCAAAAGACATGCTGTTTTACCGTTTTTCTTAAGCTTATCCTTCACATTCAAGGCTTGTTCCAGTTTCTCTTGCCCCGGTTTCAATCCAATCAATACTCCGAAAGTTTTCACTTTACAAGCCTGTTCCACGCTTGCCCACCGTTGTTTGAAGATTTTCTCAGCTTCATTACTGACAGAGAATGCTTGATTGCTGTAAGGATCGGCAACTATTGTAGGTTTTGAAGTTGAAAGAGCAACTCCTAAAGCGTGAAACCTGCCGCCGCCGATGAAAAGGAACGCTTCAACATCCTTAGTTATTGATTTGGCATTGCTATAATCGCAGCCAATAACTTGCCCAGGATGGCTTAGCCGTCCAGCATCTCCGATCATAACCGTCTTGCCAGCCCGCACCAGAAACTCTCTCACTTCATCAAGTGTTTGCACATGTTGAACCGTGGTTGTCAAGCCAAGTTTGCACCATTTTTCAAGCAAGGGCAAAGCCTTCGTAATAGCATCGTCCACATTCATGGTTGCTCTGGCCTCAACATAAAGGGTGGGTATTCGCTCATATTTTATCAGTTTTGAATGCCCATAATGGACTATTAGATCTACGTTTAGGCTTTCAGCTTCGTCTATTGCTAAGTCACATGCGCCATAACAGGGGTCTGCAGAAACTATCGGCAATGCGCCATATTTATCGATAGACTTTGTTAGGCGCAAGGCCTCGGGTTTCAGCCCTTCTGGAAGCTGAATTAAGACACGTTTTGCACCAAGTTTGTGGATTTCTTGTTTAATTCTTTCTTCTTCAAAATCATATAACTCCATTCATGCACACTCGAGAACAGTATACTGTAGTAAGCATGGTTAAGGTTCAGAGAGAAAGATATTACTGATTATTCTTCGGTGTCATCCCAGTTAGGAATCCATTCCAGATCTTTTGGTCGTTTTCGTTTTGAACGAATGAAAGCCATTTCACTTTGTTCAGCAAGTCTCTCAAGTATTAGCTTCTGCTCCACACTCGCAACAAGCTGTTTGGTGGCAACAACAGCATCAGCATTCACAGAAATGCTATCGATTCCGATTCTTACAAGAAACTCTGCAAAGTCAGGCAGATTTGATGGTCCTTCCCCGCATATGGAAACAGTGCATCCATTTTCGTGAGCCACCTTAATCAAATGCGCAATTATCCTTTTCACAGCAGGATCCCTCTCATCGAAATACCCCATTCGCCCAAGCCGCTCCGAATCTCTGTCAATCATAAGTATGCCTTGCGTCATATCGTTGGAGCCTATTGAGAAGCCATCGCAAAGCTTTGAAAATTCGTCGGCAAGTATAGCAATCGAAGGCGTTTCAGCCATAAACCATACTTGGAAATCCCGCGATCTTTCTAAGCCTTCTTCACGCATAATTTCTAACACTTTTCTAGCTTCCCACAAGGTTCGCACCACTGGAAGCATAATCCAAACGTTCTTGAGACCCCACTCAGTGCGGCATTTCTGAACAGCCTTGCATTCCAGCCTAAAAGCTTTCTCATACCATGGACTCACATAGCGGCTGCATCCTCTCCATCCCAGCATCGGGTTAGCTTCTTCAATCTCATATTTGTCGCCGCCCTTCAACTCTCTATACTCATTTGTTTTGAAGTCACTGAAACGCACAACCAAGGGACGTGGCTGAATAGCACGAGCAACTGTTGCAATTCCTTCAGCCAGTTTGTCCACAAATCTTTGACCTTCGCCTGTATCCACATACAACATTGGATGTTCGCCTATGTAACTGGCCAAAATAAATTCAATGCGCATCAACCCTATACCTTCAAAGGGTAAGCCCGAGTATTCTCCAATTTTCTCTGGCACACCCAAATTCATGTAAATCTTAGTTGCAGTCACAGGTACAGACTGGAATATGCCACCAAGTGCTGAATTCGAAGTCGCAGTACCAGTTGCAGAAGAGAACTCAGCTAAAGTTGGAAGCACACCTTCGTAAACCACACCGCTTTTAGAGTCAACCGAATATTCCTTTCCACTAACCATAAGTTTCGTAGCGCTTTCGGTTCCCACAACACACGGGATACCCAGTTCACGACTCACGATAGCGGCATGACAGGTGACACCACCCTTGTTGGTAACAATGGCACTTGCAAGCTTCATGAAAGGCACATAATCAGGGTTAGTCATATCCGTAACAAGTATGTCACCTTTCTCCATGATATTAGCGGCTTCTTCAGGATTTGAAACAACCTTTGCCTTGCCCACACCGATGGCTCTTTTACCCGCGGCAATTCCCTTTACTACAACTCTCATTTCAGCAGACTTTACCTTTTCGACCTCATCTTGGGGCAACGGCTCTGCGGCTTTCTGAGCCCAAACTGTCTCGGGTCTTGATTGCACTATGAAAATGTTTTCTGGAAACGACAGATCCTCATCAATTGCCCATTCGATGTCTTGGGCTGTTCCATAGTGCTCTTCAATGCGTCCAGCTAGTTCTACAAGCTTAAGAATCTCCTCATCACTCAGGCAAGGCTTCTCTTGTTTTTCTTTGGGAACTTCCATATGAATTGTCTTGCCAGTATTTGGATCGCGAATATACTGGAGTATTTTTTTAGCCACACGTCTTTCAACAATTTTCAAAGTTTTCTTGTCAACAATGAAGTCGTCAGGTGTGACTGCTCCGGAAACGACTGATTCGCCTAAACCATAGTTACCTTCAAGAGTAATTTGGTCATTATCGCCAGTAACGGGATTTATCGTGAAGATAACGCCTGCGGCTTTGGAATTCACCATCTTTTGAACTCCTATGCTTATGAGAACTTTTTCATGAGCGAAGCCTTTCTCGGTGCGGTAAAAGATGGCTCGAGGTGTGAAAAGACTTGACCAGCACTTCATCGTTTTTTCAAGAACCTCGTCATTCCCTTTAACATTGAGGTAAGTTTCCTGCTGCCCGGCGAAAGATGCATCAGGCAAGTCTTCAGCAGTTGCGCTGGATCTTACAGCGACAACAATATCTTTCGCGTTGAGTTTCTCGCAGAGTTCTTCATACGCGGTTGTAATGGCGCTTTCAATGTCCTTAGGCATGGGTGTTGCGTCAATGAGCTTACGAATCTTCTTAGAAGCGAGTTCATACAGTTTTGGGTCTGTTGGGTTTGTCACAGTTTCATTGATAATCTCGTAAATCTTAGAGGCTATACCTGTCTCCTCAATGAATTTCTTGTAGGAATGAGCGGTTATGGCAAATCCAGGCGGAACAGGGATGCCCGCGTTTGTCATTTCGCCCAAGTTTGCGTTTTTGCCTCCGACTAAAGGTATATCGGTTTTTCTCAAGTTTTCAAACCACAGAACCAATTCTTCTCGCATTTCAGCCAACTGCTTTTGCCTCCTCTTCCTTTGTATGTAATTCCTCAATAACTATTCTGCATGGAATAGGAAGTTTAGCAGCGCCTCGTTTCAGGGCTTCTTTGGCTGCTTCAATACCATTCACGTTCACATGGATTGTGATTATCGTCTGATTAGCCTTAACTCGAGCTGCTGTACCAATTGGTTTTCCGAAAGACGCCCGCATGCCCTGTTGGAGTCGATCTGCATGTGCTCCGAAAATCATCTTGTTCTCTCTAAGAATCGCGTGAGGATAAGGCAGAACATCCAAACGGTAATTGTTCACGAGTTTGTCCATTACAACACGGTTTGCGGCGACTCGTGCAGCTTCCAATGCCACATGGCGGATTTGAGCAGACTCTAAAGCGATGAGTCTGGCTTCTTGCTCAAATTGGATTTTAGTATCGCCCATAGTGAACTTGCTTATTTTTGGCGGTGGAAAGCCTTTTGCAAACTCTTTTCTTGTGTAGGGTTGACCTTTAACAGCTCGATAGTTTTTTGCACGCATGATTGGTTCCCCTTCAGCATACCAATTCCGCTATATTTAAACGTATTTTCTGTCAGCTTCCAATATATTTCCAAGAACTTGATTTACTTTCTGACTCTAAAATACAGATTCAGCATCCATGATCAATTGTCTTTGTGTCAGATTGAGTAGTCCTCTCAAGGTCACCACCAAGCAATGTTTGAAGCTGGCTCACTGCTGTGTGTGAACGTTAAAGATATTAGCATTGAAGAACCACTATCAAACATGGTTACTAAACACTGTTCTGTCTGATCAACATGTCTAATCCTAATCGAACAAGCTACGTGTTTATTCCTGGAAAGAACTGGCGGCTCTCTTTGGCTGAGCTTTTGTCATTTTTTGATGCAAGAAAATGCAGATTCAAAATAGTGGACCTATCAAAGTCCTTTTTTGTTATCATAAGTGAAAGTGCTCTGGCACCATCATTAATTGATGATCTCGGTGGGATGATCAAAATTGGCAGAATTACGTCAGAAATTCCTATGGAAGCCGTTAAAGAAGCTTTTTCACGCGGGAAGAAACAAGCACAGGCAGAGATATGGAAGAAGCTTTCAGCAGGTACCGCTGTCAACGAGATTTTTGCCCCCCAAATTAAGAAACGTGTTTTTGGCGTTAGTCTATACTTTGATTGCCCTCATTTTCGGCGATTTTCCAAGAAGATCCAGAGATCCTTTGGAAACTATTTCAAAAGAGAACTGGCAGCTCAGGGTGTCAAAGCGAAATTTATGGGTTTCCCAAGAGACAGAAAGTTACCACAGCTAACGCATGTTGAAGTGCTGAAGAGGAACTTGGTGAAAGAAAGTGCAGAGATACTGCTTGGTATAAGCAGAACACAGATGATTGTCGCCAAGACTATATCCGTTCACAATCCCTTCGAATTTGAGAAAAGAGACGTGAACAGACCTATCCAACGAAAGATTTTTTCTATACCGCCAAGGCTGGCCAAAATTATGGCAAACTTCAGTTCATGCATGCCCAATAAAGTGTTGCTTGACCCTTTTTGTGGAGTAGGCACTATTCTTCAGGAAGCCGTGCTCATGAAGGCACAGGTCATGGGTGTGGATATAAATCCATGGTGTGTCGAAGCTTCTCGCATAAATCTTGAGTGGCTCAAACATGAATACGCCTTAAAAGATGTGGTGTATAGAATTTTATTGGGTGATGCAAAAGAGCTGGTAAGCCTAATTGGAGGAGAAACAGTGGATTGTATCGTAACAGAGCCTGACCTTGGACCGGCTTTGCGCCATTTGCCAACTGAACAATATGCGAAAAAGATCATTGGAAAGCTAAAGTCCTTATATTGTGATTTTTTGAATGCGGCATACGAAATATTGAAGAAAGAGGGCAGACTTGTTTTAGTGGAGCCCTACATCAAAACGCGCAGTAACGTTTTCGTCTCTTTAGACATTGGAGAACATGCGAGGATGATTGGGTTCAAAAATGTTTGTCCTTTTAGAGGAGAACAATTTGCTAATAATATTTCAATGGTTGAGGAATTGGTGAAAACTGTCTCTTTTGTTGATATGGAAAGAAGACACAAAATCGGTCGAGCAATCTCCATTTTTGAAAAGTGAAGTTTTTATGTGAGAAACCATTGTAGGAATAGGGATTTCATAATTGTAAACGCTTGTTTTTGAGCCATTCTTTGGCAAGCTCATCGTAGTTTTGGAAGACCTTTTTCAGAATGGGGGTATACATTCGCATTTCCTCTTCGCTCATGTATTGAAATTGGTATTCTCCACTGTAGGGTGAGGGGTCGCCTTCTCTTGTTACAAATTCTATGTGCATAAAGGGGTCTCCGCGTTTGATTGTGATTGGGCATCGGTCGTTGCTCAGGTTTACAAGTTCAAGGGCAAGTCTACCAACGAACCCGCTGTGGACTTTTGCTGCATTCAGGAAAGATAGACCCATTCTTCCATATTTGCTTTTGGCGGTTAAGTGAGCTACCATATCTGGCGGAATAAAAACTATTTCGTGAGAGATCAAGTTCTTGTGTTCTAGATAGTGAAGAGTTGTTTCCTCCTTGACTGTTAGAATATAACCGTCGCCGTCGAGCAAATTATAGTCGTAGGGGCATATGCATTTATGAGTCTCAATGAGTTGTCTTAACTTGGTTTTGCCCAGGATGCACATGTTCTTTTGAAACCTCCAGTACTTTTTAGCAATACTGAGACTCTCACGTTATATACTTTTTCAACAAAACAGTCAAAATAAAAGGGCCCACTATGAACTGTGAATATTGTCAAAAAGAGGAAGTCTTCAGATGTGATAACTGCGGAAACCTGCTATGTGCGAACACATGAATTGCGAAACACGTACCCTTCCTGCAAAAAGAAAACCATTGTAAAACACTCCATTCATAAGTCGACAATTGTTGACAGGGCGAAAATTGGAGACTTCATCAGGCGGTTTTGGGGGGAGGAAGAGCAACTGGCATTTGACGTGAGAATCAATGTTGCAAAACTATCAGCATATGTCGCAAAAGTGAAATACCAAATTGTTGGATTTGTTTTTTTCATGGAACTCGACGATTCCTCAATAATTGTGACCCTAGGCATACAACCCAAGTATCAAGGTGGCGGCGTCGGGCGCAGTTTAGTGGCAAAAGCTGAGGAAGAAGCTAGGTGATTGCAGAAAAAGGAGCCTGCTGGTTTCAACTTCTAATGACCATCTGCCTGCTTTAGCGTTTTACCAGCATCTGAGCTTTCAGATGTATGAAGGAAAGCCAAATGTCATAGCAGACAAACACGGCAAAATTCTGGAGGGAATGGGAGGGTTACCTGTAAGAGACGAAATGAGGCTGAGGAAAAATCTGCTGAACTACTTCAAATGAGACCGTGTTCACGTCTTATCCAGTTCAGAGTTTCTCTTGCCTGGCAAAACCTGCAAACATGCTGTTCATTTTCTCCTAGGGATGTGCACCGCACAAGGCGCAATTTTCAACTTTCTTTTTCATTCCACATATGCTCATATTACGAATCTGTAAACCCCGAAAATTCGTTGACTTCTGCTTGTGCATCCATCACAATCAACATCTTGGTCTATGCTCTTTCCATACTGCCTAGTGAACAATTCTGCCACTCGACTTCTTCCTATATTTTCGTTCGCCCTGGTTGCCTTCAAGACTGGACGGACAGAACATATTATTCCACAATAGCAATGGGCTTTCCCGTTTTGAACGCCCTTACATGTTAAACCCGAAGATCGGCTAGAATTTTGCTTCGATCAGAACTACAGATTCGAAAAACGGCAAATCTTGTTCAATCACCACATAAGCCTTTAGACCTTTTTCCCAAAAACTTTTCAATGTCTCGTCAACATTAGCTAATGTAGACTGCAACAAGAGAATCCGCCCGCTCTGCCTCAGATATTTTGAAGCCTTACAAATGAAGCGCTCTATAACCCGTCTGCCAGTAGTTCCGCCATTCCAAGCTTGTTCAAGCCAAGAGAACCTTGCTTCGGGTTCCATGGCCACATATGGAGCATTGAAAAGGATTAAATCAAACTCTTCGTCGACCTTCAATGGCCCAAAGAGGTGTCCTCGTAAAAAACACATTTTTTCTGCAACGTGATTGAGCTTTGCGTTTTCTTTTGCACATCTAACGGCGTAAGGATTTATGTCAATGGCAACGACCCTATCGACCTTTGCCGCTGCAACTATGCCCAGTATGCCGCATCCAGTACCCATATCAAGAACATAATCATCTTGGTTAACGATTAGGCTTTCGGCAAACAAAAAGGAGTCTTCGGCAGGATCGTAAACGTCCTTCCAAACCTCAAATATGTAATTCTCAAAGAAAATTCTCTTACTCGGTAAGAGCATTTGCTAACGCCCCAAACTTTTCAGGCGCTAACTCCCTTACTCGCCTATCATGGAAAGGAACCATTTCAGCCATTTTAGAAGCATCTTCAGACTTTTTCGCAAGCACATTTTTGAGGAAAGGCAGGACAGCATTTCTGACTTTTCTGTTGCGGTGAGTGAAAAGAGATTGCACAATCCTAGTGAACAATCTCTCATTGTTCAAATCGAAAGGGGGCGACCTTTTTGGGCTCAGACGGATAATGATTGAATCTACTTTCGGCTGCGGATAAAATCTGTCTCTTGGAACAGCATCCAAGAGTTCACAGTGTGCATAATAATAGGTTAGAACGGTAAGCCATCCATAATCATTACTTCCAACAGATGCAACAAGCTTGTTTGCAAACTCTTTCTGAAAAACCAAGACTGCACGATCAAAACTCTTAGTAAGAAGCCACGAAATCAAACGTGAAGAAATCTGATACGGTGGAATCGAAACAATCTTGTTGAAATTTGGCACTTGTATCTTAAGCACATTGCCCTTGATTATCTCAGCATTAGGCGCGTCTTTGAGTTGTTCAAGCAAAACCTCTGCCAATTTGTCATCAGCTTCAACAGCCAAAACCTTACGGCATTTGCTCGCGAGAGAAAGCGTCAAAAAACCCATGCCAGCACCAATGTCCAGCACCCTATCATCCGAGCTTAACGAAGCATGATCGCTCATGTTTTGAAATATTGAAGAGTCAATCAAGAAATTTTGTCCCAAAATCTTCTTGGGAAAAATTCGGTGTTGCCGAAGTAGAAACTTTGTTTCTTCTAAGAGATTCATAATACCCCGTAACACGTTCACTAAGCTACTGCGCCCTCGTAAACAAGCGATACTTGCTCTCGCCTGATAACTCTTCCAAAACCCTCTTGGTAATCAGCTTGACAGGATTGGGTAACTCTGTTCGCTTCTGCAAATCTTCATAACTCTCGAAAGGCTTTTTCTCCCGCTCATTTATAACCTGCCACATATACTTCTTCCCAATACCTGGAATCAACTCTAAAGCATGCATCCGCGGCGTTATAGCCCTCGTAGTGTTAAAAAAGTTGACGAACCATTTTTCACGTTTCAGGACTATGTCGTTAATCACTGCTGATAATTCCATCTTCGCCGCTGCCGTCAATTCGTCATAACCTATCCTCCCGATGATATACGTAATTTCTTCGCGCGCCTCTTTACCGACATAAACATGGTCATGAGGCTTAAGTATAACGCCATCCTTAACAAGTGCCTCCAACAACGTAAAAAACTCTTCGCCGATCAGCTGAACCAACGCTCCAGCTCGATAGCCAGCTCTCCCAGAAGGGCGCACTCCTGGGCGACCGTGTGAAAGAAAATCTAGGACGTAAGCGTACTCCTCGTACCGCTTCTCCATCATTGTCATATTAACCCCTATTTTACCCTCTCATTGCTTAAAAAATAGTTGTCTAAATCACCGTTACCTTATCCCACTTTTCGGTGTTCTTCCAAGAGGTCTACTATGGTTTTCAACATTGAAGCATCGATAATTTTGCGGCCGCTAGCAAGAAAGACTCTTAACTCATCAATGCTTTTCGGCATGCAATTGACTACCTGAACTGCATCATCCTCTTCCAAACTAAATTCCTCTATCAGCTTCTCAACAAGTTGTTCAGCCGCTTCCGCGTCTGTCTTGGAAAATTTAGATAGGTAGTCATGGGCGCGCCGTTGTAACTGGTCTAAATTCTCTTCGCCTAGAGTCTCTAGTAATCTTTTGGCTTGCGGAAGAGCGAGTTTCTTCTCTTTTACAGGTTCCTTAGCCATCTTCTAACAACTCCTAACCTGTTCTAAGTGTTCAGGTCTAACAGTAATTTCCTTAACGGCATTCCCTTGCGGAACACTCACAACATAACTTCGTCCGCGCTTCTCGATTACTGTGCCAATATTACCATGAAATCTTCTGTGAGGCATACCTTTCTGGACGCTCGAATCTATTCTAATTAGCACACGATTTCCAGGCTGATATTCCTGCAATAGTTTGCTTAACCCGAGTTTTCCGCGTTCTCTCGGCGGTTTTTTCAATAAGCGACGCGTGCTGGAACGATATCCTTTTGAGCCCTTCAATTTTCCACCCGCCTAATCTCCCATAATAACCTTCAAAACATCAAGCTTTATAGGCTTCGCTCGATTCTTGAGAATCTCTGAAACGTTAGGAGTTGTTCTTCCCTCATCTCCAGTCACCAACTCTTTAACATAAAGTCCTCCTTGGCAACGTATCTTCATCTCAGCCTTTTTTGGCGACAGTTTCTTTACGTCCACGTTGTATATGTACTTTTCCCGCGTTAAATCAGCCCGCCTATGCAAAACACGAAGGGGCGTCCTCTGGTTAATCGTTGTGTTTGTTAATCGTTCTTTTAATGGTTGCAGGTCTCTTGATTTGATTTCATTTTCGAATTCTATGGTCACGAAATACTCCTTTTGTGTTGCCTCTCCCTTCTTCAGCTCTCTCACAGCTTGCTTATTTGCAAACCACAAGTTCGAAACTTGGACTTTTGCTCTACCAAAAACGTTTACTCTTTTTTTAAGCTCATCAAGTTCTAGAAATCTCTTTTTAGGGTTTGTAATTTCAATGACGAAAGGCCGTCCGGTTCCAAGCATACGAGCATCAATATCCTCTCTTCCAGATGCGTGGAACGATGACTTCAAACCACTTGTAGCCTCTAAGAAAGGTTTGCCGATGATTTCTTCTACCGATTCGGAGTACATCTTTCCAGTCCAGTCGCACTTTTTGCAACCTTTCCCTCGACAATTCGTACAGAACCATTTTGACTGGGGTATTCCTCTAACAAGTTTTTTGTAACGCCCACCAACAAAAAGCGGATTTATCTGAAGCTTCACAGCCTCGGAAAACGGGTTAACAAGAACAACCACCTCAGGTTTCATGAACTCAACAGGTTTGCCGTTATCCTCGGCAATTTTCTTCCCAAATAGCCTTCCGAACTCGTTACGCATGCTTTCACTATGGTGAACTTCAAGATTGGCTCTAAATTCGTCTTCACGCTCTTCAACCAGTAGCGGCAGTTGCACACCCACAAGAAAATTGTGATACTCATATGATTCAAGAATCTTCAAGATGTTCTTTGTCAAGTGATCTACGCTGGTGAATTTGTCTTCGCACAGGAAACATGTTTGGGGAAAATCTCTTTTCGCTATGCGTTTTCTGTTTTTTCGCAATATTTCATGCGCTACTTTTGAGAACCCGTTAGTTGCCAAGATCTTCAGAATCTCTACGCCTTCTTTATTCTCCGAAAGAAGAAGGGCATGTGCTGTAAGCGTTAATGTAAGCTTCAAAGCTTTTCCTCTTCCGTCATTTTCAATGCCATGACCGAGCATGGCAAACTGTCTTCCCAAGCAGTGATCGCACAAAGGGTGTGTCTCAAGCATTCTCAATGCATCATGCAAAATATCCATTATACAACCCTTCCAGATTTCTCCAAGACTTAGCCAAGATCGACTGACACGCCTTTCCCAAAAAATGGTAGCTTCTTCTTTCTTCGCAAGGTTTTGAGCATTCTCCGCATCATCACATACTGCTTAAGAAGCTCTTTCACATCTTTTTCACTTGTCCCTGAACCCCTAGCTACTCGTCTTATTCTTGAAGAGTTGAAGACTTTTGGGTTATCCCTTTCTTGAGGGGTCATAGACTGGATCATGACCCGCCACTTTTCGAGCCGATTCTCAGCCGTGTTGAGCATATCTTCAGGTATATCATATGACATACCGGGGAGCATTTTCAAAAGCTTTCTAAACGTACCCATGCCCTTCATGGCCTCGAATTGTTCATACATGTCTGTCAACGTAAACTTGCCGCTTAAGATGGCCTTAGCCTTTTTCTCAGGAACTTTAACCTCTGCATCTCGCACCTTCTCGAGCAGAGTTTCTAAATCGCCCATACCCAAAAGGCGACCAACGAAACGAGAGGGAACAAAGGCTTCGATATCTTCAACTTTTTCGCCCGTACCGATGAATTTTATAGGCGCTCCTGTAGCGGCAACAGCAGAGAGAGCGCCACCACCTCGAGCTGAACCGTCTAGTTTAGTTACTAGAATTGAGCCTATGGGTGTGGCTTCATTGAAGGCTTTTGCTTGTACCAAAGCCTGTTGACCAATTGTGCCGTCTATAACGAGCATAACTTCATCGGGGGTAATATTTTTCTCAAGCATTTTCATCTCTTTGATTAACTCATGCTCTTCTTTATGACGCCCGGAAGTATCAATTATGACAATATCTTTTTCGACGAACTGTTTTAACCCTTCATCCACTACTTTAAGAGAATCTTTAGCTTCCGAATAGCCATGGATTGGAACGTTTATTCTGTTAGCCAACTGCTGGAGCTGTGCAAAAGCGCCAGGCCGAAAGGTGTCTGCACAAATTAACGCGGGTTTCAGCCCCCTTTTTTGAAAATATCGTGCAAGTTTGGCGCCATTGGTAGTTTTTCCTGAACCTTGGATGCCCACGAGCATGATTAGTTTTCTTTTACCCGGTTCGAATTTGATAGATACAGGTTTTTCTCCTAGAAAGCGAGTCAGCTCCTCGTAGACTACTTTTATTACGTGCTCACGCCGCGAAACCCCAGGAGGAACCTTTTCTTTCAAGGCTCTTTCGTCTATCTTCTTGGATATGTCGAGAACGAGTTTAACATTTACATCTGATTGAAGCAAAGCCCTTTGTATGTCACGTACAAGTTCTTTAACAGTGGCCTCATCCACAATAGAAGACTTGAAAACCTTCCTTAATGCCGAGTAAAGCGAAGAGCCCAAATGTTCCAAAGCCATGGCCTTCTCCAGTTCCAAAATCGATTACCATTTTAATAGACATTCTGCTCTTTAAGGTTACTATCCATAAACTTTTTACGGGATTAAACATTGTATGTACTTGAGGGAATATGGGTGAGTGAAGTCAGGATTGTTGAAAAGACGCAAATCCCATCAGGAACCGTAATGCTTTACGGCTTTCCAGACGTCGGATTGGTCGGCGTGATTGCCGCTTCACATCTGATTGAAGAACTAGGTTTGACTGAAGTAGCTTATGCGGATTCAAAATTGCTGCCTCCAGTCATTGTCGTGCATGCAGGGCTACCGCATTCTCCATTAAGAGTTTTCGGGAACAACAAAATTCTATTAGCTGTTTCCGAGATCCCATTAGCCGCAGACACCATCTATCCAGTAATGGATACTCTAATTGAATGGGCCAAGAGAAGTAAAGTGAAGATGATGATTGCCTTGAGCGGAATCCCCGTCCAAGACAGGCAAGATGTGAAAGAATTGAAGGTTTTTTCAGCTGCGTCAAATTCAGAAACGCTGAAAACAGTGCAAAGCAAGGGCATAGAGGCTTTGATGGAAGGATACATGGTTGGTCCACAAGCAATTATGCTAATGCGAGCGGAAAAAACAGATTTGCCGGCCATAACATTACTTGCACAATGTTTCTTCAACTATCCAGATCCAGAGGCCGCGGCGGAAGTGCTGAAAGGTCTAGAAAAACTGATGGGGATTAAGGTAGACATTGGAAGACTACTTGCAAAGGGAGAGGAAATTCGATTAAAAGCTAGGGATGTGATGAGGCGGACGCAACAGGAGATGGCCAAAGTGAAGAAGAGTCAAGAGTTGGATATTCCTGTTTACGTATCATAAGGAGAGAGTCGATTATGGCCATCAGAAAGAGAACAGACTTCAGAGATTTGTTGGATAGGTACTTTACCGATTTGAAAGAGGAACTTGAAAGATGGGGAGAAACGCTTATGGAAGCGCCAAGCTGGGATACTAAAACCTGCGAGATGGAGCCTCTTCATGACATGAAAGTAACACCTACCGAAGTTGTTGTGACTATGGATTTGCCCTTTACGACGGAAAATAAGGTTCAAGTCAAACCAGTAGATATAAACACTTTGGAAATATCAGCAGAGATGAAGCGGAAGGTAGATTTGTCAGAGTTTGGCATCACACACTATCAAGGCGAGTTTAAGAAGTTCTATTGTCAATCACACATTCCAGTGCCTGTGCGGATGGACAAGATGAAAATCAATTTCAAAAAGGGAATATTGGAGATTCACTTGCCACGCAAGCATAAACGCTGAAAACCCATAACGCCAAAAGGGCTTCACCAAATCTGACAATGTCGAAAATGCAAGATATGCTTCTTTAGCTTAATCGTATGCAAAAACATTGTCCAAAAGACAAGAAACCCACAAAAAACTCCATGACATTAGTTAGCTTCTTATTACTATTTAACACGCATAATCTTGGTCTTACCTAGTATCTTCCAATATTCAATCTCAACGCCAGAGGTAAGCTTGGCTTTGATCTCAGCGTCATCTGGAAAAGGCGCATCGAAATATTCGTAAGTTTCCAAATCCATTATCTGAATGCCGCCAGGATTGACGGCAAAAACTTGTCCAGTTCTCTTGTCAATTATCGGCACTTCCGCATTTCCATCTACAGGTTTCACAAATTGCCTTTTTGTTCCGTCAAAAACGCCTATAGCCACTATCCTTGCTTTGGCTGAACCGTGTTTTCCAGGCTTTGACTTTGTAATATCTACTATTTGGCATGGTTCACCATCAATAATCATGTAGCCGCCAACGCGTAAACTTCCAACATCAACTGGTTTGCTCATTTTTTCACTGCCCTCTGCGTAGGTTCTACTCTATAGCCAATTCAGACAACACCCATATATAGATTTAAGCATTGCTTTTCAGTGCCTTTTCATTTGCCAACACTCGTTAAGAGTTTGTTTTTTGCTTTACCGGTTCCTTCAGAAAAGGGTTTTACGTGCATTAGTCCGAGCCTAATGAAGTCAGATGATGATCAAAAATGATCCATTTCAGTTTTTAGAGGTAGTGAGGGGGAGCTTGTCGACGATCAGAAGAGACAGTAGCGATAATGCTATCCAAATGAATCAAAGCAGAGACTCGACCCAATTTGCTTAACAAGCGATCTCGATTTGAGTCGCTACATGTAGTGGCAGGTATCGGAAGGAAAACTGTTTTATCATGAGGTCGGATCTGTTTAGGCTAATTAAGAAGCTTTGTTCATCAGTGAGGTTTGGTTGCCAATCTCGTCTAAGCTTAGTGATGAGATCTGTGTAACTCGTGTAGTTCTCGTGTACCGACACCATTACGCTATTCATTCCCATTCCTTCCCCATTATTCGCAAAAATCACGGATGGCTGTTTCTTAATCCACTCTCTTGCCTTATCAAACAATTCAGGTTTGTCTTCAGTAAAGGACATAAAAGCGAATGTTAGCAACTCGTAACCCAATTTCCGAAGCTCTGGGATAACCGTGTATTCGCTAATTAGCCCTTCCTTCTCTATTTTTTTTTTTTACGAGTCTGCTAATTGTGGGCTGAGAAGCGCCTACAGTCTTGGCAATTTCTCTGTCGCTTCTTCTCGCATCTTTTACCAGCTCGCGAATAAGCCTAGATTTGGTCTCTTTTGTTTTCATTACAGGAACCTCAAATCTAAAGTCAGTCAGTAGATCTATGGATAGAACTGCGCATAAAGATTTTACTGCAATGTCACTATTGTGGGCTGGTCATATTTTGGTTTAAAGCATCTATTTCCAAAGACTCATATTAGATTGTGACTGGTTCAGTTGTTTAACGAAGTGGTCGAGCTGTTCCCAAAGTCTTTTATATTGTCCTCTGTAGCCTTAAATTGGGATCACGAATATGAAACTAGATCTAACTCTGTGGCAGTATGTCCAGCCTTCTTCATTTGCACCCCCTTCACTAATGGCTGATAGCCTATTCTCACATGTAGCTCTGCCGTTTGATAGCATTAATTTATGCTCCTTTAACGGTTCAAGGTGTCGCTGATAATTGAACGGTGAAAGACGTGTTCAAAACCGTCGGTTTGGTAGCTCGCTACGATAAGAAGGATTCTTTAGAGCTTACAGAAGACCTAGCCGAATATTTGAGAAACAAAGGGTTGAAAGTTCACATAGAAGATACATTAGTCGGAAAGATGAAGACAGAAATGGAAGCTGTCCCGCTTGAGCGCATGAAAACAGATTTCATAATCACGGTTGGCGGAGACGGAACTATCCTAAGAGCATGTACCGCAATTCCTAAACCTGAGCCGCCTCTTCTCACCATAAACATGGGAATCCGCGGTTTCCTCACCGAAATCGAACCAAAGCATGCTTTTCATGCAGTAGACAGGTGTCTCAAAGGCAAATACAAAATTGAGAACTGTATGAAGTTGACCGCGACTGCTGATGGCGTAGAGTTTCCAGACGCGTTAAATGAGGTTGCCGTTACACATGATGAACCGGCAAAAATACTCTACACACGAATTCTGAAAGACGATAAACCAATTTTGACGTGCCAAGCAGACTCGCTATTGATATCTACCCAAACAGGCTCCACGGGTTACTCGCTATCGGCAGGAGGACCAGTCTTGGACCCAGATCTGGACGCTTTCATCCTAACGCCTGTATGTCCGATAACCGATTTTCGCCCGATAGCTTTTCCAGCCAACTCGAGCCTTACAATTCAAGTTCTCAGACCAAGAAAAATGCTTGTACTCATAGATGGTCATAATAATCAACTCATAACCGGCAAACTCCCAAGTCTAACTGTTACACGCTCCAAACACACAACATCTTTCATAAGATTTGGAGAGGGCTTCTATCACCGCTTGCAAAGCAGGCTTCTTTTCAAGGGAATGAGGTGAAGGCAACCTACGAACAAAACTGCAAAAAGAGCCACGATCTTGGACACATCTGCCTTTATAGCTGGATTTGATCCTCTATCAACAACTGAAGAGCATTACACTGTTCCAATGGTTGAGGCGGAAATATATGAAGAATCCATTTCAGACGTCAGATTTAGAATGGCAGTCCAGAGCGGGAAGCTGAATGTAAGAATACCAAATAGCATCTTCCTAGACAAAGTCAAAGCCTCAGCCACCCTCGTTGGCGACGCATATTTCTTGTCAGAAACGGATCTTCAAGTCTTAGCATTAGCCTTAGAACTCAGAAGCTCTGGTTACTCTCCACTGATAATTACTGATGATTATTCCATACAAAATGTTGCAAACGAAATAGGCATACAGTTTTCTCCTCTAGTTACTTTTGGCATACGCAAACGTTTACATTGGACAAGATATTGTCCGGCCTGTCGCAAAAAATATTCGGCAGATAGTAAGCAAAAGGCATGTTTAATATGCGGTACAGAGCTAAAGAGAAAACCAATAAGAAAGAACGATTTGAACATCAGTGACCTTAAAGAAAAACAAAAATAGAAACTTGGGGCATAACTAACACGAATGGAGGATAATTCATGAGTTACTACGAAAAAACAACCACATATTTTAAGGAAACAGGTGGACAAAATACTGATACCCTGCTGATGCTTGTTAAGAAATATGCGGAGAAAGAGCGTATTAGAGACCTTGTGGTTGCTTCGACGACGGGCGAAACAGGGGTTAAAGCCTCGAAGCTGTTCAAAGGCTACAATGTTGTTGTAGTAACCCATTCATGCGGTTTCAAAGAACCAGGTAAATTAGAATTACAGGGGGAGCATAAACGAGAAATTCTGGCGAACGGTGCAAAGATCTTTACTGGTACTCATGCTCTGAGTAGCGCAGAGCGAGCAATACGCAAAGATTTTGGTACAATACAACCATTGGAAATAATGGCGAATGTGCTTAGGCTTATGGGAGAAGGAACAAAAGTATGTGTAGAAATCACTTTGATGGCGACAGATGCAGGGTTAACTCCATGCGACAAAGATATTATCGCCATAGGTGGAACGGGTAAGGGTGCTGACACAGCACTCAGAATACGACCAATGCATGCAGCAGGGCTTTTCGATCTAAGAATAAAGGAAGTCATAGCAAAACCACACACGTTCTGAACACTCGTATAAAGAAAGCCCCTTTAGCCCACTCTAGACCGATTATTCAAAGACTCGAGAGGAGCAAGAACTTCTGAGATTCGCAAAGCTGAAAATGACATTTCCCTTCTTCAAAGGGAACTAGCTCATACTTATAATGAGCTTAATACTAACGTATTTCGCTGATGAAATACCTGGAAAATACTATCCAGATTACATGATTAATCATCTTGCGGAGCCCCACCATTCTGGAATTAATCATGTTTGTTTCAATGCTGACACTGGCGGCTGTCCACTTTCTCGCGGATACTTGGCAAACACAGCAGCAGCTGCAGAAGACATTATCGCTTGGTTGGCATCGTTTGCTAGCGTTGTTAACGTTAGCTCGGAAAGAGCAGCAGTCAACAGATATGACTACGAATGTCCAAAAACGCAGACGCGGCAGCATTTCTGATCGGAGACCCATTTTGGGCAATGATTGGAAAAACTGTTGAGAAGTGTTTTGCAGATGCTCCACTTACACATATTAAATTGGCTAAGTCTCCTCGTTGTCGCGTTTGCTGAAGTATATTATGTCATGGTGCTCAACGTAACCGCATTTTTTAAACAACTCTTTTGATGGATTATTGCTTTTTTCAATCAATGCGCAGAAGATCTTGACGCCTTGTTTCCTTAGCACTCGTTCTGACTCAGCAATCAAGGCTTTCGCAACACCATGATTTCTATATTCAGGGTCGATAGCTAGACGATTTATCCATCCTTTCCCTCTTTCATGACTGAGGATAATCACGCCGATCATGTGGTTATCTTCAAACGCTCCTAGAAAGAATTCGGGGGTTGTCACTATTGCAGCGGCTATCGCTTCTCTACTATCTCTCCCTCGTGGTTTAATGGATAATCCTGTTTTTGTCCAAAGGCGTATCATCTCAGAGTAATCGTTCATTGAAAGGCGTCGGATTTCCATAAGGATACGCGGGTTAAGCTTCTTTCTCGATTTCTTTAATCGAGTCTTCCAGTATTTCAAGAGACGCGTCTACGAGGTCTCTTGTGATAACAAGTGGAGGCGCAATTCTAATTGTTGACGCTCCGCAAGTTATGACGTTGACTCCACGCTTCCATGAGCGCAGCATGATCTCGCTGGCCTTTTGTGGAGCAGGCTTCTTGCTTTGTTTGTCCTCAACGATCTCAACACCGATCATCAATCCTATACCTCTCACATCGCCCACAATTTCGGTTTCCTGCTTGAGTTCTTCGAATCTCTTCATAATGTAAGCGCCTTGTTTGGTCGCATTTTCCATAAGCTTCTCTTCTTCTATAATATCGATAACTGCGCTGGACGATGCGCATGAGAGCGGATTGCCGCCGAAAGTGCTTGCATGGGAGCCAGGAATCCAATCCATTATTTTTGCTTTTGCGATGGCCACGCCTAAAGGCAGTCCGGATGCTAATCCTTTTGCACTGCATATAATGTCTGGTTCAACGTTCCAATGTTCAATAGCCCACCATCTTCCAGTTCTACCCATACCTGCTTGCACTTCATCGTCTATGAGCAATAGATCGTGTTTGTCAGCGAGTTTCTTGAGTCGCTGGAAGTATTCTGGAGGCGGAACCACGTATCCACCTTCACCTTGAATTGGTTCGAACAATATTGCGGCCGTGTCTTCAGGCGGCGCAAATTTCTGCAGTACGTATTCATCAATGTAATCTACGCACCAGTAATGGCATTCAGGGTAGGTCAGCTTGAAAGGACAACGGTAGCAGTATCCATATGGCACATGAACGACCCCAGGCATCAATGGAAAGAAATATCGTTTTTGAGCAGGTTTGCTAGCAGTAAAAGATAAGGCACCTATTGTTCGACCATGAAAAGCGCTTATGAAGCCTATGAAGAGTTGCTTGCGAGTATGCCACTTCGCAAGTTTAGCTGCCGCCTCGACGGCTTCAGCTCCGCTATTGCCGAAATAAACTTTCTTATCAGGTGTTCCAGGGGTTATTTTCACAAGCTTTTCCGCCAACTCGATAACTTCTCGGTAATAGAAATCCGTATTAGAATAATGCAGAAAACGATCGCACTGATTCTTTATGGCAGCCACCACTCGAGGATGGTTGTGACCCACGTTCATACAAACTAGACCGGAGTTGAAGTCTATGAATTCATTTCCATCAACGTCCCTAATTATGCACCCTCTTCCCGATTCAACCACAAGTGGATAAAACCTTCCGTAGGAAGATGAGATCACATTCTCGTCTTTCTTGACAAATTCTCTTGCTTTGGGCCCGGGTGGGGTAACAACAATTTTGGGATAATCATTCATTTTGCATCACCAGTCGATTATTAGGGTTAAGAAGACCTTGTTATATAGCTACCGATGTCTTTTTTGCCAAAAAGAACATTGAACTTATTTTATGACCCAAAGTAGCATGCCTGTAACCTGACGCATGTCTCGAGTAGTAGAGAAGCAGTTAAGGTTTGGTCACTATAATTTCAATGGCTGAAACGTTTGAGCTTCGGTCGCCTTCTCTAATAACTTGCTCGGTGGATAGAGTGATTCCTTGGATCTGTGCATCTTTAAGAAAAGCCCGTCTGAGTAATTCGACAGTATCGACAGCTTTGCAGATCGCCCTTCCTCTGGCTTTGACGACCACTTGACCTGAACCAAAGTTAAATGATGTCAAACAAGCAATCACATAATTCTTCACTGGTTTCATACCAACAAATATGATCTTATCGTTGCTCTTGATTTTTTGGGCATTGTTTGGTGTTTTGGGCGGCTTCTCTTTTTTTCCAGTTCGCTTCCTCGGTTTTGGCTCAGTCATATCATTCCTCTGGTTTTTTGTTGTATAACGATGGTTGGCTTAATGCAAGACCGCTTATATCATAGCATATTAGCTTCTTATACCTTTCTGTATAGACTGAAGCTGGACGTACTGGATAGATTTTAGACAAATTGTCTTGATGATTGTTGTTCGGCGTATCTCATCCCTTTCTCAAAAGCTTGCACATTCTTCTCAAAAATGCTGATTTTTTCTTTAAATAGCTCCTTTAACCCTTCAATAATGCTGTCCTCTGAAATGACTTTTGTGAGGGCAACATAGGCACCAAGCATGACCATGTTGGCCGCCTTTTCAGTACCCGTTGACACTGCAATTTCGCTTGCCGGAATAGATAGAACCTTTATGTCCTTTCTCGTAACTGGACGGTTAACAAGAGAATTGTTGAGAATGAGCAGACCTCGACTTTTCAATCTGGGTTCAAAAGCTTCCATTGAAGGATTGTTCATAACTATAACAGCACGAGGATGAGTCGTAACTGGAGAACCTATTTCTTCAGTTGAAATAACCACAGTGCAGTTGGCAGTTCCGCCGCGCATTTCAGGACCATAAGATGGAATCCAGGTCACATGTTTACCTTCTTTCATAGCACTATAAGCCAAGAGCTTTCCAATGAACATTAAGCCTTGACCGCCAAAGCCAGCCATAACAATGTCTTCGTAGAAGATTTTATCCTCTTTCTTCACCAAGGTTTCAGACCTCCTTTGGTGTTCTAAACTCGCCTAAAGGGAAATAGGCAGTCATCATTTCGTCAACCCATTTAATTGACTGAGCGGGTGTCATGTGCCAGTTGGTCGGACATTGTGACAGAACCTCAACAAGCGAATAGCCTAAACCTTTGATTTGAGTTTCAAATGCTTTCTTGATGACCTTCTTTGCTTGAATCACGTTTTTGGGACTTGTCACACTTACTCTTGCGATGTATGCAGCACCTTCAAGCGTAGCCAGCATTTCGCATACCCGAATGGGATATCCTGCCCTTTCAGGGGTCCTCCCAGTAGTAGTTGTTGTGGATTTCTGCCCAACAAGGGTGGTAGGCGCCATTTGCCCTCCAGTCATGCCATAGATTGCGTTGTTAACAAAAATCGTTGTTATCTTTTCTCCCCGCGCTGCAGCATGAACAACTTCTGCGGTTCCTATCGCGGCAAGGTCGCCATCACCTTGATAGGTGAACACTACAAGTTCAGGATGAACACGTTTGCAGCCTGTAGCAATCGCAGGTGCACGCCCATGCGCGGCTTCATAAGCGTCTATATCAAGGTAGTTGTAAAGTAAGACAGCACAACCTACTGGAGCCACAGCTACTGTTTTCTCGCGGATTCCAAGCTCTTCGATCGTTTCTGCCGCTAATCGGTGAATGATCCCGTGACCGCATCCTGGGCAGTAGTGTGTACTTACTGGAGAAAGTGTTTTGGGTCTTTCAAAAACAACTTCCACGTCATTTTGCCTCCTTGACAATCTTGTCCACTTGGGCAACAATTTCCTCGTAACTGGGAACCATGCCGCCTACCCTATTGTAAAAGTGCACATGACTTTTGCCACAAATACCAAGCTTCACATCTTCAATCATCTGTCCCATACTCATTTCAATCACCAAGAAGCTTCGCACCCTTTCCGCCAATTGAGCAAATACTTGATAAGGAAAGGGATAAAGCGATATTGGCCTCAACATTCCCACTTTCAATCCCTTTTCACGGAGTATTTTTATCGCTGTCTTCGATATTCTCGCCACAGTTCCATAAGCAGCAATCACTATTTCGGCATCTTCAGTCAGGTAGGATTCAAATCTCACCTCATCTTCAACAGCGTCTTGAAGCTTCCGATAAATCTCCAAATTACGCCTTTCCAAGACTGCAGGGTCAAGATAGAGGGTCTTAATCAGATTTCGCTTCCTATTAGAAGCACCGTTAATGATCCAGTCTTTCCTTGGAATTTCCCTTTTCTCTTGAGGTTTGAACTCGATAGGTTCCATCATCTGCCCCATATTTCCATCACCTAAAACCATTACGGGATTGCGATACTTGTCAGCAAGTTCAAAAGCCAGCATTGTAAGGTCCACTGCCTCTTGACACGTATAAGGAGCTAACACAAGCAAGTGATAATCCCCGTGACCTCCTCCTTTGGTTGCTTGGAAATAATCGGATTGAGAAGGGTGAATTCCACCGAGTCCCGGTCCACCCCGCATCATATTAACTATGACGCATGGAAGCTCTGCTGCTGCAATGTAGGATATGCCTTCTTGCATAAGGCTGATTCCTGGGCTTGAAGAAGATGTCATGACTCTTGCGCCGGCGCCGGCAGCGCCAAAAACCATGTATATTGCTGCTACCTCGCTTTCTGCTTGGAGATAAATTCCGCCAACTTCAGGAAGCCTCCATGAAAGGTATTCGCAGATCTCGTTTTGGGGAGTTATTGGATATCCAAAATAGTGTCGACATCCTGCTTGGACAGCGGCTTCGGCTATTGCCTCGTTTCCAGCCATAAACTTTTTCTGGATCATTTTTTCTCCTCACTTGCTTTCTTCTTTCTGTAGACGGTGATGGCTACATCTGGACAAATTTGTGCGCAAAGCGTACATCCGGTGCATTTGCCGTAAGTGTCTACGAGTTCTGCAGGATGATAACCCTTTTTGCTAATGCGAACTGCAGTTCGGATAAGCTTCTGTGGGCACACATTAATACAAAGCGCACACCCTTTGCAAAACTCCTCATCCACTTCAATTTTGCCCATATTCTCGCCAGCTCATTTTTCAGTCCTGCCCGGGTTTTCCTCCTATGCAGAGAGTTAAACGACACTTCAATCTTGAATGAGCTTTGAACAACCCAAGATATTAATATTGGGTCAAATAAACAGCAAAAGTAACATTAAAAGCAATCCACTTGCAACGAAAACTGGAATGACGGCTTTTCTTATTTCTCTGAGAACCTTGTCGATAAGAAGGGACAATGTCTCTAACCGTTTCTCCCCGATGACTTTGACATGAGAAACAAGTATGTTATGGCATTCGGCTTTAGCAGGCTTCAGGTTGCCAACAGCGGTGATCGTTGTGTCTTTAATGTAGTCTATCAGTTTTTCATGATCAATAGCCTCGCCTATAGGGTGATATCCCCGTTTGCCTAAGATTATGGCGCTTACGGAATGTGTGTCTGTTGTCAAAATCTCACCTTCGTTGATACCTATTAATTTAAGATTTGAAAGGATTTTCTCCCGCAATCCAGAAATCATGTTGTTACCGTCAAGCACCACATAAGCAGTCTTCTGTTCACCGACTCTAACTACAAACACACTAATGCCACCAGCACCCATACCATCTTCAAGACTGAATTCCTCAGGCAAAATCGTTGCAGCACCAAAATCAAATGGCAACTGCTTTAGAGAATTTGTTTTCTCCAAGCAAACAGTTGCAGCGCTTTCCAGTGCGTTCAAAGCTCCAGGCATAGGAGCTATTTCATCAATGCTATTATGTGCATTGATTACAATGCAAAAAGCCAACCCTCGTTTTCTTGCTTCGTGCTGCACAAACTGCCCCAGTTCTTGAGGTAAATCTTCAGTGGTATTTGGGGCCAGACTAAATGCGATTATTGCAAAATCACCAAAAACTTGGCAACATGCAGTAGCCAAACCAGAGTTGACTCTCACAAAAGGCGTTGCTTCTCCCTTCGATGCTGCAAAATCCATGGATTCAATGATTTGGCTAATAACTTTTCGATTCTGAGATTGAGATGCCAAATCAAGCTCGTGACCTTGCGCCCCCAGAGGCACACATGCAATATAGTCAAGCTTCCTTTCCAAGGCACTCTTGATAAGCGACGGCAAAATGCTGCTTCCAATATTTTTGAAGGGCCCAGGATGAACTGAAGGAATCACCATTACTGCTTTGGTTTTTACAGATTCGAATTTTAGTATCGAAACTTTGATGTCCCGTTCTTCGCTCAATCTTTCAAGCAATTCTTCAAAAGGATTGTTCAAATCGGCTACCCAATTTAACATAAATGCTTTGAAGAGAGCCAAAGATGGAATTCCCAATATCTGTTCGCCAACACGATTCAATGTAGAAAGAAAATAATGGCTGGAAACAAAGCATATGATGGGGGAAAACATGAGGAACAAGAGCATGTTAGTTGTAGGTGCAAAGCCCATTTTTGTCCAAAGCAATAGAAAGGGAGGTATACAAAAGAATGGTTGCAAGAAGGCGGTTGCCAGAAGACCTCTGCATCGTATGGAAGCTGTCGCTTCGAAAATTATCAATCGTAGCATTGTCGCGACTGAGAATCCTAATAGGCAAAATCTAACCCACCAAATCAGACCTGATAACAAACCCATCGTAACGCCTATGAAGACAAATAAAAACCAAATAGCCCAGCAGAAAACAGAGACTGCAGGAGTTCTTCTCATATCGTAAATTGGATCTTGTCTCAAAATGAAGGTACTTAGTATCCAATCAGAAAGCAAGCTTAGAAAGAAAATGAGAAGACCAAAGCCAAAACCGTTTATCAGTCCCTCAGATGAGGGGAGCAGTAGAAAGACCGATGTCAATCCTCCACCCACACAGATTAGAGCCTGTAGCAAAACGATTTTTCTGAACGATGGAAGTTTGAATAATGACGCGTAATGTTTAACTGCGTTATCCATCGATTGGCTTAGTGATCCTCTAGTTGCCACCGGCATCCTCTCAAGCGGATTTTCTAAGAGATAAGCTCAACCATATTAAAGTGTTGTCAAGATAAGCATGAAAGAAATTCACGAATACAACAATTTAAAGATAATAGGAACACTGCAAAATATCAGGTTTTAACATAATTACGTAAAGATGCCAGCGTAACAATAACGGCTGGATGATGAGCTAACAGTAGAGCTAAATACTTAAAGAGGCACAAATGTTTTATCCCTATAGTATCCAATATTAAGGTTTTGCGAATCTCATGCCAGAGTCAAATATCCCTCTAACGATATTCCACATGTTGGAAAAAAACATGGGAAAGCAGATAAGAGTAATTTTGGATCCTGCTTATGGTTTTGAAGGGACTTTGGTGGCAGTAACTCTTGAACCTGGAGGAATTTGGCTTTCAGATGCTGAAGCAGTTATCCTTCGCGCCACCATTGCTCAGCCCATTCCCCAAGTTGCAAGTAGAGAAGAGAGAAGCGAAATCTTCATTCATTTGAACTCTGTCCAGAGGATAGAGGTTATGCATCCGCCTAACAGGCGGTAGCCAAACTCTAAAAGAACATTTGTGCAAGAACACATACAATTATTAAGGCTACTGATGACGCGATAAGCAGTTCTGGTCGAACCTTAATGCCTTCGGTCTCCTCCTCAAAAAACCTTAACAACCCAGCGCTTGCAGCGGGCATCGGTCCCGCTTTCTCTTTCTTCTTCTTGCTCATTAACGAACCTCTTATGGAATGATTATTTTATAGTTTCTCCATTATTAAGGTTATGTTATTTCAAAGGATTTTTATTTTTGATTGTAACATAAGTTGTGCAAAAGGTGTTTACAATGGTTACGCCCAAAGAAGAATATGATCACGTTTTTGACCTTTTTCAGCAGCACCACAAATGGTTCCAGGAAAGCATTCCGCTCATAGCCAGTGAAAACATTCCAAGCCCAGCCGTTCGCGAAGCTCTTATGACAGATTTCGGGAATCGTTACGCTGAAGGTTGGCCGGGAGAGCGTGTTTACGCTGGATGCCGCCTCATTGACCAGGTTGAGTTCAAATGCATCGATCTCATGAAAAAACTGTTTAATGCCGAATTTGTGGATGTCAGACCCATATCAGGCGTCGTGGCTAACCTAGCGGTATATACGGCTTTTACAGAGCCAAGCGACATTCTGATGGCCTTATCGATTCCATGCGGTGGTCACATCACTTCAGGAAAAAAAGAGTTAGGCGGTACAGCAGGCGCCGTTAAGGGTTTAACTGTGGAATACTTGCCATTAGATTACAAGGAACTCAATATAGATGTGGATCGGGCAAAGAAAAAGATAGAAGACCTAGCTGCAAGGGGTAGACCTCCGAAATTTGTCATGTTCGGCGCCAGTGTCTTCCCATTTCCACATCCTATCAAGGAATTAGCTGAAACCGTTCATTCGGTAGGCGCAACTGTAGGATACGACGCGGCACATGTAGCAGGGTTAATCGCTGGTGGACAATTCCAAGTCCCGCTTATGGAAGGGGCTGATGTTGTCAGCTTGAGCACACACAAAACATTTTTTGGTCCTCAACACGGAGGCATCTTATCATGGGAGAAATATGCTGAAAAAATCAAAAGAGCCACCTTTCCAGGCATGGTAAGCAACCATCACATGCATGCAGTCGCAGGAGTAACAGTTGCGTGCGCAGAGCTACTTGAATTTGGAAAAGAATATGCACGCCAAGTAGTGAAGAATGCGAAAGCATTGGCCCAAGCGCTTTATGAGAAGGGCTTCAATGTTCTAGCCGAGCATAAAGGCTTCACAGAATCGCATGTGATATTGATAGACATCACGAAACATGGCGACGGCGGCACAATCGAAGAGACTTTGGAAAAGGCGAACATTATAATAAATAGGAATTTGTTGCCATGGGACATCAAAGAAGGAAGGCACTTCATGCATCCAGGAGGCATAAGGTTAGGGGTTTCG
The DNA here is from genome assembly GCA_964527165.1 of uncultured Candidatus Bathyarchaeia archaeon. Classification (GTDB taxonomy): domain Archaea; phylum Thermoproteota; class Bathyarchaeia; order Bathyarchaeales; family Bathycorpusculaceae; genus CAZGNE01. The sequence goes on from CAZGNE010000001.1 coordinate 115,665, forward strand.
GAAGTCACTAGACTTGGAATGAAAGAAGCACAAATGGCTGAAATAGCCGAATACATAAAACGCGTCATAATAGTTAAAGAGCCGCTGGAAGAAGTAAGAGCAAACGTTGCGGAGTTTAGGAATAACTATCAAAAAGTACATTACTGCTTCGAAAACACAACCGAGGCCTATAAGTACATAAAAATCCGTTGAAAACCAAAAACCACAAAAGCTTCAGGCATAGCGTTTAGCGCAAGAAAGAGAGGTAACGGTCTCAATTGTGTGGATTATATGTTGACAAAGCTGAGAGCCCAAAGGTTTAGAACCGAGGTTATCAAAACGCACAAGTGAACAGAACTCTTGAAAAGGCGTAAGTGATTTTTGGAAATTGTGGGACTACCCCACATGTATTAGGTACAGGAATATAGTACGAAACATTGCCGCCTCGATTGATTTCTGCCCGTCTGTCAAGAATGCGTATAGAGGTCATTCACCATCTTTTAGAAATTGAATTTGCATCCGAAGATCTCAGGGCCTTTCTTCCAAGTGGTATTAGAAAGACACATGAAAAGCTGGATATGACCGAGATTTCTGAACCCTTGCTTGTACAAGAACTTTATAGCCTGTACGTTTCGCGCTACTGGTCCCACATTCAAATACTTTACATTTCTTTCACGAGCTTTAAAGATAACCGTTTCTACTAATCGCTTTCCTATTCCCTTGCCACGATAGGCTCTGCTAACGATAAGAGGTTCTATCTCGGCTTCGTTATCTCCAAAATTCAATCCCACGAACCCAACCACTCTAGAATCAGATACGGCAACCCAAATTTTTCCAGAGCCAACTTTAGCCAAATGTTTGTCAAAATGAAACTCTGGACGTTCTCCGCCGATGGTGGGGTCTTGAAAAATTTCACGGTGCCATTCAGTTAGTTCACGCCACAAAGTACGACATTGTGCTCTGTCATCTTCTTTGTAATCACGAATTAAGATAGGGATGGTCATTATTCCACCTCAACCTCGATTTCACATTACGTTTATTTTAATGTTGCACATTCTTTCTCAGGTAAATGCATGAGACAGTCGGAAGTGAGAAATTGCATATAAACGAGTTTCAAACCATGATGCGCTTGCTATACTTTCATAGAGATTCTAGACGTGGCGTAAAAGGAACGTACCAATGGTTTTTGGACGAGGTGAGAGAACTAGGTGAAGCTCTAGAAAACGATGATAAGGCGGCACTGGAGAAAGAATTCGCGGACGTTATTGCTTGGTTGACATCACTTGCTAATGTTGTCAACGTTAACTTGGAGAGGGCAGCACTAAACAAATATGACAACAAGTGCCCAAAATGCAGATGTTCTCCTTGCCAATGCACTTTCTAGGATGAGTTCAACAAACGTTTCTGTCCGACGCCTGTCAAAGTCCAGGCAGTCGGTTTTTTGTCACCTTTCCGCTCAACAATCTCCTCTGCTTTCAAAAGCTTCAAATGATACATAACAATCCTATAATGCCTGTTCGTTTTTTCTGCTATGGTTCTGGCGTCAACTGAAGCTTTCTCTAAGATTGTTAGTATTTGTGTTCGAGCTTTCAAGCCGAGTTTGACATTTCTTCTTTTTGACAAATACGCGTTAGGGTGATATGTCCCTTTAGCCATACCCATCAAGAATTGATTACGCAGCTTGAATAGAAAAGGCTTATTCAAGCAAACTCTGTTAAGCAAATTTGCTTGGGTCTCTTACTTCTAAACGTGGCTTCAATTTCCTCTTTCATTAACAATATTCTCTGAGCATAATACGATGGCAGATTATATTGTTCGACTAGCCGCTGTGCCACTTCCAAGTATTTTTCTATACCCCCTCGATATACAGTCAAAGTTAACCGTCCACTACATATCGGACATTTTCCGCGCAAAGGCAATCGGCGATAGCGTTTGTTGCACGATTTGCATCTGAAAGCTTGTGTGGAAAAGGCTCGAAGGTTTCCAGCAATATCGCGAATGAAGTGGGTTTTCAAAACTTTTAACGCGACGGTTTGAGCATCAACAGCCTCAATCTTCTCAGCTAATTCAAGCTGCCCATCCAGCTTATTAATCATCGTCTTGAACCGTTTATAAACGCTTTCAGAATTTCCCATATTAATGTTAGACACAGGAGTTGTAAAGTTGAAGCCCTCGAACTGGGCCTCCGTACCAATTCGGGAGCCGACAAGATCTATGATTGGACTGACATGATTTGCTCCGATTGAGTTCCATGTTTTCTCGTAGAACTCGAGTGGATATGCCTTAGCAACGTCAAAGTCATGTGCCTGTCTCTGTACTTCCTTTGTGTTTACGAAGGGAATTAGAAGAAGTGGTGCATCCATTATACCCCCTATCTGTGCAGGCAAATATTCACGAGAAAAGTTGACCAACGTGTCCAACGCAAGCATCAGCGCGTCTTCATCTCCATCACAATCTCTTCGCTTGGCAGAATGCCAGATTGGATGCGCATAACAAAGATCCAACTTGGTAAAACCGATGATACGACCTAGAATACCACCACACGTGTGTGGTGCCAAACCAATGATCAAATGTCCGACGAGGTCATCAACTTGCGTGACATTGTAGTAGGCTGGAAGCCCATAGACCTTTGTCAATAGTTCATCGATGAAGCTCGCAACTCGCATGAAATAATCTGCGCTTTTCATTGGAATTATGATATCTTGTAGTTTCAACTCGCATGATTGATTTGTCTCTTCCAATGTTGCTCCGTAGATATCGTGAGTGTAGCCTAATTCCAGCAGTTTTTCAACTGAAACTTCAATTTCAGCAGGCATGAAGTGCGTAAGAGGGGCATTAGTTACGTCGAAACGAATTGTTCCATCCTTGTAGACGGATAGATCATGCTTGGCACGCAATATACCTTTCTCGATTATCTCAGGAGTCTTTGTGACATTAGCTAGTCCTTTAACACCTTTGAGAACTTTCGGAATCACAACATTCAATTTATTGCATGAGCCTTCTAGTGTTGCCCTAAAATTAACAGTCTGTCTTTGAAATTGTATTGCGGGTACTTTGCAAAGCGGACATTCATCATTCTTAAGGTTCTTTCTGCATTTGGGGCAGGTTTTTTCTGGGATTGTTTCGAAACCGCAAACATGACACTTGATTTTTGAGGTGAAAGTTTTGCAATTGGGGCATTTACGCTTAACAAGTTCCACGAATGTCGGGCTACGTTCTGCGGCTTCAACGAGGTTTCTCTGGGTTCCGCCAGCAAGACCTACAGGAAATAACACATGAACAAGAGGCTTCATCTCACGCCTTTTAGCTTTCTCAGGCCTTCCCATGCGTGCACCAACAAAAGTCGGTGTTTTTTCTTTGACACACAAACCAGAAAGAAGGCATATTGTCTCCAAAACTGTTTTGCCCGAAGAAAAATCGACATTTCTTGTGTTGTTCAATCCAAGACAAAATGCGAATACATGTGCTCCATCACCCTCCAAAACGATTTTGCCATCCAAAACTTTATGGGGCAACCACAACATTTCCAACGTCTTCTTGACGCCTCCATCGACGCTTCCAACGATCTGGATGATAACATCGTTTTGACGATGGATTTCAGACGCAAGCAGCCACTTTCTAAGTGGCTGAAGCTCTTCAACGGATGAAAGGTTTGACCAAAAAGGAGTAAAACGCGGATGCAAAGGTATGGTGAGTGTCAACGACAAAGCTAGGGCTTCCCCAATGTTAGGAAGTTGAGAAAATGGGTCCTTCAAAAACCTCTCCAGTTTCTCTGTTGAAATCTTTGTTGCTTGCGCAGCGCTTTCAAGGTCTCCGTTAAATCTTTCACCAATGGCTCTCCGCAAATCTTCAATCCACCATTCCTCAACATATCCAGAAGGAGGAAGAGACTTGCTGTTGTACAGAAAATCGCCAAAACTGATCAAAATATCGCCTAAAAAGAGAATTCGCTTAACATCAGCCTTCAATCCTGCGAAGTTTTTGAGGGAGACTCGAACTACCGAGCCTTCCTTTAACTGGACAATCGGTGGTTCAATAGTGTCAACTGGAACCACAATTCCGCCTTTTCCTGGAAGCTCCAACCGCAATTGTGTTCCCCCAGCTAGAAAATCTTGAAGCACAAGCATAGTAGCTGGGTGAATTCCTACGGCAGACAAACCTGTATTCCGCGCTCTACCATATCTTAGGCGAAAGCCACCACGCGTAGAAGGAAAGGAAAATATCGGTCGACCTGCAATGACATCATCCATAAACCCTGATGATTTCTTCTCAGATTTGCTTTGAACATCCTTAAGCCAATCCCATCCTTGAAACCCAAGCTTATCAATGATGGTCACAACCTTGGAAGCACGACCAACAACACCGTCATTCACGACTCTGAGGGCTCCTCCTCTTAAGCGATTGGTCTCTACTCGAGGAAGGTTGCGATAAGAGGAAACCTCGATGGGATCAGATTCGGTACCTGTCACTTCAACAGGAATCCTCTGGAGCGCCCTTCGCAGTTCCGCGTCTGAGACGTGAAATTGAAATCGCGTCACAGAACGCTCATATAATCTCACTTCTTCAATGAATCTAGAAATCTCTTCTTCAGTAGGTTTGTAACATTCTAGACCCAACAACCTCCGCACAAAATCTCCAACAACTAATGTTAACGCTTGATCAGTTCCCCCGGCAGCACGCATTGGTCCAGCAAAATAAAGGGCAAGATAGCGTGTTCGGTCGTGGTTTGTTTTGATAATCACTTTTGCTACTCCTTGCAGTGGCGCTGCAGTCAGACCTTCCGTGAAAATTGCCAATGCTGTACGTATGGCTTGATCAGCGGCAGCTTCAGGCTCCATGTGTCCAAATTTGCCATAAACAATTTCCTCTGCGATTTTGAAAGCCAATTCTTCTCTTGGAAGCCTTGTGCTTAGTTCTCTAATACTTCCTGCGACCCCTTTCGGTCCTACGAGGCCCTGCACCAAATCAGCAAGATCTTTTGCCACTTTGCATTCCGACTTTAGCGTTGGGTCACAGCCTTTTTCTCGAGCTTTGTCGCTGATTATGTATAACTGTTGAATCGCCTCTTCCAAATTTTCTATGTATTGCCGATACGTATCGCTCATTTTGTCATTCATATAATCCTCTCGCAAGTCTAATGATTGCCAGAGCTTATTTCTATATCTCACACGAACTAGTCAAAAAGCTCTAATTTGAACTTGCGTCGAGTTTGCCACTACACAAAAAGGTGCAACCATTCTGTTCCAAACTGTTTACCGACTATTCTACAGCTTTTCTCTACGAGTTTAGGTACTACTTACGATCATATGACCCTTATAATTTGCGGCTTCTTAAGCCCCCAGTAATTTCAGAAACCTTGCGACCGACCCCTGTACTTTCCACCATGTTACCTGTAACTATTATGTCTGCTCCTGCAGATGCTACTGTCAACGCTTGTGCTCTTGAAGTTATGCCTCCGCCTACAATGAGTGGAACGTCAATGTGATGTTTGACGACTCGAACCATATCTGGCGGAACAGGTTCTTTTGCTCCTGAACCTGCTTCCAAATATATGAAACGCATGCCTAAATATTGTCCAGCGAGCGCGTGAGCCACGGCAAGTTCAGGTTTGTTATAAGGAATTGCAACCGCCCTACCAACGACTCCAGCAGTGCCCCCATCCCCTACTATTATATATCCAAGAGGAATAGGCTCTAAATTATACTTTTTAATAAGAGGGGCACCTAGGATTTGTGCACCTATCAAAAAGTAAGGGTCAGTTGAATTTAGAAGAGACATGAACCATATAGCATCAGCACAATGGCTGATACCTGTCACATTGTTGGGAAAAAGAATTATTGGGATGCTTACGGTGCGCTTCACAATCTTAACGACATCGTCCAAATGAGTTGCTGAAACAAAAGTCGAGCCTCCGATCATTATAGCAGAGGTACCGCTTGTTTTTGCTTTTCTAGCGATCTTGGAGCCTTGTGAAGGTGTTACTTTTTCAGGGTCGATGAGAGTTATATGGATGGATCCTTGCGATTCTATTTGCTCAGTTAGATATTTTTCTACAGCTCCTGTCATTGAGACCAGCCTAGTCATGTGCCTTTAATCTCAGGAGAAGACGGCTTTCTAGAAGCAGTATAGAATTTATCGGTAAACATGCAATAAACGTCAACTTCACCTTGGGCATGTTTGATTGAAAACTCCTCTTTGATCCCGCAGCTGCCACAGCCAGCGATGGCACGGTTCTCATCGCGGTAGAGCTCAACACGGATTGTTTCTTTCCCGCATTTAGGACAAGAAAAAACTCTAGGTAAATGCTTCTTAGGAATGCGGACAGTTTTCCTCCTTCTTCGTCCCATTTCGCAGTTCCTTTTGTCCATAGAGGCAATATCATTCATATTCATGTTTGCCCTTAAATACTTGCCTACGGAGAGAGATACAAGGGCGCATCACTTTGAAGTTAACTGCTTCGGTTTTGGATATGGATATGCGCGATGTGGAAGGCAGGATAACACGGTTTATCAAGGATTATGTAAGAAACTCTAATGCAAAGGGAATAGTTTTAGGCCTATCAGGTGGAGTTGATAGTTGTACTGTTGCTGCTCTCTCTGCTCAAGCCATAGGCGGAGACTATGTGTTAGGGCTTATGTTACCGGAAAGAGAAACACGTAGCATGAAAGATTTAGAACATGCAAAGCTTACAGCTGAAAAGTTCAGTTTCAAATGGCAATCATGTGATCTCACATCAACTTTGGAAGCTCTGTATAGATCATTACCTCCGTTTGATCCAGCTGACAAGATCTGCAAAGGCAACATAAAAGCTCGATTACGCATGATTTTCTGGTATTACTATGCCAACAAGCTAGATCTAATTGTTTGTGGATGCTCGGATAAATCGGAAACAATGATAGGATACTTCACAAAATGGGGGGATGTTGCTGCAGACATTTCGCCAATAATGGATCTCTATAAAACACAAGTTCGAAAACTTGCCCGGCATATGGGCATCCCAGAAGAAGTTGTGACAAAACCACCATCACCCGCTTTGTGGCCCGACCAAACCGCTGAGAAAGAAATTGGAATAGGATATGAACAACTCGATCTTATCCTATATGGACTAGAACATTTCATGACCGCTGAGGAAATAGCCAACCAAATAGAAGTCGAGCAAGTATTTGTGGAAAGCATAAAGCGAAGGTGGCTTTCAACTGAACATAAAAGAAGTATGCTATTGACGACAAAGCTTGAATATCGAACCATAGGAAAAGATTTCAGAAATAAGAGATGACTAGAAATGAAGCAAAAATTCAAGATCGCACTCGCACAGATTGGCTGCAAACAAGGAGACAAAAGGGAAAATTTGCAGAAAATTGAAAAAACATTAATTGATGCCAAAAACAGAGCAGCAGACCTCATCGTCTTTCCGGAGCTTTCAACAACAGGCTACGTGATTAGAGATGAAATTTACGAGTTGGCAGAAACAATACCCGGACCCTCAACGAAAATTATGGAAAATATGGCCAAAAAGACGAAAACCTACATCGTTTTTGGAATGCCGGAAAGAAGCAGTAAAACACAAGCTACAATCTACAACACCGCTGTTCTCATAGGCCCCCAAGGATTTGTTGGCAAGTATCGAAAAATGTACTTACCAACTCACAGCGTCTTTGAAGAAAAAAGATACTTCCGCCCAGGATACCAAGCAGGTGTATTTGACACTGACCTCGGGAAGCTTGGCTTGATAATATGCTATGATGTTTTCTTTCCAGAGGTAAGCCGCCTAACAAGGCTGAAGGGCGCTCAATTAATAATCTGCGTTTCTGCGTCACCAGCAGTTAGACGAACATTCTTTGAAGCTTTGATTGTAGCACGAGCAATAGAAAACACAGCTTTCTTGGCTTATGTCAATCTAGTAGGCATACAAGATGGACTGCAATTTTGGGGAGGAAGCAGATTAATCGGTCCTCAAGGGAAGACCCTTGCCAAGGCAGACTATGACGAGGAGGATTTGGTTATCGGCGAAGTTGACTATGTAGATATTAGACCTATTGAAGCTTTTGTTCCCACTCTGAGAGACCTTCGCCCTGAATTATTTGACAAGTTGAAAGAAAGCGCAGAAAAGCTATAGGAAAGTCATCATCATAGAGTTTTTACCGCTTTCTCTATGCGATTTAGGGCTTCATCTAGCTGATCGAATGCAGCGGCATAAGAAAGTCTAATGTATCTCTCTCCATTACTCCCAAACGCGGAGCCTGGAACAGTTATGACGCCCGCTTCCTTGATCAAAAATTCTGAGAATTCCTCTGAAGATAAGCCAAAAGAACTCACATTTGGAAAAATGTAAAAAGCCCCTTTAGGCAATCTGCAATCGAATCCTTCAATTGAACTAAGCCTGTTGTAGACTAGGTGACGGCGTCTGTTGAATTCTCTCACCATAATCTCCACAAAGCTTTGTGGTCCAGTTAGCGCTTCCAAAGCGGCATGTTGGGCTAAGCTATTTACACAAGCAACAGTGTATTGGTGCACAAGCCAAAGAAGAGAAATGAGTTCCTCGGGCCCATAGGCATACCCAACGCGAAGACCAGTCATCGCATAGGTCTTAGAAAAAGAATTTATTACTATGGTACGTTCTCGCATTCCTGGAAAAGTTGCGAGACAATGATGGCGAACACCATCATAGATTATCTTCTCATAGACCTCGTCAGAAATCATGATCAAATCATGTTCAAGAGCAACCTTCGCCAAGGCCGCAACCTCATTGTAAGAGAGAACCCCGCCAGTGGGATTGTTAGGATAGTTCAAGAGAATCACACGTGATTTATTCGTGATTAGCGAAGTCACATCATCAACAGATAACTTGAAATCACGCTCTTCCAAAACGGGAACAAAAACAGGAACCCCGCCGGCCAATCGAACACTTGGCTCGTAAACCACGAAGCCAGGATCCGGAACCAAAACTTCATCACCAGGATTTACCAAGCCAAACAATGCCAAGAAAATAGCTTCGGTCCCGCCAACGGTTACTAAAACCTCAGAGGCTGGATTATAATGCAGACCATAATCATCAAGCGCTTTCTTGGAAAGAGCCTCTCGTAGCTCAGGAATCCCATTAGTGGGCTCATAGTGTGTCTTCCCAGCCTCAGCCGCTCGCCAACCTGCTGCTAATACATTTTCTGGTGGACAAAAATCGGGTTCTCCAACGCTCAAATTGATGCAATCCGGCTTTTCTTTGGCTAAAGCAAAAAACCGCCGTATTCCGGACGGCTTTAAGCATTTCACGCGCCTCCCAGCCTCATAATCCTTAGCCAAGACTATTCCCTTATCAAGTATTGCTCTCTACGACATAAATTGTTTGCGATGAAAGAACCCAATCTTCACACATGCAGATAGTTTTAAAAGCCATGCTTGTATACAAAACTGTATCCGCCCGCAACGACTTGTTGGAGAGCAAAATGAAGCTCAAAGAAAGTGTGCAAACATGGTTAATCGGTTCACTAAACGACCCTATTGCAAATATACTTGCCAAAAACAGCCAATTAACCAAAACTCAGCTTGAAACGTTGCTCATTGACGTTTTCTCTGAGAATATATCAGGGAAACAGCTAAAATACGATGAAAGAGCCAGATTAAGGCTAAAAAAGGCAAAAATAAGCCGCGGGGCCTTTAACAGAACGCTAAAACAAGCAAAAGAAAACGTCATAAAATCAATCTATACGGTACTACTTTTGGGATATTTAGGCGTGTTTGAAGACACAGTCCTTGACCCATACCTTGAGATAGCAAACAAACTGCACAAGTACGTGGAAGCACATAGAAATCCGCCCTACGGGAGTTCAGAGTTAGATGACCATCTAAAAGTCATAGAAATGCTGAGAATGGAACTCGAAACGAGCTTGAAACAGCTTTCTAACCCCTCGGAAGGCATAACGTGACATCACAAATCACAGCTTAACCGAAAAGCTTTCAGGAAGACACTGTCGGCAAAGGCATGAAAAAAGGCGCAACACCCAAAAGACGCCACAAACGCAGGAATCGCGAACATCAATAATTAGCTTCAGGGAGGAGTCTGTAGATCTATGCAACTGTGATGTGTGATGTCATGCCCTTCTGAACATGATCAGCACCATAAAATTTAAATTCAATATGATGAGAGTGTGATGTGTGACGCAACATGTTTGTATCACATTTAATCACAATTGAATCACGGAGGAGCATCGTGTGATGGATGTCATGTTGATTCTTGTCGGCATTCTACTCGCCACAACAGTTGGTGTGGCGATTGAGTATTATAAGTTACTTCGAAGAGCACATGGGGAGTATGAAGAGGCAAAGGGCGTTGTAGGAGACATTATCTTGAGCTTTAACAGGCAGTTAAAACATGAAACAGCAATGCTTGAATCTTTGGCTTATAAAGTTGAAATTGTCTCCGCGAGAGAGAATAATGCTCTAAAGAAGGCGGAAAAAGCAAACGAAATTGTAGAGAATGTTGAACCGAAACTTGCAGTCATCCTAGAGGATAGAGAAAAGTTGGCAGCAAGAATGGACGACGTTGACAAAAAGGTTTGTCATATTGTTGCCTCTCAAGACGCATTAACTGTAAAAGTTGCAACGATTGAAGCGCAAGCCCAGCAGCTGCCAATTGTTGCAGAAGCAAACGTTGATGCTGTAATCCCGATTAAGCGGGACAAGGCCTTAGCACCGTTGACCGAGACAGAATTGGCTGCACTACAGGTTCTGACAACTGAGGGACCAAAGACGGCTCCTGAGATTAAGTGGCGTATCAGATTGAGTAGAGAACATACCGCTAGACTAATGAAGAAGCTTTACGAAAGTGGTTATCTAGAACGCGAAACAAACAAAATCCCATTCAGGTACAGCATAAAAAGAGAAATGGAGAAGATGTTGAGGAAAACTGAAGAAGAGGCTTCAATATAATCAGACTATGATTTACGATTGATCAGGGTATACAATATTTTGAGTCATCCTTCGGATCTGATGCACATTTGCGATATTCAAGGAACCGTATTTTTCCTCTCCCGTTCTGCCAACGCCAGAACAGTGGGCGACTTTTGTCGGCACTACAAGATTGATTACTGTTCAAGTATTAGCAGAGTCTAGTGCGGATCGAGCACTTCGATTTTTGCCAAGTGCACAGGGCAGACCAAGTCTTTGGTCGGGTATGCCTTATCTTTATGAAATTCTATCGCGGCAGAATAGGCAACTCATCCTTTATTTGCGCAAAGCTGAATTGGCTCTTCTATCTTGCAAGATCAGCTTGAACTGTCATTCTTAGCATATGGATGTTTTGCCTCTTGATTTATAGTAGGCAATGATCATCATGAGGCGTTGCGCTCTCTTTTATATGAAGAGGATATTCCTATGGGATTTTCTGCTTGAGCTGTACCTGCGGAAGTTTTTGCGGCAGTCGGTATTTCAAATTGTTGGATGCCCCTGCCTTTTCCAACACTCCTTGATTTGTCAGTCTGGAAAGATACGTGGCAACCGTGCTCAAGCTTATGGGTAATTTGAGTTCTTGCTCATAAGCAGTTTGAGCCTCTTTGGAAGAAAACCAGACAAGAGGAAAAGTTCGTTGCACTATCTGGCGAATTTTGTCATATTTGGAAACTCTGTTTGCCTCAACATTCATGATAGGTCTCGGGTTGCCACCATCAGCAGGCATCCCGCCGAGCAATTCCACCAAATCAAGAAGTCGAACAGCTTTATCCCTAGTGATCTGTCCCTCAAAGGCTATAGTATATCGATTTCCATCACTATCGAATAACTCTATCCGCATTTTTTTGGCAGGCATTATTTCGGCACAGCTTTCAGTGATGCTCACAATTTACAATTCACAAGTTATAGGCATTGTGGTGAAGAGGACTGGGAGTGAGGAGCTCAAATCTAGTTTAATAGGGCAAAAACGAAATAATTTGCAATGTATTTGAGTCTACGAACTTCACACTCCGCCGCAAATCTAAATAGAGAAGGAGGAGGAATTAAAATGACAACTGCAGTAGAAGCTGAGGGGTGGTCATTTTACAGTGAAGAGACATGAAAAATTAAATATTGGAGGAGAGAGGCTTGAAAAACGAGCAGTAGTGCTATAAATTAGCAACAACTTCACAAACAGTGAACAAAAAATGTCTTATTTTGAACTATCAACTTTGGTAAATGATCTCTACTCCTCTGTTTAATGGAATAGCTCATGAAAATTATTAGAATAAGTTTAAACCAAATAAACTAGATACACCCCACTGGTTCCATTGGAAAACAAAGAAGGACATAAACTATAAAGGACCTTTGGGCTTCAGCATTTTTTCTAGAGATATCTAATTTTTTTCATAGGAGTTGTTATATTGTTTCCTATGGAATTTATCTTCTGGAGTATATTTCTAGTTTTTAAGAGTAAGTATCACTTTCTACAGCAGGAGTTTATTTCTACTAGAAAAGGTGGGGTGTGCCTGTCGAAGCGAGAGCCATAATTAGTGGCTGAGGTGTTTCTTTCTTTAGTATTATTTAAAAGAATGTCTATTATTCTGTATGATAGAGCTTATTTTGTTCACAAGAAAAAGAGGCATTACCTTTGAAGTGAAGAGAGGGGAAAATAAGAATGTCTAAGATCAACATATTAGATGATGTATTTAGTAATTTCATGAATAACACCAAGGTTTTCAAAGATAGAGAAATTTTGCGGCATGACTATTTACCTGACAGGCTGCCTCATCGCGAGGAGCAGATTACACAGCTAGGCGAAGCTGTGGCTCCTGTGCTAAAAGGTGCAAGAAGCTCAAATATTTTCATTTATGGGAAAACTGGAACAGGCAAGACAGCGGTCACAAAATATGTTCTTGGTCACTTGGAGTTCAAGGCCAAGGAGTATAATGCTCCTATACGAGTTTGTTATATCAATTGCCAGTTAGTAGGTTCTGAATATCGAGTTTTTGCAAGCTTGTGTCAAAGCTTAGGTTTGTCTGTGCCTTTCACTGGTCTTTCTGTTGGCGAAGTTTTTGAACGGTTTCGAACAAGCCTAGATATCTCTGGAGTGATTTTCATAATAATTCTGGATGAAGTTGATGTGTTGATAAAGAATCGAGGTGATGGGCTTCTTTATGAGCTAACAAGAATCAACGAGACTTTGCACAATAGTAAAGTGTCAGTAGTTGGAATATCCAATGATCTCCGTTTGAAGGAGTTTCTTGATCCTCGAGTCTTGAGTTCACTTAGTGAGGAAGAGATGGTTTTTAGACCTTACGATGCTGGCGAGCTAATGAACATACTTTTGGAACGTGCGATTTCAGCGTTCTATGAAGGGGTTCTTACCGATTCAGCGCTGAAGCTCTGTTCTGCTTTGGCTGCTGCGGAGCATGGTGACGCTAGGCGGGCTTTGGACTTGTTAAGGGTTGCTGGCGAAGTGGCTGAGCGTTCGGGAGTAAATACAGTCATTGAGGCTCATGTGCGGGAGGCAGAAAAGCACATTGAACACAATCGTGTTGTTGAAGCCTTGCAAAACTTGACATTGCATTCTAAGCTTGTGCTCTTGAGTGTTTACAAACTGAATAGAGAGGGGGGCCGGCGGGCTATTGCGGGTGAGATCTATGAGGTTTATAATGAAATTTGCGCGGAACTAGGTCTTACTTCTTTAACCCAAAGGCGTTTGTGTTCACTAATCAATGAACTTGATTCTATGGGACTGGTCAACGCAAAAGTCATCAGTATGGGAAGATATGGGCGTACAAAGAAGATTAGTTTGGAGATAGCGCGTAATATTCTAAGAGATGTTTTTGAAAGCGACAGCAGAATTGGACGCTTGGTCGATTACCCTCCCAAGTGTCTTTCGAAGCGTTGAAGTGACAAAGGCGGACAACCTAAACTATGATATTCAGTCTAGATGAATGCTTTCCCAGGTCACTCAAGTATAGGAGAATCTCAGTTGAAGGAAACAACGGTAGTTTCTAAGGTTTGAAGGTTTACAAGTGGAACCTTCCCAGGCGTTGGTGCAAAGCCTAATCTCTTCATATATTCTGTTTGTTCCTGCCAGCCACCTGAATTCACAATTAATACTCCCCGGTAATTTGTGTACCCTAAGGCATGTATGTGACCAGCATGAAAAATATCTGGAATCCGTTCTATTGTCAGAAGATCCTTGCTTTCTGGCGACAACATCGTCTTCTCGCCGTATGTTGGTGCTAGGTGCCGGCTTTGCAAGAGCAAGCGCATGGCTTTTTCAGGATTGTTATGGCTCATGTCTGGAATAGTAGCAATGACATCATCTAAGCTTCGCCCATGATAGACAAGCACTTCGACGTTGTGGAGGCTCAGCCAGCAGGGGTTTCCAAAAGAATGGAGTTTCCTAGATTCTTGTAGGGGTTTCAAGTAATCATTCTTGATTGCTGGTTGAGGCAAGGCTTTTCTTGGTGAGTCATGATTTCCCGGTATTATTACTACTCCGATGTGGTCTGGAATCTGGTCGATGTACTCGGCGGCAAGGCGATACTGCTTGTTAATATCTTTGATGGCGAGCTCTTCTATCTGGTTGGGGTAAACCCCTATTCCGTCGACGATATCTCCTGCAATGATCACATATTTTACGTGCCCTGCTAGATCCCGCATTCTCTCATTTCCATATTTGCCGTTTAGCCATAGTATGAAACGGTCGAAGGCCCCTCTCTGGAATTTTGTGCTGCCAATGTGCATGTCTGAAGTTAAAGCTGCAAGAACTGGTACAGGCGCTTTGTGTTGGGGTTTTTGCCCTATTTCTGGCAAGATTATGTCCTCAACAATTAATAGTGAACTTCTCGTCTTTTGAACATTGAAGCAAACAACTTGATCAAGCAAAAGTTGTCGGGCTCGCCGTTGCACTTCTTCTGAGGCATTTTGCGGCACAAGCAAAGTGACGCCCGTCTGCAAATCCTCAACACTCAGGAAGACCCTCTTCTTTGATTCTCTCTTCTCCGTGATCATACCGATTATCTTGAGTATGGTGTTTGAAGGAGCTCTCAAGGCATCAATAATGGATGCTGCGCTTCGGACGTCAATCCTCTGCCTCAGTAGTTTCTCCAGACGCTTGAACCTATCGCGAAAATACCCTAAATAATCTTCGATTGTGCCATCTGAACTTATATTGGTACTTGGGTCTTCAATTACATCAATGCTAAATTCGACATCTTTTGCATATGGTTGAAAGTGTATTTTTCTTCCAGTCATTGGAAAATCTTGGGTTTCGGTGTTTTGTTTAGATGGTTGTTCTGATGTTACTGCGTCTTCTTCTTTGGCTGTCTCCGTTTCTTTCGTCAATTCTTCCAATATGCTTCTATTGATAAATAGTGGCTTCTCTTTGAGAGCTTCTATTCTCTTCAATGCTTTGTTCATAATTGCCGTAGGGTCTTGTGTAGCAGCTAACATGCTTAGAAATTTGAAGGCCTCTTCGTTGAGTTGATATCCTGCTGTAATTGTTAATTCAACGGCTTTCTGTAGTTTCTTTGTTTCACTCATATTATTTTGTCTCTCCTTCATTTTACCTTGACTTTTTGTGCAGGTTCGTATTCCATCACGTGTCTCTCTGTTTGACTCTTGACGAGGTCATACTTTGTCGATGCAGCGAAAATGTCGAAATTCTTATGGTGACTGATCTCAGACTTTATACCTTTTGAGGTCCATTTTGGTGAAGATTTTCGGATATACTGCAGGTCTTTCAGTGAATTTGAAGCTTTTCCATTGTAGAATGTAAAAGCTTGTTGTTTTATATCCTTTTCAAATATCAAGTTGTCTAGTTTCATGCTGCGCAAGGCAATGTTCATCGTTGGCAGAGTTGGTGAAACTCCAATTATCTTGTTTCAGTTATTCCTTTGTCGTTCATCATGGTCTTGTGGTAGATTAGACGAACCATCAAGAATCTTGGTTTAGAACTGCTTTAATTGTCCAATAATGTTATTACAATGCTACGAGCAAGATTGATATCATAGTTTTTCAAATACGTTGGTTACGAGTGCTTCTGTCTTTGCCACCCGATCTATACCCATTATACTTTTGTTGCATTCTTCCTACATGCCGTCTGAAGTTTATATATTTGTACTTTGTTTAATTATGTTGGCATTCACAGTTTCGTGCAGTTTGATATGTGGATGGTGACGTAATGAATGCAATTCGCAAGGTTCAACGTACTTTGAGCGGCACTTTTTTCGTTTGTCTGCCGAAGCCGTGGGCAAAACATTATGGTTTGGAACGCGGTTCAGTGTTAACTATCTGCGAAACTAGCGATGGCAAGTTGCTAATTGATCCTAAATACGATGCTACTCCTTCTCCCTGTACTGTGACTTTACAGCCTGGACCTTATTTAAGCCGTGAGATAATAGGTAAATATCTTCTCGGCTTTGACATTATACATATTGAATCGAAGAATCGCACTAGTTCTGATGTTCGGAACACTGTCAAAATTACCTTGGATCGTTTGATTGGATTGGTGATCATTGAAGAAGACTTTTCAAGCATCGTTTTACAGTGTTTGCTGGAGCCTTCAGGGTTTCCCCCTGAGAAGATCTTACGACGAGGCTATGCTATTGCAGCTGGCATGCATCGAGATGTTGTTAACGCCTTGGTAGATGGAGATGTACAGTTGGCAAAGAACATTATAGCCAGAGATGATGAAGGCAATAGGCTTTACTTCCTCCTAGTCCGAATCTTGCGTACTATAATTCAGAATCCAAGCTTAAGCGAAAAGTTGGGTGTTACGTCCATAGAATGTCTTGATTATCGTTTAGTGGCAAGCTTGGTAGAGGCCATCGGCGACGAATGTGTTCGAGTGGCTCTCAAAACGGTTGAACTGAAAGGTATTAAACTAGCTGAGGGTCTTCGTAGATCAATAGTGGATCTTCACCTAGCTTGCTTTGAGGCTCATGAGAATGCCTTGAACGCTTTCTTGATGGGTGATATAATACTTGCCGAAGAGGTGCGAGAGAAGAGGCACAGAATGGAATGTGCATTTGCCAATATTGAAAGAATTGCACGCGCACAAGCGCTTGATGTTGTATCGCAGGTCTTGGCCGTGTCTTCATTTTTGAGACAAATTTATGAGCACAGTGTGGATATTGCTGATCTAGTGTTCCCCAAAAGAATATAGTTAGTTTTTCCAGTTGGGGATTTACCTACTCTTTGCAGTGCTTTAGAAGATGGATTGTGCTAGTCTTTCTCAGTTTCTCAACGCCTGATCGATCGATTGGATAAAGCTAAAAGCTTACATCTCAAACACAATAACAAGTGCCGGGGTGGCGGAGTGGTTAACGCGCTGGCCTCGAGATCGACTGGCAGAAAGGGGTTGGACCAAAGGACAAGTGAGCCAGTGGGCCTTTAGGCTCGCAAGGGTTCGAATCCCTTCCCCGGCGCTTTTTTTTTTATTACCTATCAGTACTCATCTCCAGACCGTTCTATACAAAACCTTGGTTCATGCATACAATACTACTACTTTGGCGTAACGGAAGCGGAGAATTTAGAATGGTCTATTAGTCTTGAGTGTTCGCATCATAGGTGCTTCCGTGTTCTACCTATGGCAAGATTTCGCCAATTTTTAACCATGCGATATACCCCCTCTTGTGTCACCCTTGGCTTGGAGATGGAAAGTAGGATTCTGAATGGACAAACCAGTTAGAAGTTCAATGACTTGGTTCTTGTCAAATTTTGTTAGAAACTTATTTAAGCAATGCAGAGCTCTCTTTTAAAGTTTAAGGAGCGATAATGAAGGTGGGTCTTGACGGCTCGCATATAAATGATCTGTTGAAGGGGTGTCTATGGATGAGCGAAGGTATCTCAGAGGGTGGACAAGATGAAGCTGACCAGCAACCTAAACGACATCAGCAACATCACTGCCCTGAACTTCAATTCGCTAGCAAAGGCAAAAATCGCAAGGTTTCCTTATTGTAAGCTCCGCAATTTTCATGAAAGTTCTGAAATCTTTTTGCATTATTCACCTTTCTCTGGACCGCTTTTGCAGGGGGCTCTTAGCTGATGGCTCAGATTGTAGGCTCAAGAGCCTTTCTCAAAATGCTCAAGGAGGCTGTTATTGCCTATTCCTTTAATTTTGGTGGAATATTTGCAGGCTTTGTGATTGCTTCGCAATTTGGTGTCTTTCAAGTTTTTCCATGGGCGATTGCAATATACCCTGCTATTCTAACGGGGAAGGGCGTGATAGCAGGCTTACTTAGTGGGCACCTAAGCACAGCGCTTCACTTAGGCTCAATTCATCCAAAGATCTTTGGAAATACAAAATCCTTCTACAGATTGTTTGCTGCCATGTTCGTCATAACTTTAGTTGCAAGTATTATAATGAGCCTGACTTCTATAGGTTTTGGCAGTGTGTTCTGGGGGTTGACGATCTCAGATTATCCTTCTATTCTGGTGGTATTGATGGCAACTATGGCTTTAGGGATTCCTCTTTTTCTGTTTACGTCGACTGTCGCGTTCGTCTCATTCAAGAAAGGATTAGATCCTGATGTTGTTGTTTATCCGATAATGTCTACTGTAGCAGACATTTTCATAACTCTTTGCTATGTTCTTGTGCTTAATTTATTCTTCTTTTTTGACGTATTCGGCAAATATATTTCGGTTCTTATAGCAATCCTGCCTTCGATTTTTGTGATTTATCTTTTGCCCCGAAACATTCATGAGAAGGAATTCGTCAAGACCGTGAAGGAATCTTTCATAACCTTGTTTATTGTAGCATTCATCGTTAACATCACAGGAACCGTTCTGCATAGGATAAGCCTTATTGTAGAAAACAGAAGAGAGATATACACGGTTTATCCAGCTTTGATTGACATGGTAGGTGATGTGGGTTCAGTTGTCGGTTCTACCCACACAACCAAACTTACGTTGGGCTTGATCAAACCTTCCCTTTCTGCCATACGGAGCAGTGCTCCACAAATGATAAGTGCATGGAGCGCTTCAGCCCTGTTCTTTGTCCTGTTTTCTGTCACATCATTAATCATAAATGGTCTGTTTACATTTTCTTCTTTCCTGAACTTCACCCTTCTGTTGTTAACCGTAAATGGACTGGCTGTTTCCGGAATTATTCTAGTGTCTTTTGTCACATCAATCCTAACTTTCAAAAGAGGTTTAGATCCTGACAATTTTGTCATTCCTATTGGAAGCACTCTTGCAGATGGCTTGACAACTGCGGCGTTGCTTGCTGCCTTACTTTTCATCGGTTGATTCATGATATTAGGGCAGGATTAAAATATTGCGTGTTTCATATTTCTGTCGGGAGCGACCTTAACAATATGCCCCGTTTCGAAAAGATAGAGTACAAACCCGTGCCTGTTAGAGAACTGCTTTTAGAGATGAAAAACCTCTCTGAATTGATGATCGACTTGGCTTACTCTGCAGCGTTATTCAATGACAAGGAATTGGCGGAAGATGTCTTAGAACTTGAAAAACGTGTGGACACATTGGCGTATCTTCTAGAAATGGAAATCATGATGGCTGCCAGGGATTCCGAGGATGCCGAAGCACTAACAGGAGTTTCCACTGTGGCCTCGGCAGCAGACAAAATTTCAGATGCGGCCGCAGACATCGCTGCAATAGTTACACAAGACATCGGCATACATCCTATAGTGAGTGAGATTTTCGAAAAAGTTGAAGAACGTTTAATGAAGGCAACAGTGAGGCAAAACTCGACACTCATAGGAAAGGAAATATGTGAACTGAACCTTGCTGCCAGAATGGGCGTAGACATCATCGCCATCCGCCGAAACAAAGACTGGTTGATAAACCCTAAGGAGTCTGAGAAGATTCAGCACGGTGATGTTCTAATTACACGCGGGGCTCCTTCGGGAATTGTGGAGTTCAAAGAGTATGCCGAAGGCAAACGAGAGAAACTGGAGGATTAACGTGTTGCAAAGGAGTCCCAGGCGATTCGAAGATATTGTTGAACGCTTTGTTGAGCTAAAGAACACTTCTGAGCTGATGATAGATTTAGCCTATTCCTCTCTATTATTGGATAATCGAGAATTAGCCGAAGAAGTGCAAAGGCTTGAAGAATATGTGGACAAGTTGCACACAGAATTCGAGCTACTTGTTCTGACAAGCAGATGCCAAGATGAAGATGCCAGAGGATATTTGGGTCTTATAAGACTGGGCGTTGTGATAGAAAAGATAGCGGATGCGGCAGCTGAAATATCAGAAGTTGTCTTGAGGGAAATAAAGCCACATCAAGTGTTGAAATTGGCTATAGAAGAAGCAGAAGAAACTGTAACCTATGTGCCTGTAGCTGAGAATTCTTCTCTGGTGAACAAAACCTTACGAGAAGCTCGTATTCCAGAAGAAACAGGCATGTGGGTTCTTGCCATAAGAAGAGGCGAGAAATGTCTTCGACCGAAGCCGGGCTCAAAACTTGAAGCTCGAGACGTCATAATTGCTTCAGGTTACGCTGAAGGAGAAGAAGCCCTTAAAAGATTGGCTTCTCCCAGTTGATTTTTTGCCAAATAGTAAACAGATGAATTGACAACAACAGCTGTAGGTTACCATGATTTCAAGTATACAGTATTATGATTAATCATGTACCCACGACAACTGTCTTATTCCTTATTTTAGTTTCAGAAGTTAGTACATTTCAGCTCGATTTTTCTGTCCATACAGATAGTCGACTTCTGGATCCCGAAGATCACAATAAGAACTATGATAAATCATAAAAAAATCTATTGGTCCTTTTCTAGCTTTTCCTCTTTCTCTCAGGTTTCTTCTCTTCTTTTGGTTCCTCTGGTGGCTTAACTTCTTCCACTGGTGGTTCCGGCGGCACTTCCTCTTCCTTCTCTTCGATTTCCGCAGTTATTTCTTCTATTGGTTTTGGCGGGGGGGTTGTTGCCATGGTCCAGCCTATCCATGCACCTATAGCCATTATGGCGACAAATGCTATGAAGACAGGTACCGCAATCACCCAGAATTGGAGGATAGCAGGGCTTTCTACTAATATGCCTACTGTTGCAAGCCATGTTGGATGGAATAGTGTTACCACATAGAAGATAGCGATGACCACGCAAGCGATGAAAATCATTCCACCTATCGATTGATCTTTACCAACCATTTACTATCACCATGTAAACCATGTTTACTATACTTCACCTTTTAAAGTTTACCATAATTCTCTGCGGCTTGCTAGATTGTTCCCATTTCCCATGTAGATAGATACTTCTTCTGTTCCTCTGTCAGTTCGTCGATATTGATGTTCAAAGCTTCGAGCTTCAGCCTTGCTATCGCCTCATCTATCTCTCTCGGTACAGAATGCACTTTTGGCGACATTTTTTTGGTTTTTATCAGATGTTCTACACAAAGGGCCTGATTTGAGAAAGACATGTCCATAACCTCTGATGGATGCCCTTCTGCGGCAGACAGGTTTATGAGCCTTCCTTCCGCCAACAAGTATAGTGTTCCTCCCGACTTGAGTCTGTACTCTGTCAAGTTCGGTCTAACACTTCTTTTTGAAATTGTTAGTTCTTCTAAATCTTCTATGCTTATTTCCACGTTGAAGTGTCCGCTGTTTGCCAATATGGCTCCATCTTTCATTCTTTGCATGTGTTCCTTTCTTATGACGTTTATGTTGCCTGTGGCTGTTATGAATATGTCTCCTATTTGTGCTGCGTTAGCCATTGTCATTACACGGAATCCGTTCATTTTAGCCTCCAAAGCCTTGAGTGGGCTGACTTCGGTGATTACTACATTTGCGCCCATTCCCTGTGCTCGCATAGCAATCCCTCTGGAACACCATCCATAACCGCAAATCACGAAGCTTTTCCCCGCCAGAAGGATGTTTGTAGCTCTTAGAATTCCGTCTATAGTGCTCTGTCCAGTTCCATATCTATTGTCAAACAAGTACTTTGTGTAAGCATCATTCACTGCGATTATCGGATACTTCAGGTCTCCAGCTTTTTCCATGGCTCTTAATCGTAGGACACCTGTTGTTGTTTCTTCTGTTCCACCTTTGATCCGAGACAAATCTTCTGTTCTCTTGTTGTGAATGGTGCTAACGAGATCCGCGCCATCATCAAGTGTTATTGTGGGTTCATAATCCAGAACTCTTTCAACACATCTGTAATACTCTTCTGTTGTTTGTTCTCGCCATGCAAACACATGTACGGTCTTCTCTGCTAATGATGCTGCTACATCGTCTTGCGTGGAAAGTGGATTTGAACCACATAATGCAATTCTGGCTCCACCTGCAAGAAAAGTGCCCATCAGAACGGCTGTTTCTTTTGTTACATGTAAACATGCGCCTACTGTTATTCCATCAAACGGCTGTTCTTTAGCAAACCTTTTTTCAATCTGGGTTAAAACAGGCATGTGCTTTGAGGCCCATTCAATTTGCAGGGTTCCCTTAGTAGCGAAAGCCAAGTTTTTGACTTTGAAG
The DNA here is from genome assembly GCA_964527165.1 of uncultured Candidatus Bathyarchaeia archaeon. Classification (GTDB taxonomy): domain Archaea; phylum Thermoproteota; class Bathyarchaeia; order Bathyarchaeales; family Bathycorpusculaceae; genus CAZGNE01. Next base: position 138,022 of record CAZGNE010000001.1, read on the forward strand.
TTTTCCATTCTCTTTTCTCCTATTGCCCATTTACCTCTCAACTATTTAACACTGGTGTGCAGTCTGTCGAGTAAGTTGCTTTTTGTCTTTTCAACAGTTTCCATTACTTTTTCAACATTTAGAGTTGTTATTGCTCTGTTTTCCATGATCATTTCCCCGTTAATTATTACTGTTTCTACGTCTGAGGCCTTTGCCGCATAAACAATATGGCTGATCTCGTCATGCATTGGGCAGAGATGTGGTTTGGCGAAATCTATGATTGCCAAGTCTGCTCTCTTTCCTTTTTCAAGTGAGCCTATTTCGCTTTCCCAAGACAGTGCTTCCGCACCTTTCATTGTTGCCATTTCTAGAACTTGGTTTGCAGGCATTAGGGTTGGATCCTTGTTTGCTCCCTTGTGCAATAAAGCTGCAGTTTTCATCACTTCAAACATGTCTGCAGTGTTGTTTGAGCAAGGACTATCTGTGCCGAGAGAGACTGTTATGCCTTCATTGAGCATTTTCGGAACAGGGCTTATGCCTGAGGCAAGTTTTAAGTTTGAGATTGGATTATGCGAGGCTTTAACACGCTTTTCCTTCATAATTCTCATGTCTTTGTTTGTTAGCGCTACGCAATGTGCTGCAATGACCTTGTCATCTAAAACTCCTAGTGAATCGAGATAACTCATTATGCCCTTTTTTATTTGTATGTTGAAGGCCTTTCTGATTTTTTCTTTTTCACCTTTGGTTTCTGCGACGTGCATGTGCCAGATTATTGGGACTCTTTTCGAGCCATACTCTTCATTGAGCTTTTCCCTAATCGTCTTAAGTTGTTTCATATATTCAGGATCAACGGTGTATGGTGCATGGGGACCTACGCTTATGCGGATTAGGCCTTCTGCTTTGTTGTGCCAGCTCTTAGCCAGATTCCAGAGAGCCTTTCTATCCTTTTCCTTTCTCCATGAAAAGCATGCATGGCCAATTACGCCTCTTAGACCTGCTGCTGCAAAGGCCATTGCTTCGTTTTCCTTAGCCGTATAGTGATACATAGTGTTGACTGTGGTGGTTCCGCTCATGATGGATTCTATGGAGGTCAATAGGGCTCCGACATAGATGTCGTGAGGCGTCATGTGGTTTTCTATCGGCCATATCCATTTTTCCAGCCATTCTTGAAGAGGTAAATCGTCTGCATAACCTCTCAACAGGCTCATAGCTGCATGTTGATGCGTGTTGATTAAGCCTGGTATGACAACTTTGCCGCAGGCATCTATTCTTTCGTAGCCCCTTCTGTACTTTCTTATTAGTTGACTGGTTTTTCCGATGTCTATTATGTTTTTGTCTTCTATGGCAAGTGCGCCTTGGCGGATCACTTTCTTCTCATTAGCCGTGATTATGGTTCCATTGTGAATTAGAAAGTTCATGTTTGATCGCTTTTCGGGTTGTGGAAACTTGAGTCTAAGCTGTACTATCTTGAGGCTTAAAGCTTTCTTCTTTTGCGCCTTAACTACCTGAATACAGAAGAGAATGTAGCTGTGGACACTATTGACAAAATCACATAGGGTTTGTCTTTCCTAGCAATCTTGGATGCCGCTTCTGCCTAGTACGTGGCTAATCTGAGGTTTTTATGAAAAAGTTATTCCCTTTTTGATGTCTCAACCACTGCCGTATATGCTTATATAACCTTGACTGCAGCTTTCGTAGGGAGCTTTTTGTTGCCTGGTGCCATCCAACATTGTATGAATTGGCTTGTTCTGGATTTTCTCATATATTTGAGCACAATATTCAGCGTAGCCTTTTATGTTACGCGCGCCGTCATTGTATGGCTGAAGTCCGAGGGTGAGGAAAATGAGTGGTGATGCTTTAAAGCTTTCAAAAGACGCCCTTAACAAGTATCTTGCTTCCTTATTCGGTGAGACTGCAGAGGTTGTCGGCGTCTGGCGACTAGGCGGGAAGAAGTGCGCGGCCTCTGGAGACTTGAAAGGTTTTGGCTATGGCTTTCCCTACGTCATCGAATACAAAATTGGTGACAGCGTTAAGCAAGCCGTGCTGGAGACCATGCGCCCTGAAGGTTTCGGCCATGACCACTTCTCTGACCGCGCCCAAATTCTTCTCTGGCAACATTCAGCTTTTAACAAACTGCCTAAACATGTGCATTCAGTAGACGTTGGGGCATTTACCGAAAGAGGTAAATGTCTAAAATCCTTGGGCAAATGTGAAGAATACTTTATCTTAACCGAGTTTTCAGATGGGAAACTGTACCACAATGATTTGGATCGAATCAAGAAGACTGGTACGCTGGATATGCTGGATGAGAAGCGATGTTTAGCCCTGTCTGATTATCTCGTTGAAATTCACAAGGTCAAATGTAATGCTCCGTGGCTTTACGTTAGACAAGCTCGGGAGCTCATTGGACATGGTGAATGCATGATGGGCTTGATCGATAGCTATCCGCCTGAGTTGACTGCCATCACAGACTATCATCTGATTGATGTTGAAAGGGATTGTGTTGCTTGGCGTTGGCGGCTCAAGAAGATGACACACAGGCTAAGCCAAGTTCATGGAGACTTTCATCCTTGGAACGTGTTGTTCCGTGAAAACTCGGACTTCACAGTTTTGGATCGAAGTAGAGGTGAGTGGGGTGAACCTGCAAATGATGTTACTGCATTGACGATCAATTACATCTTTTATTCTGTGCAGAAATACGGTGAATTAGGCGGTGTTTTTGAGCGTTTGTTTGAGCTCTTTTGGAGGAACTATTTGGAGAAAACTGGCGACCATGAGATTCTGAAGGTTGTCCAACCGTTTTATGCTTGGCGTGGATTGGTTGTTGCTTCACCCGTCTGGTATCCCTCGCTTGAGAGGAACGTGCGGACTAGACTGCTCAATTTTGTTAAAAACGTCCTGCAATATGAGAGATTTGACTTGCGCCATGTAAATTCATACTTGGACGGGAATTGAACTATCATTGTAGCTGAACGGGAAGCTGTTAATCAGAACTTGGAATATTCCTGTTTTCGGAACAAGGGTAAATATGGATTTTGAACATTAACTAACTGTCTGTGGTGCCATACTTGACTGTGGGAACGATTGACGATTTGAAGCAACTGCTTAAAAAGAATGGCTGCTCGTTGAAGGCAACAGAAGAAATCTCCAAATGGTACAGTAAAAACAATATCAAAAATGGGCATTGATTGTAGGTATCTCGACTTGAAAGGTTTTTTTCTAAGACAAAAGCATCGGGAGCATAGATTATTAAGCATTCTCAGAAGACTTCTCTAGCTTGAAGCTATGCAATGTTCAGGTGATACACATTATGGCAAAGGTCGGCTGGTGTGTTTGGATTACTGGTTTACCAGGCAGCGGCAAATCTATTGTTTCCAAGGCTTTACTTAAGATCCTGCACAAGCAAGGAATTCAATCCCAAGTTTTGTCTTCTGATGATCTGCGCAGAATTGTGACTCCTAAGCCTTCTTATTCAACTGAAGAGCGTGACATAGTTTACGCCACGCTGGTTTACGTTGCCAAGCTGCTCACGCAAAATGGAGCGAATGTCATAATTGATGCAACTGGCAACTTGAGACGTTATCGCGATAACGCTCGAAAACAACTCTTGAAATTCATCGAAGCATATTTAGAATGTCCGCTGGAAGTTTGCATGGAACGTGAAACCAAACGGAGAAAAACCTACCAAGCACCAAAGCGAATCTACGCTCGAGCCAAACAAGGAAAAGCTCCGACTGTGCCGGGCATAGGACAACCATATGAACCACCTTTAAAGCCGGAAATAACAATTAACACTACCAAACAAATGCCTGAGGAAACCGCCCTGAAAATCCTTCGCAAAATGCAAGAGAAATTCTGTCAACTTTAACCTTGGACGCACCGCAACGAACAATTGCCGGCGAAAATCGTTGTTTGAATAAAGCTTAATTGCAACTTAACTAGATAGCAATGGATCAAAGGTGTTAACGATTGACTGGAAACCAAAAGAATCTGATAGGCTATTGCGGCTTGTACTGCGGAGCATGCGGAATATACCTAGGAAGGATAAAACAGGCAGTCGAAAACCTGAGAAAGGTTGTTGGCGCTTATGGGTTTAACAAGATTATGCCCGAACTGGCTAAATGGGAGCCTTCGTTGCAGCATTATACTGAATTTGAGAATGTCATGGATGGATTGATTAAGCTTTTCGGCGAATGCCTTGCGTGTGTAGATGGCGGTGGAGATCCAGGTTGTGTGGTTCGTCAGTGTTGTAAGCCGAAAGGTTACACGACTTGCGCGGAATGTAATGAACTGGAAAGTTGCGAAAAACTGCAAAGGTATGATTGGGCAAAAGGAGAATTGCGGAAAATTAAAGCAATGGGCGTCGGCAAATGGGCTGAGGACATGCAAAGCAAAGTTTCTGCTGGCTATTGCGCATTGGACGAAAGAATCAAATAGCCGACTAAGCCTTTCTGATATAATCGAAGACTTTGTCTGCTTTCTCTTGTGAAATGGTTTTAGATGCAAGTAAGTTGCTCACAAGTTCAGAAACTCTTGCTAGAGCATGAACATTGTAGCCTAACTTTTCAAGGTTTTCTTTTCCGCCTTGCTCTCGATCAACCACAACCAGCAAATGTTTGACCTTTGCACCAAGCTCTTCCAAAAGCTTTACGCCTTCAACTTTGGACAAGCCTTCGCTGACCACATCATCAAAAAACAGTATATGCTCGCCTTTCGACACCTCTGCACCTGCAATTCTGCTGGTTATACCATAGGCTTTCTCCTCTTTTCTCACCACAATACTTGGTAGATTCACCTTGCAAGCAATACTCGGCAAAATTAATGCTCCCTTCAACTCAATCGAAGCCAATTTATCAATATGTTCGACAACCATCAGATTCCTAATCTCACAAGCAGCAATATCCACAACCGCACTTAGCTCGTTAGGCAAGGAAAGCAGACATGCCAAATCAATGTAATATGGGCTTAAGGCTCCGGATTTAATTTTAAAGCTTCCGAATTTCAAGCAGCCAGACCTGTAAAGCGCACAAGCAACACGAGACACAGCAGCAGACACGCTCAAATCCTCTTCACAAGAGTACACATCAGCAAATTTAACACTTGCCAATCCCTTAAAACACTAAATTTGTTCTCTATAGCCTATACATAAGGAAACAAGAACTATTGCAGGGCAACAGAAATCACTAGATAAGATAGTGCAATTTGAACATCAACCATAACGGCAACGTTTATAACTCCTTATTCTCATTCCTAAAAGACGCGAAGCGGAAAAACAATGGGACATAGAAAAACACACGCTCCACGACATGGTTCACTCGCATATTTACCTAGACACCGCGCTAAACGTTCAGTCGCCAGAATACGTTTTTGGCCAAAAATAGACGCGGAGAACCCTACACTTCTAGGTTTTGTCGGCTACAAAGCCGGTATGACACATGTATTCTGCATAGAGGATAGAAAACGTTCACCAAATTTCGGGAAAGAAGTGATGCGCTCGGCTACTGTTCTGGAAACGCCGCCTATGCTGACATGTGCCATAAGGGCTTACACTAAGAATCCGTATGGCTTACGAGTTTTTGCTGAAGCATGGATGCAAGACCCTCCAGAAGATTTGGAACGAATATTTACGCTTCCAGAAGGCTTCAAGGAAGAACACCTCAAGAAAATCGAGGAAAGCCTAGATAAAATAGCGAAAGTCCGTGTTATCAATATAACTCAACCAAAACAAACAAGCGTACCGAGGAAGAAACCAGACATCACAGAAATTGAAGTAGGTGGAGGAACGGTTCAGCAACAGCTCGAATACGCTAAAGGTCTCCTAGGAAAAACAGTAACACCCACGGAACTTTTCAAAGAGGGTCAATACTTAGATGTAGCAGCCATCACAACAGGGAAAGGCTTCCAGGGACCAGTAAAACGCTGGGGAGTAACAAAGCTTCAACATAAAGGAAGAAAAACAAAAAGAGGAATAGCCACTCTCGGACCATGGAACCCGCACCACGTAACGTACAGCATCGCAAGAGCGGGTCAAATGGGCTATCACCAAAGAACAGAGTACAATAAACGCATACTCAAGATTGGAACAGATGGCAAAGAAATAACTCCGAAAGGGGGATTTATCAGATATGGACTAGTCCGCGGACCTTACATGCTCATCGAAGGGAGCATAGCGGGCACAGAGAAACGCACAATAAGACTGCGATTTCCAACAAGACCGCCAACCGAAGTGCCAGAAGAATCGCCGCAAATCACACAGATATCGCTTGAATCACCACAAGGAAAGTAGCTGGTGAAAACAAATGGTCAGGAAGACGATAAGAACTTTCGATCTCGATGGAAAACCTATCGGAAAAATGGCGCTTCCTGAAGTTTTTGAAACACCTGTAAGACCCGACATCATAAAACGCGCTGTTCTAGCGATACAATCTAATAGACGCCAACCCCAAGGCAGAGATCCGATGGCAGGAAAGAGAACAACAGCAGAATCCAGAGGCACAGGCTCAGGTATTGCTAGAATACCGAGAGTAAAAGGACCAGGTGGAAGAGCGGCGTTCGCTCCTGGAACGTTAGGCGGAAGAGCAGCGCATCCTCCGACTTCAGCGAAGAAAATTGTTAGGAGAATCCCAAAGAAAGAACAACGCCTTGCCCTATTCTCAGCAATAGCCGCTACAGCCTCAAAAGAACTTGTAGCTTCGAGAGGACACGCGATCGAGGATGTGCCAGAAATCCCGCTGATCGTGACAGATAACCTTGAAAAACTAGAGAAAACAAAAGAGGTTGAAGAAACTCTCATACGATTGGGAGTCTTATCTGACATTTATCGCGTCAAAGAAAGTAGGCGCATCCGTCCTGGGAAAGGCAAACGCCGTGGCAGAAAAATGAAACAAGCCACAGGGCCTCTATTGGTTGTGGCTGAAAACAAGGGAATAATGAAGGCTGCAAAGAACATCCCTGGTGTAGACATTGTTACTGTCGAGAATCTAAATGCTGAACTCCTTGCACCGGGTGCGCATCCAGGAAGGCTTACCATATGGAGTCGTAATGCCATAGAAAAATTGGGCGAGCTTTTTAGTGGAGGAAGACAAACATAATGGATCCCTATGAGGTTATGCTTTACCCATTAATGACGGAGTCCGCAAGTCTCATGGTTGAGAAGGAGAACAAGCTGGTTTTTATAGTAAATCTAAAGGCAGGCAAGGACGATATCAAAAAGGCCGTTGAGGAGCTTTACGAAGTAGAAGTTGAAGAGATTAATACGCAAATCACTCCTCAAGGCGAAAAGAAGGCTTTTGTTAAGCTTCGTCCAGCCTATAAGGCAGCTGACGTTGCAATCAAACTAGGAATGTTATAGCACAATATTATGTGAGGATTAAGCGTTGGGAAAGAGAATTCGTGTTCAAAGACGCGGACGTGGTGCTCCTACATTTAGGGCTTCAACTCACAAAAGAGTAGGTCCTGCACAATATCCGTTGACAGCTAAAGTGGGAGACTACTACGAAACTGTGACTACAGGCATCATTGAAGAATTTCTCCATGATCCTGGGAGGGGAACTCCACTTGCCTTGGTAAGGTTTGGAAATGGAGAAAAATGCATGATCGTGGTTCCTGAAGGCGTTCATACAGGTCAACAGATTCAGATGGGCGGAAAAGCCTCTGTCGAAGTTGGCAACATTCTTCCAATAGGAAAGATTCCTGAAGGCACAATGGTGTGTAGCGTAGAGCTTCGCCCAGGAGACGGAGGCAAAATCACTAAAGCTTCTGGAACGCACGCAACAATCGTCACACACACGCCTCAGGGGACAATAATTAAGCTTCCATCAGGGAAGACAAAATACATTAATGATTATTGTAGAGCCACAATCGGTGTGGTTTCAGGCGCGGGCAAACTCGAAAAACCCCTCTTGAAAGCAGGCATGAAATTCCATCTCATGAAGGCCAAAGGACACAAGTATCCAAGAACGCGTGGAAGAGCGATGGTTGCCGCGGTTCATCCATATGGTAGCAGCAAAAAAAGTGCGAGAAAAGTTACAACCACATCGCATGGTGCGCCGCCAGGTCAGAAAGTTGGATTGATTGCAGCTAGAAGCACGGGACGGAGAAGGAAGAAGACAGCCCGAACTTGACATCAGAAGATTTATACCCTGCGCCATCAAAATTTGATGTGAGGAAAAATGCCTAAGGAATTTGCATACCGTGGATACACGCTTGAACAACTGCAAAGTCTGTCGATGGACGAATTCATTACTCTCCTCCCTGCAAGACAGAGGAGAAGTCTTCTCCGTGGTTTACCTCCAGAACACAGAATACTGCTTGAGAAAATAAGAAAGGCAAAAGATGTCGTCAAACAAGGAGAGCAGTCGATAATGAAAACACACTTGCGCGGTATGATCATTCTACCTGAAATGGTCGGAATAACAATAGCCGTACACAATGGAAAGGAATTTGTTCATGTTGAGATTCAACCGGAGATGATTGGTCACTTCTTGGGCGAATTTGCAGTCACAAATAAGCCTGTAAGGCATGGAACTCCAGGGATTGGCGCATCTCGTTCTTCGATGTATGTTCCGCTTAAGTAGGTTTTTTTCAAGCACTATAATCCATTTTAGACGTCTTCTCACCGGGTGGCTTCGCTTCAGATATTTGCGGCAAAGGAATTGGTGGTGGCACGTTTAGCGCTCTCGATATGACTACAGACTCTACAAAAACCACGTTAGATATTGATTGAACTATTACTGATGGTGGAGGCTTCTTCTCCTCATAACCCTTGTAAACTTTGTCAAGTTCATCTTTATCGCCAGCCACATGTGCTTTCCCTTTGAGGCTGAGTTGAGCTACAGAGGGATTATAATTGATTGTTAGAACAAACGGAACCTCCAACATGTCTTCGCCTTTTTTCTCCACGCCTACTAGGTTCAAGTTTGTATTTATTTGGATGGGAGGGACAGGTTTTCTGACGTCCCAAAAGCGTTCTGCAGATATATTAGTTATGGAGACGTTTACTCTAATCATCTAAACCATCGGTAGCAACAACGCAACGCGCAATTTAAACGTGTTCGTCTTTGGCATGTTTGTATCGTGAAAAGCCACAATGACCGCAAGTATGTCTGTCGCCGTGATCGGCCATGAAATATCCGGTTCCACAGCGTTCACAAGTTGGTCGTAGCCTTATGGCTTTGTCATTTTCCACCTTGTATAATGCGAAAATTCCTTTTTCTTGCTTTTTCTTTTTTTCTTTTTTCGCAGCCTTTTCAGGTTTTGTTTCTTCTTCGGTTGCTTCTTTTGGCTCTTCTTCTATCTTCTTAGGCGTTTCCGCTTTCTTCGACATGGCTTACCTCTTTCTCCTCTTCTTTTGGCTTTTCTGGTGGGACGTTTCTCTTAATAATGTATTCTGGCTCAATGAATTTTGCTTGTTCAATGGTATCGTAAACATTCGCTATGCCCTCAGCGGTCTGGGTTCCTGTCTTCGTTGAGCATTTCTTGACGAAAACCATTTTCTCATCTACTTTCAGTGCAGTGGCAACCGCTTTTTTAATTTCTAATCTAGATGGCGTGCTGCCAGTTTGTTCATGTTTGACTTGGAAATTGACTTCTTTTCGTTTCAGAAGAGGGTTTTGCTTCTCCGTTAGTATTTTTATGTCCATTGTTTTTCCTCGCGTGTGGTGTTGACTTGATGCGTCGCCTTCTTATTTAGTTTTTCGAACATTTTCCATGACCTTTAGAACTTCATTTATCTCAGCCTTTTTCTCTGATGTGGTTTTTACCACAACGATGCCTTCATAAGGTTGACCATATATAACTAGAGAGTCTTCAGGCGCGTATAGAACAGCTATGAGCGTTAATAAATCCTCTTCTCCGTCTACAACTATTTTTGAGTGACCATGGATCTTCAGAGAGTCTTGGATGGCTGTGATTGCTTCTTGTGTTATTGTTCCCTGAGTATTCTTCACATGGATGGTTTCTTCTGTTGCAAGTCGAATGGGGCGAATGCTTTTTCGCATGGCCTTGTTATCTACGATTGCTAGATTAGGTGAAATCTTTTGTTGCATCAAATTTCTTGAGACTGTGTCTCCAACAGAGATTATGCAAGGCGGGTTTTCTTCTTTAACCATTTCCTCAAGCTTTCTCATTGTTTCAGTAAATGACCCGCAGATTAGCTTCCCAATGGGTTTCTTCAGCTTTCTACGTATTTCCGGTGTAAGAATATAAGCAATAGCCATCTCATCTGACCTTTAATGCGTAGCGGCCCTTCTCTTTAATCCCGACAGCTTTAGCAATGGCAGAATCTTCATGTTCGAAAATCATTATCAACCCGCTGAAGTCATCACTCAGTGTAGCTGTCTTGCATTTTGGGCATGTATTTTCTCTAGTTATGAGGTGGCATGTCGTGCAAGCTTTTTCACTCATTGTTGTTCGCTCCTTCATGAGAAGCTTCTCCCTTTTCTTTCGTTTTCTTCTCCGTTGCTTCTTTTATTTTCTGTGTCTCTTGTTCAATCCATTCTAATTTCCCTAGAAAGGGCTGTCTAGCGGTTACTCCGATCTTTCCAGAGCTCCCGGCTCTGCCGAGCGAAACAGCCGTTATCCGCACGCGAACTTGGTCTCCACTCATCAGTTTCCTTCTTGTCTCTTTTCCCAGCAAAACACTTTGCTTCTCATCGTACGATATGAAGTCATCCATGAGTTGCGAAACATGAAGTAAAGCGTCAATTGGTCCTATGCGCACGAAGGCGCCAAAATCAGCGATCTCGACGACTTCGCCTTCCACGACTTCTTGTATTTTGGGATAAAATGTTAACAACGAAAAATTTACTTTATGATAGGTGGCTCCGTCGCCCGGGATTATTTTCCCAGTAGGGCTTACATCTACATTTATTACAGCTATGACATAGCCTAGTTCTTCATTAACCACGCCTTCATATTTAGCCCTGACCTGTTGATGCCCAACCGCTTCTAAGGGATTGCCAAAGGTTTCGGGCGGTATGCGTATTGTATCTTCTTGTGTTATAAGTTTGAACAAGGATCATAGCCTCCCATCTAGGTCTAAGCGTGACTTTTGCCTCACATAAATAACTGGCACATTTATATCTCTTAGCCTCTTTCGAAGCAGGGCATCATTTGTGAAAACCGGGAAATTCCGTTCGCGAGCTACTTCAACAATGATGTCGTCTGGAGCGGTATGGTTTTTGTATGATATCTCGACTACTTTGCATTTCTCAGCTAATTTCAGAACAAACGACGCGTCTTTCCGCATTTTCGGTGTCCCCTCTTGTGCAAGCCTTTCAATCTCTCGTCTAGTCGAAGAAAGCAAGATTAGCTCAATGTTCCTGTTCAATAATTTCTCAAGTTCTTTGAAAATGTCGATCTTGAATTGAATAGGAACGAACAGAGCATTAGAATCTAAAATTACTCTTAGTGGTTTCTTTACATAGCCAGTTTTCGCTGACATGTCTATTTTGTCATTCCATAACCTATGAGTCTCCATCTACCTGCTATTTTCCTGCTGATGGCCACTCTTGAACCGGCTTGAGCGCAGACGGGTCTAGTGAGTTTGGCAGTAACTAGATCCTCTCTCACCGAAACAATTTTCCCAACTGTTATAGCGGCTCCTACGTGCAAAAGCAGAAGTTCATTCATTGCAATCTCCTCAATCTTTGCCAATTCTTTTGTTCCTACTGCACGTTCAAGTATCTGCGTTTCCAGCGTTAGTTCTGATGACGTCGGGGGCAGCATGTCCGTTTTTCCAACCATGTTTCCGGTTAGACCGTCGGCCTTTGAGTATGAGGGATCTAACAAAGTTCCGACTCCCACTAGTCCGCCACAACGAGCTTCATTCACGTTTTTTCCGCCTGCATATAAGCTGACGATTTCACTTAGCAAAGGATTGTGGCCGCTTTTCCCTTCTTTTTCCATAGTTACTCCTGGACGGATTTCTATTTCGTCTCCAACCGTAAACTTGCCTTGCAGTGTGGTTCCTCCGAGAATTCCTCCTTCAAGCTTCTCAATTTGAGTGCCTGGCTTGTTAATGTCAAACGAGCGAATGATATACATTAATGGAGGTTTTGTTTCGTCTCTTTTTGGCGTAGGTATGAATTCTTCCATTGCTTGGATGAGAACGTCCACGTTTACTCTGCGTTGTGCTGATATTGGAATTATGGGAGCCTTTTCAGCTACTGTGCCCTTCACAAAATTTTTGATCTCCTCATAATTCTTACGAGCTCTATGTTCGTCGACAATGTCAATCTTGTTTTGCACGATAACGATGTTTCTTATGCCAATTGCGTCTGCAGCAGCCAAGTGTTCTCTTGTCTGTGGTTGGGGGCAGGGCTCGTCTGCTGCTATTACCAGTATTGAACCATCCATTATTGCTGCGCCAGAAAGCATTGTAGCCATCAAAGCTTCATGCCCTGGAGCGTCCACAAAACTTATTGCCCGAACAAAAGTTGCCTTTGAACCGCAGCTGGGGCAAACTGGTTGGTTGGTGTAGCTTTTTTCGGGCTTGCATTTTGGGCATTTGTAGACTGGCATATCGGCGTAGCCTATTTTTATTGTAATGCCTCTTTTCAGTTCTTCACTATGTCTAGATGCCCAAACGTTGGTTAATGCTTGCACCAACGTTGTCTTGCCATGATCTACATGCCCTATGGTGCCGATGTTGATTTCTGGCTGACTCGGTAATGTTTTGCTTTGTTCGCCGCTCATTTCTTTATTTCCCGTTTGTCTCTTACAAATTGTTGAAAGGGTTAAATTTTGTGACCTAATAAGCCTTGAGTTGCTTGTTAAGCGTTGCTGTTCGAAGCCGGGGTCTTCTCTGATTCTTTTTCAGGAGTTTCCTCCTTTTTCTCCTTTTCCTTCTTACTTTCTTTTTGCTTTTTTGGTTTCTCTACAATCTTCATGTTTATTTGGACAATTTCGTCAGTAATTACGTTACCTCGAACGGTTTTGCGCCTTCTCATTCCCATCATTGGAGGATCAAAACCTACTCCGCCGCTCAACACTACTCTTCGACGAACTCCACCATGAACGCTTGGTCTCATCGGAAATCCGTCCTTATCTGAACCTCCAGTCATTTGCACTTTACTTCCAGGCAAGCCTAAAACAGATCCGTCAATTGTTTCGCCGATCCTTCTGCCGATTAAGGGTGTGGCACGCGTATCTTCAAGCTCAACTACTTTTGAGGTTCCTTCTTCTGGATCAGAGATTATTATTTTGAATTTAGCCATTATGAGCGTTCGCTCCGTAGTGTTATGAAAGTTGAATCTCTCTCTATTAAGGATTTTTGAGAAGATTGTGTTTGTGAAAAAAGGTTCAAGGTCACATCAGAAGAAAGGTTTGATTATGTTCCGGAAACTTTTAGCTAGGGATATTATTGTTCTTCTTGCCCGATGTTGTACTGAGCAAGCTTCCAAAATGAAATCTTGGATAATGAAGATGGGGTTTGTGGAGATTGGTTGACGCTGTTTGCTATTCTACATGTACTCTGAATAGGTCGATGTCTTCTCGCATCTCAGGTGTCGTTTCTAGGAAATCCCTGACAGCGCGTTCGATGTCTTTTGATTGTGTTACATATCTGCCCACAATGATTATGTCTGCGCCTTTTTGCAATGCTTCCTTTGCTGTTTCAGGCACTATTCCACCTGCTACCGCAACCATGAATTTTTTGTCTTTGAAGGTTTGCCTTAGTTCTTGAATGACCTCTAACCCGAGTGTTCTTCCAGTTTCTTCGTCTATTCCTCGATGTAGAATGATTATGCTTGGAAATTCCTTCAGCGTTTCTAGTTTTTTGATCGGGTCTTCCACATTCAGCATGTCTACTGCGGCGTATATTCCAAGCCTCTTTGCTTCGTGGATGAAAGCATTAAGTGTTTCCGCAGGCGCTAGTCCGGCGGCGACGACGGCATCCGCAGTATCCTCGTAAGCCAAATCTGCCTCAACTTTTCCAACATCTAAGGTTTTAAGATCTGCAACGATGAACACATCTTTGGCTGTTTGTCGTAAGTCGCTGATTATTCTTGTACCATATCTCTTGATTAGCGGCGTGCCAACTTCGAGTATGATTCTGTCGCTTCCAGGAATTTGCTCAATTATTCTTTTTGTTTTTTCCAGTTCTGGGATGTCAAGTGATATTTGCAAGTACGGCGGTCTCCATAAACGCGGAACCTTGAAATCCATAATCGGATGTTTAGCTCTATCCTTGTCATACAAGATTTTTTCTAGCGTTGGATATTTTGCCAAGGCTCTTTTCAAAGCAAGTTTAGCTGCGCTATAGTTATAGTGATATATTCTACGATAGTCGACCGCCTGAGGATGGATGAAGACACTGCAAACTATGACCCATTCATCCACTTTTTCTCTAGGGATAATCTCTTCCTCTACAGAATCAGCAACAGCCTTTGCAACCGCTGCCTGAGCAGGTCCAAAAATTTTGTTTATGTCTTCGTTATTCTTTATAGTAACTTTTGGCACAAGCAAAGTATGCGGTTTAGGCGGAAGATTCGGTCTTATTACAGCCAGAAGTGGCGTGTGTCCAGCCGAAAGATTAGATAATCCAGTAGCAAAAGCATCGCCTACTGGACCATCCTTGTCGCCTATTAAGAGGTCAATATGTGCAACTTCATTACCCCCTCCGACAAGTGCCTCACCAATCAGATATGTGCTCTTGCATGTTCCGGCATTCTTTTGTTCACTTGCCGACGGCACCGTATCTGCTGTTTTTTTGAAGTCGACTTTGTATTCTTTAAGCCACGTGTGAAGTGTGTCTCTGTGTATGTTTAGTCTCTCAGCTGTTCTAGAGATTGTCGGCTTATTTCGCTGAGGAACGCGGGCGTCTACGTCTTCTTTGATTGCTGCTTTTAGCATTTCAACGAATTCTTCTCTCGTTCTCGGTTTTTTCACGTCATGATCCGACATAATAGTGTCTCTCGAGTCTGTTAGATCGTTAACTTGTATATAAGATTGTCGGGTCGAATAAGGGAGGTGTGGGGAACATGTGGGAAGCCGACGTTATGGCGTCGGATTTGTGTTGTTGAACAATCTATCATTTGTAAATTTAGGATTACACTTTACTGTTGCTATATTTTGATGTTTGTGCTTCATCATCGATAAGTCTATATACTTTCGGGTTTCTAGAAACTCTGCGAGGATCATTTGCATGTCTTGGAAAGATCTTGCCTGGTTGTCTGTGGTAATATTGGGCATGGCCTTTTTTTTGTATGGAAGCAATGCCTACAACGCATTGCTCGGTTGGGCTGGAGTCGCTCTCGTAATTGTAGGAATTGTCGGAGAAATAGTTCAGGGAATGTACGGGTCTCTTGTTGAAAAAAAGAAGGTTAACTAGAAACCGTAAAGTTTCGAGTACTTTCCTTCCAAGTAGTCTAAATATGGTTTGACAGTTAGGTCTTTTCCTGTTATCTTTTTGATTAGGACTGGTGGGTCGTAGAGGTTTCCTTGGTTGTGAACAGCTTTAACTAGCCATTGCTTGACTTCTTTGAGGTTTCCTGCTTCAAGTTGGTTGCGCCAGTTTGGCAGATCCTTTTCTATTGCTGCCAACAGTTGTCCACTGTAAATGTTGCCTAGTGCATAGCTTGGGAAATATCCGTATAAGCCGCTGGCCCAGTGTGTGTCTTGCATCACGCCTTCAGAATCATCTTCGATTTCAATGCCTAAATAATCCTTGTAGTTCTGCTTCCATATTTGTGGTAGTTCGTCCACTGTAATTTTATCTGCGAATAGGTCTTGTTCAATATTGAACCTTGCAATTATGTGCAGTCCGTAAGTTACTTCGTCGGCTTCTACACGGATTTTTGATGGTTTGACTTGGTTGATGGCGTGAACAAACTTGGTCAAATTTAGGTCTTGCAAGATGTTTCCTGTAAGTTCTTTTAGTTCTGGCAGAAAGTGAACCCAAAATTCTAGTGATCTCCCGACTATATTTTCTATGAAGCGTGATTGGGATTCATGGAAACCTGCTGAACATGCTGTGCCGACTGGTTGGTACATCCACTCTGGATTTAGGCCTTGCTCGTACATGGCATGACCTGCTTCATGAAGCACTGAAAACATGGATGATGCAAACAGGTCTTCATAGTAATGTGTGGTTATGCGTACATCATCATAATAGCCAGTGGTAAAGGGGTGTTCTGTTTCGTCGATTCTTCCTCCCGCGTTTTTAGAGGTGACATCATATTGGACTGCTTCTGCGAGAGCCACCGCGATTTTGCGTTGTATCTCTACAGGGACTTTGTGTTTCAGCATGTTTGTGTCTGGCTGTTCTGGGGCGATTTCGCACTTTCTTAACAGTGAGACCAAACCTTCTCTTAGATCGTTGAAGACTTTTGTAATTTCTTTGGCGGTCATTTTTGGCTCGAAAATATCAATCAGCGCATCGTAGGGTGTGGATGTTCTCTTCACTTCCATCAGGATTTTAGCAGCCTTTTCTGCTAGTTCGACGTTTTTCTCAAGTTCCGGTTTGAACAAGGCAAAGTTCTTCGTGGCTTTTGCTTTTTTCCAAATGTTGACAGCTATGGCTCGCTGTTTTGCGATTTCCATGACAAGTTCTTCGGGAAGCTTTGTTTGCTCATCATAATTCTTCCTAATCAAGTATACATTACGCTTTTGAATTGGGTCCAGCTTATCATAATCTGGATTGTGCTCAATACTTTCCAGTAGTCTGCCAGTTTCGGGGTCGGTTTCCATCTTATGTTGAATCCCGCTGAGCAATGCGAGTTGTTGGCTTCTCAATCCGATCGCTTTCGGCGGCATCATCGTCTCCATATCCCAATGAAGAACTGATTGGGAAGAATTGAAGATGAAGGCATCTTGGGTTTTGCTCATGAGTTTTTTGTAGCTTGAGAATACGTTCTCCGCCATTATCAATCGCCTTCTGTTGTGGAGACAATCCGATAGACTTGCCTATATTTGAGTTTTTACGTCAGATGACTGTGAGATGATTTTGGAAGAATTTATCAGTTTTAATAAGCCTTGATTATGGTGCTCCGGCCGGGATTCGAACCCGGGTCTTCGGCTCGAAAGGCCGGAATACTTGACCGGACTATACTACCGGAGCTCTTGTGTATGGAAACATCATGCAGTGTGTCTTTTCGGTCGAATAAACCTTATCCTTGAAGTGCTTGCTTTATGCACTCTGTTGTTGGTGCGAGAATTGTTTCTGCCTTATTCAATGTTGGTGCGTAGTGAGCAGTTTTTGCAGAGTTGGTCATTATTGTTTTTATTCCCAGTGTTTCAGTCCATGATACAACAGTGCATACGCCTGCTAGCACATGGCCTCCGCATTCTTCTATCTTATTTACGTAGAGTTTTGCTTTTTCTTTGATGTGGCGTGATGTACATATCCAGAGTTCGGTTTCAGTTCTAGTCTTCTTTCCTTCTGTAAGTCGTGCAATTTCTTTCATCTCGCTTGAGGAGCAATGGGGGCATCCTAAGAAAACGAGGTCAGGCTTTGGCGTCGTGTTTGTAGTCATGCTTTCAATGGTTTGTTCAATATTTTTAGTTTCAACGTCTATTTCTTCTATCTTTTCCATTTTCGTTGAAGAGTTTTTAGGTGTAAGGTGAAACATGTTAGCCATTCCGGTTGATGCGAGAGCTGCGCCCAGTTGTTTCAAGTTGTCCTCCGAAGCTCTGCGCAAACCATGGATTATCGGAATCTTGTCTTCTAACATCTTGCCTAAGTAGATTCCTAAGGCACCGTATTCAGTTTCATTCTGCAGTTGTCCCTCCATTTTTACCAAGACTTTTGGTTGGCGATTTTCAGCTTTGTGAATTCCATAATTCGGTGTTTTCCCGATTATTGCTGCTGCAAGCGCGCTGGGGCCGCCTTCGCGGTTTGTCCATGCACCGAGAACAGAGTTTGCATAAATCACAGCTGAGGATTCTGCCCATGCAAGATGTGAGCCTTGTCTTGGCTTTTCGAGGTAGTATGGCGTGCACGTTAAAGAAGGTGTGAAGCCCATTGTTTCAAACTGTTTTAGGATGTGCAACTGCTTCTCACGAAGGTCTGCTGTCAACTTCTTGCCCAGGTACTCTGGGTCGAAGCTTTGGGGGTTTAAAGTGGCTTTGATTGTTGCTTTTCCTCCATTATCTGCTAAGGTTTTCAAGTATTCTGCGGGAGCGTCGCCCAGTGTCTTGTATGAAACTCCTGAGACATGTGCCGAGCTTATGGGAATAAGTTTGGTTGCGTTAAACAATTCGCCTAAGCGAACAAGAATTTTCATGCATATTTGGTTAGCCCAGCCTTTTTCTCCGTCATAGATATGTTCTTCTTCGTTTGTCAGATACGTGTTTGCTCACCTTTTTCTCTGTTCAAAATATGTATCACGCCTTTTGTCGCATTAACTTCGACAACATCATCGGTTTCAATCTGTCTTATGTCTATTTGATCAACCATTGGAATATTGGCTATTATGGCTCCGACAACGACAACTGGGTCGGCGAACTGGTTGATTATTGCTTTTGGTGATAGTTGCTTCTTGGCCAACGAGTACAGTATGTAGCTGCCGACTGTCGAGCCTTTGCCGTGAGGGAAACACAAAACCTTGTCTTTTATGCATTTTAGATGCAAGTCATGGGTTTTCTCGATTATTCTGCCATCGGCGGGGTCAACGCCGCCTAGGAAGCTTATCGGCTTGGTGCAAACTAGGGCTTCGCCTGTGCAGTGTCCGGCGACAATCATTCGGCCTTTTAGAGTTTTGTGTGGCATTTTCTGTGCGCTCTAGTAGGATATTTTTGCAGTAGAAGGGATTTCTCCGAGAATGCTAGAAGTTGCGCGACCGACTTTTGTTCTGTTTTCTTCTTCGGTATAAACGCGCAGTATGTTTATGAAGCCTCTAAGTGTGTCAATGATTTTTGAGATCTCGCTCAACCGTTGTGGGATTTTTTCGTTGTTTGGTGTTTTGGAGAATGCGGGGATTTCCATAGGTTCGGTGAGAACTGAATGGTGATAGGGAACTGATGGAACAGTTGGCACGTCGATTATTACTGCTTCGGTTTCAACTCCGGCTTTTCTCGCAATGTCTGTTTGCAGTTGCTTCCGGTGCGTTTCTCTGCCGAAAATGTTTGAAATCATGGTGTCTTTTTCGTAGAACGTTTTTTCGTAGGCGCATTTGAGCATTTTTCGCCTTTCAAGATTGTTTATGATTTCCTTTGATTGTTTACAGTTCTTTAGCATTGTCCAAACTGTGAAGTCATCCATTGAGAGGTATTCTTCAGGTGTTTTGAAGTTTGTCAGGCCCAATTCTTCGTTTGCCTTTTCCATTGCTGTTGCAAGCATGATTTGTGCTGCTCTTCCCACTCGGTGGAAGTATATGCTCTTGAAGGATTCTATGCGAGCTATTACGAGGGATTCCAAAGCTGAAAGTGCACCTAGATCCACTGCCAAGTTTTCATCCAGCACGTCTAGGGTGTCGATTAAGCGGAAAATGTCTATGAACCCGTATTCCGCGCCTGTATGGTGTGTATCGCGTACGATGAAGTCTTGTTTATCCACGTCTACAGCGCTGCTTATTATCTGGTCAAGAAAAGCCTTCTTGGGCTTGTGAAGTTTGCCTATCGCCAGTTTTTCAACTTCTTCTGGGTTGTAGCCATTTCTTTTCAGCAAATCTTTCAACTCGCTGGTTTTTATTAGCCAAAGCGTTATGTCCTCATGGGTTTTGCCAAGCTCTTTATCTAGCAAATGTTCAAAAACATGCGAAAAAGGGCCATGTCCTATGTCATGAAGCAATCCTGCAATCTTTACCATTCTTGTCTCGTCGTCGCTTATATGTCGGGAAATGTTGGGGTTTTCTGCAACTCTGCCCGCCAGATACATGACGCCGATAGAGTGTTCAAATCGTGTGTGGTTGGCTCCTGGATAGACGTATTCCGAGCCAGCGAGCTGTCGTAGCCTACGTAGTCTTTGGACAGGGTAGGAGTCGACGATTTCTTTTTCTTTTTCAGTTATGTAAACATAGCCATGAACTGGATCCTTTATTTCCCCCCAATAGGTCTTGGGCATTGAGAGCCTCTCCATTTTGATTGAATAATTATTAATGCATCTTCACTCTTATAATGCCTAACATCCCCAATCTTAGGAGTAGCATGGATGAGAAGAAAGGGTTTTTTCATTTGCATTGAAGGCTTGGACGGCTGCGGGAAGACTACACAGGCTAAACTTCTAGTAAGAAAGTTGAGAAACAATTATGATGCAGTCTACACGGCTGAGCCAAGCAGAGGAAAAATTGGAAGTTTCATCAAGAAATGCTTTTTGCACGCTGAAACGCGTGGGTCAAGCGTTGTTGAGGCTCTGTTGTTTGCTGCAGATCGCTTTGAACATGTTGAAAGCGAAATTAACCCAGCTTTGGGGGAAGGAAAACTGGTAGTTTCTGACCGTTTCGTGTATTCTTCTTTAGCTTATCAAGGTGCTGCTGGGCTTGATTTGGATTGGATCAAGAAGATAAACACGTATAAAACGAGCCTCGGCCTCGCCATTTTTATTGATGTGAAGCCTGAAGCCGTTGTACAAAGGTTGAAACCGAAAAGGTCGATTATGGAAGACTTGGAAACTCAGCGGAGGGTTCGAGAGGTTTATTTGAGATTTGTCGAAAATGGCGAGCTCATCCTCATAAACGGCAATGCCGCAAAAGAGAAGGTTGCGGAGGATATTCTGACAGTGGTTTTAGGGTTCTTGAAGAAGAACGAATCAGAAAGACTCCACAGGTCTTAGTATTTTCCTTTGGGATTCATCATTGATTTTGTTGACCACAAAATCGATGACATCCTTCGGTGTCACGTGTCTTGGTCCTCTTTCATGAAAAACCTTGATTTCCATAGACTTTTCATCAAATACTAGTCGTAGCAGGTGGTAATCAAACTTTAGTGGTGTCCTTGTTTCCTTCTGGGTTTTGTAATAGCGTATGGCACAGAAAAAATCTAGGATTTGAAGGTTTTGTTGGCGTATTATCTTCAGAATTTTCTCAGTTTCTTCGTCGTTTAGGTAGTTGAAGCTGTTGGTGTCCGCTATCCCGAACTCGATGCTAGCCGTGCATTGGGGGATTGAAGGGCCTGTGATTGTTTCTATTGGGAAAGGCTTGTTGTTAATTGTCAGAAGCGCATGGATCAGTGTTTGCTGAAGCCTCTTGTTTGATGTTGAGAAGGAAAACCGTGCGATGTAATGGATGGTTTCTGGGAAATTCTCGTAAAACCCAAACATGCGAGGGCTCGCCACTCAAGTTTTTCTAACGTTCTTTATTTTGTCAAGATTTTCTAACAATCCGGAAAGAGTAATGCCTAGTTTCTGCAACTCTTCAGCATTTTCTGTCTGTTGCATCTTGTTTTGTATCTCCTGAATCTTCATGAACAATGTTGCTTCAAGAGCTTCTAATGCCATGGAGCCTTTCATTTTTGCAGCTTCTTCTCCTTCTTTAACCACAATTACTTTCTTCTCGCATTTTGCGCACCATAATTCTCCATTTCTGAGCCTGAACAGCGGAGAAGAGCATGCAGGACATGCGAGTTCTGTAAGAGTTGAGCCTTGGCGAAGCATGTCTGCCATACGCTTGATGTGCGGTTCGCCTTTTGGTCTTTGCGACAAGCTTTAAAACCCCAAAGTAAATAGGTGTGAAAGCTTATATAACAACATTATTGCGAAAACGTTGAGGGATTGCTATGGTGAGAAAAAAGAAGTTGGAGGAGTATGGGGAACGAATAAGGCAAGCAATAGTAGTTCTTGAACAGGTCTCAGAAGATACTACTACTCCGAGAAACATCCGGAGAGCTGCAAAAGACTCGATTAGTGCTTTGCATACAACAGAATATACGCCGGCTGTCAGAGCGTCTAATGCGATATCTCTTTTGGACGAGATTCTGCAGGATCCGAACATGCCGCCTTACACTAGGGTCAAATTGTGGAATGTGATGAGCATCATAGAAGCCATAAAAGACTGATTATTCGTAGTTTGTATCTATAGAACGAGGGACTGTATGGAGATATTTCATTACACAAGTGCTGAAGCGAAGGAGGCAGAGGAAGGCGCTTCAAAAGTCAAGGTGCGATGGCTGGTAACGAAAGACATGGGTGCCCCGAATTTTGCCATGAGA
This sequence comes from uncultured Candidatus Bathyarchaeia archaeon, assembly GCA_964527165.1. Classification (GTDB taxonomy): domain Archaea; phylum Thermoproteota; class Bathyarchaeia; order Bathyarchaeales; family Bathycorpusculaceae; genus CAZGNE01. The sequence goes on from CAZGNE010000001.1 coordinate 160,084, forward strand.
CTATTCGAAATGGAGCCTGGTGGGTATAGCCCTTTGCACACTCACCCGTGGGAACACGAAGTCTTCGTCTTGGAAGGTGAAGGGGTCATCGTTGGAAAGGACAAAGAAACGAAGATAGCATCTGGCAATGTGGTTTTTATCCCGCCGAACGAGTTGCACCAATTCAAGAACGTTGGCGAAAAGTCTCTCATGTTTCTTTGTCTGGTTCCTCACAAGAGGTAAACATGCTGTTTTTTGAGCATTTGGGGTGCTCGCTAGAAATATATTCTAGTTGTTGCATCTACTTGTGGGTTCCATGGGGATGAGCCCTTTGAAGTATGATGTGATAATTGTCGGAGCTGGTCCAGCAGGCATATTCTCTGCTTTAGAGCTTACTGAGAAGAACAATCTTAATATTCTCATGTTAGATCGGGGACAAGATCTGAACAAGCGCAGATGCCCTGCAAGCCGGGGCTTCGAATGTGTCCACTGTGATCCCTGCACTGTTTTATGCGGTTGGGGCGGAGCAGGAGCCTTCAGCGATGGAAAACTCACTTTGTCCACAGAAGTGGGCGGCTGGCTTAACCAGTATGTGAAGAATGAAGAACTTGCAGAACTTGTGAATTATGCAGATGGCATGTATCGGAAGTTTGGAGCGACCAAGGAGGTTTATGGTGGAAACCTTGAAAGAATAGATGAGATAGAGCGAAAGGCTTCTTTGGCTGGGTTGAAGCTTATTCGCCAAAAGATTCGCCACATGGGCACTGAATGGTGCGCGCAGACTCTTCGAAAGATGCAGCAGGAATTGGCTGGCAAAGCTGAGTTCAAGCCGAAAAGCGACGTGAAAGGGCTAATAGTCAAGAATGGCGCTGTTGAGGGCGTTGAAACTGTAAATGGCGATAAGTTCTTCGGAAAATACGTGATTGTCGCGCCTGGAAGAAGTGGAGCTGAGTGGCTTCAAACAGAAGCGCAAGCCCTAGGTTTGAAGACGTTCAACAATCCCGTGGACATTGGCATAAGGGTTGAGGTTCTCGCGTCTGTGATGGAGGATTTGACAAGGATCCTTTACGAGCCGAAGCTTCTCTACTATTCGCGGTCCTTTGACGATCATGTTCGCACTTTCTGTGTTGCGCCTCACGGTCAAGTCATAACTGAATCTTACGATGGAGTTCTAACAGTTAACGGCCAAAGCTATGCCGAGAAGAAGACTGAAAACACCAACTTTGCCATTTTGGTTAGCACGTCTTTCACTGAACCGTTTAAAGAGTCCATTGCTTACGGCAAATACATTGCTAGGCTCTCAAACCTTCTCAGCGGCGGCGTTATAATCCAGCGTTTGGGCGATTTGGAATCTGGCAGGAGATCAACACCTGAACGAATCAGCCGCAGCGTAGTGAAGCCAACATTGAAGAATGCTACACCAGGCGATTTGAGCTTTGTTCTGCCGTACCGTTATCTTGCTGACATTCGAGAGATGCTTCAAGCCTTAGACATGATTGCTCCAGGCATACATTCGAGAGATACTCTGCTGTATGGCGTGGAAGTGAAATTCTACTCATCTAGACTTCAGCTTAGCAATTGTCTGGAAACTCGCATTCGCAGCTTGTTCACTATTGGTGATGGTGCCGGTGTTACAAGAGGGCTCATTCAGGCTTCTGCTTCAGGCGTAATTGTTGCTAGGGAGATATTGAAAAGGGAAAAGGCAAAGGCATAAGGAACATGACGATTGTTGACAAAATTGGCTGTTCACATTGCGGCGCACCAATATCCTTCAATCCTGGCGAGATAATAGCAACGTGCAAGTATTGTGGCTACACAGTTGTTATAGAAACTGGGCGGGCATTCACTTTTGAGCATTCTATGCTGCTTAACAAGTATGATCCAGCAGGGATCGAGGAACTTGTTAGAGGTTGGATGCGAACAGGTTTTTTGAAGCCTGGAGATCTGGCGAAAAAAGCCAAGATAGTAAAGAAGGATTTGGTTTATCTGCCGTTTTGGATTGTGTCTGTGGAAGCTAAGAGCAGCTATAAGGGCATTTTTGAACGCATCACTCCAGCCGTTGTGAAGGAAGGAAATGTGGATAAGAAGTATAGTTGGCTTGTACTGGCAAGGAAGGCCACCCAGTTTTCGACAAGAGAATTTACTGTGCCTTTAGAGGGCAAGATTCCTTATGACTTCAGGAAAATCGAAGCCTTTGCCAAGGTTCTCAATAGCGAGATTGACAGGGCTGCGGCTGTGGAGCTTGCGAGACAGCAGATTGATGGGCATCATAAACACCTGATCGGGCAGGATGTTGACAGAGTTATGGAGATGAAAACTGACGTTGAAGTAAAACAAGCAGTTTATCTTCATGCTCCTGTATGGTTTGTGAAGTATGAGTATAAGGGAAAATCCTACCAATTATTTCTAGACGGAGCATCGGGCACAGTAATAAGGGGCGACATTCCCCACGCTGGTTTTGGGATGTTCTAAAGAAACCTTAAAAGCACCTCGATAATTCATTTATCGTGGCGAAAATTGAAGAGGAAAAATTCTTGAGCGAGAAAAAGAATGTTTATGAAAAGGCGAAGAAGCAGATGCGGCTTTCTGAGCAAATCGTGGCGGCGCTTCCTGGATTCCGCGGATACAAGGAGAAGGAACTGCGAAGGGAATCCGATAGACTCATTCGAAACCATTTGCATGGAAAGCTTTCGAACGCAAGAAATGACCTTAAAACTGTTTTTCAGGAACTTTCTGACCGTCGCTTGTTTGATGTTTTGAAAAGTACGGATCGCCTTATTGCCCGATTTGACCGCGTGGCTGAGAAGATCAATCATGCTTCCCATGGATACGCGGGCTTCTTTAACATTGTGAAAATTGAGGAAGAGGCGCTTGATAGAATGATTGATTTTGACAATCAGATAATTGTTGATGCGGATAACATAGTCAACGAAGTTGACGCGTTCAAGGCTGAGATAACAAAGCAGAAGCTCGATAAGGCAAAAGAGCATGTGCAGAGTTTGTCTGAAACCTTGGAGGCTTTTGAAAAAGCCTTTGACAAGAGAGGGGAAGTAATTCTAGGAGTGAGATGAAATGCCGCAGGTTATAGAGTGGAAGAATCCAAGTTCAGAAGACATTATCTGGAGATATCCAGAGGAAGAGCTCACATGGGGTTCTCAGCTAATAGTGCATGAATATGAGGTTGCAGTGTTTTTCAGAGACGGCAAAGCCTATGACGTGTTCAACGCTGGAAGACATGGGCTGACAACCTTGAACCTGCCACTGTTGACAGGACTGCTTACTCGAATTGCCGGCTACAAAGAGAAGCCTTTCAAAACAGCTGTAGTCTTTGTTTCAACCAAGGTTTTTGCTGGGAAATACGGCACGCAAGCGCAAACAACAGAACTTGCGCCCCTGAAGGTTCATGGTTCATTCTGGTTCAAAGTTGAAACTCCTCAGCTGTTCGTGAACGAGGTAGTCGGCGGACAAAAAGCTTACACAACCGAACAAGTTAACAGTTTTTTGAGGGGCTTTTTGAACGAGAAGATGATTGACGAACTTTCACATTACGATTTGCTAACAGTTTTCACGCGGCTTGATGAAACATCAATGATCGTCAAGAATGACATTATTGATTATTTTAGGCGACTTGGCTTGGAACTTACAGACTTACGTTTTGAAGGAATTGACACAACACCAGAATATCGTGAAAGGCTGTTTTGGCTCAGGACTGGAAGAGCTGCGCCTGAAGAGGTTTTGCGCATGGAGACCGTAAAGAAAGCAGCAGAAGAGCTAGGCAAATCTTCAGGTGCAGGCCTTGGCACGGGCATGGTGCTCATCCCGCAAATTATGACGCCTACAGGTCCAGCACAGGCGCCTGCCGCTGCTTTAGTCATATGTCCCAAATGCAATGCCAAGATTCCTGCTACGTCAAAATTCTGCTCTGAATGTGGCGTGCCGATTACTCCTCCAGCTGCGGGGACGATGAACTGTCCAAAGTGTGGGCATCCTGTTCCTTCAACTTCAAAGTTCTGTCTCGAATGCGGCACGAAAATCGAGTAATGCGAGTTGACATTTGATGGCTGACGGAGGAAAACAAGGATTACTTTCTATCGGGGTCATTCTGATAATAATAGTTGTCAGCATTCTGCTTTATCAGCCCTTGCAAATGATCACGGATTGGACGCTGATTATGCCCTTGATAATTGCTTTGTCTGGCTGCTGGACAATTGCCCTTGCAGCCATGCAGGCTTCGAATCCTCAAAAGTACGAGCGTGGAGCCTTTAGCACTCTTTCTTGGGGATTGCTGCTTGTGGCAATTGGCGGGGCTTGGTTCTTGTACAGCTACGAATGGTATTATTCTTTGATAGTGGTACTGCTGGCGCTGGCTGCCATTGCCATTGTTGCGGCGGTAAAACGGAAGTAGCCCTTATTCTTTTCTAAAGATTTTTTATTTCCTTTCACGCTAATAATGTTGGATGTTGATTACGCTGATGACAGAGAAAATGATTGGCCATGGTACTTGGTATGACAAAATGGCTGAGAAAATCATTGAAAGAGAGCGGAGGCTGGGCAGAAGTCTAGACTTGATTAGAACTGAGATGGGATTGGGCGCGTCTGGGTTTCCGCATATTGGCAGTTTGGGTGATGCGGCGCGATCCTTTGCGGTTACTTTGGCTTTGCGAGAGTTCGAGTATCCTTCCGAGCTTGTTGCTTTTTGCGATGATAAGGATGGGCTGCGTAAGGTTCCAGCTGGATTGCCTAGCTCGTTGGAAAAGCATTTGGGTTGTCCAGTTACGAATATTCCTGACCCATTTGGCTGCCATGACAGTTTTGGCAGGCACATGAGTTCTCTGTTGCTTGATGCTCTGGATAAGTGTGGGATTGAGTATCGTTACATGTCAGCGAAGGAAACCTATGAGAAGGGCTTGATGAACGATGAGATCAGGACTTTGTTGTTAAATGCGAAGCAGGTTGGGGAAATCGTTAAGGATGAAGTAGGGCAAGAGCGTTACACAGAGTTTTTGCCTTACTTTGCGATCTGCAGCAACTGCGGGCGCATGTACACAACGCAAGCTTCGGAGTTTCTGCCTGAAGAAAGCAAGGTTCAGTATACATGCGCGGGGATGGAGATAAAAGGACGATGGATTGAAGGATGCGGTTTCAAAGGCGAAGCGAACATCACCAAAGGCGAGGGCAAGCTTAGTTGGAAAGGCGAGTTTGCAGCTAGGTGGAAGGCTCTCGACATAAGATTTGAAGCTTACGGCAAGGACATTTCGGATTCTGTTCGCATAAACGATAGGATTTGCAGAGAGATATTGCATTATGAACCGCCTTCGCATGCGAGGTATGAGATGTTCTTGGACAAGAGCGGGCGGAAGATTTCAAAGTCTACTGGGAACGTTTTTACGCCGCAGGTTTGGTTCTGTTATGGTTCGCCGCAGTCGCTGCTGTTGCTTATGCTGAAAAGGTTTGTTGGCACCCGCACGTTAGACGTAAGCGACATTCCATTGTACATGAACGAGCTAGATTATCTGGAGGATGTGTATTTTGGACTGAAGCAGGCGAAAGACGAGCGTGAGTTTTCAAAGCTTCGAGGGCTATATGAGTATTGTTGGGTGTTGAAGCCGCCTCCAAAGCCTTTCGTGCATGTGCCATACAATCTGCTGACATTTCTTGCCAAGATGACGCCGCAAGACTCAGCAGAGGAGTTCATCACTGAAAAACTTCAAAGCTACGGTTACCTGAAGAAAGGTCAAGCACTTGATGATGGATTGAGAAGGCGGATTGAATATGCCCAAAATTGGATCAGGGATTTTGAAGAGATCAAGGAAAGCACGATAAGTCTTGGCGACCAAGAGAAACAAGCTATAGCAGAACTGGCTGAAGTGCTGAAGCAGGAGGACGACGCCGGCAAAATTCAGAATGCCACATTCAACATAGCTAAAAAACATAATTTGCAGGTGAGCAGCTTCTTCCAGACTTTATACATGATTTTGCTGAGCGTTCCGCAAGGACCACGTTTGGGACCATATTTGCTCGCAATGGGAAAACAAAATGTTATTGATGCTCTGGAACGGACATTGAAAAATCAATGACGCCTCAAGTGAAAAACTCGATAGTGAAAATGTAGGTATAGAGAGAGCTAGCGATCTTATGTAGAGACTCCTCTACGAAAATTTCGAGAGCTCCGTCTTCATGAAGCTGACCAAAGACAACCTGAAAACTGCAAAGAACTCACAATACACCACCGAACTTGCAGGATCGGCTTCGAGCCCGCGCTGTAAGAAAGTTCTTTTTCATGCAATAGTTAGCGTACGCTTTTGATTTTGATGAATTGCAGCAACAAACATAAATTTCGTAACACTGCTATTCTGTGTGACAATATTTAAAATGGGAGGTATTGTTGTGAGTTTGCTTTATCGAGGAAAAACAAAAGATGTTTTTACAAAACCCGATGGAAATCTGGAGTTTCATTTTAAAGATGATGCTACAGGTTATATGGTAAACGGAAAACCTGTGCTCAATTCTGGTTACGACAAAGTTGTCGGACAAATTCTTGGAAAGGGAGAAATTTCATGTAAATTTACGAAATATTTTTTTGAATTGTTTGAAGAAAAGGGCATTCCCACAGATTTTGTAGAAACAGGGCTTCAATCAAATATTATGGTTGTTAAACCAGCAAAATTGTTGGGTGTAGAAAATCAAGCGAAAAACTTCAGAGGTTCAGATGCGATATATGGCCTTGAGACCGTGTTTAGAAATGAAGTTATGGGAAGTTGGTGGAGACGATACCCTTCTCAAATTCCTGGAAGCAGATTAGATGTTGTGGAGTTTTATGCAAAAGGCAAAGCAGGCGAACCAGATGTTTTGATGGTTGATGATGCTTTGGTTCAGCTAGGAATGATGAATCAAAAAGAAATGGAGACTACCAAAAATAGGACAAAGCAAATTGGCAGCATAATGTATGAAGAGTTTCTGAAGCGAGGTTTTCATTTGGTCGATGGGAAAATGGAATGGGGAAGGGATCTGAAAACAGGAGACTTGATCTTGATTGATGATTTATCACCCGATACCTTTCGTGTTTGCGAAGGCTATGACCTTGACGAAAAAGGAAACTGCAAAGTGAATAAGCAATGCATAACTACTGATTATAGGCAAACAACAAAATTCTTCAAATGTTCAAATTGCCGCGATTTTGTGGAAGTGCCTGGCGATTTCAACAGATTTATAGAAGCTAAGAACATCCTAAGCGCTGATCCAGCAGGTTTAAAGAAGTTGGCAGAGGCGTTCAGGTTAGGCATTGCATAACAGAGGATGCAGTTTTCTTATAGCATCAGCGCGTGCTAAGCTGAGGATAGAAGCTATATACAACGATTCTGAACTATTAGATGAGTGGTCTTATTGTCGGATGAGAACGAAGAGGAACAGAGAGAAGCCCCACTGCCATTGAAAGTCAGAGATGTGATGGTGAGGGAAGTGATTACTGTGGATGAAAATTCCACGGTTAAAGAGGCTGTTGACATTATGAACGAGTTTCAGATAGGCAGCCTCATAGTGCTGGAGAGAGGAAAGGCTATGGGCGTAGTTACGGAAAGGGACTTCTTGAGAAGAGTTATTGGAGGAGCAAAGGACGCGGTGACTACCCAAGTGAAGGAGGTCATGACCACCCCGTTGGTTGTTGTTGAACCAAGCACGGACTTGGAAGAAGCAGTGAAACTGATGTTTGAAAGCAAGATAAAGAAGTTGGCCGTAGTTGATGCAAACAAGCTTGTGGGCATAGTGACCCTGACAGACATTGCCCGCTTTCAGCCTCAGATGATAAGAATGCTGAAACAGCTCACTGCAAAGAAAGCAGCGCCGAAAAGCATTCAGAAAGTCATTGACTACTACGTTGTCTAGGAGAATTGTTGTAAGACATTTCCGCGCGCATTTCACCGTTGACACGATTGGCATCAAACTTTTAAAAGCATGAACATA
>CAZGNE010000002.1:0-135130 GCA_964527165.1 uncultured Candidatus Bathyarchaeia archaeon
CAACAGCACAAGAAACAATCCAAGCACAATAGAGTACCGCGACATATCCATTTCTTCCTTTTCTTGGAAATATTGTTAATCGGCTTAATTTAAGGATTTTGGATGATTTTTCTATATTTTAGTTATTTTCGGACTGTTTTCCCGATATCGAGGCCGACGATCACTAAGTCGAAGATGTCAACTAGGTCGTCGCCATTAATGTCTGCCCTTGGATCCCAGTTGGGGTCGCTTGGCTCTGAGCCTAGGGCAAGGCCAACGATTACTAGGTCAAAAATGTCTACAGTATCATCGCCGTTTACGTCGCCTTCCAGTATTACCTCGAATTTTGTGGTGTTTGCTGTGAGGTTAATTATTTGGTATTGTGAGGTCGCGGATACTGTGTAGTTTCCTTTTCTTGCATAGTTTTTGTATATGCGGAATGTGAAGCTGTAAGATCCATATGTTGATGTTGTTTGGGGTGGGCTAAGCTGGTTTGAGGTAGACTGTGTTGAGCTGGTAATCGTGAAGGTTGAGGTTTTTTCTGGGCAGTATGGCATTCCCTTGTCTGCTGGCTGTTTTGTGTAGATGTTCGCATAGATTGTGGCTTGTCCGAGTGTTATGCCGGTGCTAAGAGGCAGAGAGAATGTACGTTTTGATGTGCCTGGAGGGATTGAACCTTCGCTTCTCGGCACTGCGATGGGAATTAGGTCGGCGTCCAGTACTGTGGCGGTTATCCATCCGTCTCGTGAGAAGTCGAGATTGTTTTTCATTGTAACTTCAATATAGGCGGTTTGGCCTATCTTGAAAGTGTCTTTGGGGTTACCTTGCGAGTCTACTGTAGCGACTTGCAGAATCTCTATGACCCAGTTGTCAGAAGGAATGGTTCCAGTGTCTAGGGTTCTGGTGGCTAGGAGATAGCCTACAGGATCGTTCACTTGTACTCCCACTAGACCATCTTCGACTGGTGAGCCGTCTAAGGTTAGGTTTCCAAATATTTGTACGAGGCTTCCGAAACCGTATACTTCTTTGTCCGTGGAGAGTGATAATTCAAGCTGGCTCGTTTCCAATGCTTCTTGTTGCGGTCCCGTGACTGTTGGCAGGGTTGCTTCAACAGTAATGTTTAGGAAAAGTGCTAACATAATAATTGTTAGTGGAAGTTTAAGGTTTAAGCGCATAGTCCCTTCTCCAAGAGAATATTGTTAGAAAGTTATTTAACGGTTATGGAATAATTATCTATCCTGCTGGTTGCTTCTTCAGCGGCAACAGTTGCCGTCACCTGGTTTTCCATAGCACACGCTACGATAGATCTGATGTTTGGTCGCGTTTTCTCTTCAAAAGGCTGCTGAAAATGACACTCTGAGCAATACGCGCTTGAGAGCTGAATAAAAAAGGGGGGTGAGACGAGTTTTCGTAGTTTCTTAAGGCGGTGCAGTTATGAAGAAGTTTTGGGAAAACTCGGGACCGTAGCTGGTTCCGCAGTTTTGTGGGTAGTCAGTGTATACGTTGGCGTATACTGTAGCTGTTCCTACGTAGGCCCATGTTGGAATATACAGCGTAAAGGTGTGGGTGAATGTTCCTGGCACGCAATATTCGACTGCACTAAAGTTACCCCACCAACTGTCCCATGCGATTGGCACGCCTAGCTCGTCGTAGACCACTACGGTGATTACGGCTTCGCGTTCCTGTTCAGAGCGTACTTCCAAGAATACTTCGAACCACATTTCACCTAGTTGTTGTGTAGCTTCGAGGTCGTATATCTTCTGTTTCTGATAACTGCTCGATTTGTTCACGTATACGACTTCCATGAGCCAGTCAACCTTGAACTCGAGTGTGTCGGTGACCACTTCGTTGGCGATGTCAGCTTTTGCCCATACCTTCCAGATGCCGAACACGTTTTCAGGTGAAACTTGGTCTGGCCAAGGTATTCTGAAGCATATGGTTGCCTTGCCGTAGATGTCGGTGTAGGCGCTTCTGGTTAAGAGGACGTCGCCATTCGGCCATTTGACTTCGAAGTCGACGCGCTTGTTTTGTATGGGGTCGAGGTTGTATGTGACTTCGGCGGTGAGGCATACTAGGTCTTGTGGTGCAAAGGTGTCACTTGGTTGATCGATACCTTGTCCGCCGTAGGGTGCTGGATACTGGGTGTACACGTCGATTATCCTGCCTAAGATGTACCCTTGAATTACGACCTTACCGTCTATTTCTGCCGCTGGGGTTATTGGTTCGGCGGCGATGTCGGAGAATTTGATGCCGTAGAGGTCTAGCGGGCTTTCATCTACGTCTGGAAACATGCTTTGGTATATTATTTCGAACCTGATTTTCACCAGTCGTCCTGTGCCGCTGATAGGATTATCCCACTCGGCTGGCGGATAGGTGTGGGGCATCAGCACTATTGCAGTGTGTACATAGCGTAGGCCGTCTCCGCGGTATCCATGGAGTGGGGCTACCATGTAAATGTCGCCGAAGGTTTCTACCCATGGATCTAAGGTCATGCTTACGAAGCTGAGTAGGGTGTCGTTGTAGGCTAGTCTGAATTCGGCGCCTATCAGCCACCAGCCATAGGCAGCGTCATTCAGCTTCACATAGATGTCGAAGAAGGCGGCAGGGGTCCCAACTATCGGGGCTCCGGCGACTTTCGTGGTGGTTGTAGGGTCTACTGACAGGAACGGACGGATTATTGGAGGAGACCAGTGGTATTCGAATACACCGTCAACGACATCATGAGGAATAGGTGCAGCAGCCGTGTCTGACAATTTGCTCACCCTGATGTCTATGTACGAGTCTACCATGCCTTTCCATGGAGCATCCACTAGTATTTCAAAAGTCATTTCGAAGAAGACTCCGCTTCCGGTTTTGGCAGGTTCTGGAGCTGTCAACGTGACGACTGACCAGAAACGACCTTCTGTAGCGCTATAGTCGTTTTTGATTTCCCATTTGGCTATGTAGATGCCGCCTGGGTCTGTAGGCTCTAGGATGTGGCCTGGAGGTCTCACGGCTGTGAGGAGTTTGAGCACGTCGTTCTTCCAGAAGATTTGGAACTCGTAGCCGTACATGTCTGTGACGTCGTCAACTCTTACGTCAACTGTGAAGGTGTCGCCTTTGGCGGTTACGTCGGAGTAGAAAATGTTTGAGGATGGGTCTACTGAGACTACTGTAGGATTTGCGTATACTGTTGGAAACACTATGGCCATTGACAGTAGAAGCATTGCAGCCAATGTTATGTTCGATAAAGATTTCGCTATTTTGTTCATTCTTATTTCTCCCTTCTCCTTATTTAGCATGTATAATGTGAGCTAATTGCGAATTTAAAGGTTACGGAAGTATCTTCTATTTCCACGTTCGCCGCTTGAAAGTATCTTTGCGTTGAAAGAAGAGGTTCTGCAGATTTGAAGGTGTTACAGCTCGTTCCCACCCTCTGGGACGGGACTCTCCTACGAGGCTAAAGCTGAAATGGAAACAAAATTCCAAATTCATTCAGAACATAAAAAAAAGAAGGGGTTGTATTGAGTGCTATGTGTGGTTTTTAGCTGCTGCCCCAGCCGAGTTGAAGTGCGACTGAGACGAGATCGAAGATGTCAATCCCGTAGTCTCTGACTATGTCTGCTCTTGAATCCCAGTTGGGGTCGCCGGGCACTGCGCCTATGGCAAGGCCGACGATTACTAGGTCGTAGATGTCTACTTCATAGTCGTAGTTCAAGTCTTCAGGGACGGTTACGTATATTGGGAAGTAGTAGTCAGCTACCCATGGCTCTTCTGCGAAGAATGTGTGGCAGTCCAAAAAGGCCGGACCTGGCATAGGGAATGTGTGATGATATGGTCCGTAGCGTTGCGCCGAGAACGGCATCATGAGTATTGGGCCTGTGATGTTTTCGATGACAGCGCCATTTGCGGTGATGTCAACATCATTGACCCAGATCGGGAAGGGGCTGTAGTTAATCAGCCAGACGTAGAAGTGCAGCGTAACGCCTGGGTTTACTCTCTGTCTGTAAACTTCGAAGGCCTGCAGAACAGGCACCCAGATGAAGTAGTCAGGGTTCTTGACGACGTGGGCAATGTTGAGTGCGGGGTCCCAGTAGTCGAATATGTATTGGCCGCATCCGATCAAAGCCTTGCGGGCGTTGCCAACCGTGTATGGAATGGTCCACACAGCCGCGTTGACTGGGTCGTGGCCGTTGCTTTCAAGCCAGCCTCCTGGACCGTACATGTGCTTCGGGAACAGAAGGGCTATGCCTGCAAGCTGATAGGCTACCCATTGGCTTGTGACGTTCATGTAAACCTCGATGGTGCATGGGTCAATGACGTCTGACCACACGTGGTATTGCCATGTTGCCTTGTACCTCGGGAAGTTTTCCATGAAGTCAAAAGCGAATTTCACGTCTTCAATGGTTACAGGCTGGCCGTCATGCCAGTAAAGGTCGCTTCTGAGCTGGAACCTCACCTTTGTGCCATCGTAAATATTGAGCGCTGGCCAGTCGAAAGCCTCTGTGCTCCAGTTTCCTGCGCCAAATGGCAAATCGCCTAAGTCTGGCGTAGTGGCAATCATGCCCACGAAGAGCTTGCTTAGAATGTCCCATTCGTAAGCGCTGCTTGCCCAGCCTGGATGCAGGTTCACTGGGGCTGATCCTAGCACGTATCCGACTGATCCTCCGACAGGTTGGTCGGCCCAGTGCATATGGGCCCAGGTCCACTCGTTGTCAGCTCCGAATCCGCCCATGTTAATCTTGTTGGTCAAATAGTGGGTTTCGCTGCGTTTGGCAAAAGCGTTGTAGTAGGTTCGGCTGTAGATGGGCACGTATGGAACCAGCTGTTCGACGATCAGTTCTTGAGCCGCCCAGCAAGCATCGACCTTTTCTGAGTAGACCAAGCCGAACTGGATGGTTTCAAGAAGTGCGTCAAGCTCAGCGTCTTGGATGCCGCAGCTGTTGTTCTCCCATTCGCCCTCAAAGCTGCTGTGGAAGAAGTTGTACAGGAACGTTGGGAACCTGCTCAAGCCCCAGCACAGGAAGTAGATATCAAAGTCTCGGTATTGGAACGCACGTGGCACCAGAACGGGCCCGAAGAGCACATCGTTCTGGACGAACAGGGCATTTGTCACGCCTAGAAAAGTCTGGGTGAAGTTGTTCCACTTATGAGTAAATTCGCGCGTGAACTCCATACTGGTCGGCGCATCAAGAGGAGACAACACTTCGATTGTGTCTCTCACTGGGACGTCGTTGGGCTGGTACAAGGTAGTGCCAACTTTGTAGAAGCCGCCTGCCTGCATTATTTCCCAAGCCTTGGTGAAGTTGCAGCCTGGAGGGTCAATCTCGTAATTCCACCATACTCCCAGCGCCGGAGGCACTACTGTCATCAACGGGATGTTGATGGGACCGCCGTAGATCTTTAGAATGGCGGCTTCCTTCTCGGTCTCTGAGAGGGCAGCCCATGCAAGGCCTAGTCTGAAGCTGGTCCAGTTCAAAGGCGCCAATGATCTGCCGGGATCTGGTTGTCCTGCGTCGTCTGGCACGTAGCTTCGGGTGTTAATGCCCAAGTAGCACATGTGGAAGCCACCCATAGACAAGACCTGATGGCCCTCGTTAATGAGCTTCTCGACGTTGGCCCATCGGATCATGTCAGGATTAACATCCACTTCGCCGATTTGGAAAGCTGTGGTAGCCGCGTCCGGGTCACTAATAACCTTCATGTAAATCTCGTCAAGCCTCGGTTGTGGATACAATTGTGCAGATGCGGGTGATAGAAAAGCAAACGTAGACATCAATAGCACTGCTATGACCGCTGAAGATACAAATTTCTTTAACATTTTCCTTTCTCCTATTTTCAGCATGTATTAAATGCCAGAAACGACTTTAAAAAGCTTATGGAAGAATGTTCCAGTAGCTATGCAAGGATTCCTCTATTTTGAGACAAGCTCTGCGTTTTGCCTGTTTGAAATCCAGTCATGCAAAAATGAGACGACTAATCCGGCTAGCATGCATAAAGGAAGAACAATGACAAGTTTCCACAAAGTGTCGCCCACATAGATGACAAGTCCCACGTTCACTTGCTCCACAGGAGCTCCGTAAACCAGCAACGGTAAAAGCATAAGGATTGCAGAAGACAAAGCAGAAACAATTACACTCAGACCTCCGAAAACAATCGTTTTAGAAATATCATTCAGAACCATTGCAGCTAACACACTGGTCACTATAAGGATGAAGTAAGCTGCATAATGATTCTTCCAAGCTGACCAAACTACAAACGCGGTCACATAGTTGACGAGTAAAGCACACAACACAAAGGTGTTCAACAAATTTGCATGTGCCTGCTTCAACAAATGCCAGACAAACACAGCTGCCCACGCTGGCAAGTTCAGGAGAACCCAGATCGAAGCAAAGATTCTCAAAGATTCTGCAAAAATGTTAGGCTGAATCAGAACAACCACAAGCAAAGAAGTGACTGAAGAAAAACACAGCCATATCAAAAGCACTTTCTGCTTCAAACCGAGAGTAAACCTCACTTCTTCCACGCCTCCATCCATCAGCTATGGCAATGACAATATCATAATTAACCTTTATGTCCCTTTGCAAAAAGTTATATCAAGGTATTAGCAAGATTACTTCACCAGCAACAGTTAGAGAGAGATGAATGCGAACCAAGATGTCTAAAATACTGATTTTCTTTATCTGCTTCACCCTAGCCATGTCGATAATCCTCTCTTTTACGGTTTACATGTGGGTAGGCGTAGCAGGGGCACTGCGAAGACTGACAACAGAAGTCCAAAAAGTGGGCATCAAAACACAGAATGCGAATTCAACTCTAGACACAATCATTACCATCGACAACCCTTCAGATTTTGCTTTATGGGTCTCTTACGTCGCACTAAAAGGCTTTCAAGTTAATGGTGCGAGGTACGAATTCTCGATGGAAAGGGATCCGAGAAGCTTTTATTCTTTTGATCCTCCGATTGAAGTGAGAGGTCGCTCTGAAGTCACAATAAACTTCTCAATCCCCACTACTGTTGATTCTTGGTTGTCAGGTGAAGATAAGGAGTGGAAAATACACATTCGCATTTACATAAGAACCGTCTTCACTGGAGTAAGCGGTATTCGCCTGGATGTTGAAAGAAGCTACATCCAGCGTAGTCTCGCTTTCGAAAGCTTGGGGTTTAGAATGCTTGAAATGCCCCGGTGAGGTTAATGGCTTTCCTTTTCAAAGATAGAAAAGTGAGATATCCTTTCAGCAAGTTCAGGGTCTACTTCAATGTTGTAGTTGCAGTGCTATCGGTCATTTTTTCATTAGCCATTCTGTTCAGCGTTCCAAACTTGCTATTGCTAGCTGGCTACTTTGCTTTTACCGTTTTGACCGCCTTACTTATGTATGAAGCAAAAGTTTACATCTTGCTTCGAATGCAAAGAACCGAGTCAGCTTCATACGATGCCTTGCAGCAGGAAGAGACCGAAGAAAAAAGTCTATTGGAGAAATGGGCAACATTAATAGTACTTGTTCTAGTGGTCGTCTTTCTGGGTTTACCAATAATCTTGACTCAGCTGATGGATCCGGCTTGGTGGTTTATAGGTTTCAGCGGTTTCGTGACGGGCACCAGCCTTTCGGAGTTCATCCTCTACCTTTCAGCTGCAAAAACACAAGAAACTCAAGAACCTGCAATTCCTTTCTAGCGTAGAGGATAAAAACAGGCTACCTGTCTGTCTTTTCCTGATTCAACCAGTTTGGGTTCTTCCTTGCTGCATTTCTCCTGGGCGTACAGGCAACGTGGGTGAAATCGGCATCCATGAGGTGGGTTAACCGGGCTTGGAACTTCACCTTTGATTACAACTTTCGTGCGTTTCATTGTGGGATCAGGAACCGGAACTGCTGCAATTAGGGCTTCAGTGTACGGGTGTTGAGGTTTATCAATAAGCTCTCCGCTTGGTCCCATTTCCACTATCTTTCCAAGATACATGACCCCGATTCTATTGCAAATATACCTAGTTAATGCCAAATCATGCGTAATGTAAAGAAACGCTACTCCAAATTTCGTCACTAAACCTTGAATTAGCTTAACAACTTCACTTCTAGTGGACGCGTCCAGCATCGAAACAGGCTCGTCTGCAACCACAAAATCGGGCTTAAGTATGAATGCTCTGGCAATGGCTATTCTTTGCCTTTGTCCACCACTCAATTCGTGGGGAAACCTGTACATGTACTCTTCAGGCGGTATCAAATCCATTTCTTCTAATACCTCGAATATTCTTTTGTCTATTTCTTCAGGTTCACTTGTTATTCTTTGAAGCTGCAACGGCTCTGCAAGTATATCGTATACACTCATTCTTGGATTCAGGGACTCATAAGGATCTTGAAACACTATTTGCATTTTCCGGCGCATCTTCCTCATCTGTTCATAAGAAAGAGCACTTATGTTAGCACCTTTGAAGCTCATTCTGCCCTTTGTCGGTTCAACTAGCCGTAAAACGCATCGCCCAGTCGTTGTCTTTCCGCAACCGCTTTCGCCAACAAGCCCAAACACTTCATTAGGCATTATCTGGAAGCTTACGTCGTCAACGGCATGTACTTGTGGAGGGTTCTTCACTTTAATAGATGCGAAGAATCCAAGCTTTAATGGGAAGTATTTGACTAATCCGTCTACCCTAAGTACTGGTTGTTCCACGGTTCATTCCACCAAATGACATTCTACATAATGACCTGTGCCTGCGGCCGATTGTCTCGGTTCTTCTTTTCTACATTTCTCCATTGCATAAGGACATCTTGGGTGGAACCTGCATCCAGAGGGGGGATTAAGCAGATCTGGAGGAAATCCTGGTATCGATTCAAGCAATCCTTCTTTACCTAGCAAACTTGGAAACGCTCCTAAAAGCTTCTGCGTGTACGGATGCATAGGCTCCTTGTAAACGCTCACTATGTCTCCTTGTTCCACAATTCGCCCAGCATACATAATGGCAATGTCTTCGCAGGTTTCTGCTATCATGGATAGATCATGAGATATCACAATCATGGAGATTTGCAGTTTCTGCTGCAGTTCCTTCATCACCTTCAATACTTGTGCTGCAATGATAACATCCAGCGCGGTGGTGGGTTCATCAGCAATAATCAGAGATGGATTGCAAGCCAGTGACATGGCTATCACTGTTCTCTGTTTCAAACCTCCACTAAGTTCGTGAGAATATCTCTTAAGTCTCTGTGACCCTATACCCACTAGATCCAATAGCTTCCCGGCACGGTCTAAGGCTTCTTTCTTTTCGACTTTCTCGTGAAGCATTATTGATTCGGCTATTTGATCACCAATAGGCATAATAGGATTCAAAGAGTTCATTGCACCCTGAAATATCACTGACAGCTTCTTCCATCTAATCTGTTTCCTCATGGTTTCATTATCGAGTTTCAACAGGTCTTTTCCTTCAAGCAATATTTTCCCGTTCACAATACGACCGTTGTGAGGCAATAGTCTAAGAACTGACAGAGCCGCAGTTGTTTTTCCACAACCTGATTCGCCTGCTAACCCAAACGCCTTACCCTTTTCAACCTTAAAGCTTATGCCATCTACTGCTCTAACATGACCTCGCAGCACCGTAAAGTATGTTCTAAGGTCATCAACTCTGAGAACTTCCATTAGCGTCTCCTCCTTAGTCTCGGGTTAACAATTTCATCAAGAGCATGCCCGAGAAACACAAATGCTACACATAAGAATGTTATGGCCAAGCCTGGCGGAATTACGTAATGAAAAGCCAGAGCTTTAAAGGCTCCTTCTGTTTGAGCTTCAAAAAGCATTTTCCCCCATGTGGCAGCGTTTGGATCTCCAAATCCTAAAAAGCTTAGAGCCGCTTCTGTGAGTATAGCAGCTGGAACAGCAAGCACCATCGAAGCCATGGCTATTGGAAAAACGTTCGGTATTAAGTGCCTCCTTATCAGGTAGGAATCAGAACCGCCAGCAGCCTTTGCACTTTCAACAAATGGCATTTCTCTAAGAGAAAGAACCCTAGACCTTATAACCCGTGAAAGACCTTGCCAGCCAAAAATGGCAATAATAACGACCAGCCAATACACATTTGGTTTAAAGTATGATGAAAGTGCAAGCAGTATAGGCAACACAGGAAGACACAACAAAACATCTACTACGCGCATTGTAAACTCGTCAACCACTCCGCCCAAATATCCTGAAGACACGCCCGTTAGAATACCTAAGCTGGTTGATAGTACAGCAGCCAATATTCCAACAATAAGTGAGATTCGTGCTCCATATACCAGTTGCGTGAAAACATCTCCGCCAAAGGAGTTTGTCCCAAGCAAACCATGAATAGCACCCCAAACTCTAAAACTGTTTTCCGGTGAAAAGTTTACAGTAAGCGACGCGTTTGCACTGGATGGTTCAACGATCAGCCTCATTAATAAGGTGTATTTTCCCTTTTGCGAAAAGATTATTGTCTCTGGGGCCAAGTTTCTAGCTGCAGTATCTGCCTTGTTTTTGGCCTGAGCATCCGTGTACCTTTCTGCTGTAGATATGTGACCTAACCAAAACGTGTTCCAAGCGTCTAAGCCAGTTGTATTCCAGTATTCATCCCAATAGGTGGTGAACGACTGGTCAGTACCATATGTTTGAACGTACCAATTGTATCTGCTTCTGCTAGTAGTATTGTAGTAGCCTTTGTAAAGGGTTGTACGGTAATTCTCAAATTCTTCAACGTATATTGCTTCGTAGAGTTCTTCATAGAACAGTCTTTGTCGCAAGGTTATGCTACCAGAGGTTGGGGTTTCGCTGTAGGATGCCCTATTCCAAGCTGCTGGAGGAATGACTACTCTTTTTATTACCTGGTCGTAGTCTCTGCCAGCAAGAGGGTATTCATGCCCGTCTGGACATATTAAATAGACTTCAATGCGATATCTAAGGTTGTTCCAAGTGGCTGTCCTGTCATACCTTACAGTGAAAGCCGGCGGAGACCGGTAAGGGTAGTCGAAATGTATTTTGAAAAAGTACTCTTGAGCCGTAGTTGTACCTTCGGTATTATTATACAAAACAGTGACTTTTGTAGCATCATAGAGCATCTGAATTGATTCATACTCTTCAATAGACGTCCAACTGAACGGAATGGCAAACGTAGGTGGAAGATCTTCATTGCCAGGAAACAACGTGAACCATTGTGGCATTGCGTATCTGTGGGCAACGCGTGGAGGTCTCAAAGCTTGAGCTTCAGTGTATGGAGTCATATATGGGGCTAGGAAAGCAACCCCAACGTATAAAAGAACTATAGATAACCCTACAAAACCTATCTTATTATGACTGAAGTCTTGCCAAAAGCTTCTAAGCTTTCTAGCAAATATCTTTCTCTTGGTTTTTCCAAATACAGACATTTTGTTCTGCCTACCTCCTCATTCCTACTCGTATACGTGGATCAAGAAAGCCATACAACACATCCGCCAGAAGATTTGCCAGTATCATTAGAACAGCGAAATTAAAAAGAATTGCCTGAGTCACCGGATGGTTGCCACTGTTCAAAGCGGAAATGTACCATTGACCGATTCCAGGCCATCCAAAGATCTGCTCAGTTATTATCGCTCCAGTAACAATGCCTGGGACGGCCATAGCAATAATAGTAGCGATAGGGGGAAGAATGCTTCTGAACGCATGCCTGTACAATACGCGTTTTTCTGTAGCTCCTTTAGCTCGGGCAGTAAGAATATAATCTTCAGTTAAAGTGTCAATCATCATGTTGCGAGTATACAATGCCCAAGATCCAAATCCAGCAAGTATAAGTGTCGTAATTGGCCCTACTGCATGCCAAACCTTGTCGACAAACAGTGCAAATGGGTCAGTTGGAGGAGGAATGCTAACCACTCCCGCTGGAGGTATTATTGGAAAACCAAACCATCGAAGACAATAAAATGAGAATACCAGTAAAAACATGATTTGAACAAAAAATGTAGGGATACCCCACGTAATAAGACCTCCGCCCATTATCACAACATCGGTTTTCTGTCCTCTTCTCGAACCAGCCAATACTCCCAACGGCACACCTATGGATACCGTTCCGATCAGTGCACCTCCCAAAATAACAATTGAATTTGCAAGCCGCCAGGCCATTTCAGGCGCAATGTCAGTAGGAGGTAGAGTGAAAGCTTTTCCATAATTCCACGTTACAAGATTCCACATGTAAATGAGAAATTGATCTGGAAAGAGAGGAAGGTCAAATCCCCAAATTGCCCTTATCTCTGCCTTATCGGCGGCAGTCATTTCAGGAATCATGAAGAATCGAGTAGGATCTGAAACTGGATGAACAACACGGAAAATAATGAAGTTCAAAGTCATTACAACTATCAGTATTATGATTGACGTGAGAATCCTTTTAACCAAATATTCTCTCATCAAATCTCCCTTCCTGAAAGAAGGGATTCTTTCAATATTTAAGCTTTAACTAATCAACGCAAGTGTTCTATCTAAGAATAGGATTACAGTCTATGCTTTAGGCACATTGGTGTTGGAATTAAGTAGTTTAGTAGTTCGTAAGATCTGTTATGATTGTAGTAGAATATGAATGTCCAGTGCTACTTGAAGAGACGAGACTCGGCTTCGCACGCTTTGTAGAACGCTTCAACCTTGCCAATCGTTGTTGATCTGTAACGCTAGCAATGAAATGATCGGTCCCAAACTCGTTGCAGTACAAAGCAAACTCCTCTAGCAGGATGAGCCAAGTTGTTGGGTCAGTAAGGATTCGCTCGAGAACGCCATATTGCTTAACTGACTTCTCAAGAATCAAAGAGGCAGTCATTGGTCATCAGATTCGATTCTAAATCTCAGATAAGCCAGTTATGAAAAGGAATGGGCACCTTGAGAACTTGCCATCCAATAATCAGGTGCTATAGAGCTCAAAACCAGCATGCCAAAGACTGATGCAATGCTCCCTCAGAGAACACTTGTGCCCAGGTCTTTCTAGGCTCAGCTTAAGGACTCCTGCAAGCAACCTCGCAGATTACTGAGCAGACACTGCTTGTCAACAGCGAACCTCATACGTTGAAGACACCCTGCTATTCTTTATGATCCCACTGATATCACTTCGGTGATTTGGTGATCAACTCCTTAGCAAAGTCCAGTTCCAAATTGACAACCTTTCAGTTTTTCATAAGTCTTTCCCAACCTTGTGCATAACATCTAACTCACCAGTAATAGAGCGCTTTCAGGCAAATCCACACTTGCACTCATATCGAGGCATCTGATTGACCTCCAAATGTCCTGCGAACAACTAATCATTCTCAGCTTGTCAAAATCTCGCTGCAAACAGGCATACACCATCGCCCAGCAAAGAATGCAACCGATTTATTGAATATGACACTACTCATTGCAGTGACAATCTCCAACAAAAACAAGACAACAACTCTTGCCCCAAACTCAGAGCATCATAAGCAGACAGTCTTCAATCCCCCACATCCAGTTTTCTTGGACTTACAGCACAAAAACATTAAAATAATCCTAACCCTAACAACTAAAACGTGAACTCGAAGATGAACGTGCATATAAGAAGGCTCACTTTTTTGACTACGCTTGCCATTCTTTCTACACAGCTCATCAACCCTACAATCCTCACTCAAACAATAGCTCAGCCACAAGTAAGACTATTGAGCCACACTGGCTTTCTGAGATCTCCATATTATTACTATATAATAGGCGAAGTTAGAAATGAAGGCAACACACCTGTCGCAAACATAGAACTACAAGCCACATACTACGACGAAGCCAATCAAAAAATTACAACCGAAACCCGTCGAACCATGCTGGAAGAACTATTGCCTGGAAGAAAAACTCCATTCATTTTCTATGGACCGATCAGTGCCAAACGATACGACCTAATCCTTCTTCAGACTTACACGCCAAAGCCAGAAGGAAAATCTCCAGCCCTAGAAATAATCAACCCCTTGATTGATATCGAAAACAACAGACTCTTAGGCGGAATCAGAAACAACGGCAATGTAAATGCATCCATCATCTTAGCCATAGCCACATTCTACAGCACCGAAAACAAAGTTGCCTCAGCAAACTCCGATCCAGGATTGCTTATGGCTGAACTCCCACCTGGAACTACAACCGACTTTGAAATCGCACTTTGGCCTCCAGATAAACGAGAAACATTCAAATGGATGACTATTACCGCCGAATCAACACAATTCGCAGCCCAACAAGAAATCAACGGATCTTTTAATGGTGAAGAAAACGGTTCCGACACATTAACTGGAGCAGTAATAATCATAGCAGTAATAGTTTTCGTAGCAACCTTCTTAATATTGAGGAGCAAGAGAAAACCAAAACGTCTGAGAAAAGTACCAGTCAAAAAAACGGGCAAGCAAAATCCTTCAACCTAGTGAATCATTGACAACTACAATACTAATCAATAGCCGAGAACACACTTGGTCTTGTTGAGAACTAATCCAAAACATAAGCTCACAATCAACCTAGACAGTCTCGTTTGCGTTTACCCGAGACATATGCTTTCACCGCTAAGAAAGTGCTTATTGAGAATAAGAAAACGAGAATAATACAAAACAGGATCACATCAGACCCCTGATTAGTCACATTGCCAACTATTTTCACGTTACGCACGTTATGCTCATAAGCAAAATAGAGAAAACTATGCGTTGTGTTTGAAACCAAGCTGAATGCCATTAAAGACTCTTCTGCCCAAACTTCGTAATGACCACCAAAGAAGACGTTAGGAATAGTCACATTGCAAAAACCCGCCATTTCTGTTGGTCCGGTAATGTTAAACTCTATAGATCTGAGTACAGAATCAAAAACAAAACCAGCCACAGTGGAATTACTGAAAACAGAAGCAAAATAAGTCAAATTATCCCATGTGCCCATTTCGAAAATCTTAACTTCGCTCACGATCTCCATGAGAGGAAAACAATCCACATTGTCCACGTCAATCAAATAGGGGATATCACCAATACCATCGAAGTTTTTATCTGAACCTACATAATCACTCCAATAATTTCCTTCTGCACCATTATCCCATGAACTGTTTCTGCCCAAACAGAAAACTCCTCGAGTGTTATTAACTAAATTATTCTTGTACAGCAGGTTAGACGAATTCACCAGCAAAATTCCATAGCTGTTTTCGATCACAGTGTTGCCAAAAAAACAATTATCATCGGAGCTAAAAAGATCAATGCCAATATAATTCTTCAAAACATGAATATTGCTAATGGTCGAATTCGAAACATATGCCAACAGAATACCTTGCCAGTTAGACGTAATGTTCAAATCGTTTATAATCACATTTGTCGAATTAACAACACCCAAGTATCCAGCCTCCGGAGTAGTAGATGAGTCTATGACAACTTCTGGATGATTAATGAGATAATAGACCTTCTTTCCGTCAACTGTATTTGACACATCAATTGAATGGAGAAAGTGCAGCATTTTCTGGCCACTAATCCCAAAGTTATGGCTGTTTCCATTCATAACATTCCCAGCTAGAACAATGTGAGCGGCACGTTCTAGGAAAATCCCGATCGAATTGTTATTTAGACTATTATTTTCAAGAGTGTTGGAGAACGAGTTATACACCCATATCCCCCACCCTTCCATGTTGAAAATGCAGTTTCCAGTCAAATTATTAAAATTAGAATGATAGTCCACGTAAACTCCTAACCTTCCCCCTTGCATAAAATTACTCACAACAACATTTTGTGTGGAGTTGTTCAGGTTGATGCAAAGGCTATTTGTGCCAGTTATCTTGTTGCCTCTGACCACATTTTCTGAGGACCCATAAAAAGTGATCGCCCAATTATTCGACAAAAAAGTGTTATTCACAACGACAGTTGCTCTAGCAGATCGCACAAAAACGCCGTAGCCGGTGCTTTCGTAAATTTCATTAAACATCACCGAATTCCTTTCAACAATTGGTCCCATAAGCATTCCGATTCGTATTCCGCCATAATTGCGACTAAAAACATTATCACTCACAACAACGCCATTGGCACGTATTTCAACGGCGAAATTTGGGCTATTCGAGTTCCGAATTGTGAATTCACAAAGCATGACATCATCAGCAACTATTTCAATTCTGTCTCCATAAAGATCAATGATAGTTGAAGCTCTGTCTTCTCCAACGATTTTCAGCCTTTCCTTGTCAATGGTAATCCGACCAGAATATGTACCTGCTGAGACAAGAATACTGTCTCCTGCATTAGCCGCTCTTATCGCATCTTGAATTGTCGAATAATCATGAGGAACCCTGATAACTGCCGAACCAGCATCTGTAATTCCGCAGTCAAACCTACAAAGCATGCTAATTAGAAGAGAGAAAAAAAGCACATTGATAACTATACGTTTCAAAGCTTCCTCACCTTGCACGAATTGTCCAACCAATTGCTCACGTAATACTCTGGCAACTATACAAATAAAGTGTTGCCATGTTTCACATACACTTTGAAAGTCAAAAGTGACTGAAAAAAATGCTATGGTGAGCGTTCGCGTGGAACCAATAACGCCAGCCCAATTATTTTCCCCCAAATGATGATGGATCTCCAAGGATTTGGAAGAGTCAAAGCAAACGCAAAAGCAAGCCAAAACCCAACGATCAAGCATGCTAGTCCAGGAATAATCCACGTTTCCTTCCATTGTAGTATTCCAAACAATGATCTAACCATGTCAATAAAATCATACAGCGCCTCTTTCATCGTTGACACCTTGCGCATTTACTTGCATCATCATAATTCTAATCGTTTTTCTGTATATAAGCCTTGAGAAACGCTCATCTAGTCTAAGTGTTCATACCGATATGAGGATTATAGCTTCAACTGTGTGCAAGTTACTATCATAATCTCACTTTTCCTACTCCAGTCAAAGATAGACAAAGCAAGGGGCTTAACCGTTCTTGTTCAGCAATCTTCTGATTTCGATCCACCAGCGATAGTAGCTAAAAAGGCAATAAAACGATGAACGACAATAATAGAAAACAACTGCTTATTGGACGTTGTCACACGCCCAAAAGAGCCCAAGCACCAATGCCAAGAAGAATCAAATAACAAACACCAGAATACATCAAGATGGTCATGCTACAGAAGGAATAGGGGACAACGGGCTATAACTAAAATAGATGTAGTGATCATGGTTCTGAATCTTGTAAACCTCAAAAAGCCAGAAAAAATCAACCAACATCTGTTCCTCATCACTCCTTCTAATGGACAAGAATATGTATACAACAGTTTTGGCAAAACAGATAAATCTCAGGCTCGCTAAATGAAAAAGCATAACCATTCACGACGCTCAAAACTGCCAATGCTTGGTGACAAAAGTGAGATTAACAACTGGCAGAGTAGCTAAAAGCTTGATAATCGTTTTCTATCTAATTGCAGGAATTTCAAGTTTTCCCATCATTACAATCGGAGTGGCTGAATCTAGAACATTTTCAGTTCCAGATGATTACCTGACGATTCAAGAAGCCATAAACGCGGCTACCCCGGGAGACACTATAAAGGTTGCACCCGGCATTTATCACGAAAACATAATAATCAACAAAACATTATCGCTAATTGCGCAGAACCAGAACACCATTATCAACAGCACTAAGGGAAACATTGGCTCTGTCGTCATAATAACAGCCATAAATGCTTCTATAATGAACTTCACTATTCAAGGAGGAGATACAGGCATCTTTCTTCATGGACGCAAGGATCTTGAAGTATTCACAGTTGTCAAAGGGAACATAATAATGAATGCTAAAAATGGCGTATACGTCTACTGGTCAAACGGAAGCCTCATCACAGAGAACATCATAGTTAACAACACGAACGGCATTTTCGTATACTGGTCAAGGGCACATCTAACTAAGAACATCATTGGAAACAATTCATATGGAACAATCGTAACAGGATCACGATCTTCAACATATGACAAAAACATCTTCAAGAACAACTCATGCGGCATGCATATACAGTGGACCCAACAACCACACATCGTTTATCATAACGATTTCATCAATAACATCGAAAACGTTCAAGTGTTGGAAGGCATAGAAAACATATGGGATGATGGATACCCTTCCGGCGGCAATTTCTGGAGCGACTATGAGGGCTTTGACAACTACAGCGGTCTTAATCAGGACGAGCCTGGGACCGACGGAATAGGAGACGCCCCATACATTATTGACGCATATAATCTAGACAGATATCCACTAATGAAACCACAAACTCACCAAAATGCTGCAACTTGGACAGTTGATAATAATGGATCTGCAGACTTCAGAAAAATACAGGAAGCCATTAACGCAGCAAATCCTCTGGACATTATCTACGTTAGAAAGGGAACATATTATGAGAACATCGTAGTCAACAAAACAGTTTCGTTACTTGGAGAAAACCGCGACTCCACCATCATTGATGGAAGCAGCAGTGGCACAGTAGTTCATGTTACAGCTGACAACGTCACCATAGAAGGATTCACAATAAAAAACGGAGAAATAGGTCTGCATATTCACAATTCCGCCAAATCTATCGTAAAAAATAACAGAATAACCCACAACCGCTTTGACGGCATAAAGACAAAAGATGCCACCAACATCACTATAGCCCACAATATCTTGAGCAGAAACTCGCAACATGGAGTATTTCTCTTTCGAAGCAGCAACAACACAATAAACAACAGCACCATAACCAATGACAGCCGATGGAGCGTAGGTATCTTCATTTACTTCTCGAACAACAACGAGATTAGATGGAACAATGTCACAGGCACAGGAGACAACGAGGGCGGCATCGAGCTGGCATACTCCAGCAATAACATATTGCAGAACAACAGAATATCGCGCAACACATGGAGTGGCATATCCCTCAGATACTCAGACGATAATACAATAACAGGCAACACCATAACTGATCATCAATGGTTCGGCATGAGAATAACATATTCCAACGGCAACTACATTTACCATAACAACCTTATCAACAATGTTAATCAAGTTTCTCTGGTCTCATCGAACGCCACATGGAACCTTCATGGCTTAGGAAACTACTGGAACAGCCATACCCTCCCAGACAATGATCCTGACGGGGTCTGCGACAGCCCATATCAAATAGACGAGAATAATGTTGACCATTTTCCGTTAATGGGGAAAGTCTACACTTTCGTTGTACACAAAGACTATGAATCCAAAGTTTTGATGGTATCGAATTCGACAATCACGAATTTCACATACCTAATGTACATAGATTCGCAAAGCTCAAAGCCGATCTCTCTGATAAAATTCAATATAACAGGACAAAATGAAAGCCCTGGTTTTTGCAGAGTAACAATTCCCCACACCCTGCTTGAAGGTCCATACCAGATTACCGTGAATGATTCTTCACCTTTGATGGAAACCCAAATTCATCATGCATCCAACACCACGCATACTACTCTCTATTTTCAATATCATCATAGCACAAAACAGATTGTAATAATAGGCGAATTCCCAACACTACTATACCCAACTCTGGTTTTGCTGATCAGCCTCATTATTGCACTAGCTAGAAAGAGACGCTTGGCTGAAGTTAAAATGTGAGAATGCTAAACAAAAGGTAAAGGGCATAAACTACCAAGATTAAACCGCTGATCGCCCGGATTTTTGCTTTATGCCGATATGTACTTCTAGCCAATTTCGATATGGAGCCGGCGAGAACTCCGATGCCTATAAAAGGAATCATAACGCCTATACCAAAGGCAAACAGTATAAGAGGAAGAAACTCGAGAAGCACAGTGGGCGAGAACGCACTTATCATGGCTACGAAAACGGGTGCAAGGCAAGGGTCAAGAAAATAAAAAATGAACCCTAGTGCAACAAGTCCAGGGTAAGCAGAGACATATTTCTTAGTCAGTTTTTTCATCAAAGGTCTTGTCTCAAGTCTTATTCCAAAGAATCTAAGCACATCAAATCCCAGCAAGTTGAGCCCGAAAAGCATGGCAAAGACGCCGACAACCCAAATCAAAACATGTTGGATGCCCAACATCAAAGACAAAACCACTAGTCCCAGAGCTAATGCAGAAAATACAAGTATAGTTGCGGCAACAAAGCCCACTGCGAAAGCCATAACTTGAGCGAATCTCGCCCCAAATTGAGAGTTTTTATCGATTGTATAACTCAGCACAAAAGACAACAGGATAACCAAACATGGAGAAAAAGTCTCGAAGAAACCAAAAGTGAAGGCAAGTGCAAGAGTTGTTGCCAGATGTAGCGTTGGAAGAGGCGGAGAAGTTAAGGGAGTTTCCGCAAGATATGCCTCGATGATTTGTTTTACGTCGTCTTCAGTGAATCTACCTTCGAGAGGGAATTCATGATTAAACACAAAGGAATTGGCCTGAACACGAAAATCGTATTCTGATTCCCTATAGTCAATCCTATAAGTTAGAATTTTGTCCCCATAAAAATCCTCAATATTGTCAAGAATCATGGATTTATTCTGATATTCCTCCCAAATAGGCGCCCAGCATTCAGGACACGTAGTATAAGGGTCCCTATATGGATTCCAATAAAAAAATTCCACTACAACAGAATTAGTTGCTTGAACACTCACCATAAAAAAATAGATGGAAATGCAAAGAACCGCCAGAACACTTGCTGCCAAAGGCTTCAACGTCACTCACTCTACGAAATATAGCCGGCTATCATCTAATAAACATTGTTTCCCTGCCTTAAACACTTCTAACATACATACTGGCTTGCATCCATACACACTTATTCCGCCAAACTTATACGTCCAATTTACATCTAAGGAGACAAGGGACTAACTCGGAGGTTGTTCAGATGTATAGAAAACTGCTAAATTCTTCTCTTCTGCTGTTTTTGATAGCGTTGTCCAACCTACAAGCACCAAATATTCAAGCATCCACTTCAGACACGGGACTTTACCAATTCATATTTGATGTTGACAAAGATGGCTTCACCAAAGTCAGGATAAATTTCACCAGCGACAGCCAAGGTGAATCATGGATCTTTGTACCACGGCACGAGTTCCCAAACAACAGCTGGATCGTTTTCTCAGGAAGCATAGACAACTGGGAAATCGTAGAAACAACAGAGATAGTCGGGCAAGATTATCTTTTCTACCAGGTGTTCAAATTTTCGTTTTCATCTGTCCAATCTTTCAGCATGAGCATGTGGTTTAACATGAACACAGGCGCAATGGTCATTGAACCACGAGGAGTTTTCTATTCACCTCAAATAGGATTCTGTAATGAAAACAAAGGAACAGCCAAAGTAGTCTTGCCAGAAAACTTCAAAATAGACGGGCGCAAAGCCATAGCGTCAGGTCTAAGTTCTTGGAAACCAAAGAAAATCGGGTTGAACTACGCAGATTTTGATCTACACGAAAACCTAGTCCGATTGCAGATAGAGTTTCAAACAGTCGTAGAAACGCCAAATATGACCACCATCAACCAAGACGTCTACACTTTTCAAACGCCAAAAAGATATGAAGAATATGCCACAACCATCCTTAACATCTACGAGAAACTGAACGGCGACTTGGCGAAGTTGTTCAACACAGTCTTGGAAGACATCACCGTGACGTTTTTCATTCCAGACTTTGACGTCATATTTCTTCTAGGCGGCTTTGTTCCCTTCACAAGTGAAGAAATGGGCACTATCCACATAAACGTGTTTTTCGTACGATATTGGGAAGGGATCTTCGAGGCAGTTGCAGTACATGAACTCGTACATCATTTTCTGTGGAGGGCCAACATCTCACCTAAAGTATTGTGGTTTCACGAAGGCATAGCACAAATGGTCAGTCTTAAATTTGTGGAAGACTTGGGTTATGGAGGAGCATCTATGGAAAAGCAGCGAACTGAAGAAGCTGCCAAAAGGCTTGAAGGCAAAAACCTCAGATTTCTGCAGAGTTGGACTCCGAAAGACCAACCCATAAATGTTGGAATGTACTATGCAGCCTCTTACTATGTGGTGCAGCAACTGGCCGAAGAATACGGAGAATTCGGATATTTCGGGCAATTCTTCAAAGCCATACAAAACACGCAAATCGAAAATGACGAAACTCTTGCCTATCACCTAAGCTTTGCGGCTAACACATCAGTTGTTCCAATGTTGAGGAATCTCGGATTTGCAGTAATCGACTTATATATGTATTCAGAACTGATCGAGGAAGCAAGAGAATCAACAGAGAACATCAACCCAGTTCTTGTGCCTTCACGATTACTTGCTGAAGGACTACGCGAATATGGACTTGCCAAACTTGCTGAAGGATCCCATGAAATTGGAAGCTTGTTCTTAGAACTCGCTATATTCACCGCCAGACAGGCATTTGCGATAACTCTTCTAACATTTCTTCAGCTGATGCTCGTTACTATGGCAACTATTTACTATATTCTCAAACGACGCAGCCATCTGAAAATGAAATCGAATTCCAAAGCAAACATAGTACCAAAAGATCTTTTTGTCGGTAAAACGAGATCAGCTAAGCTTTACAACAGCTATTTACTCATCTCTGCATGATTACTAATTTTGCAGCAAAGGAAGATACAAGAGCATACCATGGCAACACTAAATCTTTTTGAGTTAAGTATTTACATAAGAATTCAGCAGACGCAAAGCAAAAAAAGAAAAATGAGGATTTTGCTTCTTGACCATCTAGTTCGCAAATATCATGGTTGTTCCACGACAAGTTTCAGAAATGCTACTGAATCGGGAGTCGGAATTGGAATGGGAATACCTTGGGCGCCTTTAGAATCAAAGAGCACAGTTCTAAACGCTCCTTTTTCAGGCACAATTTCAGGCTCTTGGTACTCTTCGACAACATATCCAAAGACAATCCTTGCCAACACACCACTACCGTCTTTCCCAGCAGTCCTCCCAACCAAGGTTCCCGCAAGAAGCAGTAAGCCATCTTCGCGTACCCTATACACGAATGTTGGAAACGAGTCACCAACAAAATCCCCAGATATGACTTCCAAGACTTCCAATTCACTCCGGTTAAAGGTCATAATGACTTGCCAAGCATACAAATCGATAAAATCGTGAATCTCGACAGCCATTACGAACTCCCCAAAGATAACCGGCTTCTGAAGAGTCGGAGAAACGAAGAATCCTGCTAATACATGGGCTGCAATCGGTGAACCCAGCATTAATAAGGCAATCAGGAGAACAGCTGAGCTCATCTTCCCGTTTAGACGAGTATTTGAGAACCTTGGAATATTGATACCCCTTTTGCTCTTTCTATAATGCGCCCCATTCAACAGGTAGACTCCGTCCTTTTTGACAAGCGTGTCATTTCCACAGAGCTCTCTAAGCCTCAAGCTCAAAGTTTTTCGAGGAAGCCTCGTTTCATGCAAAAGACCTGTAAAAGTTTTCGCCTTGCCACGAACAGCACTAGTAATCAAGTCTATGTCTAGCTCCTTTCTACTCTCCAAGTTAATGGTCAAACCACAATTTGGACATCTAATTTGAGGCATGTTTATCCTAATATAAACGTCACTATTATACCTATAAAAACGTTGGCGTAAAAGAAACTGCTCGAATGAGGCTTTCTGTGAACAAGAAAAATAGCAGGTTTCTATGACACCAGTCGCAAGCCCAAACGTCCATTCCACAAGCATTCAAGTTTCAGTAAACAATCACCACCCAGAAGCCAATGCTAAAGATAGTATTCAAAGAAAAATGTGGGATAAATCATTCCTTTTTGCCTAAAGTCTTTGGTTACGATGATTACATGTTTCATGTCTATTTTGTCATCACCATTCAAATCCAAAACCGAATTCCATCTCGATCGACCATGAACCTCGCCACACCCCCATGCAACCACGACCACATCCTTGATATCGACATTGTTACCTCCACTCCTGTCACCAAACCGTCTAGAAATCACATGCAGAAATATAGTGCAT
Organism: uncultured Candidatus Bathyarchaeia archaeon; assembly: GCA_964527165.1. GTDB lineage: Archaea > Thermoproteota > Bathyarchaeia > Bathyarchaeales > Bathycorpusculaceae > CAZGNE01. The sequence goes on from CAZGNE010000002.1 coordinate 23,834, forward strand.
ATTTTACTTACCGTTACGCTTCTAAGCGGTCAGTCGAGTTCCCTTAAGGAGCATGCAGTGGTTTCTCCTTCTGCATCGGAACGCCCAGACTTTAACCTAGATTCCACTTATACCCTTTACGAAATAGATTGCGAGAAGAAGAGAACATTAAGAAGAGAACCTGAAAAGGTGAAGGTGATTTCTGGTCTTCAATCTTCACTCATCACGGATCTATTGTTTGTATGTGCATGCTTTGATAAATAGATTGTTGTTGCTAAGAAAGTTGCTGTAGCGGCTGCAAAGGCATAGATTAGATTTCTTAGATTCTGGGCATTCTCAGAGAATTCTGCAACATGCTCACGGTAAGATGAGGCTAACACAAAATGTTCTTGCTGAAGTTGGTCATAATTGTTCCGGAGATCAGAGTAATTGTCTAGAAGGTGATAATACGACGCGTTCAAACTATCAAGGTCCATCAGCAAGTTGTGGTATTCAGCAAGTAGCTGGTTGTACAAATACATGGTTTTTGAAGAGATTAGAATGAGAATTTGGCCATTCTGGCTATAGGTGAAATACAGATAAACCTTCGTGTCGTTTGGGGCGCTCAACAGAGATGGTAAAATCTCTTCGGCACCGTCATGGATGATAAATGAGCCTTTCATTAACTCTGTAGGAATCGTGACTCTACAGAAACCGATTGTTCTATCCTCATCAATCACGTTAAAATATATCATTTTGTTTCCTGTTTCTTCTCCGATCCTAAAGTCAAAACCAGAGACTGTAGAGTTACTGACAAAAGCCACTTCATATATTATCTCTTTCACAACAATACTGAAACTATAGAAAGCTCCCATCAAAGGATAATCATCCTGATTGCTTCCATCTATGCTGTAGGGTTCGTCGCCTACTCCATCATTGTTAGTATCTTGGCCCGCATAATCTGCCCAATAGTTGCCCTCATGTTTATAGCTCCAAAAAGCAACTGCCTCACCTGACACTACAATCGTATCATAGAAATTGTTACGATAAAATCTGTTATAATTGCTATAGGTTAAAATGCTGATTCCTAGCGAGTTTCCGGAGAACGTGTTACCTGAAAACACGTTATTACTGGAGTAATACAATTTAACTCCCTCGATATTGTTTGAGACAAGATTGCTCGAAAACAAATTATTGGTAGAATAGTAAAGGCGAATTCCTTTCGAATTGTTTATGATAACGTTATCCGAAATCACGTTTCGACTGGACAATGAATACAGAACCAGTCCTTCATAATTTCCTGTAATCTTATTGCTATGTATAGTGACGCTGCTAGAAGATACAGATATACCACCTGCAGATGAACTCCCAAGGTTCTTTATTGTCAAGTTTCTGATGTTTGCCTCATTGGCTGTTATCGATATCACGTAGGAGGATGTGCTTCCTTGAACGATTGTCAAATCTCTATTTTCTCCAACTAATGAAACACTTCTATTAAGGATAATGTTCTCTTGATAAGTTCCCGCACGCACAAGAATCGTATCTCCAAAACCTGCGTTATTAATTGCATCTTGGATTGTTCTGAAGTCGTCTGGAACACAAATAATCTCGGAATTTGTCATTGCTGATGTTTCTACAAGCATAAGAAACTGAATCGATAATAGAAGTAATATTGCGAATGGAGTTAAAATAACTCTTCTCATTTTAATCACATCTCCTTTTATTAACACATCTAATGTGTAGGAGTTAAGTTTATCTCTAAAATTATCCTTCCAAAAGCAGCTTTCCAAGTTTAGAGAACATACAACAGAAACTGGTAGTACAGAAATGAAAAATATGTTAATCATTTGTTGGTGAAAGACTGTGAACCACTATATATGAAAGAATTGCTATGAAAGCTATTGTAAAGAGCTTAATCTACAGTTTACGTCAATGTCAATTGGACAATGTTTCTTTTTGTTTTGTAAAAGAGGTGAATTGATTTTGTTGGTGAAGCATCTTACTGAGGTGGGTTGAAGCGTTTGATCAAGCATGAGAAGAGCACGAGATTTGTGGAGAACAGATTTTCACCCAAAGCCTTTACGCCGACGGAAATGCGGAGGTAGCAGTTAAGAAGCCTCAAAGGTGCAAGGCACATGCCGCTTGTGCCTGAAGCGGCTGAAGAGGGACGACCCAGCCGGTAAAAAGCCTACGACCAAGGAAGGTAGCACCCCAAAGCTGTCCCGCGAGAAAAAAGAAGAACCAAAACAGATGCTCCAAAACAATGGTACTGAACGGCAAGAAAGGCAGAAGCCTGAACCGAATCAAAGTTCGGTCTCACTGGCTCCCCCAGAAGCGTAAGCAGGATCCCTAGGCAACTTGGCATGAGGCAAGCCCAACCTTGCCCAGGGGATTACCAAAGGTCAAAAGATGCCGAGACTAAATCGAAATGCTATGACACGAACGTGAAACGTTCCAGCACCATATTATTCGAAACAACGAGATCCCAAATACCACTGCAAAAAAAAAGAGGGATTAGAGATACGAGTATGTTTGTCCAACGTTGACCCCTATAGCGACTAGGTCGAAGACATCTATTAGCTGGTCATTGGTTATGTCGGCGTTGGGGTTCCAGTTGGAGTCGCCCGGCTCTGAGCCCAGTGCAAGAGCAACAGTTACTAGGTCGAATATGTCAACCTCACCATCCGCGTTGACATCACCAAGCCCAACAACAAAAACCCACCCATCAACAAACGTGTTATCCGCCAAGTCTGTCTCGCCCGGCACATGCCAAGCATACACCCAAACGGTGTAGTTGCCATACGCAAAGCCCGCAGTATCCCAAGTGAAGGTGAGGATTACGTTTTCTGCTGGGTTCAACGTCGCTTGCAATTCTCCAATGGAGTAAGAAGCCGTATTGTTGGCTGCATAGGCAGTTACGTTGAAGGTCTCTGTAAAGTCGCCTTGGTTTTCAACCGCAACATACACGTTTGCAGTGTAGCCTTTACACACTGTTGGCATGGGCGTGCATCCGGTTTTGGATGTTGTAACATTAGTGACAGCGACGTCGTGCACATCAATAGCATATGGACAGGTTATCACGGCTGCTTCAATTTGCACTTTCCATGAGGGGTATGGTCCAGGCGGCGGTATTGCCCCGCCCATGTAGTTCGGCAATGTTAGAGGACCGCCTGGGCATGGGTCAAATATGACCTGGTATAGGTCGTGCGAAACTAGGCTGGCGTTGTTGTGAGTAATGTACGGCGGTTCAGGCGGCGGATGTACATGTGGCACTGGAACTTCTCCTGGACCTCCTGCTTCCGCGTTATCACGTATGGGGTCGCTGAACACAATTTCCCAAGTTGTAGCGTTCAGACCTGCTACTGTGACATAGTGACCACCTTCGTCATACCGATACCATGTTTGGCCCCCATCTGGAGTGTACCATGGAACCAGCAGGAGAACCACGTCTTGGCAGTTCAACACTTCTTCTGCGATGATTTCCCATGTGGGCGCAAGTATCGTCCGTTCATAGAACATGCCTGGTGCACCCATATTCGCAGTCACAAGCGCAAGGTCGTTCGCGTCTATTAGGTTGTCGGCAAATGGCGGATAGCCCGTTGTCACTGGAAATATATCTGCCCGCATGTCCCAACCAGCCATTCCTGGTGATGTTCCCATCGCTGCATTGACAATGTCATAGTCAGCTTGTGTGACAATTCCGTCGCCGTCAACATCTCCAAGCGGGTTCACTCCACTCCACGAAAGGTAATGGGTAAGCCCTGCTTGCATATCGAACACGTCTGTGCCTTGATGTAGCTGCCCGGTTCTAAGACCGTCTGTGTCCATCAAATAAGCCAAGTGTTCCACCAGATAAGGAACGTTTTGGGGATCATGATCGTCCCAAGGTCCATATGCTTGCACCAGCGGAAAATTGTCAATCATGGTCGGCGGTGGGACGGTGTTGCTTTCGAACTTTGAGTCAAACCACCATAGCGAGTTTGCAACTGCGACAGGACCGCAGTGAGTCCACGTTCCTCCTGAATCTTGCCATAGGTAAGTGCCTCCTTGTCGCTGGTCAAAGTCGGGCATTCCACTGGGCGCATAGTCTGGGTATGGTGGCTTCTTGTACCATGGCGGTGGCGGCGTGGGCTCTTCTGTGATTTTCCTAACCGTCATGTCAACCGCTACGTCATCAACGCGACACCAAATAGTTTGATGTTGACTTACGAGTTCAAGGATATCCCAGAAGCTGAGAACGCCGTTGCAGTTGTCATACCACTCCACAACAGTATATACCTCGCCGAAATAGGCTGTTGGACAAACTACTTCCCAGTCGGTGTCTAGTGGATGTGTTTTCGCATGATACATAAATTGGTAGCCGCCTAGAAACTCGAGGTATATTCTGTCATCCACATTAAACGGTGAGCCTGGATCTGCCTCTACAACCGTGAGGTTAAGTGTGAGCGTCACTTCTTCCACATGATACTTGTAGGTTGACCCGTCAGGCAGAAGCGTCAGTGTGACGTTATCGCAGGGGCTGAGCATGCCGTCGCCGCTGTCCTCCCAAGCCAATGTTCCATAATCGTTGACGCAACAGTCGGGGTAAAGCTCGTGCCAAACTATGCCAGTGGGATCGTCAATCTTCTCGTTGAGTATTATGTCTATCGCGAGTTCTTCAACGTGCCACCAGCCGTAATAGAAGTCTACATTCAAATCGTACATTTCAATATAGTCACAAGCGTCCAGTACTCCGTTGCAGTTGTCCATCCAGCTAGTGATGTTCATAGACGCGGAATAGAACGGGTAGACCTCGTGCCAAGTAGAGTTTATCACTGTAGTTTTGATGTTGTACATTGTTTCGAAAGGACCTTTATACTCGATGTACATTTCCTGCGTTGGATCGCTCTGATTGGTCACCCGCATCGTGAAAGTTACTCGGTCAACATGATACCATTTAGTTAGTCCAGTTGATTTGTTATTCATGTCAAGCTGGTCTCCAGGGCTCAGTCTACCAGGGAAAGGATCGTCTACAGGTTCTTCCCAACTGGTGGTAATGTGCGCGTTGTAGAAGCTTGGATAGAGTTCATGCCATATAATGCCTAGGGGATCCATGATTTTCTCGTTGAGAATCAAATCAGTAGCGTATTCCTCAACGTGCCACCACTCTCCCGACCATTGTTCAAACATAATCCAATCGCAGAAATCAAGGTAACCATTGCCATTATCAATCCAGTCAATGATGTGATATGGCATACCTGGTCCGAACACTCCGTGGTAAACTGGCCATACTTCATGCCACCAAGTGCAGACGGGCATGGGAATAATGTGGTATAGCGGATCCAAGGGTGGGTTCCATGTTTCGTCTTTGTATTCAACGTATATGAGTTCACCAGTCAGCTCGTGCATAAGAAGCATCGTCACTGTCACTCGGTCCACGTGGTACCAACGTACCTCCGCAGTGAGGTCGTTCGTCAAGTCAATTTGGTCAGAATGGTCAAGGTAGCCGTTGCCATTGTCTTCCCAACTAGTGAAAGTCCAGGTCTCGCAGTAGTCTGGATATAACTGGTGCCACGGAGTTTGCCATGGCTCATATGGACTCCAATTGATCCCCATTGCACCTATCAGTGAGTGCATGTGAACCGGTGTGAGAAGTGGACCGTGCATGTGAATAGGCCTTAAAGAAGGTCCGTGAAGGTAAATAGGATCATTAGGTTGCTGTGCAACTGCAGGTAGTTTCAAGTTGATTAGCAGCAGAGATGTAAACAGTATAGCCAAAGCAAACACTGTAAAAGCGTATCTAAGACTTGTTTTCATGATTTTTCCTTTCTCCTCTTTAGTTTAAGCGGAGGCTAAAAAATAGCACGCTCAACCATAAAATGAGCCTTCAGAAGTTTAAATGTTTTGTGGAACACTCTTCTAGGCTATTGAGCTTGATAACACTGGTTTTCTCTAAACTATAATGCTTGAATACTGCTCTTCGTTGTATATGAGGAAAAAACTTAACCAACGGATCTGACCTAGGTTGCCTCACTTCGTTTTACCGGTTCTAACATTATTTATGGCCTATTGCTGTGTATGCACAATTCAGGTAATCTGGCGCGTCGACCCTGTCTGACAAAGCCGCTTGAATACTTTCTCTAACAAAACTTTGGCTGAAATGGCGTTTTCTCTTTCAACTATGCCCCATAATCAACGTCAAGTTTGATGTTCACAAAAGAACTGGCATTTCAACCCAAAGCATAGCATCCTTTCTCATTTCCGTTTCTCCTGTTAAATTTGATACAGAGCAAAAACTAACTTTCACCTACTCTTTTCAGTTGGCTTCGGTACATTTGCAGTATTTCAGCTTTCTTCGTGACATCTTCAGGAGCCTTATCAAATCTATATTTTCCTGTAAAGCGTGGAAAACGAATTGCAAGCCCGCTTCCCTTCCTGAACGCATCCGTTGCACACGTGTGTATAGGACTCAAAGTGATTTCTGCACCCAGAATCTCAAGCACTACATTAGGCTCAAGCCACACGTCAGCTTCAACTATTGAATTAACTCTTGGATATCTATGATTTATAATATGCCTCTCTAACATTTTAGGCAATTTCTCCAAATCCTCGTCTGTAAAGCCTGTTCCACATTTAGTGACTGTTTCAAAAATATCACTTTCAGGATCATAAGCAGCTAAGAGCAGGGCGCCATAGGTTCCAGCCCGCCTTCCTCTACCGTGAAAGGCACCGACAACCACCAAATCCACAGTGTCGGTCATCTCACTCTTATAGTCCCGCTTATACTTTATCCACAGCCAACCACGAGCTCCAGCCTGATAAACCGAATCTTTCGAAATTGACTTGCAAACTAGACCTTCACAACCATCCGCTATAGCTTCCAAAAAAAATCTTTCCAACTCTTTCACATTACTGGCAATTGTGTGTTTGGCAATTTTCATCCTATCGCTTTCTCTTACTGCTCTTTCAAGAGCCTTTCGTCTAACAGAATGCGATTCTAAAGTTAGGTCTCTGTCGTCGACGTAGAGTGCATCAAACATGAAAAGCGAAATAGGATAATCCTCTATAGCTTTCGCAACTTCGTATTTGCGCCTTCTATGCATCAACTCTTGAAAAGGCCTCATTTCCCCAGTGCCAGGATCTACAGCAACACACTCTGCTTCCAAAATTGCATTTTCGACCGTTACCTGCTTCTTCACAAGTTCAATGACATCAGAATACTGCCTTGAAATATTCTCAAGTCGCCTCGAAAAAAGGACGACCTCATCAACTCTCTTGTGAACTTGAATTCTTTCACCATCATACTTGTATTCTGCTACACATTTTCCTCCCAGCTTTTCAAGAATCTCTTCCGGCGAAGATAGCCTTTCAGCTAACATTGGTCTAATCGGCTCAAACAATGAAACACTAAATTTTCCGAGCCCCTCTAAACCCCCTTCAGCTATCGCCTCTGCAACTCGACCAAGATCCGAAGAAATATTATAGGCACGCTCTGTAGACCCGCGAGCTTCTTTGCCGCCACCATAGGCAATTGCCAAGGCATCTAGAACAGTCATGTCAGCAATGCCTAAACGAAGATTCCCAGTTACCGTTCGCATGATGTACTTGGCTTCCTTTGGCGTGGCATCAGCAAGCAATCCTGCTAGAAGGGCAGTTTTAAGGTCTATTGCACCAGCACCAGAAGCCTTAGCCATTTTGTCGAGAGTTTCATATACCATCCCAACAGTCAAGGATTTCTGAAAAAATGTTGCTTGTTTCTTTGTTGCCATTATCTTCTCAGCTGTTTCTCCTATGTCTCCCGTCTTGTTGAGGGTTTCTTCGATTTCACTTTCTTTCCTTCCAGAAGCCCGAGCGAGAGCCTTTATTGCAATCTTTTCAGCAACTCCTATCTCAATTCCGACAAAATCAGGATATATCTTGCCTTGAGTTAGGTATACAACCTTGCCAATAACTTCCTTTGGCGTATTCTTGAGAAGGCTCACTAAATGATCAGTCATTTCTAACCTTTTAGTCGTAGCCTCAATTTTCTCGTAAGCATCGGCAATTACAGCATATTGCAACCGCGAAACCACACTAGCAGGAATATGAAAAAGCGATTATTAAGATTTCATTGCACCAACTAGACGCGTCGAACAATCTAGAAGACTTCATGGTGAATTATCTGACTTATCGGTCTCCTTCTTCGTGGTTCAGGAGACTCTGCAGCATAACCCACTGGAATTATCGCCACCGTTCTCATTCCTCGAGGCACTCCTAAAATTTCCCGCACTCTTTCTTCATTAAAGGCCCCAATCCAGCATGCCCCTAAACCGAAAGAATAGGCAGCTAACTGAACGTTCTGTATGGCTGCAGCTGTATCCTGAAGACAATACAATGTTTTGCCACGGTCTCCATAACCTTGAGATGAAGAGTCCTCATCTGCACAGACAACAATCACTACTGGAGCTTCTTCAATGAACGACTGGTTCCAAGCGGCTTCAACAAGCTTCCTCTTTGTCTCTGGTTTTCTGATAATTATGAATTCCCATGGCTGAATGTTCCCTGCAGAAGGCGCCCATCTAGCTGCATCAACGAGCTCCTCAACAGCCTCAGGGCTGACGTCACGTCTTTCAAAAGCCCTTATGCTTCTCCTTCCTTTAATGGCATCCAACACGTTCATAAAGTTCACCTGAATAATCACAATCAAATGTACAAGCAGCATATTTAAGCTCTAAAACGCCCTTAAACACCAAACACCGTCAAAATCTCCAAGATAAGATTCTACAATAATATGCTCACTTCTAGAGGCATTAGAACCAGCTAGAGAGCTAACGTACTACAGTTCTGTTTAAATGCATAGAGAAAAATAGTTATCATGCAAAAACCTTAAGTCTTCTGCGCACTTCATTGCTCTCTGGATGATGACACAGAGAGTCAATAGAGCTTAAGCGGTGACATGACTCGACGGGCGAACTGACATCTGCTTCTGGAAAAAACTCATCAGTTAAAAACACGAATGAGAAGCGAAAAAGACAAATCACAGAACGGAACTGGTGGAAGAATAGTTGTCTAAACCTAAACTCGGAGAATTTTGTGACAAACTTTCATCGAGAAAAGCTGTCAAATATGCAGTGTACTTCACCGCGATAGCGATCTTCTTCGCATTAATCTTGTTTCCGCCGATACTCGGGATAATAATCAAATTGGATACAATACACCAAGTTCTAGATCAGCCAAAGCTTATGGCACGCGCACTTGATGCAATCAAGAACTCGTTCACCATAGCCATATTTGTGTCGCTTCTAGACGTCATCACAGGCGTACCTATGGCATGGCTTATCACACGAGGAAAATCCAAATGGTTAAACGTTCTTGACACGTTTTCTGACATCCCATTCATTGTGCCAACTGCAGCATTAGGTTACTCGCTGCTTCTGTTCTGGAGCGGACCAGAAGAAGGGATCTCCCATTTTTTCAGCGGCTCACTAATCTCGCCAGGGTGGCTTCTCGTAGTATTGCTTCACTTCACATTTTCCTATCCAGTGGTGGTTAGAGTAGTAGTCGGAGCTTTGCTTGATTATAAGAAAGAGTATGAGCAAGCCTCAAGAACCCTGGGTGCACCCCCGCTTACAGCATCAAGAACTGTCACATTCGCCATCATAAAACCATCATTGATCGCAGCATTCATACTTGCTTTTTCAAGATCAATTTCGGAGACTGGAGCAACACTCATGGTTGCAGGAGCCTTTGAAAATGGTCCGGTTTTCATACAAAACGTGAAAGACGAGTTCATGGCTGGAAAAGTGAGTCATTTCGAGTATGAGGGGTCGATAGTTTTTGCCAGCTTAATACTCATAGTCGTGGCTTGCGCAATTTTTGCAGCAATTCGCGCCCTTGGACCAAAACTGAAGTTTCCAATGAAGAAGATCTGGCCGTCGTTCGAAAGGAAGTTAAGCTACTCAAAGGCTACGTCTTCTAGAAATAACGCAACCCTTCTGATATTCTTTGCAATAGTGCTTATACCATCGCTCTTCGTTGCGCTCCCAGCTTTTGAAGCCATATTCACCAACACGTTGTCAGACTCTCTAACGGGCGTTGGCATTTGGGCAGAATACTGGCAAAGCCTCATTCTCTCATATACACTAGCAGCCATAGTCACCGTTTTGAATGTCCTTATCGGATTGCCCATGGCAATCATCATTGCGAGGAAAAAATTCGGAACCTTGCCCTCAACAATCTTGGACTTGCTCGTCAACGTTCCGTTAATCGTTCCTTCAATCGCTTTAGGCGTTTCTCTCGCAATTTTCTGGAAGGAAAACTTTGTCTTTATACCGGAAATATGGTTGCTGATCTTCGCCCATCTCGCAATCACCTACCCATACTTTGTAAGGGCAATGTCAGCAGCAGTTGAAAGAATAAGCATAGATCTAGAAGAAGCTTCTAGAACTCTTGGAGCAAAGCCGCTGGGCGTTTTCAGAACAATCATTCTCCCCTTGACCAAATACTCTATGCTTTCAGGCGCAATAATGGTTTTCACCAGAAGTGTAAGCGAAACAGGTGCAACCTTGGCGGTGGTTACTACACTGCAAACAGCACCTGTAGTCCTTGTCAATTGGGTTAAGCAGAGAGTGCAAGCGACACCCTTAGAAATCGGTTTAGGCTGCGGCTTTCTGATACTATTTTCATTCATAATTTTGTTAACATTAAGGCTCCTAGCAAAAGAAAAAGGCAGATACTAGCAATGATTAATATACACCTCACCGACTATGCAACAACCTTGCACATCCAAAAGCAACAATCAAGAGAGGATTAATCCATGCCCGACGTTCGCATAGTTAATGTCACTAAAAAATTCGGAAAACTTGTTGCTGTAAACAACATCAGCCTTCACATTCGTGACATGGAATATTTTTCTTTGCTTGGTCCAAGCGGGTGTGGAAAGACCACGTTACTCAGATTAGTTGCAGGGTTAATCCAGCCTGACGAAGGCGAGATTTACATCGGAGACAAACTTGTCAATAATGTGCCACCAGAAGACAGAGATGTCGGGTTTGTCTTCCAAACTTTCGCTTTGTTTCCCCACATGAACTCTTGGAATAATGTGGTTTACGGTCCTCGAGTGAAAGGCTTTGACATGAAAAAGGCAGAAACCATAGGCCACGAAGTGCTCGAAATGGTCAAGCTTCACGAACGTCTAGACGCTTTTCCCAACGAATTAAGCGGGGGAATGATGCAAAGAATAGCCGTAGCAAGAGCCCTAGCAGCAGGCGCAAAACTGTTACTGCTAGATGAGCCTCTAGGTCAATTAGACGCCAAAGTGCGAAACGAAATAAGATACGAGATAAGAAGAATGGCAAAAGACCTTGGACTCACAGCTATACATGTAACGCACGACCAGTCCGAAGCCATGGCAATCTCGGATAAAATCGCTGTTATGAAAAAAGGAAAAATCACGCAAATTGGAACTCCGCGGGAGCTCTATATGAACCCACAAAACATTTTCGTGGCACATTTCATCGGCGAATCAAACTTCTTGGAAGGCTACGTCTCTAGCATACACGATGGAGAAAAGATAACAGAACTCCGCAATGGCATAAAAGTACAAGTTGTTGGCGACAACATGAAGAAGGGAGAAAGGGTGGTTCTAGCCATAAGACCAGAAATATTCGTAATTCAAAAGCAAACAAGAAAGAACAAAAACGCTATGTTGGGCGTAGTAGAAAAAGTGGTGTTCGAGGGAACAAACATACGCTATGAAGTCAGACTTGAAAACCAAGACTTAGTAGTAATCGCCAAGCCTTCAATAACTGAAAGATGGTTTAATATAGGCGAAGGAGTTAGCATCAGCTTTCCACCAGAAAAAGCCCACTTGTTCAAATATCCTAGTGCTGGATTGAAGGAGGAAATAGCTGTTGAGTGAATTAATAAAATGGTTTGAAAAAAGGAGAGAAACCAAAGCATTAGCAACCGTTCAACGCCACTTAGCCCTTACCATAGGAATAGTGGAAGATCTAGAAAAAGCGATATTGGCAACGTTAATAGAAGACGACAAACAGACGCGCATATGCATTGAAAGGATAATCAGTAGTGAGAGAGAAGCAGACACATTACGGAGAAAGGTTACGGACGAAATATCGAAAGGAGAATTAAGCTCGACGGACAGGATAGACTTAATGGATCTTGTGAAAAAAGTAGACATGGTGGCAGACTGGAGCAGAGAATCCACACGGATACTAGGTGCCATTCCAGTTGAACATATGCCGAAATCAATCAAAGACATATTAAGGGTGATGATTAAAAACGTGAAACAATGTGCAATTTCGCTTCAAAAATGTGTAAACAAGATGATGACAAAACCACAAGAAGCCCTTCAAGCCGCAGATGCCGTGGAGAGAGAAGAAGAAAAAGTCGATGATATACATGAGAAAGCCAGAATATTACTTGGGAAAGAGGAATTCACCAAAGCAGGAGCAGCAGTGTTAATAAGTCAGCTTTTTGAAGCAATAGAGATGATTGCAGACTCCTGTGAAGATGCCTGCGATCAAGTAAGAATCATAATGGTCAGAAAATGAGGAAAAAACATGACTATAACAAGAATTGACACAACAGACCTCAAAAGTGAAGGCGGAGATCTGATCAAAGAACTTGCAGATTTCATCAAAGAAAGAACTAGCGGCGACGTTGAAACAGCAACGAATGACATAAAAGTAAAAGGCGAAGGAAGAACCACTTCAAGAGCATACATACGACTGCTGCTACGAAAGTTTCTGCACATTCAAGGTCTAAAAGAATATTTCAGAATCCTCGGTGAAAAAGAAAACACCTTCATAATTAAAGAGATAAAAATCGCAGAAGAAGAATAAACACATCTCTGCAAGCATTTAATGCTTCCTTAATCAGCTTTTTGCTTCGCCATTCTTTCCTTTGATAACAAAAAAGATTCCGGCAAGGATCAAGATTGCTCCGAGAACAAATAACGGTGCAGGCACCTCCTGAAACAAGCTTATGCCCAAAATCGTCGCGCCGATAGGTTCCAGCAAAGCCGTTGTCGCAGTTTCAAAGGATCTCAGGTTTGATAACGAAGAAAAGTACAGCGTGTGAGCAACTGCTGTTGGAAAAATGCCTAAACCAAAAATAGAAAGCAGCAAAGGCATGTCTACTGATAATACGGAAACCTGATTACTCACAGACAAGCCCAAAACTCCCACAACGCATGCTGTCAACAAGTATAATGGAGGCATGATAGAAAGCACGTTCATCTGACTCCTTACTTTTCTACCATAATTGAGATAGACCGCTTCAACCACCGCAGCCAACACAGCTGCTAGATCTCCTCTCAAACTCGGTAGATGACCTGAATAAGAAATCTCACCTATAACTGCGGTTTGAGCATAACCAATTACACACACACCGGCAAATGAAATTGCCAAACCTACAACAGCAATACGGGACGGCAAGAGCTTAAAAAACAAGATTGAAACAAGCATTGAGAAAATTGGAGTTGTATTGACGAGAACCGTGGCGTTCAAAATTGTGGTATCCTTAACAGCGGAAACAAAGAATATGAAATGAAGTCCTAGAAAAACGCTAAGAACAAGAAGATCTTTCACATTTTTTCGCACAAGCGTCAAGCTGAATGACTTCAGGATAAGCAGCATTGCAGAAAGCACAAAGCAAGCAATGATCAAACGCCAGAAGGCTATCGAAAAAGCGTCAAGATTTTCAAGGTATCTTATGAAAATAGCAGCTGTACCGAATAATATTCCAGCGATTACGCCTTCTGTCAAAGCCAGCTTTCGCGTTCTCGAGTGCATCTGCATGCCCTTTAGAGTCACAACTAAACACTGATTTGTTTATAAACGTGCTTGGAAGTTTAAATTAGGTATGCTCTTGAGAAAAACAATTAAGCGGTAAGAGCAAATCTCAACAGTGACCATCCAAGAAACTGAGGTCAGAAGCTCCTATGAACATGGAAGAGATAATGGGGTTATCGTTGAAACTCGCAGAATTAAAAGACATTCCAGAAGACAGTGAAATATACGTAAGCGGCGAGGGCATTAAGAAAATCTTGTTTTGCATAGATACAGGCGCTTCAGAGCTTTTGCTTGCAAAACAGTTAAAGTGTGACTCAGTAATCGCTCATCATCCGGCAGGCGGAAACGCAACGATAAATTTCCATAAAGTTTTCAAGAGGCACATTCTGCAAATGGTAGAAGCAGGAATTCCAAGGACAAAAGCGGAAAAAGCCATAGACAAAAAGCTTGAACAGTTAGAAACCGATGCCCACGCTCGGAACTATAGACACGCAGTAGACACTGCACAACTTCTAAGAATGCCATATATGAACATTCACACACCTCTCGATGAAATCGGAAGAAAGATAATGACCCGGCAAATCAGCAACAACATTGGAAAAAATGCTACAGTACAACACGTAGTCAACGCGCTCAACAAGCTGAACGAGTTCAAAAACGCAGCAACCGAGATCAAGATCCGATTGGGAAAAGCAGAAAACCCTGCTAGAAAAGTCGTTGTTTCGCACGGTGCAGGAACTAACGGTGGCTACGAAATAGCTAAAGCTTACTTTGAACATGGCATCGGAACAGTCGTGTATATTCACATAGGTGTTGGAGATCTGGAAAAACTGAAAGCGGAGAACAAGGGAAACCTAATAGTTACAGGACACATTGCAAGCGATTCAATAGGGATAAATTCTCTTATCCGCGAACTTGAAAAAGCCGGCATTTCTACCACAACTATCGGAGTTGTCCCAGGTTAGGAGAAGGAATCGCTGGTGAAACGCTATCTATGATTATAGAAGAATACAGCTAGCGAGATTTTGATAGATGCACAGTTTTTGTTTGACAGTCTACTGAAAAACTTGAATCTAGAGCACCGAAAAATTGAGCAGTTCATGCCTTTAACTCCAAAAAGACTGTAGATTCGAAAAGCCACTCAAAAAAGGCTAAAAGGCAAAACATTGAAGGGTTCTTGTCTAACAAAAGAAGTCAGATTATTACTATCTATGAAGTTTTTACATTGAATAATCTATTCAAAAACGTGAGAAACTCTGGACATATAAGGGAAACGTATAAACGATTATCCACCTTCCTAATCGCAAAAGGCGTGTGTACTGATGAAATGTGAGATATGTGGAAGAGAGGTTTCTCTGCCTTTCAGATGCCAGTATTGTGGAAGCTCTTTCTGTTCTGAGCATCGGTTGCCAGAAAATCACCAATGTCCCCAAATCGAGTTGACATGGATACGAAAAGACAAAACAAGACCGCCTGCTGTTCGAAAGCAGAAACCAGATGAACATGAATTCACATATACCTCATATGAAAAAGGTAAGAATAAACTGAATTTCAGCAATAGAGAACTCATTCACTTGGCAATTGCCACAATGCTTGTTCTTGGTGTTGGACTTTCATATCTGGGTTTACCAACTCTTTTTCTTAATGGCTACGTCATAAACTATACTCTGCTGGTCTTGTTTGTCACGATATTCACAGTATCATTCTTTTTGCATGAAATTGCCCATAAAATAGTAGCACAAAAAGAAGGATATTGGGCCGAATTTAGGCTTACTTTCACAGGTGCAGTTTTGACATTGTTGTCTATCCTACCAACGTTTATCAAAATTATATCTCCAGGAGCAGTTATGATAGGGGGATTTGCAGATAGAAGAAGCATTGGAAAAATAGCAGTAGCAGGACCTATAATGAACGTGATTCTATCAGCCATCTTCTTGGGAGCCACATTCCTTTTTCCACGTTATGGTTGGATATTCTTGCCAGGCATCGCTTTTAACGCGTGGATAGCACTCTTCAATCTAATCCCTTTCGGAATGTTCGATGGTTTCAAGGTTTTTCTTTGGAACAAGAGAGTGTGGGCTTTGTCATTTGCCGCCAGCTTGATCCTGACGGTGTTTTCCTATCGCAGCCTAATCTGAGGTGTTTATGAAAAAACATATATTCCGAAAAGAATAGAAGATGCACACAGTTGCTTTCTTGGTGTTACACATGGTTAGAAGAGATCGACATGATATTACCGTGGACATTCTAAAAAAAGCAATGTCCCAAAGGAAAAAAACAGAATTGATGGCGGATGTGGGGCTTTCATATGTGCAAATGAAGCAGTACTTCAAGACTTTAATAGATAAGGAATTACTCGAAATCGACGGCGACAACCAGATTAAGACAACAAAGAAAGGTTCGGAATTCTTGAACAATTGCTCAGAGTGCTTGTTATTTCCATGGGGAAAGCAGGGAAGAAAAACAAATGCTTGAACTATCATAGAAGCTCTATTGTTACTTGCACTTCTTCTGGGACACGAATTCGCATTATGCGCCGCATGGCACGTTCTTCAGCATCAATATCGATGAGGCGTTTGTGAATACGCATTTCCCATCTATCCCATGTTGCGGTTCCTTCACCACATGGTGACTTCAAAACAGGAACCTTCAGTCTTTTAGTGGGCAATGGAACTGGACCATTCATCTTGACCCCTGCCTTCTGGGCAATGAGTTTCAGTTCAGTGCACACATCTTCTAGTTTCATGTAGTCTGTGCTTGTCAAGCGGATGCGCGCTTTTCTCACCATCAAATATCATTCCATGTTTATATCTCTCGATCGAGCTAGTAAGTATTTAGCTTAGACAATAAGCCGTAAATAAAAACTTATCGAAATAGATAACATATTAACGATCTATCGATCAGTGGAGAAAAGGCATGGAAAAGCCAAAACTGAAAGTCAAAGCCATCCTTTTGGATTTAGATGGAACTATAGTTGATTCTAAAGAGGCATATCTAGAAGCATTGAGAGCTGCCTCGGCAGAAACCGAAAATGACAAAATTGATCCGAAAGCAGTAACAGAAATTCCGAAAAGACTTGAACAAAATCTCCCGATAGATGACTTAATAAATGGAATAGATGCCGAGAAATTCCTGCAAGCTTACCTGAATGCTTACTATGAAGCAACGGCCAAAAAAGCCAAACCTCTATCAAGCGTTTCATCTGCGTTAGAAAAACTTTCAAAAAAGACCAAATTGGCAGTGGTCACTATGCGTTACGTTCCCAAAGAAAAAGTAAGAGAAGAGCTTAGAATTATCGGCCTTACCGAATTCTTTCAGCATGTGATAACGGCACTTGACACGTACAGCCCGAAACCTTCTCCAGAACCTTTAATAGAGTGTGCAAAACAGCTCGACGTTGATATTTGCGAATGCGCAGTTGTAGGAGATTCTATTGTAGATATAAAAGCTGGAAAGGCTGCCGGTGCCAAGACTGTTGCTGTTTTATCTGGAATTTTCTCTTTTGAAGAACTAAAGAGGGAAGAACCTGATTTAATTCTGGAAAGCATCATGGAACTTTCAGAGTTCATTGAATAATCTCCAAACCTTCGTGTGTAATATTTCTATAATTGGAATATAGCTGAAAATTATTGAAGAGAGTTATAGAAGCAAACACGAATAAAGCTTAATAAAAGCTTCATTCCATAATTTTTAGTTGGAGAAGGCTTCGAAGCGGGATGTCAATGAATTTCGTTGAAACATTATTGTCGGAAAAGCTTAAAGACAAAAATCCTATGCTAGACATTCTCGGTTCGGATCGCAAAGTGCTTCAAATAGCATGTCAAGATTTGACAAACTATCTCAAAGTCCATTGGGAGCTTACGGGAAAAGAGGCAAACGAATGTGAGATCGTGGAGAAACTTGAGAAGTTTCTTGACGATGACCGAACCGAACTGGAAGAATTCTTGGACGTTTGGACTGGAATTTGGCTTAAGAAGTGGAAAGAGCGGGTGAAGCTATTAATAGGCAAAGAAGGTTCTGCTCGATGGAACAAAGCCACAAAAGCTCTTAACAACGCCGAACCGTTATGGAGGAAACTAACGAACCGCCAAGAAATAGAAGAAGTCGTAGCACTCACGCTCATTAAAAACGGGGAGATTTGTGGCACATCAATTCTCGCTGAAAACCTTCTAAAAATGGAACTGGGCGAAAAAAATAGAAAATATCATAGTGAAGGAGAACAAATGCTAGGTGTTGTTAATAACACGCTAAGGAAAGCCAGAGAACTAACTCAAAGCAAAGGTCCATTAATCTTCGTAAAGGTTGATAAAGGCTACTACAACACAACACAATAAGCAATTGGTTTTATCGTATCCTTTCTCTTTGAAGATTCTTTGTTTGCCATGAGTATTTCCTGATAGTTGTGGTATCACCATAACCGCAGGCTGCACACCGCTTCTTTGAAACGTGATATGCTCTCCTTCCACATCTCCTGCATTTTATGTGGACCGTTTTGCCTTGACGCTTTCCGAAAGACGGTGTACCTTTTCCCATAGTGGTCACCTTGGCGGTGGCGAAATCAGAACTACATTATCTCCTCTAACAATTATCAATCCCAGTTTTCTGGCGTTTTCAGACGTCGTAGTATCTTCTGTCTCTTCCAAAACTAGGTTCAAGTGCTGGTCAAAGCCCTTCAGTCTTCCACGTAGGCTTTTTCCACCTTTCAATCTTACAAGCACGATTTTTCCGAGGTTTTGTTCAAGAATCTCGGTTGTCATTTCGCTCATTTCAGCATCCTCGCCGCACGTGTTTATCACTTTTATACTTAAACTTATACATTTAAACCTATCTAAGAGAAGAAGCTTCATGCTAGAAAAACACAGAAGATATTTCCTGAAAAACAATGAGGTAAAAGCTCTATTTGCCGAAGCTTCAGAGAAACTTGGGGTCGATCTGACGCAAATTCTCAAAGAAAAAGCTGACTTTGAAGTTGTTGAATTTTGCAAGTCAAAAATCTTTCTTGCAAACGGCAGACCTATACTGGTTAAGACCGAAGAAATCATCTTTCCAACACTGGCTTTCAACGAGTTTTGTGCATTAGCACCAAAAGTTATCGTGGACAATGGCGCAGTTCCATACGTTTGCAAGGGTGCAAATATCATGGCACCAGGCATCAGACGTTTTGAAGGCAGATTTGGAAATGGAGACTTTGTTGTGGTTGCGGATGAGAACCACAATAAGGCAATTGCCGTCGGCAAGATTGCTTATGATTTAGAGGAAGCAAGGAACATTAAGAAGGGTCTCATTGTTAAGAATGTCCATTTCGTAAGTGACAAAGTATGGAGCTTCATAAAAAAAACTACGTCTGGAATTTAACCGCGATGAAAACAATATTTAAAATTCAGAAAACTCTTTAATAGTACAATTTACATTAAAAAATCAGGATGGCAAATAAGGAAAGATTTCTCTTATAAACACGGAATAAAGCTATTAAGAGAGGAAAAAGTTGCCACGATTGAAGGGAATATTGCGCAAACCCAAGAAAGAGGAAGAGGGAAGAATAACAGGAATCAAGGATAGTTCTGGCAAGAGTTACTTGAAAGCTATGCCTCTTCGCGGTTTGTCAGATTTGGATAGCGTGAAAACTGAAGTGGAAACTGGGAACATTCTGATTCTCAGAATAACACCTCTCGCAAACAGAAGCATTGAAGATGTCAAACGCGCGATAAACGAGTTATGCGAGTTTACAGAATCCGTTGGCGGGGACATTGCAAGACTTGGCGAAGAACGAGTGGTTGTCTGTCCCAAGAATGTAAGAATCTGGCGAGAAAAAACACCTGTTTCAAACGAGCCTATACCTACAGCAGCCTAAATGTTTCCATCAAGGCTGGAGCAAAAGCTTCAATTTCGCATCTTCTCTGCAAAAAGTTCGCTATGCTTAAACAGTTTGCTTTTTCACCATGGCACACAGCAACTCTTTCAGGTTTTGACTTCAAATGAGTGACATAATTGATTATCTGTCTTCTGTCTGAATGACCAGAAAAACCTTCAATGGAATCTACATGCAGTTTGACTTTGACTACGTCCATCTTGCCGTCGCTGGACATTAGAGTTGCTTCATTCAAGCCTTTCTGAACTCTTCGTCCTAAAGTGCCTTCAATCTGATAACTGACAAAAATCGCTGTGTTTTTCTCATCTTCTGCCAGACTTTTGAAATATTCTATTACAGGACCGCCTTCAAGCATCCCAGATGTTGCCATGATAATGCAAGGTTCGCCTTCGATGATCTCTTGTCTAACATTCGGGTGTTCCACTATAGTGAAATAGTCTGACTGAAAAGGATTAATTCCATCATGTAATATGCTCTGTCGAACCTCTCTACCGAGATATTCTGGAAAAGCTGTGTGGATCGCTGTGGCTTCAGAAATCATGCCTTCAATGAATACCGGAGCCTCTTTCATCAAACCACGTCGCATATAACCGTCCAGAATCAACATGATCTCTTGGGCTCTGCCAACAGCTGGTACAGGAATCAAGACTTTGCCTTTGCGTTCTAGAGTTTCATTCGCTACCGCCGTCAGATGCTCTTCAGCCTCAACCCGCGAAGGCATGACATCATCTGGTCCTCCATAGGTGCTCTCAGTTATCACCGTCTCGACACGCGGAAACTCTGTTGCTGCCGCTTCTAGCAGCATAGTCCTTGCATACTTGTAATCCCCAGTATAAACGACATTGTGTAAACCTTCTCCTATGTGTAGGTGAACCATTGAAGAACCCAAAATGTGACCTGCGTTGTGCAAGGTTAAACGAATATCAGGAGCGATGTCTGTAACAACACCATACCTCGATGGGTTAGTGTGCAACACACATTCTCGAACATCTTTCTGATCATAATATGGTGTTATTCCTTGCTTGTTAGCTACATCTAAATAATCCAGTTGAAGCAGTGTCATCAGATTCGAAGTCGGCGCTGAACAGTAAACAGGTCCATCATACCCATACTTATAGAGAAAAGGAACCAATCCGCAGTGATCAAGATGAGCGTGACTTATAACAACCGCGTCCAAAGAGTCAAGCTCAAATCCGGGATCATCAAACCTGGGAAAAACCTCGAAGGGTTTTGATGAACCTGGATTAATGCCACAGTCCAATAGAACGCTGCTTTCTCTGGTTCGAAGCAGAAACGCCGATCTTCCAACCTCCTGAACCCCTCCAAGAGCGGTAATTCGAACATCTCCGACCTCATAGGTTTTAGGTCTGAAGATTCTTTCACCCACTGTGCGCAATATTCTCTCTCTTTCTTTACTTTCAGAATGGAGATAATGCCGCATGTGTGTGACTATTTTTGAGCGTAATGGAGGGCTTCTTAAGACCTGAGGGCGCCATTTTGTTCGCTTTATGATTTCTTGAAGGACTGCTCCATTCTTTCCTATAACTAAACCAGGCTTTTTTGCTTCGATTATTATTTCACCAAGGCTTGGATCGAAGTTTATGTCGGTCACTTCGGCCTCAGGTGGAATTACTTCGCGTGCTTTTCTCTCAGCTTCGCTTTCTGGAAGTCTTACCGAAGGATCTGAACGAATCACTATTCGTTTTCTTATGACGTTGACTATTTCTGCGATCAGATTGCTTTGGTCGACCAAGATCTCTGGCTTTTTTGTGTAAACAGCAAGAGTTGGTCCCTCGTATTCTATTCTTGTCACTTCAGCTTCTTTGGGAACGTGTTCCAGAATGTATTGGCTTATCTCAATTTTGTCTTTTTCGTATGTCCGCGCCAATATTTTAGCTTCCTCAACTCGTCAAAAGCTTTTTCTTTTCCTTATCAGCCAATTCTCTGTAGCCTTTCGTGTCTATTACTGCCACATTGAAACTGTCTCCTGTCCCAGCATTTCGCTTCATGGCCGCATCAACAGCCCTAACTACAACGGGTAATAGTTCTCCAACGGTCACTCCATCTTTGTATTTATCATCCAGCACACCGTAGGCTACAGGAGAGCCGGAGCCCGTAGAAACACATTTTTCTTCTGTTAGAGTACCAAAGGGATCTAACCTATATATGTGAGGGCCTGAGTCGTCAATACCTCCAATTAGAGCTTCCATTTGCAATGGCACGTATCTTGCAGAAAACAGAATGTTCGCAACGAATCGCGCTGCTGAATTTATCGTAATTGGTCTGCCTGTGTTCATCTTGTAGAGTTGGGCATTAGCAGTCAAAATGTCCACAATTCTTTGTGCATCGGCTACTGTTCCGGCAATTGTCATCGCTAGATGATCATCTATTTTGTAGATTTTTTTACCATGTTTATGAGCCACGTAGAAACCCATGCTTACACGTGTGTCTGAAGCCAATATCACGCCGTCATTACAGACCACGGCGATAGTTGTCGTACCTTTTAGCACTAGGTTATTTACTGTATTATTGTTTATCATTTCATTTTCACCCAAAACCTAAATGTTAAGGAATTACTTCACAAGGAAGTAGCATGATGTAATCATACCATGGGATTTATTAACATTACGGTTCAGGATAGTCATGTTGAACAATATTTTGCATTTACAAAACCGTTTAGTTTAAATGGGTTAAACATGAATTGCTACCGAATAGAAAGTCAGTTATCGACCTGAATAGTGATTGGCTTTGGTTCTCAAACACCATCGAATGCAGCTTCCGAGAGAAGTATTCATTGGAAACGGCACGATACAAAGCGTTGGCGAAATCTCTCGAAAGTTGGGGTTCACAAAATCGGCGCTCATAATCGCTGGATCAAAGACATACGAGATAGCCGGGAGAACAGTCAAAGAATTACTGGAAGATGAAAAAATCGAAGTCAGCACGTTCCTTGTCGAAAAAGCAACTCTCATAGAAGTTGAAGCTGTGGAAGAAAAAATCAAGACTTCTAAACCTCAAGTTGTCTTCGGAGTGGGCGGTGGAACAAAAATCGACGTGGCCAAGTGTAGTTCTGCCCGTCATAATATTCCCTTTATGAGCGTTCCAACAACAGCTTCTCATGACGGAATTGCTAGCTCTCTTTCATCTATCAAAGGCTTTGAAAAGCCCTATTCAGTTATCGCACATGCGCCAGTTGCAATCATCGCAGATACCAGCATAATAATGCAATCACCTCGGCGCCTTGTCATCAGCGGATGCGGTGACGTGATTGCGAAAGTAACAGCAGTAAATGATTGGAAATTGGCTCATGAAAAGACAGATGAATATTACGGCGGATACGCGGCAAGCTTAGCACTGATGAGTGCTAAACTCGTTGTGGAAAATGCTGATCTAATTAAACAAGAAAGCGAAGAAGGATTACGTGTGCTTATAGAGGCGCTGATAAGTTGTGGAGTTTCCATGAGCATTGCAGGAAGCAGCCGTCCTTGTAGCGGCTCAGAACACATGTTCAGTCATGCACTTGAAATGACTAAACCTAATCATGCAATGCATGGAGAACGTTGTGGTGTCGGAACAATAATGATGGCTTGTCTGCATAAGGCTAATTGGAGGCGTATAAAAACGACATTGGAAAAGTTGGGGGCGCCTACAAACGCTAATGATTTAGGTGTAGAGAAAGAAGATGTAGTAAAAGCTTTGGAAAAAGCTACTACAATAAGACCGGAAAGATACACGATCCTGAATAAACTAAATCTGACCACAGAGTTATATCGAAGATTGGCAAGAGCAACAGAAGTAATATAAGCTAAATTTGTGCCTCAGTATCTTCCTTCTTCTGTGGTTGCTCTGTCTTTTTTGTGTCAGTTTCTTCAGGCGCAGTTTTTTTGGGCTCCGCCTTGAAGCTTTCAGTGAATTTGACTGTGATAATTTCGGGGAAGAATCGTTGTATGTCCATTGCTATTCCTCTTTTAGCCACTTGTATTCCCTCGACATAGAAGGATTCTTCTGGCACTTCAATGCTAATGGTTTTTCCTTTTATGGAGAACTCGAATTTTCCTTCTTCTATTGAGGGTATTCTTCTGTGAATTAGTGCACTTACTTTTTCTTCAATGGTCTCAAGTTTCTTTTTTGCTGTAACTTCATAGACGAGAGTTTTCCCAGCTAGTGGAGGATTAAAATCGAGCAGAACGCGTCCTGCCCCTATTGCACGGACCGTAGCTGTTTTTTCACCATATTCTAGACGCATTCCAAGAGTTGGGGTTATTCCTTTGGCGGTTAATTGTTTCAGTGGAACTCGTTTAACTTTTTCAGGGTCTCTGGCTCCGAAGGCTTTTTCTTGCGGTATTTCTACAACTGCAGGTTTGTCAACTTCCATTGTTGTGAGATCTTCATCTAGTGCTTTAAGAACCCAGCCTTCGCCGATAACTATAAGATTTGGTTCATGAATCGCGCCTTCTTTGTGCAAATTTTCTTTTTTCGCAATTTCTTCAATAGTTGTATCGAAGACTTCACCTGTCTCCTTAACTTTGGCAGTATAATCTATTATTATGAAGTCTCTTTTTTGAAATACCATACTAACCATCTTTCAAAGTATTGCCAAACTAAGTTTTGAGCTTTAATAAAAGCTTTCGCCTGCAAATTCTAGGCCTAATCTCGTTGTCAGTAATAATCTGGTTGAGCGAGATAGGCTTAGTCTGGTGTTTGTTTTTCTTTAACAAAAAACAACAAAATTATGGACATTATTGTCAAACTCAGTGAAAGACAAAAGGGTGCAATGACATCAACCTGATCCCAAAGCAAACCAGCGATCAGAGAAGAAGGAAATGCACAAAGCCCAACCACCATTTGGAAACCGCCTAAGCAGCTGGCCCTATAATTCTTGGGAGCAAGTTCTGACACGAATGTTTTCTGCACAGGCCCAAGGGCGCCTTTATGTAAACCGTATATGAAAAAAGTGAAAATTATCGAAGCGTAGCTCCTAGCGAAAATGAAAAATAGGCTAACCAAACCCCAGAAGACGTAAGACAGCACCAAAACCGGTTTTCTGCCGATTCTATCGGAAAGTTTTCCAAAGGGCAGGGAGAAAAGCGAAGCAACAACGGTGAACAGCAAATATAACGCAGGTAAGAAAACAAGGTCAAGACCACTTTCCTTTGCATATATTAACAAAAAAGAGTAGCTGAAAGAACTGAGCGCAAAAAAGGCACTCAGAAAAAGAAATAACCTGAAATTCTTATCCAAATCTTCCAGAGAAAACCTCTTGTAGATTTCTATGTTTACAGGTCTCCTTTCTCTTACGATTATTAAAACCAGCAACGCTCCAATTGCTGAAGGAATCGCAGCCAGCAAAAACAACTGCCTATACCCAAGCAGCCCGAAATATAGGATGACAATGCACACGATGATGCCGCAGACCGCTCCAAGATTGTCCATTGTTCTGAGTAGCCCGAAATTTCTGCCTCTGTTCTCTCTTATGGAAACATCGGCAATAATGGCGTCTCTGGGTGCCCCTCTGATCTTTCCCGCCCTATCCAAGATTCTAAATGGAATCAAGTGCTGCCAAACTATTGATAAAGCGTAGCCGATTCTCGATAAAGAGCCGAGTAGATAGCCTGACCAAACGAAGATCTTTCTTCTTCTAGTCCTATCTGAGACATATCCAGAAATGGCCTGGGATATTGAAACTATTGCTTCGCCTAAGCCGTCAATGAAACCAAGAACTGACATGCTCGCATTCAAGACCATGGTCACAAATAGCGGCCATATTGGGTAAATCATGTCCGAGCCGAAATCGTTCAGAAACGAAGCCAAGGCAAAGGTTCTAACTGTACGTTTTGCATCTTCCTGACTCATGAAGTCGAATGTGTTTGGTTAGATGATATAAAGTTGTTTCTCACAGAAAACAAAGCAGGCTATTAACAAAAAAAGCGTGAAAAAACTTTGAAACTATTCTATTCCCCATTTTCTCGTCAGCTTCACTAATACGAAGATTACGAACACCACAATTATGAAAGTTACTAGCGTACCTACAAAGTGACCTATCATAAATGGTCCAACTGAATATTGGTCCCACTGTACGCCTGGCATGGCAAGCGTTATTATCGGCATAATCAAATCGGTGACAAGTGCTTTTACTAGTTCGCCCAGGTATATGCCGAGAATGAAGGCGACTGCAAGACCCATCACTTTGTACTTGGAGAGGAAATCCATAAATTCGACCCATAAGCCTTTTGGCGGTGGCGGGGATTGTGCAGGTTTAGGCTCCAAGAGTGTTCGAATGCGACGTAACTCTTCTACTATTTCGTCGTCTTTTGCCAAATCATCACCAGAAGAGAAGTTGTTTCTTATGTATGTTTAAAAGGTTTTTGACTGCAGCGTTCAATGTTCTATCTAAAAATTGCCTTACACTCGCATTGATATACTTAATTGTGAAGACAAGAAGCTGATAATCAGAGCGGAGTGAATGTTCTTGCTAGGTGACAGGTTGGTTATTGTTTGATTTTTTTCTGAACTTACGGTTGCTTTCTGAGATGTCAGGTATGATTTCGAGTGCTTCATCAATTGCTCGCACCGTATCTTTAATTTTGCCAAGGTATTTCTGAAAATTTAAAGCTCTAAGAACGGCTACTCCTCTTTCCGTGATGGCGTATAGCGTTTTATTTTCAGACATTCGTTCTTCTACCAAACCATTCTTTGTTAGAAATCCGAGATACTTTTCGAGAAGAATGCAGTCTAGATTAGCTTCGTATGCTATGCACTCAAGATTCAGAGGTTTTTTGACCAATACCATGAGAACCTCTTCACAGAATTCTAGTTTTGACTTTCTCGTAAGCGTTCGCCTCCTTCAGATAGTTTTACTTAAGTAGTTAAAATAATTGTGAATTCTGAATCTTTATTTTTACATCTTAAAGAAAGGTGTGTGAAAAGTATAGGGAGGCGCTATATCAATAGCTTCGTCTGCAGTCTTAAACCACGTTTGATACAACGCACTCATTATCTAAGAGTAACAGAAAAACTGATTTGTCGCTGATCTTCCTACCAAAACAGATTTCAAAAACCGGTAATATTCCGAGATACTTGAAGGAACGTCACCGATTAATAGACCGTCATAAACCGGCTCACTCTTGCTGGATCAGTTTACAACTAAGCCGCGTGAGGTTTTTGGCAATATGACGTCAAACCAGCTTTACCTATTAAGAATCCCAATAATACCAGTCCAATTCGGCAAAGTATTATTACATCTTGCGCAAGGCAAAAGCTTGTTCTGCAATGAAACAAATAATAATTGCACAATCCAAAGATTATTAGTAAAACGCTGGTACTATGTATGAAGATTAAGGTTGAATACCTTGGACACATTAAGAGCATCACAGACAACAAAAGAGAAGAAGAACTATACGTAGCAAATGATGCTACAGTAACCCACTTACTGGAAATCCTTGCTGAAGAGTATGGCGAACCATTCAAAAAAGCCATTTACGAACCAAGAAGCAAAGATGTAAAGACCAACTACATAATCGCCGTGAATGGATATCTGCTTAACCAGCTCAAAGGGCTTGAAACTAAACTCAAAAGCGGTGATCACGTAACGCTGTTGCCCATTGTGAGCGGTGGCTAATATTCCTCTTTCTTATCAATCAGGCCATTTTTCCGAGCCTTGTACATAGCAGTTTTGAAAACGATTATTCCGATAATTATCGTAGCAATCATCGTGAAAATTAGGTACAGCACGTCTGTTTGAACTGTTGAGCTTTCATGAGGCAGGATCGCATGTCTTACGTTTTTAAGAAAATATGTTATAGGTAAAGCATTTGAAATAGCTTGTCCCCATGATGGAAGGATCTCAGGCAAGAATATGACTCCACCGAAGAGATAGAGGATACCTGACACGTATTCTGAGAGCATGAACTGAACCTTAGAAGTCATAATGTTTATTCCACACAGAACAAATCCCATGGCTATAAAGCAAAAAATCCCCAGTGCCAAGTTCAATGATAGCAGCGACCAGTTAATTCCAAACCAGTTAATCGGAATCTGTACCCCTAGCAAGCCTTGAAAAACAGCAACACCAAATACCAAAGTAAGAGATAGAGAGATTGAGGCGTTCATCACACCATTTAAGGCTCTTCCCAGAATATACCACCATAATGAGCCTGGAGCCAAGTAAATGTGCTTCATCACCTCGTAATGTGCTCTGTCTTCATGTATCAGCATACTCATTGTCATCATTATTTGCACAACATATATGAAAAAACTGTTACCGATGAACATGAACGCAAAGTATCCAGGATTAAGTATTTCTCCAGAGGCAAAACTGCCAATAATGAAAATGAAGCCAACAATAAGCAATCCAGCCATAGGTCGAATAAGATAATAGATGGCAAAGACAAGTGGGTCAGCCCAATTGGTTTCAACTTTCCAGCCCAACCAGACAGCCTGCTTAATTGTTCGCAGAATCATGCTTACTGCCATCTAAGCGTCAACCTTCCTTCCTTCTTGCCCATATTCTCCATATAGTTCAAAGCTAGTTTTGCCAAGGGTAACAAAACCAGTATGAAAACAACTAGCGCACCCGCGTTCATCCAAATTTCAGCTATTCCTTCACCCAAAATTATGACTCTCCTGACGCTGTCCAAACCGAATGTCAAGGGAATCAAAGAAGCAAAGATCTGAACAATGCCTGGCAGATATTTTGTGGGAAAGTATGAACCTGACAGAAAATGCACGGGTTCTTGCAATAGGTTTGCTGTGTGCCAAGCTTCACGACCATACATCATGAACAAAGAAGCAAATAGCATGCCTAAAGCATAAAGCGAAATAATCGTCAGGAAAAACATTACTAGAGCAGTGAAAGGCTCATTAATCGCTAGCGGAACTTGAAAAATCAATGTTCCAGCAACAAGAATAGACACCGCTCGCAGGGTCGTGTTTACAATTCCACCCAAAGCCATGCCAAGGAGAATTGCCATTCTCGAAACTGGCGCAACAAAATAGATCTCCAAATTGCCGGTCTCTTTTTCCCAGTAAAACTGTGCAGACATGTTCCACAGCACGTTTGCCCAGAAAGCTATCATTGTTCCCCCAATAATGACGAATCCGGCAAATTCTACTGGCGCATTCAACATTTTGTACATGTAAACATAAGAACTCAAAGTTAATAGTGGAATAATCATCTCTGCGACAAGCCATGCAGGCTCTCTATTGCCACCTTTGATCCTGACCCAAAGTCTAGCGTAAGCTGCCTTTAAATCAAGCCTCAATTGCTCACGTATGGACAAGCGTTCCTGCCTCCTCAAAGCCGCGTCCAACAAGACTGATGTATACATCTTCAAGAGTCGGCTCAGCCTTGTTTGTTGACAGGATTTTCAGGTTTTGTTGTTCGAGTTTTGCAGTGATTTTCGAGAAAACTTTCTCATCATGCGTCATAACCTTCAAGACTGTTGTATTTGTCTGAATGCTGCGGGTTTGAGAGTATCCAACAATACCTACCATTTCTTCTAAGAAGTCGAAATCAGCTTGCACAGATGAGACTTCAACCTTCACTATTACATGTTGTTTAAGGTTTTCCTTAAGCTTGAATGGGCTGTCACATGCTAAAATCTTTCCGCGGTCGATAATGGCAACGCGGTCACACATCTCATCAGCTTCAGCCATATAATGGGTGGTCAACAAAACTGTGCCTTTCTTTTCTCTTTTCGCCCAGTCCACAATATAGGCTCTCAGCTTCTTTGAAGTCAAAACATCCAAACCTAAAGTAGGTTCATCTAGAAACAATATTTCAGGATTGCTTAGCAACCCTCTCGCAAAATTCAGTCTCTGCTTATAACCAGTTGACAACTTTGACATACGTGTGTTACCGTATTCTTCAAAGTCCAAGTCGCCCATCAACCGTTTAATCTCCAGCTTCGCTGTCGACGAGGATAAGCCGTAAAGCTGCGAGAAAAACCACAAATTCTCCCTTGCAGACAATATTCCATAGCCAGGCGTTTCGCCGCCTGAAACCAAGCTGATGATTTTTCTCACTTTGCTAGATTCTTTTGCCACGTTGAAACCGCCCACATATGCTTCACCACTTGTTGGAAGCAGAAGAGTTGACAGAATCTTTATCAATGTTGTTTTGCCTGCGCCATTAGGACCTAGAAGACCGAAAATTTCTCCCTCTTCGATAATTACTGAAACATTATCCAGAGCTTTCACTAGTTTGTTCTGTCCCTTGAAGCTTCTAGCCAAGTTTCGAGTTTCCACACTATAAGGCAAGGTTAGTCACGAGCCAAAATGCAATGCATCACTAGCTAATTAAGAATTTCTGTCCCCCCGAAAAATCGCATAGAAAATGCAGGCTTACATAAAATGTTTTAAGCAAGATTGAAGGTCCCTCTCCTATAGAAGAAGGAGACTCTCTTTGAATCGTGTGGATGCCTTAAAACGAAAAGCCTTCGAGAAGAAAGCGGTTGATGGCTTTCTAATCTTCAACCCGAACCACCTGCTGTACTTTACCCGTTGTTCAGGATTGGCTAGCTTGTTGATATCCCAAACTGACAAACACATTGTTTACGTCTATAGCGTTAATTATGAACAAGCAAAGATTGAAGCAAAAGGATTCAGCCTTGAACTTGTGAAACGTGGTGAGGATTTGATGGAGAAAATAGCTGTTCAGGTAAAAGCTCTCAGAATTAAGACCCTAGCTGTTGACACATTGAATGTTGAGAGCTATCGCAGTCTTGCAAAGAAGTTGAAGGGCAACGCAAGGCTAGTAATCCAAGGAGGTCTCGTTTGGGAATTGCGCAGAGTTAAAGACCGAAGAGAAATTGGGTTTGTGCGAAAGGCTGGAGAGCTGGTGAGTGAAGGAATGAAAGTGGCGTATGAAATGCTGAGACCGAGTATGAAAGAATACGAGGTGGCTGCGGAAATCGAGTACACCATGCGGAGAAAAGGGTCGTGGGGAACCGCCTTTGATACAATAGTGGCATCCGGCGCTCGTTCAGCTTTTCCTCATGGCGGATGTCTTGATCGAGAGCTCAGGAACGGAGACCTTGTAGTCATTGATGTAGGAGCAGTATACCAGTGTTACCGTTCTGATATGACAAGAACCTTTGTTATTGGAAAACCGTCGCGAAAACAAGAGAAGCTTTATGAAATTGTCAAGATAGCTCAAGAAAAAGCCTTTTATGCCATGAAACCGAAGACCAAAGGAAGAGAGATAGATGCTGTTGCTAGAAAAGTTATAACAGATGCAGGTTACGGTGACAACTTTGTACACGGTTTAGGTCATGGTGTGGGTTTGGAGGTTCATGAACCTCCAACGCTGAGCCCGGAAAGCAAGGATAAATTAGTCGCTGGGAATGTGATTACAAATGAGCCGGGGATATATATTGTTGGTTTCGGAGGCATAAGGATAGAAGACACCGTACTGATTCA
Organism: uncultured Candidatus Bathyarchaeia archaeon; assembly: GCA_964527165.1. Taxonomy (GTDB): domain Archaea; phylum Thermoproteota; class Bathyarchaeia; order Bathyarchaeales; family Bathycorpusculaceae; genus CAZGNE01. The sequence continues at coordinate 54,851 of CAZGNE010000002.1, forward strand.
AAGACATAAAGCGGAGAAGCTAACTAGCGGAATGTACAGTTTGTAAACAGAACGTTTGACCAACTATAAATAGGATTGCACATATGGTTTAATTTGTGCAAGGAGATAACACCTTATGGAAAACAAGGCAGTGATTATAATTGATGTGCTTAACGACTTTGTTTTGGGAGACCTAAAATGTGAAAGAGCCAAACGGATAATTCCAAACCTGAAAAAGCTGATTGAAGCTGCGCGCAAAAATAACGTGCCTGTTATCTACAGCAATGACGCCCACTATCCACAAGATGTAGAAGTTGTGGCAAAATGGGGAAGACACGCCATGAAGAGCACAAAGGGAGCCAAAGTGATACCTGAATTGAAGCCGACCACAAAAGACTACATTGTCGAGAAGAGAACCTACAGCAGCTTCTATGAAACAGGCTTAGATCCGCTGTTGCGAAGCTTGTACAAAGGCGAAGGTGCTAAAACAGTAATCCTAGGCGGATTGCATACAAATATATGCGTAAGACATACAGCTGCAGACGCTTTTTTTCGAAGCTACAACATAATCATAGCACACGACGGTGTAGAAGCCTTCACACAGGAAGACCATGAGCAAGGATTGAAATATCTAAAATATGCCTACAATGCCAAGATAATGACGGTGAACCAAATCATAAAAGAAATCGAGTAAACATAATGGGAAAACCACTATACATGCTGGACAATATAGAGATCAAAAACCTAGAAGAATCAAATATAGATGATCTAATCTACGTTTGCTCATCCAAGAGACTCAACGATCCAATCCATCAACGAGGAATTAAGCTGAAAAAGCAAATGACTACGTGAAATGCTATCACAATATGGGTCAATTGTAAAGATTGCCTACCAAAATGAAAAACCAGTGGCACAGATTCTTTATTATCCAGAAGAGGCTAACATAACCAACATTTCAAGACGGAGAGACGTTTTGTTCATTCTGTGCATCTACAACCCTACATCAGCAACACAGAAACGTGGAATTAGCACAAGGCTCTTACAGAGCGTAATCCAGGACGCAAGACAGAGAAAAACCTGTTTAGGCAACAAGCCCTGCAAATTCATACTAACAAAAGCCTTTAACACTGGCGAATCTCTACCACTGCCAGAATTCTTCAACAAACGAGGATTTCTCCCAACAGCTGAAGAAGATATACTATATTTTCCAATAGAGGGAAGCTATGAACCAGCTGAACCCTTGGGTGAATATGAGCCACTGATTGAGAATAGAAACAAGGCAGTAATTCTCTATTCGCCAAATTGCCAAGTCTCATACGCCTTCGCTCGAAAGACAGAAGAACTCGTTAAGGAAGTTGTACCAAACATCAGAGTTGGACTGGTTAACCAGAAGGAAAAGCCAGAAGAATCGGTAAAACGTAAAAACTGGTGGTTGACAGTAAATGCGAAGCCAATACGCACTTTCTTCATGGATACAGATCGATTTAAAGCAGAAATACAACGTGCAATAGCTGGAACATAATAGGAAAAGCATTTTTGACCAAAAAGCAAAAGGTTAAATCTCGGATGGAAAGAAAAGTTTAATAAGCAACATATGCTAAAACAAGCAAGACTATGCGAGGGGAACGGTAGAGTTGAAGTTTCTCCCTTCTCTCCTTTCTCCCTAAGTAAGCAGTTCTACCTTCCCCTCACGTAGAAATCCTCTTCTCAATACTTATAGCTTATGGAACAATCTTCTATGGGCTGAATAAGCAAGATAAGAGCACGTTGACAAATCCTAAATATCAGCGGTTTGCAATAGTAGAACCCTTAATGTGAGTTAAAATGGCGAAAATCTTGATTGTATACGATTCTAAAACCGGAAACACTGAAAAAATGACCCATGCTATTTCAGAGGGCGCCAAGGAAGTGAAGGGGGTCACAGTGGATATTAAGAGAATCGAAAAGACAACGCTGGAAGACTTGCGTAACGCAGACGGGATAATTATGGGGTCACCGACATATTATGGGCAAATGTCTGCAAAACTCAAGGCGTTGATTGACGAATCAGTTAAAATCCATGGGAAACTCGAAGGAAAAGTTGGCGCGGCCTTCACAAGTTCTGGAGGGGCTGCAACAGGAGCAGAAACAACACTGTTGTCAATATTGCATGCAATGTTGGTTCATGGCATGATTGTTCAAGGACAAGCTGATGACAAGCATTATGGCGCTGCATCTATAGAAACTCCACGGGAAAAAGAGTTAAAATACTGCAAAAACTTAGGAAAGCGTGTGGCAACCTTAGCTACAAAGCTTAAAGCATGAAACAAAAACTTTCGATGTTTTTACTAGTATGCTACTTATGTGCAAAATGATGCCGATAGTTGTTCCGCAAGTTCATACCATAATGCTGTTTGGAACAGCGATATTCTTGTGGTTCCCTTAGCCTTTAGTCGCTTTGCCATACGAGTGAGGATTAGCGCTTGGTTTAATTCATCCATAGTTCACTGCTCAGCTGCTCTTGATGTAGTTAACGGTAGTTGAATGAATTGAGATCACACTAATCTCTCTTCATAAGTTACAGAGAGAAAAAGCGGCTTTGGTTAAAAAGATACACGTAGCTGGTCATCATTATTCTAACATTGGTCTCAGTTGTTTGCACAATTTTTGGAATCAATTATACGTCCAACCCCTAATCTCATTATGATCAACATAATTGTCTCACGAGAAGTTTATGCTTGTGATCAACGGAAGCATTCTGAGCTTGTTAAAGGATATGAAGTGATCTTTTGTGCAGTCGTCTGGATATTTCTAGAAGTTTTTCAACTCTTAAAAAATGTAGGGGTGGAGGTTAAGTGGGCCCGGGGCGATTTGAACACCCGACCAACAGGTCTCTCAATATGCTCGATATTTATGAGCCTGGCGCTCTAACCGAGCTGAGCTACGGGCCCTTTTGTATGTCGGTGGCATCGCTATCTATGGTTGGTTTCAATTTGATTTAAGCGTTTTCTGCTCTCAAATTGTCTGTGAAAGACTTAAAAGTCTGCTGTATTGTAAAATAGAGTTTCAAGAGGAGAAAGCAAGCATTGGAATTGAAGATCTTCACTTTGCCAAGTTGTTCAAGCTGTCCAGCGGCAAAGGAAACTGCTTTTGAAGTAGCACAAGTGCTAGGCATCGCCTATAAGGAAGTTAGCTTGGCCACGAAAGAAGGCTTAAACGAGGGATTGGCTTATGATATTCTCAGCACTCCAAGCATAGTCTTCGATGATGAGGTCGTAGTTAGAGGGCGGTTCGTCTCAAAAGAAAAACTTGAAGAAGAAATCAGAAAAAGAATAGCAAAGTGGCAAGAAAGGGTTTCAAAAGAAGGTTAGTCATCTGAACTAGTTGCTCGGCGTTTTGCGCTTCGCCAAGGAGAAAGACGGTGATTTTATTGCGCTCTTTCGTAATAATACAAATATTCCTGAGCGTAACCAGCATATTCGCCAAAGTATTCTCTTCCAAAATTGTGTAGCTGTTCATACTCCAGACGACTTAAAGACTTCTCGCCCGAGATTTTTGTAATGAACACGGTGGGAAAATGATCTGCATAATTGTTCAGAAGAGTACGCTTTACTCGTACATCGACTGGAAAAGCTTCAAGCATTCCAAGAGAGAAAAGTGAAATGCAATCTGCAACCTTTAAGCCGACACCTGGGAAATATTGCAGTTCTGTTCTTGCCTTTGAGTACGAGCTATTCTTTAAACATTCGAAATCAAAGTCATTAGCATAAACTATTCTGGCCGTTGCCTGCACGTATTCGGCTCTGTAACCGAGACCGCACTTTCTGAGTTCAGAAACAGATGCTTTTACCAGCCTTTCCGGCATCGGAAACCTGTAGAAGTTGAGCCCCTCAAGCTGGTGTTTCTCTCCAAACTTTTTACAAAGCTGGTAGATCATCTGTTTTATGGCTGCAACATTCTTGTAGGTTGCACAAATATATGAAATCAAGCATTCCCAAGGGTCTTGTTGCAAGATTCGGAGACCTTTAAGCATTTCAACCGCTTTTTCAACATGCTTGTCCTTGGTTATTCTGGAATAAATCCGGGGCAAATCGTCTTTCAATCCCAAATAGGCTCTGACGAAATCAGCATCCGCATAATCGAATTCCAACCCAGTGGTGATCTGGCGTACTTTGAGAACTTCGTTCATAACGACGCCATACCACCATTCACCATGCTTGTCCCATCTGAAGGCTTGACCGCAACAGAGCGTGGCGTCCAAATTGAATGGTGTTGAATAGTCCAGCAGGATTTCCATGACACTGATGATTTTTGAATTAGAGCTGTTAAAGCTTTTGCTAATTCATAAATGGCTTCTGAGCGAATGCGCTAGCAGAAGTTCAAAGATTAAGTCACATTCAAATGTCACCTAAAAAGGGATGGACCCTGAACCTTGTTCCACAACAAGATGAACGAGGGTAAGAGGCAAAATATTGTTCTCCGGGTTTTGCCGAAAATTTCGATTTGTAGCAATGAATGCCTTAAACAATAATCCTGAAAACGAGAAAATCCTACGATCTCATTTTCAAGAGTTAGGCTTCAGTTAGAAATTTATCTGGATTTGGGATATCTGGTGATAATCCCCTTCTAGTTCGCCTTTGCCTTATGATTTCCATTTCAATGTTTTCTGGAACTTTTTTCCAATGGTCGAAAGTGCTTTGCCAGAAAGCGTGCCCCGAAGTAGCTGATCGCAAATCAGACGTCAAGCCAAAGGTTTCTGCCACTGGAATGTAGCCTGTAATTCTTGTAAATCTGTCTATATTCTCGGTGATCTTTATTTTTCCACGTCTAGCTGTTATTATCTTTGTGCATGCACCCAGCCATTGGGTAGGAGTGAATACTTCAATATGATAAACTGGCTCGAGGAGAACTGGTTTTGCCGTTAAAAAAGAACCTAAAATAGCACGGCTCATGGCTCGAGTGATTTGGGCCGATTCGCGCATGGCTGGATCTTCATGGATTTGAACTCCTAACAAGTTAACTTTCAAATTTATTGATGGCTCTTCACACAGTGGTCCGGTTTTGCATGCCCATTGGAAGCCCGCAATAATCATGTCTCTTACGTCTCTAAGATGCGGAACAACCTCGGTTGCGTTTACGAGTATGTTTCGATGTCTATCAACTGCCCAAACATTTTTGGTTTTGTCTTTTACTATGGATTCAAACAGTTCTTCTTCCAGCGGTTCTACTTGCACTCGAAAAATGTTCTGTCCATTGAGGCTTTTTGCAGTAACTACTAGACCTTTCTTCGTGACGACTTCTCTATAGTCCACAGTGGGTTTGCTTGTTATAATCTCGAGGTCACTGGCATAGTCCTGCAAAAAGCTCAGGGTGACGTCTAAATGGAGTTCACCCATTCCACTTATCAGGTATTCACCAGATTTCTCGTTAATCGTAACGCTGAGATCTGGATCGTCTATAAGAAGCCTATTTGCGGATTCAACCAGACGCGGCAAGTCCTTGGGGTTTTTAGGCTCAATAGCCACAGTTACTACAGCTTCTGAAAAGTATTTCACATGTTCAAAAGGCAGCGTCTCTTCTTTGTATTCAACACCAATAAGGGTTTCCCCAGCTTTGGCTGAGTCCAATCCTTTTAAAGCTGCAATATTCCCAGCAGTAATCTGATCGACTGCCTCTCTAAAGGCTCCCATGTACATTGACAATTGTTGCACACTACATTCTTTGCCTGTTCCTGCCAAGTAGAAGCGGTCTCCTTCCTTGATTGAGCCTGAGAAAATCCTTCCAGTTGCGATTAAGCCTTCGTTGGGATCCAGTTTGGCGTCAGTGATGCATATTGCTGTTGGACCATCATCGTCACAATTCGCCATCGCCTTGCCTAATTCCGAATCTAGTTTGCCTTTCCAAATCTTTGATATTCGGTATTTCTGAGCTTCAGCAGGACTTGGAACGTTTCTAACTACCATGCTAAGTATTGCATCCTGAAGCGGTAGCAGTTCGGGAAGCGTTCCAGTTTCCCCTCGTTGATAAACGTCGATTATGTCAGTAAATTTCATTCCCTTTTGATGAATCATAGACAGCGTAAAGGCCCATTTGTGGAGAGCCGAGCCGAAAGCTACAGTTTCTTCTGCGGGGTTTGCTTTCCATTTTTTCCTGAATTCTGCTTCGGCATGGATCTCAATCAGATTGTTGAATTCTCTTATTATGCGAGTAAACTTGCTCTCAATTTCATGAGCATTAAGCCTTAGCTCCGTAATTAAGCGGTCAACCTTATTTATAAAAAGAACTGGTCTGACTCGTTCTTCAAGGGCTTGGCGGGTGACAGTTTCCGTTTGAGCCATAAGCTCTTCTACCGCGTCCACGATAACTATGGCCCCGTCTAGAGCACGTAAAGCCCGTGCGACTTTGCCAGCAAAATCTACATGTCCCGGAGTGTCAACCAAATTAATGACGTAGAGGTGGCGATCGTGCTCGTAGAGTAAGGATATATTGGCTGTTTTTATGGTAATTCCGCGTTTCTGTTCCTCTTTTAGATAGTCAAGAGCCCTTGCTTCGCCAACCACTTGCCAAGGCAGCAATCCTGCTTCTGCCAACAACGAGTCAGTCATTGTGGTTTTTCCATGGTCGATGTGAGCCACTACACCGATATTTCGAATACGCTCTTTTTTGCCCATCAATTTGAGTATTTCGGCGACTTGTCTGAACCTTGGCAATTTCCCATCTCCACGATCTTACCACTGCTTTTATGTCATGGAGTCTTCCTACTAATTATGTTGTGCGTTAATCCTAACAGCAAATCCGGGGCTAATGCTTGAGGATAGAAACTTGAAACATGCTATATTAACTCTCGAAAGGCTTGACCAAGAGCCTTATGTATCCATAATATGCTATCCAAAACCTAGCAAGGCAGAAATCAAGAAACGGTTGAAAGAATTGCGTAAGCTAGGAGTTACTGCCATCGAGTTCCTCGGAGAGAAACAGGTGTCGAATTTGCCTGTTTTAGGTAAAGGTTATGTTGGTGTAGTTGTAGTCGCTTACAGAGATGAAGAGAAGATGGCCTTGAAGATTAGACGAGTAGATGCAAACCGAGCCAAAATGCATCAAGAGGCGAAGCTACTTGGCAAAGCAAATTCGGTTGGAGTAGGACCGAACATGTTGAGGGTAAGCAGAAACTTCCTTTTGATGCAGTTTGTGGATGGTGTTCTGCTTCCAAAATGGTTGGAAAAGAATAGAGGAAAGAAGCGAATTAGGAAGGTTTTGCGTGAAATCTTGGACCAGTGTTGGCGGTTAGACAATATAGGTTTGGACCATGGTGAACTGAGTCATGCACCGAAACATGTCATAGTTGATGATGACGAAAAGCCTTTTATTGTAGACTTTGAAGCAGCCAGCATGAATCGAAGACCTGCCAATGTAACTTCGATTTGCCAATTTCTCTTCTTGAGTAGCAAAATTGCAAAGGTTCTAGCTGCAATACTTGGTGAAAAAGATAGGAAAGCAGTTATTAATGCCTTGAAACTGTATAAGAAAGATAGCAATCATGGGAATTTTTGCAGAGTTCTAGAGGCTTGTATGCTTTAAACAATGTAGCTCTTCTGATTGATTGTACGCTTGTCATTGGTCAAATTTTCGATGCCTAGCTCTTTAACTATTTGGGCTAGGTCGAGCCATGATTCAATCTTAGACTGCCTAGCCACTTTTGATTTCTCATGCAGTAGGGGTATGCTGCCTACAAACAACCAGCCGAAAGCCTCTTCCGCCAATCTTCTTTCCTCTCCTTTCTCCCCTTTCCCAACTAGAAATAGAAGTTTGTTTTTCTTATAACTGTGTATGTAAAAATAAGATAGGATAACTTTCTATAACTAAAAAATAGAAATAAAGTATACAGGAACAATCAACTGGGTAGTTTCATGCGAAGATATCATGAATCCTCTTTTTGCTTAATGCCTGTTTAATTTCCAAGGCTATTCTTCGTCCGGTATACATGTTTGGACCATACTTCAGATAAGCATATGGTGATGTACCAATTCCAACATTTGTTCCTGCCACTATGCGTGCTGAAATTTCAAACGTGTATATTTCTAAGTTATCGGTTATGATGGTTTCTAGGCAGAAAGGACCGATAATGCCGGGTGGAGTTAGGGCATTTGCGGTTTTTTGTACGTTGTCGCCCATTCGTATAAGCTCGGGTAGAAGTGATTCTCTGAGCGTTAGTGGTATGTTACCTACTATTGTGTAGGTTGGGCTGATTCCAATTTCGAGCTGTTCGCTGGCTGGAATTCTACCGATGGAGTCTACGGCTGATTCATAGCGCCTATCAACACCAGTAAACTCGACATCATCATTCACTACTGAAGAGAAATAATGCGGGTAAACGTTAACACCTAAAACATATTCCTGCAGGTGCATGTCTTTCACATCATGGTTTGTGAGTAGACCGCGGCTGACCATTTCAGCTACTTTTTTGCGGAAAGACTCGTAAGAATCTGCCAGAAAATAGCCTTTTCCGCCTTTTGCGCCTGGCAACTTGGCTATGATGAGTTTGTTTATTTCTTCGGGTTTCTTGAAAGTTTTAGGCAGTCTGAGTCCTGCTCGGCGTAGCCATTCTTCCTGTTTTTCGCGGTTGGCTTCCCAATGAAGGAGTTGGCGGTTTCCAAACATCGGCACAAACAAACTGTCGGTTATCTCTCGCGTGCTTAGATAAGCAGTAAAAGACCCGTGGGGAACCAGAACAGTATTGAGTCTTCGCAGTTGTTCTTGAAGGTTTTCATTCAGCAGTTCGGTGAAGTCTTCCACAGTTATTGTCTTATCAACTAACGGGAATTTCTTGTAGAGTATTGTGTCCGCTTCTTTGCATATGCAGACAGTTTTGAAGCCTTCTTCTTTGGCGCCTTTGAAAATGTTCAACGCGGAGTGAGAGCCTAATGTGCCTATTGCCAAGTTCTTATGGTCGTATTTTTCCAAGATTTTGCTTATTTCTTCCAGGGTTATCATGTTACGATTTCTCCAAGCCTATTTTCTTTGATAGCTTGTTTTATCTCCATTGCTACTCTTCTGCCAGGACCGACTTCCATTCCATATTTGTATTTCATGTATGGTGAGGTGGGCTCCACGCATGGGCAGCCAGGCGAACGCATGCTCACGTCGAAGACGTAGAATTCCAGTTCTTTGGTCACTGCTCCCTGCAGAGCAAAAAGACCTATTATACCTGGTGGATACTCTTTTTTGCAAGTGTTTACGAAGCATTCGGCTGCTTCAAAGACCTTCTCTATTTGACTCTCTCGCATGGTCACGCCCATGTGTCCAATTTCTATGTTTTGCGTCGGTATGCCAAGCTCCTTTTGCTCATCGGCTGGCAAGTCTAAGACACCATCAAGGTCTGTTTGGATTCGTTTATCAAAGCCTAACAAGTCGATTTGATCAGTTAAAGGTGACCAGAAGAGATTGGCGTTGAACTTTGCCCCTAAAACATATTCCTCTATGACAGCCTTTTCCAAGTTTTCGCAGGTTATTATGCCTTTTTTCATGCGTTTTTCCGCTTGCTCTCTGAATGTTCTGGGGGAAGAAGCGTAAAAAAAGGCTCTTTCGATTTTTCTCTCCTTCTCCGAAACTTTCACAATGGCTAATCGGTCAATTTCGTTGGGGGACTTGAAGTTTTTCGGAGTTTGTATACCAGCTTTCTGCAAAAGGTAATACTGGTTTTTCGGACTATCGCGTTCTTCAGCTTTGAGCAAGTAACGGTTGCCCACTATAGGCACGGTGAAATTGTTTTCAATGTTATCGTAGTTGACATAAACTGAAAAGGATCGATTTGGAACAAAGACTGTGTTCAAATCTCGAAGTTTTCGCAGATTATCATATTTCACAATGTCTATAAAATTCTCAAGAACTAGGAAATGGTCAAACAAGTTTCTATAATATTTCACGTAGGTTTCGTCTCTGCCTTTTTGACAAACCACAACAGTTTCAAAACCTTCCTGTTTTGCACCATGAGCAATTTCCAAAGCAGAATGCGAACCCAACGTGCCTATTCGAATCTTGTTAGAATTGTATCCTGAAATCAGCTCTTTGACCTTCATTATTCCACACATCTGATGTTCTGCATGAAGGTTAAGAAACTAATTAAACTTTTTAATACCAAGACGTTTTAGTGCATGGTGTAATCATGAACGCTGAGATTCAATGAGCTCGTGAAAGAAGCTTCTGTATTCTTCTCTTCATGTTTCTTCCCGTTCTAAAAACATGCTGGCGTTGAACAATCATCCATAAATCAGTATTCTTTATATTGTGTGATGATATTCGCAAGTTTTGGAACAGCAAACATTTTCTTTTCTGTAATTTCGTTTGTTGCCGCTTTATACATTTGGCTGATTACTTCTCTCAAGTCGTAATCTAGTTTCGGCGGTTCTGTTTTAACCAGTTTTTTCCAGTTTTCTATTCTCTCGATTTCAGCTTTTCTCCTTACTTCTTCCATGCTCATGTACCAACCTGTCGTTCTGTAGTATTGGCGTGCTATTTCTTTACTCACGTGGAACCCGCCGTAAGTGAACCTGCATTCATCCAATGTGCCTATCGCGTCGACTACCATAAGCTCTCTACGAGGGTTGAAAGCCAACTCGATCTTTCCATCTTCATTTACCAAACCTGCTCTCGCAGCCAATTCGCTGATCATCTTATCTATCTTCAGCAAAAAGGTCTTGACTTCATCTACTTCTCCATCTGTTAATCCAGCAATCTGTTGAGCCTCAGTCCAAGTTACGTATCTATCTCCTTCCTCAAGCTTCGTGCTTACATCAATAATCGGTTTTCCAAGCTTCTCTCCAGCCTTAGGGCAGTGATCTAAACCTAATTGCTCTAGCGTAACCAAGCCACTGTCAAGGCGTTTAAACACTGATGACTCTCTGGGCAAACAATTTCGATAGATGACTTCAAGCGGAATCAAGAAATTTCTCAATTCAGGCGTGTAAATGCTGTAGTCGTAGGTTAGCTTTCCTGACTGCAGTAAAGCTTTGGGTCTGTAGACATTTACCAGTTTGATCTCCATAACATTTGAAGGATGTTCCAGTTCGTCAAACCTTACGATTTTCCCCTTCTTATCAACCAATCCACGATAATGCGTTTTGATGCCTCTCTCCTCAATTTTTTCAAAGCAGTAAGCGCTCATCATGCATAAGGCTTCGCCCTTTCCATCAATGAGGTCTGGCATCTCTCCCCAATCAAAAACAGAGTAACGGTCTGAGAAAACGAAACGTCCAACACCCATCTCATCTTTTGTGGGTTTCTTCACTATTTCTAGATCTTTTACGCTGCCCATCTGCAAGCACGCGCTATTTCATCTTTTCAACTGTCAAATCAGACTGCTCTATTTCGCTTTTCTTGACCTGCTGAAAGTTCACTATGCCTTCTTGCAAGCTTTTGTCCTCGACAGCGAAAATCTTCGCAGCCGCAATCGCTGCTGCCTCAGGTTCAATAGTCAATACCACACCTATTCCGCTTGGTATTCTAAGGGAAGAGTAAATATCTGCGCCTCCGAATTTTTCGCTGTATGGCGGACAAGCAATAACGGGTTTAGTTGTGTTTGCGTCAACAAAAGCGCTTAAAGCATTGCTTCTCCCTGCCACTGTAATGTAAACAACTTTCGCTGTCTCATATTCTCGCAGTATTTTGAGAACCTTTTCCGGAGTCTTGTGAGCTGAACCTACACGGAACTCGTACGCTAGTCCAAATGCTTTTAGATGCTTGGCTATCTCGCGGCAAAGCTCGATATCTCGCTTTGAACCCATCAATATTACAACTTTTCCCTTCATTGTAATCTACTCTGTGATTGTTGCTACAAAGCTCAATAGGCTAATTAAGTCTTTAAGCTATACGAACACGTGTCTGCTGTCAGAAGCCAACAAATAAAAAGCGTGAAACTCCAGATCAACTTGTCATTTGCTGTTTATCTGGTGTAGCTTGTCCAGCCGTGCTTTGCTCTCAAAGGGCTTCACGTAGATCTGATAGAGCTGATCAGGAATCGCATGCCCAATGTTCTTTTCGATTTCGCTCTTTGTCACAAATCTTTCTTTCAGGCTGTCACATGGATAATTAGTGCATTCAGCACATGTCCGAAAACCTTTTTTCAGGCAACAGGGGCGAACAGGACAATTCTTATCTATTCTTCGTCCTTCTCTTTTTAGGCACCCATCACACAGTAGCTGCTCAGACTCCAGATAAAAACCGAACAACTGTTCCCATATTTTGCTGAGCCTCGAAAGCGCTTCAAGGTCATTTTTTCTTGTGGCTTGAAAAGCAGGGCAGAGATCGCATCGGTAACCGCAACATGTGAGCAATCCCTTAGTTTTATCACTTCTCATGTCCAACCAAGCATCCAGTTTCAGAGAACAGGGCAACAACTTAACCTTTCGTACTAAAAAGACGTGTTAAATAATAGAGTTGGATTGAGACATTTGAAAATCGGCTTAGCCCTTGTTGGATCACAAAGCTGAAAACTTGAAAGATGGCAAACACTTATAGCAGTTGAGAAAGGGAATTATTCCTGAATGTTTAGGAAAGGTGAATGTGAATAAAATGCAGAATCGCCCCGCCATAATAGCAGCTGGAAGAACGAAATTCGGAGAACATTATGAGAAAGAGCCTGAAAAACTGATTGAAGAAGCTTGGCTTAAGGCTTCGATAGAAGCAGATATAGAACGCAAAGACCTCGAAGCTTGCTATCTTTCAGACTATTTTCTTCCAATCACAAACAAACTCGGTCTCGAAGAAGGCTTCTTGTCCGAATTAACCGAACTTCACGTTCCAATGGAAGTAACCCGATCCTTCAGCTCAGCCCTTTCAAATGCTTGCAACGCCATCCAAGCAGGCAAACACGGAATAGTACTAGTCGGCGGTATAGAAAAAATGACGGACCGATGGGACAAAATCCGCGATGATCTGATGCTCCTAGAGGACCCATGGAGTTATTATGCAGGAGGTACCCCAGAAGCAAACCACGAACTAATGCTAAGAGCCTATATCAAACAATACAAAATAACAGGTGAAGAACTTGGAGAACTGAACACCGCCCTTGCACAAATCTCAGTCAAGAACCATTTACATGCAACAAAAAACGAGTATGCTCAATACCAAAGAAAAATAACTGTTGAAAATGTCTTGAATGCCAGAAAAGAAGCCCGGAAGCCCTTGGGGCTGTATGATTATGCACCAATCTCTGACGGCGCGGCAGCCGTTATCCTGACAAGTGAAGGAAATGCCAAAAAATACACGGACAAACCTGTTAACATTCTAGGCTTCTCCTCAGCAACAGACTATCTAACCTTTCCAGCAAGAGCAGACTTCACTCACTTCATAGTAACAAGAATAGCAATCAAGAACGCTCTAAAAGCAGCTGGATTAGACTTGTGGGACTTGCAACTTGTTGAGCTTTATGATCAATCCACAGTCACCGAGATGATCTCAATAGAAGACTTGGGATTTTGCCAGCCTGGGAAAGCATGGAAACACATTCACGAAAGCTGTCAGGATTACAAGGGTTATTATGAAATTGATGGAAAGAAGCTCTTCGTAAACATGAATGGGGGATTGAAAGCAGACGGCAACCCTCTAGGCGCTACAGGCGGTGCTCAAGCCTTTGAAATCTTCAAACAACTGAGAGGCGAGGCGGGCGAGAGACAAGTTGATGCAGATAAGGAATTGAGGTGCGGGTGTACGCTTGAGCTTGAGGGTTTTGGGACTAAAGGCTATGTTTGCATTTTGGGGAGAGATTGAAAATGAGTAGCGAGCCGATTGAAAGAAGAGTTTCCTATTCAGGTGACCGATTGAGAGGGACACACTGCCAAATCTGCGGTAATGAGTATTTTGAGATACGTGATTATTGTGGACATTGTGGAAGACAAAGCTTCGGAAAAATGGTTGAAATCGACTTGTTCTATGAAATGGGCAAACTGGAACTCTGCACCCTCATAAGCGAGCCGACAAACAAGTTTACAAAACTAGGCAACTACGTATACGGAATAGTCTCTTTTAAAAACGGGAAAATTCGTGTGCCAGGAAGGTTAACCGATCGAATGGTAAGGAAAGATGAGCAAGTCGATTTTGCAACTCTTGAAGGAAGACCTGTTGTTCCGCGATTTAGAAGGCGCTATTCAGTAGACAGAAGCGAGATTATACCTACGATTTCTCTAGCTTTCACATTTGCCGATGAATATTATCCATACCAGAAATATACAATTACCAATCCCAATAAAGAATATGATGTGCCTGGCATCATAGGTTATGGTTTCTACTCGTCGAAGTTTAGAATAAAAGAAGGAAGCATGGAACGCTCTGTCCCATTCATTGATGAAGACTCCATAACGGCAGCAGTCGAGGCTGGAAAACTGGCGTTAACCCATTCAGGGATTGCTAGTTCACAAGTGGGCAAGATTTATGTGGGCTCGGAATCTAACCCGTATGCGGTTAAACCCATAGCATCGAAAGTTGCACAAGTTCTAAAACTAGGCGAAGAAGATGAAGAGGCCTTGCAAGGAGTTGACGCTGTAGACACAGAATTCGCCTGCAAAGCCGCCACAAGCATGTTCAAAGATGCGGTGTCACTTGTAAACTATCCGCAATCTGATATTCAGAATACCATGGTCATAGGTACTGATAACTCACAAGCAGCGCCTAGAGATTGTCCTGGTGGAGAGCTAGACTTGTTCGTAGGATATGGAGGTGTAGCCTTCATTTTTGGAAAACATGATGTAATAGCTGAAATTGAAGGATGGTATTCATGCACCTCTGACACGCCGGATTTTTGGCGAAGAGACGGGGAACCATATCCCATGCACGGTGGAAGATTCACGGGTGACCCAGCATATTTCAAGCACACAAGAAAAGCAGCGAAGAAATTAATGGATCGCTTGAACCTTCAACCACATGACATTGCCTATTTCATCGCCCATCAGCCAAATCCCCAATTTCCAATAAGAATTGCCAAAGAGCTCGGATTCAAAGAAGAACAGTACTTGCATTCGCTTCAAGTGCTCAGGTTTGGCAACACATATTCGGGCGCTTCCTTAACAGGCTTGGCAGCTGTTTTGGACGTTGCCAAACCTAACGAGCGCATTCTGGTTGCAAGCTATGGTTCTGGAGCTGGAAGTGATGCTTATTCACTCATCACCACAAACCAGATTCTAGACAAGCGAGAGCGGCAGAAACTTACAGTTAAATATCAAGCTGAAAACCCTTTCATAGAATATGTCGACTACACGACCTACAGGCGACTTAAACTTGGAATGTAATAGAAAACTAGTAAGTCATCAACAACCATTTATTGGCGGAGCATAAGGAATTGTCCATAGTTGAAATGTTCAAGACAATACTGAAACTCGTATATGCACCTAATAAGGCATTCAGGGATATTGTCAAGAATCCTAAGTTTGTAGGACCCCTTCTAATAATGGTTCTTTTTATTTTAGCAAGCACCGCAAGTGAATACACCAAAGCTTCAAGAATTTATCTACAAGAAACAATGCCAAGCTCTCTAGACATTTATAATCCAGATCCATGGACAGAAAACTGCACGTTATGGGAATCCACCGCAAACATAACGTGTAATGATACAGATCGCATCTCAGGGTCAAATAGCATTCAATTTAGCAAATCCAACGATACCATCATTGAGATGAAGCTAGAGAACGTAGGTCCCATTGATTGCGAAAACCCAAATGGCTATAAAAACTTGACATTTGGGATGAAATGGAAGCATGCCACAGCAATCCAGCCAAAAGATATTAGTCTTTATCTTTTCTCAGAATACCCTTCAGATTATTTCTACCGCGAACTAACAGAACTCGTCAATCAGACAGAACATGAGGAATGGTTCAATTTTACAATTCCACTTGGACCTGAAGCTGTACAATGGCTAAACAGCAGCACTAAGGCGAGATGGAACAACATTACAGGCTTAAGAATCGAAGTGTCATGGCCAGAAACAGCTAGGTCAAATCTAACTGTGCTTATTGACAGGCTGTTTTTCCGGGCGGAACGTTTTGAGTCGTTTTTGAACATTTGGGTCGAAAACATCACGTTTCCTGCTCTTAACGCAATGATGGGTTTTGTCTTTTATTGGATGCTTTTTGGTTTAGCGTTATTTTTTGGCTCGAGAATCTATGGCATTAGAGCTGGTTTGAAAATGTTCATCGTAATAGAAGGCTATGCCCTTATTGCGTTTGTTTTCATGCAAGTTATCTTTGGGGTGTTCTATTTGTTAATCCCTCCACTTCATTTCACTCTTGACGCGGTGACTCCCACTTCTATTCTGCAAACAATCCTTACATTTGGTCTATACACGAGTCTCCTCATACCGGTTTGGACGATAATTATATCGGCAGTAGGAATACGTACAGCATTTGAGCAGTCTCTTAACAAGAGTGCAATCATAGCTGCAATTGGTATTTCGCCATATTATATTCTGTTTTTCTTCGCATAAGCAGGCTAGCAGATGGTTCAGATAAAGTTTTTAAATTGCTTCTTGATGCTTTTTGTAAGATTCGAATGTCGCCTATACTCGAAGTGCATGAAATCAGAAAATCTTATCGTATGGGAAAAGTCACTGTTACAGCATTGCAGGGCTTAAGTTTCAATGTTGAAGAAGGAGAATTCCTAACTATTTTAGGTCCATCAGGCAGTGGAAAATCAACTTTGTTGCACCTAATAGGCGGGTTAGATCGCCCGGAAGAGGGAGAAATTCTGATAGATGGATTCAATGTCTTGAAAATGAGTGATGATAGACTGGCCGAGCTCCGCTTGAAAAAAATAGGATTTGTTTTCCAGTTTTTCAATTTGCTACCCAAATTAACTGCTCTGAGAAATGTGGAGTTGCCTCTAACAATTGCTGGAGTACCAGAAACAGAGGCAGCAGAAAGAACTGTGAGGGTGCTGAAGCTGGTGGGTCTTGAAACACGCCTGACACATAGACCATCCGAATTGAGCGGCGGAGAACAACAACGAGTAGCCATAGCGAGAGCCTTGATAAATAATCCGAAGATTGTTCTAGCCGACGAGCCGACAGGAAATCTTGACACTAAAACAGGCCGGGAAATAGTCCAGCTTATGAAAAAACTGAACGAAGAGAAGGGAAAAACCTTCATAGTTGTCACTCATGACCCACATATCGCGGAAACAGTTGACCGCATAATTCATCTAAAAGATGGTCTAGTTGAGAAAATAGAAAAGGCAGCCAGGTGAAGTGGACAATGAGATTAGGCAAGATTTTGGCAATCGCATGGGAAAACATGACACAACGAAAGATGAGAACCTCCCTAACAACATTGGGCGTTGTGATAGGCATAACCGCAATCATAGGGCTAGCATCATTGGGAGAGGGATTCAGAATAGGAATAAAAGAGCGAATGCAGCAAGGATTTGAACTAGATGTTCTGATTGTGATACCTGGAAGCTTCACAGCTGCTATGCGTGAGCCCTTTAGACCAACGGAAATCGATAAAATTCGTAACGTTTCTGGAGTTGACTCGGTTGCTCCTTTGATAACAATGCCTCAGGCGGTATTGAGCACTGAGAATAGTGAAAGACTAAAAGCGTTTACCGTTGCAGCAGTCAATTTCTCAGAAATAACCAAAGTAATCTCTGAAAGGCTTGAGCCCATAGAAGGAGAAATCCCTTACCCCGAAGATGACGACGCTGTGATTTTAGGATATGGAACATGCTTCATAAATGAAACTACTCCACTTGTCAACGTAGGCGAAAGCGTTACTATGCAAATTGAAATTTCAAATCCTCCAATTCTGATAAACAAAACTTTTCGTGTCGCCGCAATATTGGGAAAAAGTGGAACAGCAGGAATAACCAACTTTGACTATTGGGCGTTTATACCGTTAAAGACTGCTGTTAACCTCACTGGACAAGAAGCTTACAGTATAATCCTGGTGAAGGTTTCTGATCCTGGACAGTCAGATCAAGTTGCAAGAGCAATAGAAAAAACCTTTGACAATCCATACGCTATCAGTATACTTGTGCCAATTGCATTTATGCGCCAAGTAGACCGTATTCTAAGCTTTGTTCAGCTTTTCTTGATGGCTATTGCGTCTATCTCGCTTCTCGTCGCTGGGATAGGCATAATGAACATAATGACGGTTTCAGTTATGGAGCGTACACGTGAAATTGGCATACTAAAGGCTATTGGAGCCAAGAGCAGAATTGTGCTCGCCATGTTTTTGGCAGAAGCTGCCCTGGTAGGTATAATCGGCGGCTTGATAGGAATCTTTACTGGTTACGGACTTTCACATGCATTAGCTTATATGCTGGCTGGTTTCATTCAGCCGCAACATCAAGACACGATTTTTCAAGCTCCAGAAACGCAGCGAATGACAATAAATCCTGCTTTTTCGCTGGAATGGACGATAGCGGCTTTTGTCTTCGCGATAGTTGTTTGTATAGTGTTTGGTCTGTATCCAGCGGGAAAAGCAGCGAAATTGGATCCGGTCAAGGCTTTACGATATGAATGAGCAGTAGGCAAGATTTATATGGCTGAATGGCTGTTCTGCATGTAACTAGCCTTAACCATTTGCTCAAGTGTCGTGTTGAAGACAGAGTTTTTTGGTTCTGAGGTTAGTTCCGCGATTAGGACGAAAATTGAACATGCCACGAAGGCTGCCTGAAAAAACAAAAAATGCACCGAGAAAACCAAGAAGGTATGGAAGCAGAAGCAGATTCCGACCAAGCAAGCCTTATATCCAGTCTTTTCCTGTGAAAGAGAATCAGGAATTGGAAGTTGTTATTGATGATATTGGAAGCAGAGGCGACGGCATAGCAAAACTGCAAGGCTATTTGATTTTTGTTCCCCGAGGCAAAATAGGCGAACGCGTAAAAGTTAGAATTGTCTCTGTAGGCGGAAAGTTTGCAGTCGCGGAAAGAATGGTTCAAAAGGGATGACAAAATGAACATTAAAGATTTGCGGAATGGTATGAAACGTGTTAGTATAGAAGCTAAGGTTACGGAAAAAACAGACACTCGTGAAGTTAAGTCTAGATTTAAAGACGAAACATATCAAGTAGCCGAAGCAATTATTGCTGATGAAACTGGAACAGTGAAACTGACATTATGGAATGAGCAGATTGACCAAGTGAAAGTGGATGATGTAGTCAAAATAGAAAATGGGTACGTAACAAGCTTCAAGGGAGAAATCCAGCTAAACATAGGAAAATACGGACAATTGACCGTCCAGTGAACCAAGAGAGATCTGTGAAAGACCGGTCCTGAATGGATTCTGTCTTCTGTTATTGTTTTACGAAAATCTTAAATCAGAACAAAAATCAATGAATTCTAGGCGTGTTCGATTTGAGCAAAAGTACAATGGATTTATGCTTTGAGATAAAGGATCAAACAGCAATTGTGACTGGCGCTTCCAGCGGTTTGGGTGTGACATTTGCTGAGGCATTAGCTGAACTCGGAGCGAATCTTGTGATTGCTGCAAGAAGATATGAAAAACTCGGCAAAATAGCTGAAGACCTGACAAGCAGATATGGTGTTAAAGTGGTTCCTATCAAAACGGACGTAAGCCAAGAAGAACAGGTAATCAAAATGGTTAAAGCAGCTGTAGAAGAGTTTGGCTCTCTGGAAATCCTGGTCAACAACGCTGGAATAGCAACAATGAATCCATCTGTTGATATGGCACTCGAAGAATGGAAAAAAGTAATAGATGTCAATTTGACAGGCGCCTTCTTGTGTGCAAGAACAGCTGCACGCGAAATGATAAAGAGAAAATACGGAAAAATAGTGAACATCGCGTCTATTTATGGAGCTGTAGGCGACATATTTCCAGCAGCACCTTACTACGCGTCTAAAGCAGCGGTGATAAATTTGACGAGAGCCTTTGCCATCGAATGGGCACCTTACAAAATAAACGTAAATGCAATTGCACCTGGATTTTTCCCAAGCGAAATGACCGACCCTGTTTTTAAAGACGAAAACGCGTTGAAGCATATCTTGTCCCGAACACCCTTAGGAAGAACAGGGCAACCACTGGACTTGAAGGCTGCATTGATATACTTGTGTTGCAAAGCTTCTGACTATGTCACTGGGCAGACCCTTTTTGTCGATGGAGGATGGACAGCTCTCTAAACACTAATATTATTTCTTCTTTGTGTTTAGACAAGGATAGCAAAGATTTCAGAAGAGAGAAAACAAGAAGTAAAGAAAATAGGGGGTGTTATATTTGTTCAAGCAGTGTTGTGAAAGTGTCGTGATGTTCTTCCTCGTCTTTAAGGATTCCCATGAAAAGGAAAGCAGTGGTCTCATCGTTTTCTTTTCTAGCCACCTCAATTATCTCCTTGTAAAGCTTTATCGCGTTTTGTTCGTCTTTAACGTTTTGTGTAACCATTTCCTTCAAGGTCTTTCCCACATTGATTGGAGATGGCTTCGTCGTTGGAGTTCCGCCTAGGTAAAAAAGCCTTTCAGCAATCGCCTCAGCATGCTTCATTTCGGTTATGGCTATCTCTTCAAACGCGTCTTTTGTTGCAAAGCCTTTGACACCGACCCATTGAACGTGTTGCCACATGTATTGGATCGCAACCTGTATCTCTCGGGCAATTCCCATATTCAGCATGTCTATCAGTTTTTTCGATGCCATTTTTTCCTACCTCTCTTTCAACGTGAAGCTATGTCTATTGCTCACCTTATATTAAACTTACCATAAATTCTCAGATGAGGAAGTGCCCGGTTGAATTTCAGGTATCCGGAGAAAATCCGTTTCAAATGCAAGCGATGCGCTCTATGCTGTGGTGACACAGAACGGAGAGCCAGAACTATTCTTATGTTAAAAATCGAGGCTGATCGTATATCAGAAGAGACTTTAAAAAACATAGATGAGTTTGCTGAGAGAATTGAGGATTCTGAGCCCTACACTTACCGTATGAAGAAAAACACAGAAAGGAAATGCGTTTTCCTAAAAGACAAAACATGTGCAATTTATCAGATAAGACCATTGATATGCAGGTTTTATCCTTTCGAGTTCACGAATGCCGGAAATAGCGGATTAACGTTTATTCCCACTGACGAGTGTCCTTGTATTGGGAAAGGATTAAAGCTTGACAGAAGCTATTTTGACAGACTTTTTGAGAGATTAACAAGAACAATTAGAGAAAACTCTGAGAGGCGCATGTAGCCTCATAGTGGCTTACATAACGGAGCCTGTGTTATGGGTTACCGTGATGGTTGCTATGCCAGCCGATGTGTTAGAGAAGCCTTAAGCCTGACGTGCGGAGGCATGGGTTCCAGATTGAAGCTGAATTTCTGGCAAAGCATAAACACACAATATATGCAGTTTTTGCCTGTGAGTTTGATATGAATTGGACTGAGGATTTCTTCATTAGAATGCAGAGTTATAATGAGGTGGTTATGCCTATTCTGATTTTCACTCTTGTCCTTGGCATAGTTGCGGTTTTCTTGTCTTTCAGAAAGAGAAAGCATTCAGACAAGATGATTGCAGCCATTGAGTTTTCTCTGGTTATGGTCTGGGATCGTCTTTTTTATCGTTTTTTATGGTCCTGCAGAAGTAGCATTGTTCGATTTGACAGTGACTGGTTTATGGTACATTGTCGGGGTCTTATTCATTGTTGAAGGTATTTTAATCTTAGTTCTTGGAGTAGCTAGATCGAGTCTCTCTTTCAAGATAGGCAGGGACCAATACTCGATCGCAGGCGCGGTCATGATTGTCTACGGCACGATAATTTATCCTGTAGTTGGATTACTGACTGGTTTTACTTATCTGACATATCCAATATTCGGCATAGCACCATGCCCGGTTACTATTTTCACTCTTGGTTTACTGCAATGGACAGACCAGAAAGTGTCAGTCTCTGTTACAATAATCCCGTTCATATGGGCAGTTATGGGAGTTTTGCCTGTGATAGTATTGGGCATATGGGCAGATGTTGGATTGATCCTCTCTGGGATTATTGGGTTTCCTTTGATTCTACTCCGAAAACGGAAAGCCAATATTTAAAAAAGTATCACTGAAGAGGATTTATCGAAAAAAGGAAATTGCGAGAAACATAGCCCTTACGACTTGACTAAGATGCCAAATTCACCATCGCGTTGTTTCTACAGATATCCCGAAAACATGGGTCTATTTGTGAAATGAGCTAGTGGTGGGTCGCAAGAATTAGTGCACAAGCTTGACGCTTCAAATTGCTTTAGTTCAGGTTGACTGATCTCGACTGCAAGTAGTGAGGATTAGAAAGCTGATCTGCAGAGAAAAATTCCATATATTCTGGCATCAATATTGAAACTGTTGAGGCAGATGGAAATCGAGCAACTGATAAAAAAGCTTCCGAAGATTGAGCAGCACGTTCACATTGTAGGCTCGACGAGACCTGAAACCTTGCTCTGGCTTGCAGAGGAAGGCGGCTTAGACAAACCCTTTAAAAACCTGAGGGATGTCCAGTGTTTCTCCCGGTATAAGAGCTTTCCCCAGTTCATTGAGGTATACTGCACAGTTGTTGACTGCATCACAGAAGAGAGCCAATTCGAACGCATCACCTACGAAATGCTGGAGTCAGATGCTAAATGCAACGTTCAATATGCAGAGGCTAGCTTCTCAGCGCCTGATCACATGTTAAGGGGACTCGATTATGGAAAGATGCTTGACGCGATAAACAGAGGCATAAGTCGTGCAAGAATGGATTTCGGTATAGAATGCAACATCAGAGTCGACCTAGTCCGTAACTATGGACCAGAAAAAGGTATGGAAGTCCTGGGTTTGATAGAAAGCAAGAGCGACAACATCGTGTCAGTTGATTTGGGAGGAAGTGAGGAAAGATTTCCTGCAAAGCCATACAAGTCGGTGTATCGAAGAGCAAGGAACATGGGTCTTCATTTGGTTGCTCATGGTGGAGAAGCTGCTGGAGCAGACAGCATCTGGCAGGCGGTTAATGAACTTGGAGTCGAGCGCATAGGGCATGGAGTGACTGCGATTGACGAACCAAAGCTATTAGAGCATCTGAAAAAGCGGGGCGTCGCTATAGAGATGTGTCCCACGAGTAACATGAGAACACGCGTGATACATACGCTTACTAGGCATCCTATCAGGGTTTTTTACGATCTGGGTTTGACAGTCACTGTGAACACAGATGATCCTTCAATGTTCGGAACCGACATGAACAATGAATATCTGCAGCTTCACCTGCAACTTGGCTTCTCTCCCTCTGAACTCTTCAACCTCAGCCTCAATGCTGTGAATTCATCATTTCTTCTAGAAGAAACGAAATCCAAAATGCGTGAGTCCTTTATTAAGACTTATGATCGCATGCTGGACGAAGAGGAGCACTCGAAGGACAAATGCTAGGGATAACTGATTTTTTCAAAGCTTAGATCTGTGAAGATCGCAGTTGGAGTGCTTCGGCCACGGTTTTTGCCCATTTCTTCGCTTTCTCCAATTCTCCCTCTTTAAAATGCCATTTGTCCTTCCCGCCTTCCACGTATGCAATTAGCGGAGCCGTGATGACTTTGAAATTCAGGTCCTTCAGTTTGGCTTCTATTCCCTTAACTGCGCTCCCGCTGAACCTCCACTGCACCTGCGTATCAAAGGCAGCTGCCAGCTTCCCAGAGACACCTTCTTTTGACAAAGTCTCAAGAAAGTGCCTCATATTACTTGAGACTCTAAAGATCATTGTCGGCGCCCCAGCAATTAAACAATCATAGTTTTTGACAATAGGCACGTTAGCGTCCTTGACGAAGAGAGAGTCAACCTCAATTCCCATCTCCTTTAGCACTTCAATGATCGTTTCAGCAACTTTCCCAGTCACTCTCATAGGAGAAACAGTATCATACACAACTAAAACCTTCATCCTAATTAATCCCACTTCACCCTTAATCATGTACCACTTTTTAAACATCTCGAAGCTGGCAAAGCATTCAAAAGCCTGCCCATCCGCAAAGTAATTCAGAATTGCGTTTGATGGGTCGGCGCCATTTGAACCTGTATTGAAGTTGAGGAGTAACCGCAAAATCCCTTTTTTGTTCCACACCTGAAGTTTTTCTCTTGAACATGGATGCGTGAAAGAAGAGTTTACTGATATTGTGGTGGGGTCGCTGGGATTTGAACCCAGGTTGCCAACGCCCCAGGCTGGTATCCTAGACCAAGCTAGACTACGACCCCATTTTAATGGATCAGTATTCCTCTGAGGCTTATTTTCTTTTTCTGAAGAGTTTTACGTTTTCCATTTCGTAGACATGCTCGAAGCCTGTTTCTACTTCTATGAGCTGTTTTGCTGCGGTCAAGTTTTCTGCTATTTCGCAGACATATTCGTTATTTGAAAGTTTACCAGCTACGTATATTTTAGGATATATGCTATCATCTCCAAACTTTGAAAGAGGTAACCAATCTCTGCAAAGAAGCGTGTTGGCTGATCAAAGAAAACAGCATTGTTCTCAGTTTGTTCTTTTGTTTTCAAAGCATCTGTAAACCTATTGCTGCAGATTTCAGAAAGATTGAGCAGTTAGCCTATCTTGTTGTTTTTTCTTCATTTATGTTAATGTTGCGCCTTTTAAGCTCAGCCATAACGACTCTAAATAGGTCATCATTCTTGCCTATCTCTTCGGGGGGTATAACACCTTTTTCTTTTATGGTTTTTTCCAGCAGTAGTTGTGCAATTATCGAGGCTGGATATGCTGTAGTCCGGGCCATCGCCGTTATCCCATGTTTCGTGTCATATGAATCTAGCAGATGATAGACATAGCTTGTTAATTCGCCATTTCTAAAGCCTGAAACCTTAACCTTTAAGACCACAATATCCTTAACCTTGGGTTTCCAAAGCTTCTGAGCAAATAGTCTAACAGTCAGCTTTCTAGGCGAAATACTTGCACCTTCTATGTCAACTTGTCTTTCATCAAAAAACCCGAGGGCTTTAAGTGTTCTGATTTTCTCTGCATGGCCTGGGTATCTGAGTGTTTTCTCCCACATACTATCTGCCTTGATTGTGTGAATGAGCGTTCTCAATCCGTCAGTGTAAAAGGCTTCGAGTTTGCCAAGTTCAGGAAAATCAAATTCTTCTTGCCCACCTAGAGCGTCAACCTCCACCTTCTTTCCTTGCTCGACCATTCCTGCTTTTCTGGTGTACTCGTCGATTAGGCTTTCCGGTGACCAAGTTATGGTATAGCCTAAGGGTGGCAAAGGGTTTTCCGGGAGTCCGCCAACCATTATGTGAACTGTCTCAATTTTGTCAAGCTTTGTGGCAGCGTGTCCAACAAGCATGTTGCTTATGCCAGGGGCTAGACCACAATCAGGAACAATTGCGACCTGCGCTCTTACGGCTTCATCGTTTAGAGCTAGCGGGTTTTCAGCCATGTAGGAAACGTCAACCAAATCCTTTTCAGCTTCGAGGCACATCT
The DNA here is from genome assembly GCA_964527165.1 of uncultured Candidatus Bathyarchaeia archaeon. Lineage (GTDB taxonomy): Archaea > Thermoproteota > Bathyarchaeia > Bathyarchaeales > Bathycorpusculaceae > CAZGNE01. The sequence goes on from CAZGNE010000002.1 coordinate 80,195, forward strand.
TTGCAAGGCTATATCCGAGTTTTCCAGGCAGAAATCCCATGATCAAATCAAAGTCCTTCAGAACTTCAACCAGTTTTTCATGATTTGTTGCATCTACCTGTACCCATGAAACGTTGCTTCTGCCGATCTTTCCAGCCACAGCCTGAGCTCTTGCCTTGTCATTGTCTGCGACAACCAAAACGACACTGTTCATGGTGTTAGCAAGATCTTCTGCTGCAACAGCACCTATGTTTCCGCATCCTGCTATCAAGACTTTCATGATGCAGAAGTCATAGCGCAGTTCCCATTAAAACTTTCTTGAGAGCGCAGACAACAACTATCAACTCTTTCTTGGCAGTTTCAACAATCCACAGTGAGAGTTTTTTGGAATATTAAATGTGTTTATGAAGGATTGGTTTGAAAGTCTTATATATTGCCATCACATCTATACGGTTGAGCATCATGGCTGAAATTTGTCCAACATGCGGGCTTCCGAAAGACTTGTGTGTGTGCGGCGAAATTGAGAAGGAACAACAAAGAATCCGCATAAGACTTGAAACACGAAAATTTGGCAAACCAACAACAATACTAGACGGTATCGACGACAAAAACACTAATTTGCCTGGAATGGCTCAGAAACTGAAAAACGTCTGTGCATGCGGTGGAACAGCGAAAAACGGTCAGATCATACTTCAAGGGGATCATCGAGAGAGAGTCCGCCAATACCTGCTTGAACTTGGATACGTTGAAGGGAATATACAGGTTCAGTAGCCGCAGCCTAAAAAGGGATGCAAGTCTCAGATGAAAATACTTGGAGACATACGCGAAGTATTCAGAACTCTGAAACGCAGAAAACCGTCAAGAATTTATTGCCCTAATTGTGCCAGTCCAGACGTCCACTTATCGAGCAGTTTTGACTATTGGCTGATGCCGAGTAGATATGTTTGTGATAACTGTGGTTATAAGGGTCCAGTAGTTATGGAGTTGGAAAGAGAAGAAACTGTGGATGTTTCTTAGTCGGGTAATGCTAGCCCCAGTTGTCTCTTTAGGGTTTTGTAACGGTTTCTCACGGTGACTTCTGTGACTCCAGCGGCTTCGGCAATGTCCTTTTGTGTTTTCTTCTCGTTGTTTTGTAGGCAGGCAATGTATAATGCTGCGGCAGCCAAGCCCATAGGGTCTTTTCCTGCAGCAGCTCTTTTCTTTCTGGCTTCTCGCAATATTTGTATAGCGACTCCTTGAGTTTTGCCAGATATTCCAGTATTTTCCGCGATTTTCGAAACGTATGTCAGTGGATCAGCGATAGGCATGTGAACATCAAGTTCACGAAGCAAAAGCCTATAACAACGTGCAACGTCCTTCTTGTCCACTAGGCTGGCTTCAGCGATTTCGCGCAGTGTTCTCGGTGTTCCTCCTCCACGGCAAGCAGCATAAAGCGCGGCGGCCGCTATAGCTGCAATTGATCTGCCACGAACCAAGCCTTTGTCTAAGGCTTTTCGGTAAATGACCGCTGCTTTTTCTTTGGTTGACGGTGGAATGTAGACTTTATCAGATAACCGGTCCAGTTCGGCCATGGCTTGGGCCAAGTTTCTGTCAATTGAAGAGTGTACTCTGGAACGTATCTGCCATTTTCTCAGGCGCCACATCTGCAAACGTGTGGACAGCGGAAGTTTCCTGCCGAAGGCATCACGGTCAACTTGGCTGATCGCTGTTGATAAACCTTTATCATGCACGGAATATGAGGTTGGCACGCCCACGCGGCTTCGTGAAGCTTTCTCTTCCTGAGTGAAAGCGCGCCATTCTGGTCCTTTATCCATCATTTGCTCGTACAAGACGAGACCGCAGTCACCACATACAGTCTCGCCAGTATCATAATCATGAATAAGGTTTACACTACTGCATTCTGGGCATTTGTCAATCAGACGTTGATGGGTTCTGCTTTCCTTTTTGCTCAATTCTTCCGCCTCAAATTGTGCGTAGAACCGCCATTTTCATATTCCTAATGAGCGTTCGGAATCAGAAAATTGTCCATTTGGTCCTCGCGTACCTAGCCTATTGAAATGTTTTAATATATAAAGTTTACGATTTAGTCCCAAGTATCTTCATCAGAGATTCCAGATACTTACACACACTAAATATCACTGGGAAATCGCCAAAAAACATTGACAAAACATTTGATGTGGGTGAATCGGAAGGTTTTAATCAAAAATCGTTAATAAAAACCTCCTGAGTTACAACATCAACATAGAGCCCGGTGGTGTAGTGGACAAGCATAGCGGGCTTTGGACCCGCTGACGAGAGTTCGAATCTCTCCCGGGCTACTTTTCGCCGACCAGGAGTTTATACTTTTTTCTGGTTGGTTTTCGCGGATTTCTTTAAGCATTTGTTGCCTTAATGCGGAAGTCAGTTGGTTTAGCTGGTGGTTTTCTAACTCTGAGTGGTTTATTACGGTTCTGTGTGGTTCTCTCATTGCGTCGCGAGTTAGGATTTCTTCGGGGTTTAGTCCCCAAGCGCGGATGATTTCTTTTAGTGCGTCGATTTTGGTGACTTTTGTTTTTGGTCTTATGCTTAGTCCGGATGCCATGTATATGCCCCTCAGGTATTCGGTGCCTTTCATTTTTATGTCATGGTACGTGTTGATTGTGTGGCCCATCATGTATTCGATGTAGTCGCGGTCTGCTCCGAGTGATGCCATTTGTGTGCGGAAGAATTTGCGTATGCTGTGGGCTCGCAGATCGTAGCGTCTTCCGAGGGGGTTGCTGGTCAATAATCCCGCTTCTATGTAGAGGTTGTGGATTAGGCTGTGCAGGCGTCCTGTGGTTATGGGTTTTGTGTGTCTGTTGTGGCCATCTCGGATGAGTGGTGAATCATCGCGGATGTTTTCTGGCGGTGTTCTGCCTCTGGGGCTGCCTTTTCTTCGGCTTTCCAGATAGGCTCTGAGGTAGTCGGCTGCTTCTACGCCTAGGAACGTGTCGTAGTCGTGGTATTTGCCTTTGGTGATTTCTGCTTCAACATGCACGTGGATGGGCACTGTTCCTTTTTCTAGGTCGCGTTTGACGTGGCGGTACTGGAGTTTTACGAGTGTGCCTATGCGGAATCCGCCTAGTGCGAGCATTGTGATTATGACTCTTTCGCGTAGGTTTGCGATTTCAAGCAGCTTCTGAAGCTCTTCTGGAGTCGGGGCTCTGTCATTGTAGACTCCTCTCTTGGGAAGATTGTAGGGCAATTCGAGTTTGAGTCCGTTGCATCGGAATAGTGCTTTGACGCCTTTGACGTGGTTGCTTACGCTGCCTGGCGCTAGGTTTTCGGCTTGTAGGTTGGCTACGAAGTCGTCTAGCAGGCGGCTGGTTTGTGCAAGTGCCTTGGGCTTTGGGTCTCCGTCTTGGTCGAGGCAGTTCTTGACTAGCATGTCTGGTTGGGTGTTGAGCCATTTGCTGAAGCGGTGAACGCCGTAAATGTACTGGTACAGTGTGGCTGTGCTGCCTGTTCTGTGCCGTAGCAGGTGCTTTGCAAGCTCTAGAGTGCTGGCGTTCTCGAATGTGAAGGTTACTAGTGTAGGCATTTTGGTTAGTAGGCTGTCGATTACGTATTGTTGGAGTTTCTGGTCGGCTGCGTTTTGTGGTTCCGGCAAGCTTAGCGTTAGGGGTTTGCTGAGTTTGTAGCCTCGGGAGCTCTCAGTTATGGTTACGGTCTTCATCGTTTATGTCGGCTTCTGTTAAGCCTAAGCGCCTGCGAATCTGGTCTGCAGTGACTGTTGCCATTACTATCTAAGATAAAGAAGGCTGAAATGAGCTTTAAAAACAAATCTAGAACAGCAATTATATTAAATCTGCGGTTAATGGAAGAACTGATTCAGATTTGCTTAAATGACTAAGCTTCGGCTTTATTTCATGTGGTATTGCTGCTTGAGCAAAAAAGTGCTTAAACAATTTGGCGAGCTGCAGTTAGGCGATCTTGTGAAAGCCACGTGGTCAATGAGCATGTCTTTTTTCGCGTAGTGGTACTGTTGCCTTTTGAACTGGCCTTGCTGGGGTATGCAGTCGAAGAAGAAGCCTATGCTCACGCTCTTTGCTTTGCCAGGCGTAGGCACATTGATACACATACTGCTCATGATTGCCGTAATCTTAATAGTCGTTTGGCTGTTGGCCGGCAAAAAGCTGTGGAAATAAACTACACTCTCCTTTTAAGTTTTAGTTCTAATTAAATAATAATAGATTGGTTAAACAGACTGTAACATAGGAGGTATGAATGGCATGGCGGTTGTAAAAATTATCGAGTTGATAGGTAGCTCCTCAAAAGGTTGGGAAGACGCTACAAAGAATGCATTGGCAGAAGCCGCAAAGACAATCAAGAACATCAAGTCAGTCTACGTGAAGCGATGCAATGCAAAAGTAGAAAACAACAAGATCGTTGAATACAGGGCTGTGGTCAAAACCGCATTCATTGTAGAGAGAAAAATAAGCGCGCTAATAGTTTAAATCCAACAGGATCCACTAAACATAAATACAGGATAATTTACAAAGATTTTTGATCACTGAACAGATTTCAGTGGCTGTTACCATTGCACAGCAGTCAAATATGCTAATCTTCATATTCAAGAATTGCCATTTAGAGAAGTGAGAGTGAACCTAGCGACAAGATCCTCCGCCTAGTAAAAGGAGTCGGCAGATGCTTAGATGTCTCCCAAACCAGAAAACGAAAAAACCACATGCAAAAAAAGAATAGCGGATATAGAGGCCTCACTTACAGAAAAGACCAAACTTGCAGAGACCTATTTTAGTCAGTTCAGGTTCGCCCGCGCTGACCTCGAAAACCTTCAGAAACATATGCAAAAGCGCATTAAAGAAGGAGTTACAACGGAAAAGGCGAAGCTAATCATGCAAATATTAACAGTCGCTGAGGAAGTTGATCTAGCGCTAGACCATGCGAAGAAAGCGCAGAATTCTAGCCCAATAGAAGGGTTGGAGATGATAAGTAAAAAACTTTGGAAAATAATCAGTTGTGAGGGGCTCTGTCCCATAGAGGCCATCGGAAAACCATTTAACCCGCATAGGCATGAAGCGGTACTTGAAATTGAAACATGCGACTGCCCTGAAGGCATGGTTGTGCAGGAGGTCAGAAAAGGTTATCTATTGAACGGTGAAGTGTTTAGACCCAGCTTGGTGAACGTCTCCTGTCCTCCAAGCTCTGTTAAAGTTGAAAAAGTGAATGAAAAATGAGTAATGAAAAAAGAAAAAGAATATTAGGAATCGATCTGGGAACCACAAACTCAGCAGCAGCAGTGGTTATCGGAGGAAAACCTACCATAATCCCGAGTGCTGAGGGTGCAACAGTGGCGGGAAAGATGTTCCCGTCAGTCGTCGCTTTTACCAAGGATGGCCAACTACTTGTTGGCGAACCTGCAAGAAGACAAGCTATTACCAACCCAGAGGGAACCATACGCGAAATCAAGCGAAAAATGGGTACGGATTATAAAATCAAGGTTTTCGGTAAAGAGTACACACCGCAACAAATTTCAGCATTAATTCTGCAAAAGATTCTGCGAGATTCTGAAACCTATCTTGGTGAGAAAATCACAAAGGCGGTGATAACGGTTCCCGCGCATTTCAACGACAATCAACGTCAAGCAACCATCGACGCTGGCGAGATTGCAGGTTTAAAAGTAACAAGAATTGTGAACGAGCCTACCGCAGCAGCCCTCGCCTATGGTCTGGATAAAGCGGATCAAGAACTGAAAATTCTCGTCTTCAGTTTCGGTGGTGGTACAAACGATACCACGATTATGGATTTTGGTGGAGGTGTCTTCGAAGTATTAGCCACCAGTGGAGACACAGAAACTGGGGGAACGGACCTCGACAAAGCTGTTATGGATTATCTTATTTCAGAGTTTAAACGTGAAACGGGAATTGACCTTAGGGGAGATTTGAAAGCTATGGCACGCTTGAAGGATGCAGCCGAGACAGCCAAGATAGAACTATCAAACTTGATAACAACGGACATAGATCTCCCATACATCACTTCTGATGCTAAAGGCTCGAAGAATCTTCATGTTACTCTAACAAGAGCTAAACTTGAACAGCTCACAAGACCCATAGTCGAAAGGATTAGAGACCCTATCCTGAAAACCCTATCGGAAGCGAAGCTGACACAGGTGCAAATCGACAAGATCGTCCTCATGGGTGGCCAGACGAAGATGCCACTTGTTCAGCAATTCATTGAAGACATAATTGGTAAAAAGCCCGAACGGGGCATCGACCCGATGGAATGCGTGGCTATAGGCGCTTCCATTCAAGGAGCAGTCCTCACAGGGGAGATCTCAGACATAGTTCTCCTCGACGTAACCCCTCTTTCCCTCGGAGTAGAAACTCTAGGAGGAGTCTTCACAAAGGTTATCGAACGGAACACAACAATACCTGTTAAACAGAGCCAGAACTTCTCTACAGCTGCTGACTCACAAACTGCTGTCACTATACATGTGCTCCAGGGGGAACGTAGTATGGCTAAAGACGATATCAGTCTGGGTCAATTCAACCTTACCGGCATTCCGCCAGCGCCTCGAGGTATCCCTCAAATTGAAGTAACCTTTGATATCAACGCGGATGGTCTTCTAAACGTCTCTGCGAAAGACTTGGGTACTGGCAATCAGATGGGAATCAAAATAACTGCTTCAACCAAGCTTAGCCAAACAGAGAAAAATCGAATGATAAAAGAAGCAGAACAGTTTGCTGAACAAGATAAACGCATCAAAGAGGAGGCTGAAATTCGAAACACCGCTGATTCCCTGATTTACACGGGTGAGAAGACGTTAAGTGATCTTGGAGATAAACTCGCTTCGGATCAGAAGACGAAGGTTCAAGAATCCCTTCAGGGATTGAAGGATGCGTTAAAAGCTGGTGGGTTAGCTGAAATCAGCGCCAAGGTCGAAGAGCTGAGGAGGGTAATTCAGGAGGCTGGTGCAACAGTCTATCAGCAGGCGGAATCCCAGAGAGCTCAGCAACAGGCGAGTCAGGAAGCTCCCCCACCCGAAGATGAACATCAGGGTAAGAAGACCGTTGAAGCAGAGTACAAGGTTGTGGATGAGGAGAAGAAATAGCCTCTTAAACTTGTCAGCTGCTATCAAATGTTCGGTGATTGCTTAATTTGGCGAGCAAGCTAGATTTTTACGATGCGTTAGGGGTAAGTCGGAATGCCTCTCAAAATGAGATTAAGAGTGCATTTCGCAAGCTCGCCTTCAAATATCATCCGGATAGGAGCAAGTTACCTGACGCTGAAGCAAAATTCAAGGAGGCTTCAGAGGCCTATGCCATACTTTCCGACCCTGAGAAGAGACGCAAGTATGATGCTTTAGGGTTTGAAGGAATCAACACGGAATACAGGCAGGAGGACATCTACAACCGCGAGAACTTTCAAGACGTCTTTTCAGAGTTTGGTTTCGATGCCAATGATCTCTTTAGTCGAATCTTCGGTGGAGGTTTCACCGTTCAACAAAGGCAACGTGAGGTTAACCGGGGTAATGACTTAGAGGCTCAACTGGAGGTCACGTTGGAGCAAGCTGCTTTTGGGACCGAGCTGGAAGTTACTTTACCACGAGTACAGAGATGTACTAGATGCAATGGGTTAGGTGTTGAGCCCGGTAGTCGTTTGGTGACTTGTCCAAAATGTCGTGGTTCAGGACGATTTGTTCACAAAACAAGAACAGACTTAGGATTTGGCCAGGTAATCGTTTCTTGCGACCGTTGCAAGGGTAGAGGCAAGGTAGCTCAGAAGCAGTGCATTTCATGCAGGGGCGTTGGACTTGAAGAAAAAAAGGTTCGGCTTAAGGTTAAAGTGCCTGCTGGTATTGATAATGGTGATCGTCTTCTTCTTCGAGGGCAGGGTGAAGATGGTTCCTACGGTGGTCCGCCAGGAGATTTCTATGTGACGATAAGAGTCAAACCCCACCCTTATCTGCGCAGGAGAGGTTTGGATCTGGTGTATGACGTCTGTGTTAATGTTGCACAAGCTTCTTTGGGTGCTGAGATAAGAGTTCCGGCGCTGGTTGGTGAAAGAATGGTTTTGGTGCCGCCTGGGATACAAAGTGGCACCGTGCTTCGACTGAAAGGTGAAGGAATAAAAAGCAGTCGGGGTCAAGGGGATGAACTAATCCAGGTAAACGTGCGAACTCCTGAAAAGTTGACGCAAAAGGAAAAAAAGCTGATCCAGGAGCTTGCCAAAGAGTTCGAGGCTAAGAAGCTTAGCCAACGATAACTTCCGTACGTTGAGGATAATCGCGCGCTTGGAAATTTTAGATGTTGACTCGAAACGCCCAATTCAGGTAAGTCCGAAAATCCCCTGAAAGCACCAGAGAAGGTTCCACATAACAGTGGAGAGTGCAACTCTTGCAGTTCTGTATTTCTTTCCAATTGAATCCAAAGATTGAAGTTTTGATGCTGTCTTCAAAAACAGAAACGCTAGTTGCATATTCATTCAGAACATAACAAGGCAGCACCAGATTTCCATCTGGGCCCACGTTGATTAACGACCAAGGTTTGCACGTCCAGTTTTTCTCTTTGGCAATGACCTTGAAATAGCTGACTGAATTCACAAGAGGATAACCCTTCTTCTTCATGTCGGCAAGTTTTCCAGCTATCTCTCTGATTTCGTGACTGGCAGGTGCGGACGCCTTGGCGTTGCAGTACTCATGCACTACGGTCACGGATATTCTTGTATCCAATTCATTTGCCAACTTCACCAAATCTTCAATCTCATGGATGTTCTCAGCCATTATCGTCGTGTTGATTGTTACTGAGGCCTTATCTCTGGACGCCATTATGCCTCTTACCGCTTTTCTAAAACAACCACTAACGCCTCTAATCGCGTCATGAGTTTTTTCTAGGCCGTCTAACGAAACATAGACGACGCCATTGATGTATGGGGCTATCTCGTCTATTCTGGATTCGAGGAGAGTTCCATTAGTGACGAGGCTTGTGTGCAAAGGCAGCGACCGAGAAAAAGCAAGAATTTCCACCAAATCATTCCTAAGAAGCGGTTCTCCGCCTTCAAACGCGATCGCGCAAACGCCCGAATCATAAATCCGCTTTAGAATTGCTTTTTCTTGCTCTATACTCGAATCTTCGCTGGGTCTTTTCCAGAAGGGACACATCTTGCACCGAAGATTGCAGTTGCACGTTAACTTGTGCCCGCAAAACAGCGGAACCCTTCCTCCAAACAAGTTTGAGAATATCCCACGGTAAATCCTCAGCCCCAGCCACAATGTTTCGAAATGGCAGCTTGCGTTTTTTTTCTCCGATAGAATAGCCGGTCCTGTCTCATTTCCAAGATCACTTAAATATTATTTGTAAATCCATCTAATAAAACGAGTTTGTTTTTCAGCAATAGTTATTTTGCTTTTCCTTTTTGAGCAGTTTCTAACTTAATTGGAAGTCAAGCCTTACCTAAGTGGAATACTGTAGAACCAGTTAAATCCTTGGAAGATAACCATTATTCCAGAGGGCGAAATCATGGGCGATCACCGCTGCGAGAATTGCGGGAAGATGTTCTACACCCGATATGTGCAACACATAGACCATTGCTTCTGTCAGGAATGCAGTGCCAAAATGGGAGCAGCCAAAAAAGAAAAGGAATACTGGGAAGCAAAAGAATACTGGGAAGCAAGGAAAAAGTAAGTGTGGAACTGTTGATTGCTTCTATTGACACAAGAGGGAAGAACACAAGGAAAGCTGTGGCTAAACTTTTCTGCGCAGTTTCTGTTGATAGTATCTCCATTGAGTCTTAACATTAGTTGACTACTATAGAATAACTTTAAAACCGCGGAGCAGATACTAACAATTTGGTTGTTGAGTATGGTTCGGTGCATATACGGAACAGATAACATGGAGCAGAAATACTGCACGAATTGTGGCACGCAATTACTGTACGATTGCGAAAAATGCAAGAACCCTATAGACATCACGCAGAAATTCTGTGGAGGCTGCAGGACTAAGAACTCCCACTATAATGCTGAGGCATATAACACGCACCTGCGGTAACCTCCACCTTATGGTTAAACATATAGCCAGTCAAGATGGCTTTCTGATTAGAGGAAGAAGTGAATGCAGAAAAGGGCTAAGCGAAAGTGTAAAGGTTGTGGAAAATTGTTCATGCCAGACAATGATTTTCAAGGCTTCTGCTCAGACAGGTGCTACCATGCCTTCAGAGGAGAAATAGTGCCAAGTGCTTAGTATAATCTAGCCTTTTGCGCACATTTAGAGCAGCTCTTCTATACAGGTTTAGCGCGTGGTTCACAAAAAGAGGGGAGTGAAATATTGCCTATTCGGTTTGGTGATGCTATTGTTTCTGTGCATAAATATAATCCGACTTGTGATCTATTCTTCTCCATCCATCGTACAAATACGCGTAGACGGCATAGCGCCCCGTTTCCTTGAGTGTGAACTCAGCGGAGTACCGGGCTTCCTCCCCCACGGAAAGTTCCTCTATTTCCATCTTAGCCTGCTCTTCAAACTTTCCTGCGGGGGGTCCACCCAGAAGTCCAGGCGCAGTCCCGAACTTTTTCTCAAACCCTTAACGGTTGCCTCGACGCTGAGGGTCTGTCCAATCGTCGTATACGGGTTTGAAAGCACCAATAAGCTTTCAAGATATGCCTTCTCGCCGCTCACATGGATACGAGTATAACCGGATTCCCACCAGAATGGGTCTCCATCCTCCCGTTCTTTGAGGGTGGCGTATACATCAGCTGATCCGGTTGCGTTAACGCGGAAAACCACTTTTGTCTCTTTGCTCGACCCCAACTCCTCCAGGTATTGTCCAATCCCAAATCCATATCATGTTCCATAAACTGTTAGATAATCTGTGTCCAGAGAGTGCAATTGTATGTCAAGTTTTTTGAGAGTTTCAATTCCTGTGTCTTTCAGTTTCAATGCTAACCAGCTAGTTCCTCTTTCTATCTCCGCAGGTTCCAATTCGTACTCGATGGGATACTTGTATCTCGACCACACTTTTTTTCACCTCCTTTTCAAAAGTCTATTGTTTTGTTATTTTTAATTTCGCGTATAATCTATTTTCGTTCGCCTACATAAGTGTAGGCAACATGCGATGCGGGTTTAGCGCGGTCTCTTTATATTGTGCAATGCTCCTTTGATTAGGTCTACGTTCAAACTCTCAGGTTGAGATAGTTAGGTTGGCTTGACCCTTCCTATAATTGGGATGTTTCTCGCGACACCATCTACAAGCTCAGTGATCCCGTCCTTCAAAATCAAGCAGGTATTTAACCTCCTCTGGAAGAGTTTGTATTTTCAGTTATCAGTTTCTGAATTCGCTAGATCTGACCATTATGAAGGTATGCGGTATTGTCGGTAGCCCAAGGAAAAAAAGAAGACCAAAGACCCAATTTGGGAAATAGTGTGTTAAAGTAGAATTGTGTTTCTACAGGGATTTTTCGGCTTTTCCTGCTACAATTTCATCAAGATATTCTATGAGACGTTCAAATCTTTTTGATGGGAAAGAAAAATGTTGCCTATTGCAGGTTTTCCTTGCTTCGTGCATAAAAAGAAACGCTGCATTTTGTATCGCTTTTGCAATGCTTTCAAATTCATAGCTGCACAGGGTTTCTTGAAGAGCCTCATTAGTTTCTTTTTCGATCAGAAGCTCTAATCGGCGATACTCTTCCTCTACATCGGTGTTGGTACGCAAACCGACTAAGCTGATGATTCTTTTACGTAGCGTCTCAATTTGGCGGATGGATGACCAGTATTCTCCTCTACCAAGCATGTTGATGGCGTGCAACAGATTGTAAGCAGCAAAATCCAAATGTTCAGTCAACTTTTTCTTTATATCAGTCTTGAATTCAACTATATGTTTAGACAAGAGTTCATCCAAGTTGCCTTTCTTATCGACCAATATTTTGTGAGGGCCAAAGATTTCAATCTGCTCTGGTTTGCAGTAGCATAGATCAACCTCGATGAAATTCTCCAGAATCACTCCATAAAGCTGGCAGTTGGGCCATTCAACCTCGAAGGAACAAAGAACATCTCCTATTTTTTCAGCAAAAAATGAACGTTCACTAAATATTTGATCATAATTTTCCTCATCGACAAGTAAGTAAGCATCAAGATCCGAGTATCTATCGACATTCCCAGTTGCCATGGAACCTACAACCCACAAGCCGCTAATACGGTCATCTTCTCGAACTGTAGACACGATTTTCTCAAGCAATTTTTCTTGCACACACGCCCCATCTTTCATGAACAAAACCAATGATAATAGCAAACCTGAAATTAAGAATTTTTGCATTCTAGTGAACCCTGTATGACACAAGATTCCACCTCTAGAGCTTGAATCATCGATAGACTACCCTAAACCTTGTTTCACATCCAACTTATGGATAATCTACACATCAGAACCATCATATTTGCTAATCTGAGAGAGATAACTAAACGAGATAAATCACGTACCCTGGGCTACTATTAAGCCTTAGTTTGATCCGAGTTTCAAACTCTCGATTTGGTTATGATAATTGCAAAGCTTGCAGCGTTCCCGTCGTTTCATAAGTCATGGACTATTCCTGGTATTTTTGGGAACATCTGTGTCTCTCCAAGGTGTTTGGCTCCAACTATCCAGCTAACAAGCCTTTCTACACCTATCCCAGCACCAGATGAGGGCTTCAGCCTTCCCTCTTTTGCGAGTTTCAGCAGAAGCTGATAGTTCTCCTTTCTTACGCCGTCTCTCACCATTTTTCCAATGATCTTGTCGTATTCAAACTCCCTTCTTGCACCGGATAAGACCTCTCCGTATCCTGGCAAGTATAGATCATAGTTGTCCCATATGCCGCCCTCAAAATCCTCAAAATCATAAAATTCTCGGGGAATGTTAGTCACCCAAACAGGATCCTCGGTTTCAGAGGGCACCTGAAGTTCACATCCTCTTCCATACCCTTCTTCAAGCTCCACCTTATCATAGACCTTGAAAGGTATTCTCGGCGTTATCAAGCCTTCAAATCTTCTGAGAAAGACCAGCTCATCCTTCATATTCCTTTTCAAACTTTCTATCAATCGCCAGACAACTCTTTCAACAAAGCCTCTAATGTCCTGTGATGTAGCGTTCCTAACTTCGAAATCCAGTTGAGTGAACTCGTAAGCGTGCATTCCAGTAGCCGCCCTTTTACTTTTTTCTATCCTTACATTCGGAGAAAGTATGAAAAGTCTAGGAACGGCTAAAGAGCAGGCAACCATCTTGTGAACTATCATACTCGTCGTTGTTCTAACTGTTTTCCCATAGATTTCGACCTCAATCCGCTTCTCAATGGATGCACACGAATCCGGCCACAGAGGATCAGTTGACTGAGAAAATATGACTGGCAACAACCATTCAAAGTCGCTATCAGTAAATTCCCGAGTGAGAAACTTCAAACCATAAGTCATTATTCTACCGATGCAACATTTCCTTTGAATCTCATCTTCAGACAACTCTTCCAAGCATTTGGGCAATCCCGCAATTGGCATACACTTCTGCAAGCTGAGGCATTTTTCAATCATCCAATCACCTTTTGGTTTTGGCACATCTTGCGAATACTTTTAGATCGACTACTGTTAATGGGTGTAAAGAAAGCGTGCACGGGGTAATAAATTTTTTATAATGAAAGTTGGAAATTGTTCAGAAAAAGTTAGATTTTTATAGCAGAAAATGTAATAATTACAGCCATGGAAGCGAAGCTCGACAAGAAAGATAGAGCAATCTTGACGCTTATACAAGGCGACTGCAAACTTACCGCGAGGGAGATTGCCAGAAGAGTTGACTCGCCAATAACAACCGTTTTTGCGAAGATAAAACGCATGGAACAACTGGACATCATCAAAGGCTATAAGGCAATCTTGGACTCACGAAAACTTGACCAAAACACCACCGCCTTCATTCTAGCCTCCGTTTCCTATGAAACGAAAAACAAGGATACTCAAGTCTCTCAAAGAAGCATAGCAAAAGAAATATCAAGATTCCCAGAGGTCCAAGAAGTTCACATAATCACGGGAGACTGGGATCTACTAATAAAAGTCAAAGGCAAAGATGTTGATGCCGTAGGAAAATTCGTTATTGACCAGCTACGGATGGTAAAGGGAATAGAGAAAACTCTCACATGCATGGTTTTCGAAACTTGCAAGGAAACTACAGACATAGACGTGGGTATAGGTACATTCAAGCGTAGCGATTAGAACCTTTTGGAAGAGCCTACAAGTCGGTGTCATAAAACATTCGCCGTTTGATCATCCTCTAGTACGGTCGATAGTCCGCTCACATTATGACTCGAGATCCATGAGGTTCGGATGAAGTGGAAGATAGGGAGAGGGCTCCTCCGGATTTCAACTGCAAGATTAGCATGTCAGAAAAAATTCACGAACTCTCAACTGCGTGGCGAAAACGCGAGTAAAACACAGCTCTTTCTAACGCAATTGAGCTATTCTCTGCTCACAAATTGAGGGAACCCAGGAAAAAATTGAACCGAAACTCTGAACCTATCACGGACCACTAAACATGTTTCTGGATAGGTATTAGATGATGCTGCCGATTAGAAGGATTACGAAGATTGCGCCAGTATGCAAGGAATATGCTATAATGGAAAATCTCCTTGTAGATATGCCTTTTATCGAAGCCATCAACGTGACGCCAATTTCAGTGGGAAGCGGAGAGGCAACGAGAAAGCATGCTAAGGATGCGAACAGACATTTTCGAATAGAGCTGGGCACCCTTTTTTGGGCGTATTGAACGATTTTCTCATTTGAGAGTTTTTGCACCTCATCTCTGAAACCATGCCTTATAAAATGGAAGATAACCAGATCGCTCAGCAAAGCGCCAACGCCAGCGATAAATCCTGCAAAAAATATGTTTTGTTCCTTGGCAAGAATCAGCAATATTGCAGCGGCTGGTGCCGCGGTAAACGCGTAGGCATAAAAGAAACCTGCCAGAAAAGTTCCAGGATATCCCAAGAAAACCAGAGTATCGTGAAAGGGAGCATAGGACCTGTCGGCAAACAAGAAATACGCTATCACGAAACTCGAAACAAGCAGTAGGAGTTTAGGATACTTTATTCATGATAGAATACCGCATCAGCTCCATCCATGTGCGATAATAACATTCTACTTTTCTGTTGAAAACTCATCAGATAAATATCTTCCCTTTTAGCTCAGAATCTAGCAAACATACACCAACAACAAAACTGCTTGCGCATCCCAAAAAAAGCATCGCAACGGGCATTTTTATTAACCATCATTCATCTCCCTCTTAAGGTGTGTTGTTTCTTCAGCGCATTATAATCCCACCAATAAAGCAAGTGTGTCATATTATGAAGATGGTTACCGCTTTGTGGATTATCCTAAAGGAAAAAAAGATTTGAACCTATCACGGGCTGCTTTCAAGATTTTGTTCTATTGTTCTTTTTGGGATAATTCTTAAAGCTGATCAATTTTTGGTTAATGCCGTTTTTTCTTTGGAAGAAGTTTCAGTTTGTTTTAACCGATGATGCTTTGAAGGCGAGGAAAACTATCGAATCCAAGTTGAGTTGCATTTGATTGAATGACCGTTTGGTTATCTGTACAATAAAATCTTTCTTCGCTTTGACTTTCAGCTTTACCACGGATTCCAGATCGGATATCTGCACTATCCTACCCTCAAAGGTATTCCTAGCACTTGAAACAAACCGCTGAGTGGACAGAACAATCTCCTCAGAAGGCACGTGAAAAGTCACTTCTCCCACTTTCTTAAAGGCAGCCTCGATCTGCAATCCTTCACCAACATCAATGACTGATGTGCCTTCCGCTGAGATTCTTGAAACACCAGAAAAAACGTTTTCAAGTCTGGCAAAATCCGTCAAAAATTTAGATGGTTTCGCAAAAATCTCCTGAAAAGTGCCTATCAACTCCATTTTTGCTTCATTGAACACGGCTACTCGGTTGGCCAAGTTTTCCGCTTGAAACATGTTGTGAGTTGCCATTATCATTGTTGTTCTCTTTTCTCGGTTAACACGAGAAAGAGCTTCCTCAACGATCGAAACATTTCTTGGATCGAGATTTGCGGTAGGTTCATCAAGAAGCAAAAGGTCAGGTTCGGTGACTAAAGCTTGAGCCAGAGCCACTCTCTGAGCTTCGCCTCCTGACAAAGCCAAAGCGTTTTTCTGCTCAAAACCACGCAACTGCACTCGTTCCAACGCTGCTCTGACTTTTGTCTCAACGTCTACTTTGTTTACGCCTCTAACCTTCAAACCATAAGCTACATTTTCGAAAACATTCATGTTGAATAGAACTGTCTGCTGAAAGACCATGCTAATTCTTCGACGCAAAGCCGCCTTGTCTTCCGCAGAATAGTTGATTAATGATCCATCAAACAAAACTCTTCCTTCTGTAGGCTCCTCTAGCAGATCGAGGATCCGAAGAAGAGTGGTCTTGCCAGCGCCGTTAGGACCCACAAGAACGAAAATTTCTCCGTTTTGAACGCTTAGGTTGATGTCTCTTAAGACCTGTTTTCCGGAGTATTCTTTAGAAAGATTTTGCACTTCTATCATGGGCATTTATCTTTTCTTTCCCCTCAGCTGTATAATTGTCAATACAAGGTTTATCATGAACGCAATAGACAATAGAATGACGCCGAGCGAGATGGCTAGGTCGAAGTTGCCAAGATTCGTTTCGACAACTATAGCGGTTGTCAATGTTCGTGTCACCCATCTGATGTTTGCCCCAGTGATCATTATGCCGCCGACCTCAGATATTGCAGCTCCAAAGGCTACGATAATGGCAGTCAAAACCCCCATGCGAGCTTCTCTCAAGACCATCCAACCAGCTTGACTGTCAGTCGCACCAAGTGACAAAGCCTTCTCTCTCACCGCTTTTTCAACGCTTCCAACAGCCGACATCGTCACGCCAGTTATGATTGGAACTGTCATTATTAGTTGAGTCACTATCATGGCTGTAGGAGTATACAGTAATCCTAATGGACCAAGAGGTCCTGAACTAGTTAGCATGAGATAGACCACCAAACCCACAACGACAGGTGGCAAACCCATAAAAGTGTTCACAATGCTTCTCAACGTAATGTCCACGAAATAGATCAACGTGTTCTTTCCCTTAAATTGTCCAAGTCCAAGAACCGTTCCAATAGGCACACCTATCAATGCACCGATCAGAACGGCTGTTCCAGAAACTCTCAAAGATAATAATGTTATGTTCACAATCTCTTCCAAAAAGGTGTTATCAATCATGAACTTTCACACTCTTTAACTGCACTGGGTCAAAACAGAAAACAGGTAACATACATGAAATAGCACCTTAACGCAACTTCCAAAGGTCAAGCCTTCCTATGAGATTCTAAGATTCTTGTTTGTCATACCATGCAAGCGTATCCTCTTGATCTGGAAAGCCTAATCTGTGAGCCAGTTCAAGGTTGCGAGCAATTGGTATAAACAGAGTTTCTCCTTCTTTAGCAAACTCGGCTATTAGATTCTGGCCCTCTTCTGAGATCATAAACTGAGCCAATACAAGCGCACCTTGATAATTCCTCTGCGGATATTTGTCTTGGTTGACAAGTATGATAGCATAAGGATTCAACAGAATTTCGGGGCCTTCGACCAGAACAGCCATGTTTGTTAGCTGATTTTTGAATGAGGTCCATGTAGCTCTGTCTGTTAATGTATAAGCCTTTTTCTCATCAGACATTCGCAACACAGTTCCCATGCTTGCGCCAGCTTCCAGATACCACGCTTGGGTTTTGTTTGAAGGGGTCATCCCCAGCGTACTCCATAGGCTTAATTCCATTGTGTGTGTACCGGACTTGTCAGCACGAGAAACAAATAGTGCATTGCCTTCAGCGCCTTTGCCGCTAATCCTCCTAAAGGCCTCTGTTGCATTCGTCAGACTCTGTATTCCAGCCGGATCGCTTACGGGACCGATTATTATGAAATCGTTGTACATGACGCCTACTCTGTGAATGCCGTATGTGCTGTTGATAAAGCCTAACTCTAGTTTTTTAGAATGGACCAGTACAAGATCAGCGTCGCCTCTTTTAGCGGTCTCTATTGCTTGACCAGTACCAACTGAAATAATGTGCACTTGATAAGGGTGTTTGCTCTCAAACTTGGGCATCAAATAGTCAAGCAATCCTGAATCGTAGGTACTTGTGGTTGTCGATAGTACAATAACTGATTTTTTAGAGTCCAAATACTGCTCATAGACAACTGCACTCACAACGACAACCGCTAGTATGATTACAACTGTCAAAGTTTTTGATGGTTTCTTCATATCAAGCCCCTACAGTTACCGTTATGTTTGAGTGTATATATCGTCAACGTTATACCTTTATAAGCATAACGGTCACATAAACAGCAATGTATGCTCACCCGAGAGAAGAGAAAGCCCACAGCGAAAATCTGGCTTGAATTCAAAGGAGAGCCAATTCTCGGCAGTGGTGGCGCAAAAATCCTACAGGCAATCAAAGAAGAAAAATCCATCTCAAAAGCAGCCAAAAAAACTGGAATGTCCTATCGATACGTCTGGAACTATTTGGCCAAGATGAAAAACGCAATAGGCGAACCCATAGTTGAAACGTTTAAAGGCGGGAAAGCAGGAGGAGGAGGGGCTGAACTCACTTTATTGGGGGAAGATCTAATCAGAGAGTACAATCGGGTTGAAAATTATGTGGGTGGAATCTTGGGTGATGAAGAGTACTGGGAGGCGGTGGGATTGAAAATAAGCGCTAGAAACAGGTTGAAAGGCGTTGTCAAAAGCGTGGAGAAAGGGGACATCGTAGCTAAAGTCAAAGTGGAAATTAATGTTCCCGCAACAATAACTGCCCTCATATCAACTGAAGCAGTTGAAGACTTGAAAATTAAAGCCAACGACAAGATTGAAGCAGTGATTAAAGCAACCGAAGTCATGATAGCTAAAGAGAAATAAAGATCAAATATCCTCAGCTTTAATTTACATAATGACCCAAGTTAGACAGTCGACAAGGATGTAGGCTGTTCGCGGATCAGAATAGCTAATCTTTAAGCAACATTCCAAGCTATAAAAAAGTAATCCAAAATCCTCTGAAAATGAAATTGCGATAAATTCTTTTATGTTTCGCAGACAGTCTAGTTGCTCAGGTGCTTTCATAAATGTTTGATAAGCAAAAACTGGACAGAATTCGTCAACAGAGAGAAAAGTGGGAGAAAGAAACGGTTGAAAGAAGTTTTGATAAGCTGCCTGAAAGAGGCGATTTCCGCACAAGCTCAAACGTGTCGGTCAATCGAGTTTACACGCCGAATGACATTGCGGACTGCGACTATTTGCAAGACTTGGGATTTCCAGGCGAATACCCATTCACACGGGGTATCTACCCGACCATGTACCGTGCACGTTTTTGGACTATGCGGCAATATGCAGGGTTCGGCACTGCAGAACAAACCAATCAACGGTTTAAATATTTGCTAGAACAAGGCCAAACAGGCTTAAGCGTGGCTTTTGATTTTCCTACACAAGTTGGCTACGACTGCGATCATCCAATGGCAGCTGGCGAAGTAGGCAAAGTAGGCGTCAGCGCAAGCACCTTCCGCGACATGGAAACACTTTTTGACGAAATCCCACTAAATAGGGTAACGACTTCAATGACAATCAATGCTCCAGCAAACGTCTTGCTTGCTATGTACATTGCGGTAGCACAGAAACAAGGAGTTGACCAAGCAAAACTCGGTGGAACGGTCCAGAATGACGTTTTAAAGGAATACGTGGCTAGGGGAATGTACATTTTCCCGCCAAAACCTTCAATGCGAATGGTTACCGACATCTTCGAATATTGCAGTCAAAACATGCCGAGCTGGAACACCATAAGCATCAGCGGCTACCATATTCGCGAAGCAGGTTCCACAGCGGTTCAAGAAGTGGCTTTTACCTTTGCAAATGCAATAGCCTATGTTCAAGCAGCCATCGACAGAGGGTTAGACCTGGACAAGTTTGCAGGAAGACTCTCATTCTTCTTTGCTTCTCATAATAACTTTCTAGAAGAAATAGCTAAATTCCGCGCAGCCCGCAGGCTCTGGACTAGAATCATGCAAGAACGTTTCAAAGCAAAAAAACCGTCATCTTGGATGCTACGTTTCCACACTCAAACTTCAGGTGTTTCACTAACAGCTCAACAACCTCACAACAACATAGTACGCGTGGCTTTACAAGCTTTAGCAGCTGTTCTAGGCGGAACCCAATCCTTGCACACGAACTCGTTTGACGAAGCCTACGCCTTACCCAGTGAACAAGCTGTAATGGTTGCCTTGAGAACTCAGCAACTGATTGCCAACGAAAGCGGAGTAGTTGACACGGTGGACCCGTTAGGCGGCGCATATTACATCGAACACCAAACAGCTGAAATCGAGGAAAGAGCCATGAAGTATATTGAGCAGATCGACTCAATGGGTGGAGCAGTCGCCGCTATCGAAAAAGGCTTCATACAGCAAGAGATTACCGAAAGCGCCTATCGACATCAGAAAGAGGTGGAAGCCAAAAAACGCTTAATCGTTGGTGTGAACGAGTTTAGAACTGAAGAAGAAGTTCTGATCAAGATCTTGAGGGTTGACCCCAAAGCTGAGAAGATGCTCATCGAAAGGCTTAGACAGGTTAAGCTGGAAAGAAGCCAAGCCAAAGTAACTGAAGCATTGAGCAAACTGCACAGCGCAGCTGGAAAAGAGAACGTAAACCTCATGCCTTACATGCTTCAAGCAGTCAGAGAATACGCTACACTTGGCGAGATCTGCGACGTTCTTCGCAAAGTTTTTGGCGAGTACAAACCATCCGCAATATTCTAACCAATTAACAATAGGGTCTGCCCTTCGTTCACCGATGAACCCTCCAAAACAGTAATCTCTTGAACTGTACCAGCCTTTGGCGCTGTTATCTCGTTTTCCATCTTCATAGCTTCAACAATACAGACCACTTGACCCTGCTTTACAGAATCGCCTTTTCTGACTTTCACCGATATGATTTTGCCCGTCATCGGCGCAGTGACAGCGCCTTCCACAATTTCTCGTTGAATAATACCTCTTCTGGTTGCAGGTGTCAAAGATTTCGGAACAAAGGCTGTTACTGCTTTTTCTGCAGCAGGTGGTTTAACCTCAGCCATAAAACTGACTTCCTCCACCTTTATCCCGAAAGGTTTTTCGACATCAATCCGCTGCAAGCTTACCCTAAAGCTCTTGCCCGATATCATAAGTGGAAACGGCTTTTCAAAGTCCAGCTTATCAGCTTGCAATGTCACATTCACAGGTTTGCCATCGAATGTTACAGTAAATGCTTTTTCAGAGGTTTTGGTGACGCCAATTTTGTGAGCTTTCCCATCAATGAGAATTTCGTAGGTCGACATGATTATGCACTGCGCTCCGATAGGGCCTGTCTTCCAGCTAAAACCCAATTTGACCTAGTCGCTCCTGCTTTCACCAGTGTTAATGCTTTTGCGCCGCTTGTGCGTGCCAGGTAAGTAGCAAGGGCAACCGTTATTGCTGCAGCTTCTTCAAACTCAGCAATTCTTTCGGGTGGGATACCAATCTTGGCACTTTCATTTTTCGCTCTACGTTTCTTGAAGAACTCTAAGGCTATCTGCGGGAACAGAGCATACGTAATTTTGTCCTCCTCGCTCCTAAGGTAGGGTTTTACTTCTTCAGGAGTTTTGTTCAAAGCTGACTCCAACAAATCAGCAGGTCTGACTGTTATAGGCTGCTCGTCTCCGATAATTTTCCGCCTGAATTTTGAATCTATTGGCGCTGGCGATTTTCCATACAAACCTTTTACATAATCCTTAACCTCTTTGGGTACGATGCTGTAGCGTTTGCCAGAAAGAACATTCATAACGGCCTGTATGCCGACAATTTGGCTTGTAGGCGTCACTAAAGGAGGATAGCCAAGATCCTTTCTCACTTTCGGCACTTCTTCGAGCACTTCCTTTAAGCGGTGTTCAGCTTTTTGTTCACGAAGCTGTGAGATAAGGTTGCTGAACATTCCACCTGGGATCTGGTGCACGATTATGGTAGCGTCTACACATTCTGCCTTCGGGTCAATAAGCCTTAGCGGATCATAATATTTTTCGCGCACTTCTCGAAAGTATCCTGCAATTTCGCTCAACAACTCCAAATCTAAGCCCGTGTCATAAGGCGTGTCTTTCAAGGCGGCGACAATTGGTTCCACAGGCGGCTGGCTAGTGCCCCATGCAAGAGGCGAAAAGGCAGTGTCAAGTATATCCACTCCAGCTTCACATGCACGATAGTAGGTCATCATTACCATGCCGCTAGTGCTGTGACTATGCAATTGCACGGGCAAACCTATCTGTTGCTTAAGCTCCGTTATCAGGTGGTAGGCCGGTTCTGGCGCAAGCATGCCAGCCATGTCTTTTACGCAAATACTGTCACAATCCAGATTGGCTAACTCCTTAGCAAACTCTACAAAGTGTTGGACAGTGTGAACAGGACTAATGGTGTAGCATATCGTACCTTGAGCGTGCATACCGCATTTCTTGACAGTTCTTATGGCAACTTCCATGTTGCGAACGTCGTTCAACGCGTCGAAAACTCGGAAGATATCTATGCCGTTTTCAGCGGCTTTTTCCACGAATTTCATCAGGACGTCGTCTGAATAGTTGCGATAGCCAACAATGTTCTGTCCACGTAACAACATTTGCAATGGCGTTCGCTTGACATGTGTTTTGAGTTGACGAATTCGTTCCCACGGATCTTCTGCCAAATAGCGTATAGCCACATCAAAGGTGGCTCCGCCCCAAGCTTCAAGGCTAAAGAAGCCTACTTGATCAATTTTCTCAGCTATTTTGACCATAGTTTCGGTGCTCATCCGCGTAGCCATCAACGACTGATGAGCATCACGGAATGTTGTATCAGTAATTTTGACCCCTTTTGAACACAATACCGTCCTACCCCGCCAGTTTCTTGCTTGTAAGCTTGAAACGTTGTGTTTGAGATATTAATCTGTAATGGTTGTTTTGAACATTTCTCCTCAATCTCGCTCTGTATTCTTCAATTCTCTATCTTGCAGGTTGACTCGGATACGGAAAGGTTCAATGAAGGCGTATCTTTGTCTATTAGGTACAAGTCCTATCTGATCTTTCTGGTCATTGCTGCCTTCCATGCTGTTTTTCGAGCCAGTATACAGCAAATTTCACGAAATCAGAGGCCTCAAAAAGGTAAGACTGGGCATCTCCAACTTTGCCTGTTTTGCCCTGACCAAAAGAGAAATACTCGCGTGGAATAATTTGGAAATACTCTTCCGCACCTGGCAAGATGTCACCAGATGTGTCAAATTCCTCAATGTCTACCCACACCCTTCTACCATCATGAAATATTGGCATCTTATAGTAGACAACCCTCTTATTAGGCACTTTTGCCATGTGCTCAGCATAATGCATAATCGTAAGAGCACCGAAAGGTGCACCTAAAAGCAGTACTTTGCCGCCGACTTCGCAAAGCTTAGCCAAAGGTGAACCCGACCCATAGCCATATTGCAGTGGGTGATTTTCAGTCAACCATCGAGCCTTCGCTCCCACGGCTGCAAATGAACCATCTGGATGATTGCTTCTATAGGCTCCTGACCATGTGCGCAAATATTCGGTCAGAATACCCCAGTTTTGATGTGCACGGGATGTGACAGGATCAAAGGATTGGCATTCTTCTAGATAGGCATTTTGAACAGGTTCAGGCCAGCTTGCAAGGTCATAAGGCGAGTCTTCCCATCCCACATACATCATTAATGTTCCCTGCTTCTCCAGCATTTCGAGCAATGCTTGAAGAACTATGTCTGGTCCGCCAACAATCCAGCCTACGGCTTTTACTGAAGCGTGAAGCATTATAGTGTCGCCAGTTGTTATGCCAAGCTTCTTTAGATCGGCTTTTAACCTGCTTTTTGTGATCGGCGGAAGGTCAAATTTCCTCATTTCTCACGCCTTTCAAAAAACGGTTACAGACAAGCCTACAGAGGTATGTTTCCATGTTTTCTGATCGGTCTGGATTCGCGTTTTGTGGTCAGGCTTTCCAAAGCGCTTACAAGTTTTGGTCTGGTTTCGGCTGGTTCGATGACTTCGTCAATATAGCCTTTCTGTGCTGCAATATATGGACTGGCGAATTTATGCCGGTATTCGGTCACAAGTTCAGCCCGCTTTTGTTCAGCATTCTTTGCTTCAGCTATTTCTTTACGGAATATGATGTTTATGGCTCCATGCGGCCCCATAACAGCAATTTCAGCTGTCGGCCAAGCATAGTTTATGTCGGCACCGCTGTGCTTAGAGCCCATGACATCATATGCTCCGCCATAATCCTTTCTGAGGATGACAGTGATCTTCGGTACGGTTGCCTCGCAATAAGCATACAATAGCTTTGAGCCATGCTTAATTATGCCGCCGTGTTCTTGCTCTATTCCAGGCAGGAAGCCGGGCACATCCACCAAGGTGATTATCGGAATGTTGAAACAATCGCAGAAGCGTATGAACCTGCCCGCTTTCATGCTGCTGCTTATGTCTAACGCGCCAGCATAGTGCTTGGGTTGGTTAGCAACTATGCCAACGACTTTGCCGTTTAGACGTGCAAAGCCTATCACGATGTTCTGAGCCCACAAAGGCTGTATTTCGAAGAAGTCGCCGTTGTCAAACACGCGAACTATGATTTCCTTTACGTCATAAGGCTTATCTGGATCATCTGGCAACAACTTTGCCAGGCTTTCGTCTATGCGGTTCGGATCATCCTTAGACTCAACAATTGGTGGATCCTCAAGATAGTTGCTTGGCAAATAGCTGAAAAGTTTCTTAATCATCTGCATGCAGTGCTGCTCGTCTTTTGCTATCAAGTGGGCGACCCCACTGGTTTCAGAATGAATCATGGCTCCCCCCAGCTCTTCGAACGTTACGTCTTGCCCAAGCGCGGCTTTAACCACATCTGGACCTGTGATAAACATGTGGCTTGTCCTGTCGACCATTATAATGAAGTCTGTCAAAGCTGGAGAATAGACGGCTCCGCCTGCGCATGGTCCCATGATGGCGCTTATTTGGGGGACAACGCCTGAGCTTATCACGTTTCTGAAGAAAATGTCACCATATCCAGCAAGACTAGCAACGCCTTCTTGAATGCGTGCGCCACCGCTATCGTTCAAGCCTATGATTGGCGCGCCGGTTTTCAGTGCTAAATCCACCATTTTGCAGACTTTCTTAGCAAACATCTCGCCTAGCGAACCACCGAAGACAGTGAAATCCTGTGAGAAAACATAAACAAGTCTACCGTCAATTGTGCCATATCCTGCGACGACGCCATCTCCCAGAAATTTCTTGTTGGTCATACCAAACTCTGTACACTGATGCAGCAAAAACTCATCGAACTCGTTGAAGCTATTAGGGTCTAGCAGCAGTTCAATTCGTTCACGGGCTGTTAGCTTGCCCTTAGTATGCTGTTCTTCGATACGTTTCAATCCACCTCCGAGTTTTGCTTGTTCACGCAATTCCCTCAGATGTTTGATCTTTTCTTCAACCGACGGCTCTTTTGTCGAAGACATATAAATCCCCAAATTGATGACCTACTATTATTTTGAGGAGTATATAGCAAATGTGGAAACCTCTCGGACGTCTACCATTAACAGGCTCTAGAAAGTTCTTTGCCCAACTATTGAATCCAGAATCCCCCTCCAATTACACGTTTGATGTCTTTCATCGAAGCTTTAATTTGTGGTGATGAAAAGAATATAGATGCATTATAGCTGATTCAAGGATGGCATTTGCCAAAAAGGTAAAATAAAGAATCACCAGAATAAACTCGCCAATCTAAACTTAGCTCAGGATTTTCTGTTTAATGTTGTTGCGTTTGTCTTCCGATAAGGGTCCAAATTTCTTTATTCTATCCGTGAACATTGTGAACAGTTCTGCAGCTTTCTTGTAAACTGGCAACGGCACATAACTGTAGCGTACTCTCATGTTCTCAATGCCGAATTGGGCAAGCTCTCGTCCCATCTCAATCATTCGTTTTTTCGTGAAATGCTCGTCAATTTCCTCGCTTCCCTCAATGACCAAAACTCCGTCTGCTCCGTAAGCAAATGCGCTCAACAAAAGCTTCTTGCTCAAAATCGCCGTAGAAGGAACTGGCACTATCCGAATGTTCTCAGGATATGGCGTGCGATCCAGACCCAGGAAGTCCATACCTGTGTAGCCCACGTTCCTATCTACAAATGCTATGATTCTAACTTCGTTAGCTTCTTTCTCAGCAAGCACACCTTGCAACTGAGCTAAAGTCTGTTTTGTGGTAGCGTTCTTAAAATCGATAGCCTCTCGTGGACAAACTGGAATGCAAGCACCACAACCAGTACACATGAATGGGTTAACTGTTGCCTTATCTTCTTTCATGTTTATTGCATTAGTTGGGCAAACGGGTATGCAAGCTTGGCAGCCATCGCATAAATCGGCAATCACAAACGCTTTTTCAGGGCTGGTTGTAACGTAATCACTCTTTAGGAATAAGGCGGCTTTGGCAGAAGCCCCTAGACCATCTGAAACTGTGTCTCGGACATCTTTCGGGCTTAAAGCACAGCCACAAGCGAATATGCCAGTAACCAAAGAATCCACAGGATCAAGCTTTGGATGCTTCTCCGTAATGAACCCATCTTCACCTGTGGCAACTCTCATCTTGTCAGCAAGTTCCTTCAACCCAGCTGGCGGAACCATCGGCGTAGCCAATGCAATCATGTCAAACTCTTCTTCAATCAACTCACCTGTAATCGTGTCTTCTGCAATTGTCATCAGCTTACCATTCTTGTTACTTTTATAAACCTCAGCTATCTTACCACGAATGAAACTTACACCAGCCTCTTGATCACGCCAATACAAATCCTCATAACCCTTACCTGTAGCGCGAATGTCCGTATAGTAAATGCTAACATCAATACCCAGCATCTTCTTCAGCACAAAAGCCTGCTTCAAAGCATACATGCAACAAATGCGACTGCAGTAAGGAATGTAATTCTTATCTCGTGAACCGGCGCAAAGCACAATCGCCATACGCTTAACATCGCTGCCATCTGCACGCTTAACATAGCCACCAGTTGGACCAGTAGCTGAAACAAGCCGCTCCAGATCCATCATAGTTATCACGTCTTTGTAACTGCCATAACCGTATGTCTCAAGGTTTTTTGCATCATATAACTCGTAACCAGTTGCAATGATTAGACCGCCTACGTGCAGATCAACCGTCTGACCTGGGTCATCAATCGATATTGCCTTGGCAGGACACAATTGTTCACACTTTCGGCATTTAGTGCAAGAATCAAAATCGATCACGTATGCGGATGGAACAGCCTGTGGAAACTCTATGTAAGCAGCCTTTCGCTGAGTCAAACCTTCATTAAACTCGTCTGGGACGCTCACAGGACAAACTTTAGTGCAGACACCGCAATTTCGGCACTTCTGGACGTCTACTCCTCTAGGTTTCATAAAGACTTTAACATGGTAATTGCCTGGGCGTCCGCTAACCTCTTGGATTTCAGAATAAGTAAGCAAATTCACGTTCGGATTACGCCCAACCTCAGCCATCCTCGGAGTAAGAATACATTGTGCACAGTCCAAGGTCGGAAAAACTTTGGTTAGCTTTGCCATGTTCCCGCCGATACTTGGCTTGCGTTCGACAAGGTGGACGGTGTAGTCTAAATAGCCAAGCTCCAAGGCAGCTGTGATTCCGGCAATTCCTCCGCCTATTACGAGAATTTCTCTTGAACCTTTTTCGCTAATTGTCTCCAGTGGTTCAAGATCGCGGCTTCGTTCATATCCGCCTTTGATTAAGCTTATGGCTTTCTTGGTGGCTTCTGCCGATGGATGCGGACCCAAAATCCATGAGTCTTGCTCCCGAATATTGACAAACTCGAGCATATAGGGGTTCAAGCCCGCGCGTTCCAACACGCTTTGGAAAGTAGTCAAGTGCATGCGCGGAGTGCAACTGGCAACTACCACACGATTCAAATTCTCTTTTTTGACTGCTTCAGCAATTATCTCCTGAGCAGGCTTTGAGCATAAATACTTGTGATATTTAGCAACCACAACATCAGGCCAGTTCTTAATTGTATCGACAATCGTTTTTACGTCAACAACGTCGCCTATATTGCCACCGCATTCACAAACGAAAATCCCGATTCTGGGTTGCGCCTTATCCATTGTGGTCAATCTCCTGATCAAATGATGTGTTTTAGTTCATTCACGGGAAAATACTTTAATAACCTTATGCTCCCAATTCAATGAAAAGTGATGGAAGGCATGAATGCGCAAGAACTCGCCCAAAAACACAAACTTCTTGAATGCATCCAATGCGGCACGTGTACAGGCAGTTGCCCAGTTGCAAAAAAGGCTAACCTGAACATTAGGCGCTACATGCGCGAAGTAGCTACACTAGGCAGATTGACTCAACACCCGCAAAGTGAATTGTGGTCTTGCACAACATGCTCCACTTGTGGTGTTCGTTGTCCCAAAGACTTGAACCCGTACGAGTTTCTAATTGATATTCGTGGCATAGCGGTGGAAGAAGGACAGATTGCGTCAACAATCCGCGATGCTTTGGAAAGCATATTCAAGAATGGTAATCCTTGGGGACGCATACGCAACAAACGTTCTGAATGGATGCAAGACCTAAACACCAAACCAATCGCGCTAGGTGCGGATGTGCTGTTCTTTGTCG
The DNA here is from genome assembly GCA_964527165.1 of uncultured Candidatus Bathyarchaeia archaeon. GTDB lineage: Archaea > Thermoproteota > Bathyarchaeia > Bathyarchaeales > Bathycorpusculaceae > CAZGNE01. Next base: position 108,864 of record CAZGNE010000002.1, read on the forward strand.
GCTGCACATCAGCATATGACCCAAGGGTTCAAAGCGTACCTAAGAGTCTTGTAAAACTCTTCAAAAAGGCAGGAGTGAGCTTTGGAGTTTTGGGCGACGAAGAAAGCTGTTGTGGGAGCGAAGTCTACGGAATGGGCGAGAAAGGATTATTCGAGTTTCTAGTTGAAGAGAACATCAAGACCTTTAGCAAATATGGCGTGAAGCAAATTGTAACGAGTTGTCCACATGGCTATCACGCCTTCAAGAACCGCTACAATCAGACAAGCTTCGAATCTTTCCATCACACGCAATTGCTTGCAAAACTAATCGATGAGAAAAAACTAACCTTCACGCAACAATTGGATAAAAAAGTCATTTACCATGATCCATGCTTCTTGGGCAAGCAAAACAACATCTATGACGAACCCCGCAAAGCTATCGAAAGCGTGCCCGGCGTGAAGCTTTTAGAGTTTGACCGTTCAAGAGCTAGAAGCGTCTGTTGTGAAGGCGGCGGTGGAAGAATGTGGGTTGACATTCCAGGAGAACGGCTTGCCGAAACCCGTGTCAAGGACGCTGCAGAAGCAGGTGCAGATATCCTCGTTGTATCTTGCCCTTACTGCCTTCTAACTTTTGAAGATGCAGTTAAAACCACTGGGCTTGAAGGGAAGCTTCAGATAATGGATATTGCAGAAGTGCTTGCACTATCGGTGTAGTGTTTTCAGCCATCCCCCACAAATTCCAAGACGATAAGACTTGTGGGGCGCTTTATCACTGTTTCCTAGCTTGAACTAGTAAGAATAACTCATAAATACCAATTAACAAAAAACAGTTGCCTGAAGGTCGTGTCAAATGGAGAATTGGGAATTAATCATTATTGGTGCTGGTCCTGCTGGCTTGGCTGCGGCAATCTATGGCATGCGAAGTGGATTGAAAACGCTTGTTCTGGAAGAGAAGGTTGCTGGAGGAACAACGGTTGATGCACCTATAGTTGAGAATTATCCAGGTTTCAGAAGCATAAGCGGATTTGAACTGGCACAGAAAATGGTCAGTCACGCCAAAAGCTTGGAAGTAATTATCAACGAGTTTGAAGCGGTCTCAGAACTTGACCTCAAACCTGAGAAAAAACTTGTAAAAACCGCCAAGACAACTTATGAAGCGAAGGCTATCATTGTTGCAACTGGGAGCCATTATAGAGAACTCGGAGTTCCAGGTGAGAAAGAATTTCGTGGACGAGGTGTTAGCTACTGTGGACTTTGTGATGGTCCATTGTTTAAAGGCAAACGTGTGCTGGTTGTTGGTGGCGGAAATTCAGCGTTGATAACGGCTCTTTATCTGGTGGACCTCGCATCTGAAGTTAGGATTGTTCATCGAAGAGACACGTTTAGAGCTGAGGCAGCTCTTGTTGAGGCGTTGAAGGAAAAGGAGAATGCTAAGGTTCTGTGGAATAGTGAAGTCAAGGAGATCCAAGGTGAACGAGTTGTAAACATAGCAGTGATCTCCGACGATAAAGCCGGGATTAACAGAGAGCTGGTTGTGGATGGTGTTTTTGTGCAGATCGGCGAGGATCCGAACAGCCTGTTGGCCAAGAATACAGGTATTACGGTGGACAAAGATGGATACATAGTAGTTGACAATTTGCAGAGAACAAATATTGCCGGTGTTTATGCGGCAGGAGATGTTTCAAATCATCCTGTTAAGCAGATTGGGACAGCAGTTGGACAGGGGATAACCTCGGCTGTCTCGGCTCACGGTTATGTTCGAAGACCATATTATCATATAGAGTAATTTCAATTATGTTTGCGCTAAAGTTTCTTGGGAAAGCATGATCAGTTTCTTGATTTCACTGGATAAACTTTTATATGCTAATCGGCGCTTCTAAAATTCTTCTTCATAAATACAACGAGGGTTCTTAAGGATATGTATAAAATCGTTGCAAAAAAAGAGTTAGCGCCGAAGATCAAGCTACTTGAGATTTATGTACCGGAGATAGCTGAAAAGGCTCAAGCGGGACAGTTTGTCATCTTAAGAGTAGATGAAAGAGGAGAACGTATTCCACTAACTCTCGTCGACTGGAACAGGGAAAAAGGAACGATAACCCTGATTTTTCTGGAGATCGGCGTCTCCACTGAAAAACTTGGAATGCTTGAGGTTAATGACTTTGTTTTGAATATTGCGGGTCCTCTAGGGAATCCGAGCGAGGTGAAGCGCTATGGCTCTGTTTGTGTTATAGGTGGTGGAGTGGGCACGGTGTCTGCTTATCCGATAATTCGGGCGATGAAAGAGACTGGCAACAAGGTGGTTGCGATTGTTGGTGCCAGAACAGCTGAATTGTTGGTTCTTGAGGACGAGGTGAAACAAGTTTCAGATGAGCTTTACATTTCGACGGACGATGGTACAAAGGGGCAGAAGGGGTTTGTTAGTGACGTGCTGAAAATGTTGATTGAGAAGGGTTACGTATTCGACATTGTGTATGCAATTGGTCCAACTGTTATGATGAGGGCTGTTGCAGAAACGACTAGACCTCACGGCATCAGAACTATTGTCAGTCTCAACTCGATTATGGTTGATGGGATGGGTATGTGTGGTGCGTGCAGAGTAACCGTTGGTGAACAAACTCGATTTGCATGCGTGGAAGGTCCAGAGTTTGATGCGCATAAGGTGGATTTTGGAGAGTTGCTTAAGCGACAGATGGTTTATCTTTCTGAGGAGAAGCAGGCCTTAGAACGTTTGCGTAGTAACGGTTGTGGCTGCCATGAGTGAGTCTGGTGTTAAACCGAAAATTCAGAAAAAGTCAGTGCCAATTCCTAAGCAGAAACCAGATGTTCGCAAGGAAAATTTCAGCGAGGTCGCACTTGGCTATTCTGAAGAACAAGCGTTAGAAGAGGCTAATCGGTGTTTGCAATGTCCGAAGCCTCAATGTGTCGAAGGTTGTCCTGTCGACATTGACATTCCAGCTTTTGTCAAATTGATGAAAGAGCAAAATTTTGAAGCTGCAATCAAGAAAATTAAGGAGAAGAACTGCTTACCAGCAATTTGTGGTCGTGTTTGTCCCCAGGAGGAACAGTGTCAAAGGTTTTGCGTGCTTGGGAAGGCTGGTGACGCTGTTAGTATTGGTCGGTTAGAGCGATTTTTGGCAGATTGGGAACGACTGACAGGAATTGATAACCCAATTAAGGTGTCACCGACTGGCAAACGTGTAGCAGTGATTGGTGCTGGTCCTGCAGGATTAACGGCGGCTGCGGATTTGGCGAAGCTTGGCCATGAAGTCGTTGTTCTGGAGGCTTTACATTTGCCTGGCGGTGTGCTTATGTACGGAATTCCCGAGTTTCGTTTGCCCAAGAGCATTGTTCAAGCTGAGGCAGATTATGTTGAGAAGCTGGGGTCTAAGATTCGAACGGATTGTTTGGTTGGACGAACTTTCACGATTCCTGAGCTTCTTAAGAAAGGTTTTGACGCTGTTTTTGTTGGTACGGGCGCAGGCTTGCCCCAATTTTTAGGTGTTCCGGGTGAGAACTTGGGTGGAATTTATTCGGCGAACGAGTTTTTAATTAGGGTTAACTTGATGAAGGCTTATGTTTTCCCCGAGTATGATACACCAATAAGAATAGGAAAGCATGTTGCGGTTATCGGTGGTGGCAATGTTGCCATGGATAGTGCGCGGTGTGCTTTGCGTTTAGGTGCTGAAGAGGTTTGCATTGTTTATAGGCGTTCGCGTGATGAGTTGCCTGCTAGACAAGAAGAGATTGAAAATGCCGAAGAAGAAGGAATAGTTTGCAAGTTCTTAGCAACGCCTGTGAGGTTTATTGGCGACGATAAGGGCTGGGTTAAAGCTATGGAGTGCATTTGCATGGAGCTTGGATCGCCTGATGAGTCTGGCAGGCGTAGACCCGTTCCTGTTAAGGGTTCAGAGTTTATTATGGATGTTGATACGGTTGTTGTGGCTATTGGACGTACCCCGAATCCAATTATTCAGAGCACGACTGAAGGCTTGGCTGTTACTAAATGGGGCACGATCGTGACGGATGAGAATGGTAAGACGAGTCTTGAGGGTGTTTATGCTGGCGGGGATATTGTTACTGGTGAGGCAACGGTGATCAGCGCTATGGGTGCTGGTAAAAAAGCAGCAAGAGCTATACACGAATATTTGATTAAGAAGTGAATATGTGAACACAGCACATCTTCTTAAAGATTAGATACTCGATGCTATATTGTGAAGCAATCTCAGTGAGAAAAACAAACACACTATCCATGGTTGTATGAACTCAAATTACGCACCAAGCACAAGAGTCTGACCTTGATTTAAGGATCTGTTGTTGAGGTTGAGAATTGAACACATTTTTGCCACTAAAAGCACTAGATTTTTGCAGAAAATGTCTTTCTGCCGCTAGTGTGCGCAGTCATTTTCTATGCCGTTCAATCCTCTCGTGTCTTTGCGTTTTTCTGCGCCATTCTCTTTTTTTCTGTGTTTTTATGAGAGATCGACCGTAGTTATGTTGGGAGCCATCTTCTATTCGGTATCGATCTATATTTCTGTAAAAGGTTGGATAGTCTATTTGATTTTGTTGAAGAGCTATAATGTTCTGGTTCAACTGTCTCTTGGTTTCGGGGTTGATTGTCTGGTCATATGTGTTAGAGTATGCCAGATAGGCTGCGTGAAACTGGAAGTTCGATGGGTTATCGATTAAGAGTTTTTCTGGCGAAGTAGATACGTTGTTATCAGATTTTTCGATCATAGTTTTCCAAGCTTTGTTTTAGTATAGAATAGTAAGCTTGCCTTTTATAGATAGCGCCCACCACCGCCACCAAAGACTCTCGATAAAAATGTAGAGTACCTAGTCCGCATAAAAGCTGTATTTTGCGGTCGTAAAGCTTTAATCTACGCTCAAGGTTTACCATTCCATGATTGAGCTAGAGAGGGTCAAGTTATCTTGGTTACCTTGAATTTGGACAAAATCTTCAACCCCAAAAGGATAGCAATAATCGGCGCATCAGACGAAGAAGGAACCGTCGGCTACGCATTAACAAAAAACCTAATCGACCTCAAATTTGAAGGAAAAATCTATCCCGTTAACATTCGCAAAACCGAAATCCTCGGCATAAAAGCCTATTCTTCTGTCGAGCAAATCCCGGAATTAGTAGACATGGCCGTAATTGCCACTCCGGCCAAAACAGTCCCAGACATAGTAGAACAATGCGGAAAGAGAGGCATAAAGGGTCTGATAATCATAAGCGCGGGCTTCAAGGAAATAGGTGCTGAAGGCAAAGCCCTAGAAGAAAAAATCGACAAAATCAAAAAGAAATACAGCTTGCGTATAATTGGACCAAACTGTTTAGGTGTGATTCGGCCGAGCATATGCTTAAATGCTACCTTCATTAATCGTACGCCAAAACCCGGCAACATCGCCTTCATCAGCCAGTCTGGCGCGTTAGGCTCAGCTATTCTGGACTGGGCAATGCATGAAAACATAGGCTTCAGCAATTTCGTCTCCATAGGTTCAATGATTGACGTGGATTTCGGCGACCTAATCGACTATTTTGGCACCGATCCCAAAACCAAAAGCATCCTCATGTACATCGAAGGCTTAACGAACGCCCGCAAATTCCTCAGCGCTGCCAGACACTTTGCAAGAACCAAACCCATAATCGTGGTCAAAGCAGGCAAATATGGAGAATCAGCCAAAGCCGCCGCTTCACACACAGGCTCTTTAACAGGCGAAGACAACGTCTATGAAGCTGCATTCAAACGCGCAGGCATCGTCCGTGTAGACGAAATCGCCGACCTCTTCAACTGTGCTGAAGTATTGGGCACGCAGCCGCTTCCGCGCGGACCAAACTTGGCCATAATCACAAACGCCGGCGGACCAGGAGTAATGGCGACAGACGCCATAATGGCCAAAGACGGCAAAATGGCACCGCTGAACCCGAAAACCATGGAAACCCTAAACTCTGTTCTGCCACATTATTGGAGCCGAGGCAACCCCATTGATATTCTCGGAGACGCTAAAGCTGATCGCTACAAAGCCGTGGTCGAAGCTTGCCTTAACGATGAAAACGTTGACGGAATTCTCATAATTTATACAGCTCAAGCCGTGGGCGAACCAGTCGAAATTGCCAAAAGCATCGTGGAACTTGCAAAGAGCAAATCCTCCCGAAACAAGACCATGCTAACAAGCTTCATGGGCTATGGAGCAGTGGAAGAAGCAAACCGCGTTTTTAACCAAAACAACATCCCAACCTACTCCACACCCGAGCAAGCGGTCAAAACCTACATGTACATGTATCAGTACAAAGGCAATCTTGAACTACTCTACCAAACACCTGAAGAACTACCTGTCGATGTCGCCCCGCCCAGACGTCCACTTATGGTGATCATGCGAAATGTTGCAAACGAAAACCGCGAAATACTCAATGAAGTTGAAGCTAAAACCTTCCTTGAATCCTACAACTTCCCAGTTGTACCGACAAGAATAGCTGAGACAGTGGATGAAGCGACACGGATAGCCTCACAAATTGGCTATCCTGTTGTTCTGAAAATCCTATCACCACAAATTATACACAAAACAGACGCAGGCGGTGTCGTCCTAGACATAAGCAACGAGGCTGAGCTCCGCGAAGCCTATGTGCGCATCATCCAAAGAGCAAAAGCGTATCGTCCCGACGCAGAAATCATAGGTGTAACCGTTCAGAAAATGATAAAGAAACGCGGTTACGAAGTCATCATAGGCTCAAAAACTGATCCCCTGTTTGGACCTGTCATCCTTTTCGGCATGGGCGGTATTGGCGTTGAGCTCTTCAAAGACTTCAACATTGGACTACCTCCATTAAACCAGACCCTCGTTAGAAGGATAATGGAAGGCACAATGGTTTACCAGCTTCTGAAAGGTTATCGTAATGTCCCTCCAGCAAACATGAAACTTCTCGAAGAAATGATGATTCACTTCAGTCAGATGCTTATAGACTTTCCACAGCTTAAAGAGGTTGATATTAACCCACTTTTCATAAACGAAAAAGGAGCTTATGCTGTTGACGCCCGCATAGCAATTGATAAACACAAAGTGTTCCGAAAAATAGACCCCCACGAGCATCTCGTAATAACGCCTTACCCAAAGAAGTATGAGACCGTGTGGACGCTCCGCGACAGTCGTCAAGTGCTGGTGAGACCTATTAAACCCGAAGACGAGCCCTTGTGGCTGGAAATGTTCCAAAACTTCAGCGAAGAAGCCATACGCTACAGATTCTTCCAAATCCTCAAAGACACGCCACACGAAACTCGTGTGCGCTACTGCAATATCGACTACGACCGAGAAATAGCAATGGTCGCCGAGCTAACCGAAAACGGACACAAGAGAATTCTAGGCGTTGTCCGAGTTAGCATTGAACCCGACGGTAAAACAGGTGAGATTGCCTTCATAATTGCCGACCCATGGCAAGGCTTAGGCTTAGGCACAAAAATGGTTGATTACACCATTGACATCTGCAAAGACATGAAAATCGAAAAGCTCTATGCAATAATGCTGCCTGACAATTATAGAGCCATCAACCTCACGAAGAAAATGGGCTTCACTGCCAGCTGCATGGAAGACGGAAACATCAAAGGCGTACTAAACCTCAAGGAAGAAGAACTTGAGATAGAAAGAGAACATACCGAACTGGAAACCTGTGAAGAAACAAAGGCTCCGACACAACAAGTACAAATTGAAAAAGAACAGAAACAGAAAGCTAAGAAAGAAGCAGAAACAGTCTGACGTGAAACAAGAGATTGACTTACACAATGACCTCTAATACTTTTGCAACGGTTTCAGCGACCCTTTTAGCAGCTATTTCAGCTTCTGGCGTTAGCCCTACGTCGAATTCCACAATCTTAGGCTGCACACCCAAAAGCTTAACCTCTGCACCAAGGCTTTTCTGAATAAACTCGGCCAACATATACAATGGCATAGCATGGGTTGATATTGCCAAGCCGGAAATCTCATCTATTGAAAATAGCCTTGCTTCGCCCGCTTCAGCCTCAAAATCTGCCGCATCAACCATCAAAACATGCGAAGGCTTAACCTGCTTCAATTTTCCCGTGAATAATTCAGGCGTTTCTCGGCACTCAATCAGCTTGACATTTTCGGAGACTTTGCCCTTCAGCTCTTCTACAATCCTCAGACCTACAGCATCGTCCCTTCTCAGTGGGTTTCCGATTCCTAGAATTGCGAGTTTACGGCAATTTTTCAGCCATTTCTTCAGTGCTTTTTCCAGTTCCACCGCATATGCCTCGATTTTTGGGTATGTGTAAAGTAATGTCCAATATTTAGAAGTTTAAGAGAAAATGCTAAATAAGTCATATATGCTTCATATTTACTTCACGCTGAACCAAAAAAATCAGAGGAGAAACTCGTGCGAAAAGAAACGGATGACCAGAAAGTCCTACTTTATGACCCGGCCAAATGCACTGGATGCCGATACTGCGAAGTTGCATGTTCCTACTACCATTTCAAGGAGTTCAGCCTTGAGAAAGCTCATCTCCATGTGCAATTCGACGAGAAAAACGGTGATTTTGAAGCCATATACTGTCAGCACTGCGATGAACCCGTATGTGTAGCCGCATGTCCAAGCGAGGCCGCAGTGAAAATCGAAGACACAGGATTGGTGCGGATAAACCCTATGAAATGCATAGGCTGCAAAACCTGCACTTTCGCCTGCCCGCTTTCAGTTCCGTGGTTCAACCCAGACTATCGAATTTCAATGAAGTGCGACTTCTGCGACGGCGACCCCCAATGCGCTAAATTCTGCTCTCCGCAAGCCATTCGAGTAACCACAAGAAAAGAAGCAAGTCAGTTCAATAAGGCACACTATGTGGAGATGTTGAAATAATGGCTTTAGAAGATAAGATGATCTCTTCTTTGGAACATGAACTTGGCGAAGACTTCATTGAAACCTCAAACCCTCGTGAAAGAAGAGTGTTCGTAAGAATAAAGCCTGCTGCCATCAGAAAAACTGTGAGTATCCTTAAAAGGCATTATCCATCTCTACGATTTATGACGCTAACAACAGTAGACCACGGGTTAGACTTCGAGTATTTGCATCATTTCCATGTGGATGGAGCAGTTCTCACTATAAGAAGTGTGAAACCGAAAGAAGACAACACGCTAGATTCCATAACAGACCTGATCCCTGCAGCCAACTTCATTGAAAGAGAAATAGCTGACCTCTTCGGCATCAGACTCATCAACCACCCACAACCTCAACACCTAATCTTGACTGAAGACTGGCCAAATGACAAGCGTCCGCTAAGAAAACCATTAGAGGGCGAATTACCACTACAAGCCCGCCCAACCGCTGAAGCTTTGATCTCCATGAGTTGCGTAGCACCCATATCAACCTTTATACAAAAGAAACGAGAAGAGGCAGGCTTGCCCAGAACTCCACCGATGGCGTTCACCAACGAAAAAGCTATGCACGAATTCCAAGGGCTAATGAAAACCACAAATTTACCGCAAAAAGTAGGGTATGATCCTGAGAAAAAACGCCTAAGATACAAGTAAAAAGGAGAAGTATGAAAATGGTTAAGTACGCATCGTTTCTCGGCTGCCAAATCCCAATGCGACTCCCAAGCATCGAAATAGCCTCAAAAAAGGTTTTTGACAAAATAGGACTTGAAGCAGTTGACTTAACAGGCTATTCATGCTGCCCCGAACCCGTAATATCACGACTGCTTGATAAAACCGCTTGGCTGGCCACATCAGCTAGAAACCTTGCCTTAGCTGAAGAACTTGGGCTAAACTTGATGACATTATGCAATGGCTGTTATGAAACACTAGTTGAAACTAATGAGACACTAAAACACGAACCTGAAGAAATGCAAAAAGTGAACGCAATTCTAAACAAGTATGGCAAGAAATATGATGGAAAAGTGAAAGTCAAACACGCCATTGAGGTTCTCCACGAAGACGTAGGTTCAAAGACAATTAAAGACCAAGTGGTCAAACCTCAGAAAATCCGAGTTGCATTGCATTACGGCTGCCACATGTATCGCGAGTCAGAGGGCGAAGATATTATGCGGAAACCAAACATGATGAAGGAATTGACTCGCCTAACTGGTGTGGAAACTGTCGATTACGGTCTTGAACGATTATGCTGTGGTTACCCAAGCATGCTGGCAAACGAAGAATTCTCGCTGAAACAGAGACTTCAGCTAAAACTTGAAAGAATGAAGTCAGCTGGCGCGGAAGCCATAGTCCTATCGTGTCCAGCTTGCACGATACAGTTTGAAATGGGCCAAGTCATGCTTAGACAATATGGCGTGCAATACAGCATTCCATGTTTCAACTTGATGGAGCTGTTCGCATTATCATTTGGAATTCCGTCTAAAGATTTGCATCTTGAATTCCACAAAGGTCCAGTCTTACAGTTAGCGCAGAAAATGGAGGCTATGTAAAAATGCCAGAAATCGTTCAAATTGGACCGTATCGCCCACAGCTTGTAGAGCCTGAACGCTTCGAACTGGTAGTTGAAAACAACCGTATAATCGACGCGAACATAGAGCTGGGTTATCAGCACCGAGGTATTGAAAAACTATTCACTACAAAAACCTACATGCAGAACTTGGCACTCGCAGAACGCATATGCGGAATCTGCTCAGGGATTCACACACTATGCTACGCTCAAACAGTAGAAGCTGTCATAGACATGACCGTGCCAGAACGGGCCGAGTATCTGCGATGCATCTACACGGAAATTGAACGCTTGCACAGCCACTACCTATGGTTTGGTGTACTCACACACAGTCTCCATGAGCACGAGGCTTTCCTAAAAACCATGGGAGAAAGAGAGCAAGTCCAGGATTTGCTCGAATATCTGACTGGCAACCGCATGAACTACCTAATTAACACTATAGGTGGCGTGAGAAGAGACATACCCCCTGAAAAAGCTGAAAGAATTCGCAAAGTACTCAAAAACATGAAGCCGCTATCTGAATATCTGCTCTCACTCTTAGACGACAATGGTCATCTAACAAAGAAAACAAAAGGCATAGGAATACTGCCGAAAGAAAAAGCCCTAGCTCTAGGCGCAACTGGCCCAACCCTCCGCGGCTCCGACATAGCAAGCGACGTTAGAAAAGACGACCCATACGCGGCATATGACAAAATGGACTTTGAAGTGATCACTGAAAAAGGCGGTGATGTATACGCCAAAACACTTGTCAGAGCCCGCGAAACCTTCGAAAGCATGAAAATCATTGAACAGGCACTAGATAATCTGCCTACAGGTGACATAGCAACGAAGCCAGGTGAACCATTGGCTAAAGAAGAGGTTGGAAGAGCAGAAGCACCACGAGGCGAGCTAGTCTACTACATCAAGTCAAACGGCACCAACATACCAGGAAGAGTCAAAGTGCGAACACCATCATTTGTCAATAACTTCACAATAGTTGAAATGCTTCGTGGAAATCTGGTTAAAGACGCGAGAGCCATAATCGAAAGTACCGACCCATGCTTTTCATGTACAGATCGCGTAACAATCATAAATGCAAAAACTGGCAAAAAACGAAAAATGGAGTGGATTTAGGAGGAAACTGGAAATGAGCGGAAACAAAATTGCGGTTTACCGTTTCTTGTCTGCGGGATGCAACGGCTGCGATGTTGAAGTGTTGGAGTGTCTGGTTCCCCGATACAAGCTTGCTGAATTAGGCGTAGAAGTGGTCTTCACACCTGAAGAAGCAAACGTCCTAGTGGTAACCGGAGGAGTGAACATCAAAGGCAAAGATGAACTGATAAGAACCTATGAGCAGATTAAACCACCAAAACTCGTTGTAGCCGTGGGCAACTGCGCTATTACGAAACAAATCTTTGATAAAGGCTATCCAATGGTTGGACCTCCGGATCAAATAGTGCCAGTCAACTTCTACATTTCAGGCTGTCCACCACGTCCACAAGCAATCGTCACAGCCGTTGCAAAGGCGTTGGGTGTGAATCTTGAAGAAAAGGAAGATTATTGGGCTACTCCTGAAGGATTCAGAGGAAAGCACGAGTTTGATGGCGAAAAGTGCATTGGTTGCGGTGCATGTGCCCAAGTGTGCAGTTCTGACGCCATAGACATTCTGGAGGACAACGATAAGCGCATAATAAAAGTCAACTATGGACATTGTTCATTCTGTGCCTTCTGTGAAGATGAATGTCCAACAAACGCCATAAGGCTTACACGTGAATATCACATGTTGACTGATAATCGTCAAACAACAAACGTTGCAAAAGAAGTCAACCTGTCGCCATGTACTTTCTGCAAAGCGCTGTTTGTTCCGGCAAGCCAGATCAACTGGACACTTGACAAGATAGATGAAAAGGTTCCAGTTTACAAAGAGTACCGTGGCAAACTGAAAAGCGCCATGGAGAAATGCCTGAATTGCAGAAAAGAAATAGCCAACATAAAAACAGCCAAGAAGCTTTTGACACAACTCTCCATAAAGGCCACCGCCAACTAGTCAAAATACTTTATCTATCAATTTTGCGGTTCATTCTCTTCTTTTTCGACTGGAAAGCATTTATAGTTTGAAAATCAGCTTGAGGTTAGTGGAATGGAAATGAAGGTTGTTGCTTTACGAGAGCACAAATGCTACTGTTGCGGCGAAGCGATCAAGAAAAGCGAAGAATGTTTTGCTTTTTTCATAAATCCTGCGGATTCTGCCAAAAACGAGTTTGATGTTATCTATACCTGCTCAAAATGCCTTGGAGAAGAATCCTGTAGAGTAAGGATTAAACGCAAAGGTGTCGTCCAGTAGGCTTATCTGATTAGATGCCACAACTCACGGAGGCTTTCAATTTTGGGATGCCGATCTCAAGGACTTCGTTATTAGTGCATTTAGAGCTTAGGTATTCGATCTGCAAATGCCTAACTGGGATATTGAGCTTGCGACATTGATCCAAACATATTTCCAATCCATCTACATCAGCATGTACGGTTACTCGCTGTTCTTTGCAGCGACATTGCATCAAGACTTTGACATAGTTCTCATCTTCGAAAACGTCGATTAGAGGTTCTTCCAGTTGCGGGAGCGGAATCAAACGAGTAGTTGAAGAATCATGTTCAAACCGCTCCTCAATAACGTATTTTCTTCTGAGAAGATTTTCAATGGGCTCTGCATTTATCGTATTTACAGATTCATCTTCATGCTCAACCAGTTTTTGGACAACTGTTTTGCAGAAAACGTCTATGTTACGCAGTGCCTCCTCCAAGTCGCTCATATCGCATGTCCTCTCTGTTCTATTTATACTATATACTCTCTTACTTTTTAACTTTGTTAAGCTAAGACTGATGTAAACCTGCGCTAGAATGTTTACTTCTGATTTTCGTTGGCACCTGCAATGTTCGAGTATGTTTCACCACACGGATCATATGCTCCACGTGCTTGCTCGGTTCGTCCAAAGCCTTGTTTATGGCTATATCCGCGATGGTTGCACCTTTGTCCGCTATCTTAGTTAACGTTGACACAATCAATCTCAGATATGGAATTTCAGGAGCCTCCTCCATAAACCTGTTTGCCTTGATTCTCATCGTATTCTTCATTTCCAACAATCCATTTGCAACCCTGAGGTCACCAGTGAAGATACAGTCAACAGCTTTTTGGAAAATTGCCTGAACTAATTCGCCAAAGTTGTAGATTTTCTCGATCGTCTCTTTGGGAAGTCTGCCTCTATAGACATCAAGATCTATTATTGTTCTAGCTATTTCTTCCGCATAATCTGCAATCAACTCTAAGTATTGGAGTATCAGACGGGTAGCAGGAATGAACAGAATATCTGTTGTCCCAACCTGTTCGGCTATATCGGGTTTTACCTGTGCCAAAAGGAGTAAACGTACTGCCAAATAGTAGATTCTGTCTGCCTCATCTTCTCTACTTATAGCTTCCTCAGCCAAGGCAATGTTACCTTCATTGAGGGCCTGCATAGCGTCAGACAAAATGGTTGAGGCAATTATGGTTAACCGTCTAACCAGCTGGTCAAGCTTGAACTTTGTTGGATCAACTGAACACTGCAGCAGTATCTGTTTTTGAGTTTCTTCTAAAATGCCTAGACCGATCAGTTTTCGAACGATTTTGCGGATTTCATCAACATGCGTTCTATCTATTCGAGATGTGGATGTTATTCTTATAACGTCGCGTCCCAATATGTAGCTGCCGACAATCATTCTCTCGAGTAAGCCTTTTTCATCACAAGCACCTACATTGATTATGTACTCTTCTGCTTCTTCTTTTTGGGCAATCTGGCTTGGCACCACTCTTAGGGTACCATCTTTTTCCTCGGTAAGGAAGACAATGTCACCTGGGCTTATATTGCTCTGCTTTGCCCATTCGCTAGGAAGCGAAACAGTCATAGTTGAGTACCCGACTTTCTGAACTTTTCTAGTCTCCAAAAAACCACCGTTAACAATAGTATTTACTAGCCTTTCTTTTATATTTATCACTTGTTGCTTCCTAGTTTTCTGTCAACTGGATTTTGAAAGTCATGATGAACAAGCAATAGATTCACGAATTCAAGGCTTAACAGGTTGGAAAGGGTATTTATGTTCGGCAATTTCTAGTGTTGAATATCCAAGGAGTGATTATAACGGAAAAGCCTATTAGAAGCTTATTGAAGGCAGTTTCTTGGCGAATGGTAGCGACATTAACCACAATACTTCTGGTGTTTGCATTCACTCGAGATCTCACTCTAAGTGGTAGTGTCGGCTTAGTAGAGCTTCTAGCGAAAACTTTTGTTTATTTTGTCCATGAGCGTTTGTGGAATTTGTCCAATTATGGGAGAGAACAAGAATGATTTTGCTGAGGCTTTGCTCCACGATTTCGGGATAAGAGATAATACCGCTCAATATGCATGATATATACTATTATATGTAAAATATACATTAGGTATATATGCTAGATTTGCACTATATATCATTCAAGTGTAATGGAGTGTAGTAAAAAATGACTGAAAAAACATCGGATTGGAAAACCGTGAGTATAAGACAGGAACTCATAAAGGAAGTTGAAAGGGCACTCAGAACAGGACGTTACAGGAGTATTTCAGAATTCGTATCAGAAGCTATTCGGCTACGACTTGAAGAATTAATGCGCGCTGGCGGAATAACAATCGAAAAACGCAAAGAAGGTTTAGCCACACCAGACCAGCTGTTGTACACACCGAAACACACTTGGGCGCAGATAACACCTGAAGGCAACATACGTGTAGGTGTTTCTGACTATGCACAGAGACACTTGAAGGGCATTGCACACATCCAAACAGAAACCGTTGGAAAGGAACTAAACAAACTTGAGCCTTTCGGCGTTGCAGAAACATGGATGTTCATGTTCGATCTATACGCCCCCATCAGCGGCAAAATAGTGAAAACCAATGAAAACCTGAGGAGCGAACCATACATAATCAACGAAGATCCTTATGGCGAAGGCTGGATAGCAGAAATCAAACCGAAGAACTCTCTAGTGCTAGAACAAGAACTCAAAGCTTTGCTAGGTGCCCGCGAATACAACAAATGGGTAGACAAAATAGAAGGAAGACTCCGCGAATAACCTCTTACTCCTCTCTTTTTCTATATATTTTCAGGTTTTCTAGTACGCCAAATTTGTGCTAAACCTAACTTAGATGACTTAATATATTCGCCGATGCATGGTTAATTCTAGATAAGCGTGTATAGTAATGACAACCGTTAGCAATATAAACGTAAAGAGAAGGCTACCTCCATGCAGAACGGCCTGTCCCGCTCGTGTCAACGTTCAAGCATATATTTCCCTGCTACAAAGAGGCAAATACAAAGAAGCTGTCGAAATCATCAGAAAAGACATGCCCTTCCCAGCAATCTGCGGAAGAGTCTGCTTCAGTCCTTGCGAAGATGCTTGTGCACGAACAAACGTTGATCAAGCAGTAGCCATCCGTGCACTCAAAAGACTGGTTGCAGACGTCGAACGTGAGAGTGAAAGAGTCAGACCAAAACCCATACCTAAAAAGCACAGCGAAAAAGTCGCCATTATTGGTGCCGGTCCAGCAGGGTTGACCGCCGCCTACGAACTCGCAAAACTTGGCTATCCAGTAACAGTTTTTGAACGAATGGACGAACCGGGTGGCATGATGCGATATTGCATACCCAACTTCCGACTGGAGAGATTCGTCGTTGCAAACGAAATAGCCTACATCAAAGATATAGGTGTAGAGATCAAAACAGGCATGGAATTCGGCAAGGATGTGACCATCGAAAGTCTTCAAAAAGATGATTATAAAGCCATTTTCTTGGCCATAGGAACACAAGAGGGCATGCGTCTTAACATTCCAGGTGAAGACTTAGAAGGCGTTATAAACGCGGTTCACTTCTTGAAGGATATCGCTCTTGAGAAACATGTTATTGTTGGCGACAAAGTCGCTGTAGTGGGTGGGGGAAACAGCGCAATTGACGCGGCGCGAACTGCAAAGAGGCTCGGTGCAAAAAAAGTCATAATTCTGTATAGGCGCTCACGCGAGGAAATGCCCGCATTGCCCACGGAAATCGCTGAAGCTGAAAAAGAAGGAATCGAATTCCACTTTCTGGTCGCGCCAAAACAGATAGTTGGCGAAAACGGCAAGGTCAAAGCCATCGAATGTTTACGAATGCGACTTGGCGAACCGGATGAAAGCGGCAGAAGACGACCTGTCCCAATAAGCTTCTCTGAACATCAATATGAAGTAGATACGGTAATACCCGCCCTTGGGCAAGTGGCTGAAACCTCATCCGTACCAGACGAAGTATCCAACAAAGAGATAAGAACTCCATTAATAGACGCAGACCCGCTGACCCTTCAAACTAAATTGCCAAAGGTTTTCGCTGGAGGGGACATAGCTACAGGCCCAGCGAGCATAATTGAAGCTGTGGGCGCAGGAAAAAAAGCAGCTATCTCGATTCACCTCTACTTAACAGGACAAGACTTGCGCGTTGGAAGAGAGAACACTTTTGAAGAAAGCACATGGGTTAAGAACTGGGGTCACATCAAAAAGAAAGAACGAAGATATGATTCACCCACAGAAAAACCTCATCTGAGCTTCGAAGAAGCCACAAGTTATCTTGAACGAGTTGAGGCAAATGCAAAGTTCGAAGCCTCCCGTTGCCTAGGCTGTGGACCATGCGCTGAATGCCTCGCCGAAACTGACTTTTGCGAAGGCGACAAAGCTATTGTCGATGAAAGCTTGTGCATAGGCTGCAATGTATGCGCAGTTATATGTCCATTTGAAGCAATCAGAAAAGATGAGGATAACATTGCACAAATAGATGAAGAACTCTGCAAAGGATGCGGAATATGCGCAGCCCGATGCCCCACGAGAGCCATAACTATGAAGAAACTCACGGACGAACGAATCATGAGTCTCGCACTAGCACCTCTGAAGGAGAGATCTAGATGAAAACCAACAAGCCGAAAATTGTTTGTTTCGTGTGCAACTTTGCCTTCTGCAAAAACGAAATAGAGCTTCCAAGCAGTGCAAGTGTTGCTCGAGTTAACTGCATTGGCAGGCTAGACCCTGTCACTATTGTTGAGATGTTTGAAAAAGGTGTGGACGCGGTTATGCTAGCTGGCTGCAAACCACCAGACTGCCATTATGTTGAAGGAAACATCCAAGCAGAACGTGCTGTAAAAATGCTCAGAAAACTTCTCTCTCTTGCAGGACTGGAACAGGAACGCATAAGCCTCTACTGGTATTCACCCATGGAGGAGCAAGATCTTGAAAATCATATTGAAGAATACTCTAAGGAAATCGCAAGGTTGGCTCCTTTACCTTTGAAAGGCGAAAAACAACACTCTTTGTTGGAAGCGAATATCATGGCAGCTAAAACCGCTGTTTCTGACTTTCTCCTAAGAGTTTTGCTCGGCAGAGAAAAAGAACTTACTGAAGAGGTTAATGTGTATGGTGAGAAACTCTCACAAGACGAATTTGACGAACTGCTAGAGGATATTGTTGAAACAGAGTTCATTCGCCAAAAGATCCACATTCTGACTAAACATGTGCCTATGTCTGTCAAAGACTTGGCTGAAGCGGTTGGAATGAAACCAGCAACAGTGCTTAAGCATATTGTGAACATGCGACGCAAGAACATGCTAACCTTCGATCACATTGAAGGGCAAACTCCCCTGTACAAGGCACTGGAGGTAGCATAAAATGGCAGAAGAGAAAGTTGGAGCTGTTCTCGTAGTTGGTGGAGGAGTTGCTGGCATACAAGCGTCACTAGACCTTGCTGATTCAGGCTTCAGAGTATACCTTGTTGACAACGGGGCTAGTATAGGCGGTGTAATGGCTCAGCTTGACAAGACATTTCCAACAAACGATTGTTCAATGTGCATCCTGTCGCCCAAACTTGTTGCAACGGGAAGACATCCTAACATCACAATTCTCACAAATGCCGAAGTAACAGGTTTAGAAGGTAAAGCGGGACATTTCGAAGTAAAACTTCGAAAACGAAGCCGTTACATAATCGAAGACAAGTGCAATGGATGTGGCATTTGCGCACAGAAATGTCCAATAGAATGCATTGACTCCTTCAATGAAGGTCTAGGCGGACGAAGCGCCATATACGTAGACTATCCACAAGCAGTTCCACTTAAATTCATAATCGACCGTGAAAAATGTATTGGCTGTGGAACATGCCATGAGATTTGCAAAGCTCGTGCAATTGAATATGATCAGAAAGATAGCGAAGCCACGTTAAAAGTGGGTTCAGTAATACTTGCACCTGGATTTGAAGTTTTCGACGCTAAGCTAAAAAGCGAATACGGATACGGACGCTATCCAAATGTGGTGACAAGCATTGAATTCGAACGCATCATGAGCGCCTCCGGTCCTTACGGAGGGCTTGTTCTCAGACCTTCGGATGGCGAGATTCCCAAGAAAATAGCTTTCATCCAATGCGTGGGCTCGCGCGATTTTCAACTCGGCAACAACTATTGTTCCGCCGCTTGTTGCATGTACGGCATGAAAGAAGCCGTAATAGCAAAGGAGCACACGCCAACGAAGTTGGACTGCAAAATCTTCTTCATGGACATGCGTGCCTATGGAAAAGAGTTTGACGCCTATTATGAGCGTGCACAGGGCGAATGGGGCATCCAGTTCGTACGTTCAAGAGTAGCAGGCGTGTCTGAAGACCCGCTAACCAACAACCTTTTCATCCACTATGTCGAAAACGAAACGCCTAAAACCGAAGAATTTGATATGGTCGTTCTCTCAGTTGGAATGACGCCACCTAAGAATGTTGAGCAGCTTGCTAGAAACTTTGGCATAGAACTCAACAAATACAAGTTCTGTGAAACCAAAACCTTTTCACCAATGGAAACCTCGAAGCCAGGCATATTCGCTTGTGGAGCCTTCTCATCACCCAAGGATATCCCAGAAAGCGTTGCTCAAGCCAGCGGCGCTGCGGCAAAAGCCATGAGCATCATCTCCTCCGAAAGAGGAAAGCTGGTTGCGGCGAAAGAGTATCCGCCTGAACGTGACGTTAGCCAAGAAGAACCGCGCATAGGCGTTTTCGTTTGCCACTGCGGAATCAACATAGGCGGAATAGTGAACGTTCCAGAAGTTGTAAAATACGCCAAAACCTTGCCTAACGTGGTCTACGCGGAAGCAAACGTTTACACATGCTCGCAAGATACACAGAAACTCATAAGAGACAAAATAGTAGAGAACAAACTCAATCGCGTCATCGTGGCTTCATGCACTCCCCGTACACATGAGCCCTTATTCAAAGAAACTGTGCAAGAGGCTGGCTTGAATCCCTACCTATTCGAAATGACAAACATTCGAGACCAGTGCAGCTGGGTGCACATGCACGAGCCTGAAGAAGCGACAAAGAAAGCCAAAGAACTCGTCCGATCAATAACTGCAAAGGCTAGGCTTTTGAAGCCTTTGGAGAAGCCGCTTATCAGCGTTACACCTGTCGGCTTAGTAATGGGCGGTGGTGTTTCCGGCATGACCGCGGCTTTGGAGCTTGCAAACGAAGGATTTGATGTTCACCTTGTCGAGAGGGAAAGTAAGCTAGGAGGACACCTGCGCTCAATCCATTATTTGCTGGGCGAACGCGAAGACCCAAAAGAGAGGCTAAACAGTCTAATCAAGGCAGTTATGGAAAACGATAAAATTCATGTTTACACCGACTCGCAAGTTGTTGATGTCTACGGCTTTGTCGGCAACTTCAAGTCAAAAATTAAACGGAAAAGCGGAGAAGAGAAAGAAGTTGAACATGGCATAGTCATAGTAGCTACGGGCGCGGTGGAATACCAACCCAAGGAGTATTTGTACGGTGAAGATTCAAAGGTTATAAGTCAACATGAACTTGAAGAAAAGCTTGCAAATCATGATTTCAAAGCAAAAAACATTGTCATGATTCAATGCGTAGGCGCCCGAAATGAGGAGAGACCTAACTGCGCAAGAATATGCTGCGGGCAAGCTGTGAAAAACGCGTTGAAGATTAAGGAAATAGATCCGAAAGCAGAAGTTTACGTTTTGTACAAGGATATGCGCACTTATGGTTTCAAAGAAGACTATTACCGCGATGCAGCATCAAAAGGCGTTCTCTTCGTTGACTATGAGGATGAACGGAAACCCGAAGTCGTCGATGAGGACGGCAGGCTTAAGGTTAGATTTTGGGAGCCCGTCCTACAAGAAATGGTCGAGCTTGAACCTGACCTAGTAGTTCTGAGCGCGGCTACAATACCGGATCCTGAAAACAAACGTGTAGCTGAAATGCTTAAGGTGCCTTTAACCAAGGATGGCTTTTTCCTGGAGGCTCACATGAAGCTCAGACCAGTAGACTTTGCGACAGACGGTGTCTTCCTTTGTGGAATGGCTCATTCGCCGAAATACATTGATGAGAGTATCGCTCAGGCTTGCGCAGCGGCTGCTAGAGCCACAACCATATTATCGAAAGAAACCATCGAAATGGAAGGAATTATCGCTAGTGTATCTGAAGATTTATGTAGTGGTTGCCGAATTTGTGAGTATCTGTGTCCATACAGTGCGATTGAAATGAAGGACAAAGACGGCACACTTGTTGCACATGTAATTGAAGCACTATGCAAAGGCTGTGGCGCGTGCGGAACAGCATGTCCAACAAAAGCTATCATGATGGGACACTTCACGACTGAAGAGCTGATGGCTCAAGTTAAAGCAGCATTGGTGGAGGCAAAAGCATGACAGAAAATAACGGGTTTGAACCTAAAATAATCGGTTTTCTCTGCAACTGGTGTAGCTATGCAGGTGCTGATCTTGCAGGAGTCAGCCGAATCCAATATCCTCCAAACATCATAATCATTCGCGTCATGTGTAGTGGAAGAATCGATCCTGTCTTCATTCTTGAAGCGTTCAAGAACGGTGCAGACGGAGTATTGGTAGCTGGATGTCATTTGCCTTCCGACTGCCACTACATCAGCGGCAACTTCAAAGCGCTAAGACGCATAACTCTGTTGAAGAGAGTCTTGAAGGAATTTGGTATTGAGCCAGAACGTTTGCGGTTAGAGTGGATTTCAGCCAGTGAAGGCGAAAAGTTTGCTCAAGTTGTCCGTGATATGGTTGCCGATATCAAAAAACTGGGACCGAACCCTATAAAAGTAGAGTAAGGTGAAACCAAAATGACTGAAACAGCGCAAAAGACTGTAAAAGCTTCGCAGATGGACCCCAAATTCAAGTACGAAATTACAGAAATCCATGGGGGCGAGAAGCTGTTGCGCTGTTTCCAATGTGGAACCTGCACATCGGACTGTCCCATCGCAAAGTTCAGCGATACTTATAGACCGAGACAGATTATTCGCATGGCTCAGCTTGGGCTTAAAGATAGAGTGCTGAATAGTGACACATTGTGGCTTTGTGCCTCATGCTTTACTTGTACAGACCGTTGTCCACAGGATGTGGAAGTTGCTAGCGTTATACGCGTGCTAAGGAACTTAGCAGCTAAACAGGGCTGCGTTCCACAAGTGTTCAGGGAGCAGTGTTCAAGTATCCTTGAGTCAGGCTACGCGTATAGGATTCCAGAGCTTCGGCTTAAGAAGAGGGAATCCTTAGGATTGCCTCCTTTGCCAAAAGGCAATGCCAAGAGCATAGGCAAAACGCTTTGTGACGCTGAACTTGTGAAACACCTTGAGAAGAGGGACAAGTGAGATGGTGGGGCACAAGTACCTGATTTTCCTAGGATGCGCAATTCCCTATCGTGTAGCAGCTTTTGAGATTTCAGCACGGAAAGTCTTGGCAAAGTTGGGCGTGGAGCTTGTCGAGATGCCTGAGTTCAACTGTTGCGGTCTTCCGCTAGATCCTGTGAGCCACGAAATGATGCTTATCCTAGCGGCTAGAAACTTGGCAATTGCAGAGCGAGAGGGTTTAAACATCGTTACGCTATGCCCAGGTTGTGCAGGAACGTTAAAAAAAGTAAATCGAATGTTGAAAGAAGACCAGACTTTGCGTAATGAGATTAACAAGCATTTAGGAGAGGCTGGGCTGGAATTCAGGGGAACGGTTGAGGCTAAGCATTTTATGCAAGTTCTAATCGAAGATGTCGGATTAGAGAGGGTTAAGGATTCAGTTGTTAAACCGCTTACCACACTCAAAGTGGCTGAGCATAATGGTTGTCATATTTTGAGACCAAAAGAGTTCATAGGATTTGATGATCCTGAAGATCCGAAAACACTGAAAACGCTGATTGAAGCCACTGGCGCAACGTGCTTAGACTATTTGGACGAGACGGAATGTTGCGGTGCTCCAAGTGTAGGTGTGAACGATAAGATTGCGCTGCAACTAGCCAGGGACAAGCTTAGCAATGTTAAGAAGGTTGAAGCTGAGGCAATGATCACAATCTGCCCCTTCTGTCACATTATGTATGACACAAATGAAGTGCGAATAGAGAAAATGTTTGATGAAACTTACGGTATTCCCATTCTGCATTATCCACAGTTGCTTGGGCTGGCAATGGGCTTAAAGCCTGAAGAGCTGGCCTTTAACGATCTCAGAGTTGACGTTTCAAAAATGTTAACGAAAATTGATGAAGGAGAGAAATAGGATGTCAAAAGAAAAACTAAAGATAGCCTTCTATTGGGCGGCAAGTTGCGGCGGATGCGAAATCGCAGTTCTAGATATAAACGAGAAAATCCTGGATGTAATACAAATCGCGGACATCGTTTTCTGGCCCGTGGCCATGGACGTAAAGTATAAAGACGTAGAAAACATGGCAGACAAGTACATTGACATATGTTTCTTCAACGGTTCAATTCGTAACTCAGAACAAGAACACATGGCTAAACTCTTGAGAAAGAAATCCAAAACTCTTGTGGCTTTCGGCTCTTGCGCCCAAGAAGGATGCATACCAGGATTAGCAAATCTTCATGACAGCAAAGAAATCCTGAGCAAAGTGTATCTTGAAAGCAAGTCCATCTCGAATCCTAACGGCGTAATTCCTCAACCTAAAACAGAAGTGAAAGAAGGCATACTGGAAATTCCAGAGTTTTACGACACAGTTAGAACGTTGGACCAAACAGTTAAGGTTGATTACTATCTTCCCGGCTGTCCGCCTCCAGTCAAGCTAATATCAGATGCCATAGACGCCATAGCAAAGGGCGAGCTGCCGCCTAAAGGCTCAGTGCTTGCACCGTTGAAATCTGTGTGTGACGAATGCCCAAGGAAGAAAGAGAACAAGAAAATCTCACAGATTTACCGTGTTCACGAAAAAATTCCGGAACCAGAGAAATGCTTGCTTGAACAGGGCATAATCTGCATGGGACCTGCAACCCGTAGCGGGTGTGGAGCCCAGTGCCTAAAAGTTGATATGCCATGCACAGGTTGTGGTGGACCATGCCCCAACACTCTGGAACAAGGTGCATCCATGCTAAGCGCTTTGGCATCAATACTGGGTCTAGAGAATGAACAGGAACAGTATAGCCAGGAGTATGTTGAGAAGCTTATGGATCAGATTGAAGATCCCATTGGAACATTTTACATGTATTCCTTACCTTCGTCCATTCTCAGGAGAAAGGTGATAAAGCAATGAAGGAAATATTGATAGATCCGATTACTCGTCTTGAAGGACACGGCAACATTTCCATATTCTTGAACGATGCAGGTGAAGTAGAAAACGCTTACTTGAAGATCCCAGAGCTCAGAGCCTTCGAAAAATTCTGTGTTGGAAGAAAAGCTGAGACCATGCCACTTTTGACGACCAGAATCTGCGGAGTCTGCCCAGTGGCTCACCATTTTGCTGCAGCAAAAGCCTTAGACGTGGCGTTCAAAGTAGAGCCGCCCTCTGCGGCGAGAAAGCTTCGAGAACTCATGTACGCTGCCTACATCATCTACGACCATACACTGCATTTCTACTACCTAGGCGGTCCTGACTTTGTGGTCGGTCCTGATGCTCCACGAGAGAA
Organism: uncultured Candidatus Bathyarchaeia archaeon; assembly: GCA_964527165.1. Classification (GTDB taxonomy): domain Archaea; phylum Thermoproteota; class Bathyarchaeia; order Bathyarchaeales; family Bathycorpusculaceae; genus CAZGNE01. The sequence continues at coordinate 133,231 of CAZGNE010000002.1, forward strand.
GCGAAACATTCTGGGCGTGATTGAAAAGGCTGGCTTGGAGGTTGGCAAAGAAGTCATTAAGCACAGAGCCTATGGACAGAAGATAACTGAAATTATAGGTGGGAAAGCTACTCATCCGGTGTGCGGATTACCTGGCGGCATATCTAAGCCTTTAAGCGAAGAAGGCAGAGCTGAAATCGAGAGGATGGCAGAGTCATCTGTCAAGTTTGCACAGCTTTCGCTCAAGCTTTTCCATGATATCGTGCTCGGCAACAGCAAGTACGTAGATTTAATCAAGAGTGACGCTTATACGATGAAGACGTACTACATGGGCATGGTAGACACGAATAATAAGGTAAACTTCTACGATGGCAACGTCCGCGTTGTCAATCCAGAAGGAAAGGAATTCCTAAAGTTTCCGCCAGCGGACTATTTAACGCATGTAGCAGAGCATGTTGAACCATGGAGCTACTCTAAGATGCCTTACTTGAAGAAGATTGGCTGGAAAGGCTTGGCGGCGGGTCCTTACAGTGGCATATACCGTGTTGGTCCGCTTGGAAGGCTCAATGCGGCTGATGGCATGGCAACACCGCTGGCTCAGGCGGAGTATGAAGAAATGTACAAGACCTTAGGCGGAAAGCCGGTGCATAGCACTTTGGCGTTTCACTGGGCAAGGCTTATTGAGCTTCTATACGCCACTGAGCGAGCGCTAGAGTTGTGTAGAGACCCAGAAATAACCAGTAGCGACGTACGAGCAAAACCCAATGAGCCAGGCGAGGGCATAGGAATCGTTGAAGCTGCCAGAGGAACACTAATTCATCATTATGTCCTTGACAAGAATGCCTTAATCAAAGATGTGAACATGATAGTGGCAACTACGATGAATTACCCTGCTATTTGCATGTCCGTTCGCGATGCAGCTAAAGGCCTGATTCACGGCGAAAAAGTGGATCAGGGCGTGTTGAACATGGTTGAGATGGCATTCCGTGCTTATGATCCGTGCTTTGGATGCGCAACCCACTTTGCAGTAGGACAGATGCCCTTGACTATAAGAGTGTACAACAGCAAGAAGCAACTGACCAAAACAATTCAACAATAAACCTTTGCTCATCTCTCATTTTTGAGTCAGATCCAGTGTGGCGGTTCTCATTTGCTCAGAAAAGAGTGCGATACTAAGAGAGAGCTGAAGAAATGGCTTAAATCTGCTGAAAGAATTGTGATCGCTGGAATAGGAAACACTATGCGCATGGACGATTTTGTGGGTGTGAAAATAGTCCAAGATTTGAAAGACAATGTTTCAGACAGTGTCATGTTGATTGAATGTGAAACAGTTCCAGAGAGTTACATGCAACAAATAGTAGAGTTCAAACCAACTCACATTCTGCTGATAGACGCGGCAATCTTAGGCCTAAACCCTGGAGAATCGAGACTCAAATACCCAGAACATGTAGCAGATTTGCCAGCCCTGTCAACGCACATGCTTCCATTAAGAATATTCTGTGAATATCTCACAAGGACAACGAAGACAAAGATCGCCTTAATGCTGATTGAACCTCAGACAACTGATTTTGGAGAAGGCTTAACGCCAGAAATTGAGGCTGCTGCACAGTTCATAGTGAGCATTTTGGTTGAAGCTCTTCCGCAGAAGCTTACCTAATGATTAATAGCCTCACTTAACCGATATGATTTCAATTGCGGTAGCAAACTGCGAAGCCGGATAGACTAGGAGAAATAGAGGTTTAGGTGCTTGAAGTTTTCATGACTTCTTGGAAGAGCTTCTTCACAGCGGTCAATCGTGCCTTTTGCGCTAGAACATCGCTTGTGACCAAGTCCAAGGCTTCCTCTGGGCACCATTTGATACATTGTGGCTCGCCCTTGTCCTTGCACAAGTCGCAGACAAAAACAACCTTGGTCTCTGGGT
>CAZGNE010000003.1:0-123669 GCA_964527165.1 uncultured Candidatus Bathyarchaeia archaeon
GCACTATTATGTTGATTCTGTGGAAAAAAGCATGTTCAAGAGATGATGCATTAATGCAAATCAAGCGAGCCCTCGGTTACACCCAGCTTTCTCAAGGGTTCAGCTAGAGCCCAGTTTTTTATCGATAGATCTAGGTAGAAAGCCAACTCAACACCATATTATCGTTTTAGTAAACTTGTTGAAGTTCGTGGTTATTCTACTAGCTTCTGAGATCCGGAAGCAACAGTATTCATAAAGAGAGTCTTATCCCAATCTTCCTTTTTCTTGCTTTCTCATAAATCAGCTTTGCAGCTGCCATATCTTCTATGGCTAAGCCTAGGTTCATCGACATAATGCGCTCGCTAGAGGTTTCTCGCCCTCGTTTCTTACTGCTGATGATTTCGCATAGTTCAGCGTAGATGGGGGGTGTGCTCAGAAAGTATCCTTGGCTCTTGTAGTATGCCAGTTGTTCCGTGTCATCAGTACAAAATTTATCCACCGCGAGCATCGCTTCTGGCTTCCAATACGAATCGAAATCCAGTGGACAAGCAAACCCGCCATTTTTCAACCATGTTTCTTCAATCACAGGTTGTGGATGCTTCAGAATTGGGCCTGCAGTAACCACAACATCACAGTTTTCAACAGCCTTTCTAGGCGAGTTGACACCAACTATTTTCAATCCGTACTCAGTGGTCATTTCTCTTATGTATTTTTGCAGGTTTTCGTCATTAACATCATAGGCCTTAACCTCTTCCAAACTTTTACATACAATAGCCAATGCTTCGAGATTGCTTCTGCCCTGCACACCGCAACCAAGAATGCCCACAGTCTTTGAATTTTCCCTAGCCAAATGTTTGGCTGCGACCGCTGTTGCTGCTCCTGTTCGCTTGGCAGTTATCCAAGTACAATCCATAACACACAACGGAAAGCCAGTTGTAGCATCATTCAAGATCAGCAAGCCAGAAACGTACGGTAAACCCTGTTTAGGATTTTCTGGAAATCCGCTCACCCATTTGACTCCAGCAGCCTTCATCTTCGGCAAGTAAGCAGGCATAGCGTGAATAAAAGCGTCTTTTCGCGGATGAATTCCAGGCTTAGGCGGCATCTCTGCTTTGCCATCTGCCTTTTCGTGAAAAGCTTCCTCAACAGCCTTGATAACTTCAATCATGGATATGCCCAGCTTCTCAATGTCAGTTCGAGAAAGATACAGAACTTTCCCAGCAGAACTCATAACTGCACACCGCTGGTCATACTGTGACAAAGAACAGAAAAACCTTTTTGAAAAAACTGAAAACCTGTTTTACTCTAGAAAAGCAAATTTACATTTCCTATTCTAGTGTTCTTCACATACTTCTCTGCCGCCTTTTGACATTCAGTTGCCTGTTTCCTGCTCGTTGTAGGCAAATCATCCATTACGTAGCTTGGATGAAAAGCCAACAGCGTATATGGAATGTCAGGGTCTATTTTGCCTATGAATCTAGCAATATTCTCAACTTCTTCCACATCCACATAGCCTGGAACAAGCAATGTGCTGGCAGAAAGCACGGGCAATTCCCGCCGTTTTCCAAAGAACTTCTCTCCTATCATCTTAAAGCTGGCATAAGTTGGCTCATTAGAAACTCCAGATAAAGCAATATTCAGTTGTTCACTCCAAGCCTTCAGATCAAATTTTATGTTACCACCACTTTCCAAAGCATATTCTGCCGCTTTCTCCGCAAATTCAGGATTCATGTACCCATTAGTCTCCCAACAAATACGAAAAATACGTTTTTCAACCTTCGCCTTCGCCAATACAATGCGGCTTACGGCAAGCGAATGCAGCATCTGAGGGGAAGGGTCACCCCCAAAATAGCATATGCAAGAAACACGTTTGTCCTCTGCTATTGCTGCTAAAGCCTTTGAGCTCATAACTGGCTTGCGCTTCACAGATAAGCCGCGGTAATGCCAATTCTGGCAGTAAAGACAATCATAGCTGCATGCTCCATAAAAAACCGCCAAATTATAATAGCCATGCTCCGCACCTGCCTTGTAAGCATACGTTGGATAGCCACTTCCAGTACAGCCCGGACAGAACCACCAGTTAACACAGTTAGTAGGCAAACCATCATAATACCATTCCAAAACGGCTTTTTCAGCTGTGCCGCCAAAACGAACTAACCGGCCATCAACGTTCCGGACAAGCCCGCAGAAACCCCAATTACCCATACCAACAACGCAATTGTTCGCACAGACACCACAGGATATTCCATCAGCATCTTTAGGTGGTTTTGGAGGCAAACCAGACGCAGCACGACTCTTTGCATGCACGTTCTCCGTCACAACAAGCGATTTTTCCGGCTTCTCCTTTATGCACTCTAAACAGACACCTAAACCGTCTGAAATGGTCGCGGCTTCTCCGCCGCAGATCAAGCATCTCCCCATGATGTCAACCGCCGCCGACTGGCGGTATTATAGCTAGCACATCACCGTCTGCAAGTTTCGTGTCCAAATTTTCAGATGTTGATGCATTTCGGCCATTAACAAGAAACTGGAGAAAACCCTTAACCTCACTGGTTTCATGCTCAAAAACATAATCATCAAACTCTTTACCATAGCGCCTAGATAGAACATCAAGAACCCTGCTGATGGTTACAGCTTCGTTGGCTCTGAACTTCAATGTTTCTTCTTTCTTTTCCGTTATTTCTCTGAGAGTTGTAAAGAATCTTACTGAAACCTGCATGCTTCGGACCACAGTTTAGGAAAAGAATAAGCCAAATTTAAACTGTTATGCATTAAACTATTGGATTCGAACGTGTGAAGGTAAAGGTTTATATTTTTGAGCCTTTCTGCTTATTCCGATTAACAGAATCCTAACTTGAAATGGAGGGTTTGTATGGCATATTTGACAACCACAGCTTCGGGACAACCTGTCCTCATACTAAAAGAAGGGACTACTAGAAACCGTGGAAAAGAAGCTCAAAGAAACAATATTATGGCTGCCCGCGTAATCGGGGAAGTTCTAAAAACCACTTTGGGACCACGCGGCATGGACAAGATGCTTATCGACAGTTTAGGCGATATAACAATAACTAATGATGGTGCAGCGATTCTAGATGAGATAGAAGTGGAGCATCCCGCTGCAAAGATGATGGTTGAAATCGCGAAGACACAAGACACAATGGTAGGTGACGGGACAACAACCGCTGTCGTCCTCGCTGGTGAACTGCTCAAAAAAGCAGAGGGTCTCTTAGACCAGAATATCCATCCAACCTTAGTGGTGAGCGGTTACCGCAAAGCCGCACAAAAAGCAGTACAAGTTGTAAACAACATAGCAATACCAGTAGAAAAAGAGGATCGTACCACACTCAAGAAAGTCGCTTTAACGTCCATGGGAAGCAAAGCAGTGGGTGCGGCAAAAGAACACTTGGCAGAAATTGCAATTGACGCTGTAAAGCAAATAATTGATCAACGCGGAGACAAAACCATTGCAGACATCGACAATATCCAGATAATAAAGAAGACGGGAAAAAGCCTAATAGAATCCCAACTCATCAAAGGCGTAATTATAGACAAGGAAGCAGTTCATTCCGCAATGCCTAAACGCGTAGAAAAAGCGAAAATCGCCTTGCTCGATTGTCCACTGGAAATTGAGAAAACAGAAATCAGCGCTGAAATACGCATTCGTGATCCTCTTCAAATGAAGGCTTTTCTGGATCAGGAAAACAAGATGCTGCAGGAAATGGTTGAAAAAATCAGAAAAGCAGGCGCCAACATCGTTTTCTGCCAGAAAGGTATCGATGACATGGCTCAACATTTCCTAGCAAAAGAAGGAATACTCGCCGCCAGAAGAGTAAAGGAATCTGACATGGAGAAACTTGCAAGAGCCACAGGCGGAAGAATAGTTTCAGATTTAGCCGATCTAACATCCCAAGATCTTGGTGCAGCCGGCGTTGTCGAAGAACGTAAAGTCGGCGAAGACAAAATGATTTTCGTCGAAAAGTGCAAAGATCCCCGTTCAGTAGCCGTCCTCATTCGTGCTGGACTCGAAAGAATGGTCGACGAAGCCGAGAGAGCATTGACAGATGCCTTATCAGTAGTCTCAGACGTGATGGAAACCAACAAAGTGGTCGCAGGCGGCGGCGCAGTAGAAGTAGAAATAGCCAAAGAACTGCGAAACTACGCCACAAAAGTCGGCGGAAGAGAGCAGCTTGCCATCGAAGCATTTGCCGATGCGATAGAAATAGTGCCTAAAACGCTTGCTGAAAACGCAGGACTCGAAGCTATTGACATAATCGTAGACTTACGTTCTGCCCACGAAAAACCAGACGGCCAATACAAAGGCATCAACGTTCTCACAGGAAAAACCGAAAACATGCGCGAAAAAGGCATAATCGAACCAGCAATAGTAAAAGAACATGCCTTGAAATCAGCCGCGGAATCCGCTTCAATGATACTCCGAATAGACGATGTCATAGCAGCCACAAAACCAAAGGACGAACCAGGAAAACCACCAGGCGGCGATTACGAAGGCGGAGAAGACTAACAACCAAAATTTCCCCAAATCTTTTTCCACACTACTACTCTATTTTTTTGCGTCAGAAATTTAAACACGAAACCACAATCTATTCTCAATCGCTCCGGTAGTATAGTCCGGTCAAACACATGAAGGACCACGTATAGCGGCCTCTCGACACTGGAAAATGGAAGAAAGTCGCGGACCCGGGTTCAAATCCCGGCCGGAGCATCAAGACCTATGGATTTTTCCAATCTATAAAAACATCCAAAAAAGTCGTAGCCGAGTCTTTTGGCCTGCAATAGACTATTTTCTTCTCTATGATTTCTTTGAGGTTCGCTTTTTGCCCTTTTCGTTGCATCAATCTTATTTCGTGATTGCTTCTCTCGATTATCTGAGCGCCACTAGGAAAACTTTAATTCGCTTTCAATCATAGCGATATAGATTGTGAAAATCTTTGGCAAAGCTAGGTCAACTGAAATTTGCCATGGGCACATCCGTTTTCTTAGTAGCCCTGATATTTGCCCTTTTCTTGTCAGCTTTAATGCTGATTCTCCAGTTGCATTTAATCTACTCTATAGTCCTAACAGCCCTCTTCATACTGTTTCAATATTTCGTGGGACCAATCATTGTTAGGGCCTCGATACGATTGCAATATCTGACGGCTGGAGAAAACCCGTGGCTCGAATCCACAGTAAAAGAGCTAGCAAGCAAAAGTGGCATACCCATGCCGAAACTCGCTATTGTCCCCGATAACACGCCAAATGCCTTTGTTTTCGGCAGAACAGCCAACGGCGCCACACTGGCAGTTCACGAGGGACTGTTGAGGAATTTGAGCCAAGATGAAGTTAAAGGGGTGATTGGTCACGAATTGGGACATATAAAGCATAAGGATTACCTGGTAATGACAGTGCTTTCAGCATTGCCTTTGTTGGCTTATCTTATTGCCCGTGCAACATGGCAAGCTGCATGGTTTTCTAAGAGTTCTTCGAAGGGCCGAGATGAAGGCAGTATGCGAACAGCACTTTTCGTTGTTGGTGTGCTTTCCTATGTTGTTTATATTGTTTCTCTATTCTTCGTCATGTGGCTTAGTAGGTTGCGAGAACATTATGCTGATGCGTACTCAGCTTATGTTACGGGGTCGCCTAGAAGTCTGCAAAGTGCGTTGGCAAAAATCACTTATGGTTTGTCGCTTTCTCAAAAACCGCCTTCAGGAGTCCGAGCGTTCTATATTGGTGATCCAGCAACAGCAAAGCAAGAGATTGCAGAGGTAATGGGGAAGAAGCAAGAATACGATCTGGATCAAGATGGCGTTTTGGATGAGAAAGAGTTGGAGCTTGCCATGGAAAAAGAAGCGAGATCCACTTGGACAAGGATGAATACTTGGTTTTCGACGCACCCAATGACTTTTAGACGAATATTGCTATTAAATGAAATAGAAAGAGAAATGGAAAGCGGAAGATACACAAGTGACCGCGTATATGCTCACGTCTGATGTTAGCCCAAGCTTCTATTTCAAATCGGTCAATACACGACACAAAACAGATTTAGTGCTTCCATGTTAAGTGAGGGAGTGAGGGCTCAAAGTTGAAGATCAAGCTTCTTCGTTACACGTCAGATGCTGAACGCTTGTGTGGAACCGCAGCTTTGACGTCGACAAAAAGTGGAACTCCTTCGGAAATCTTTGAAGAAATAGATGCTGAGGCGGCTAAACGAATAATCAAGCGGGTGACTGGTTATGGACATACTTCAGTGGTTGAACATGCATCTTTCACTTTCAGCATTGAAGGCGTGTCCCGTGCTATGACTCACCAGCTTGTTAGGCATCGCGTTGCATCATATACACAGCAGAGCCAGCGCTACGTCGTCTACAGCACCTCAGAAAACTACGTGACACCGCCGAGCATAGCAAACAATACAGACGCAAAGAAAACATTTGACGAAACATTGGAAAGAATTTCTGAAGCTTATCAACACTTATTGACAACGGGTATTCCCAAAGAAGATGCAAGGTTTATTCTGCCGAACGCTGCAAAAACAAACATAATCATAACCATGAACGCACGTGAACTACGGCACTTTTTTAACCTCCGATGTTGTGCACGTACCCAGTGGGAAATGCGAAAAGTTGCCACCGAAATGCTCGGTCAGGCAAGGAAAGTAGCACCGGCATTGTTCGATAACGCAGGACCTACATGCGTTGAACTGGGCTACTGTTCTGAAGGAAAAATGAAACCCCCAGAATGCGATATTGCTAAAATAAAGAAACGGTTTAAGGAACTATGATTTGCTGAAAATTGGGAAGTGCTGCGTGCTGGAAGAAAACATAAAAAAGACGTATATGTGCAATGTGTTCACTCCAAATCAAGAAGAAAAGGCTTATGAAAATCGAAATAGCTGGAACAGAAGAATGGAACAAGCAATTCTGATAGCAGCCCAACGCAAAATGCTGGTTTTACCTCAATGCGCAACGAGAAAATGAACATGTACAAAGCATTAGCTATTACAACAGAATATTGGAGACCAGGAGAAAATTACTCGAGAAAAATAGTTAAGGCCGTTAAAAGAAAAGCAATCGATGGTGATTTCCTAGTAATTTCGGAAAAAGCGTTATCAACAGCGGTCGGCAATATCATTGACGAAGAAACCGTCAAGCCTAGTTTAAGTGCAAAGATTATCGCCAGACATTGGATGCGAATAGTATGGGGCTGCTTCTTAGGATATATATGTCATTTTCAGCCGAAAACTATTCAACGGCTCCGTGAATATCCTGTGGAAATGGGAAGCCGCCATAAGCAAGTGGCTTTGCAACATGCAGGTCTATTGCAGGCTTTAATGTTTGGTTCAGAAGGCGGTATCGATGGAAGCAATCTTGCATTTTCTTTTGTGAGTTTGCCTTTGAAACACATGGATACAATAGCTAATAAGATACGTATGGATCTGCAGGCGAAGCTGAAACTGAAGGTCTCTGTGATGGTAGTTGATACTGATAATACTTATTCCTTTAGAAACTTCCATTTTACGCCGCGACCGACGCCGATTAAGGGCATTAACCATTTTGGCGGGATCATCTCGTATGTAGTTGGGCGCATGCTTGGGTTTAAAAGAAGGGCAACCCCGCTAACCGTGGTCGGGTGTGAAATCGCTGCCGAGACGGCTTTGAAGATCGCTGAAATTGCGAATCGTGTCAGGGGTTATGGTGCCGGGAGAACGGTATGGGATATGGCCGAAGTTTTCAAAGTAGAGCTAAGTGAGGTTAGTTGGGACATGCTGGAGATAGTAAAACATAAACCCATAGTCCTAGTTAGAAACAAAAGGTGAGATGAATATGTATGGATGAATCGTTGAAGCAGCTTGAAGCTTTCTTCAGTCCCAGCTCAGTGGCTATTGTCGGAGCAACAAAAAGGACTAACAAGGCTGGGCACGTGATTTTTAAGAATTTTGTCGAAAATAAAAGAAGAGGAGTTTTTAGAGGCGAAATCTTCCCAGTCAACCCAAATGAGAATTCAATCGTAGGATTCAGGTGTTATCCTTCAATTACCGCCATTCCCGGAAAGCTCGACTTAGTCGTAATTGTTGTTCCCGCAAAACTGGTTACAGAAGTAATGAAAGACACGGTCTCCAAGAAAGCAAAAGCTGTGGTCATAATAAGCTCTGGCTTTGGCGAAATCGGAAACCATGAACTTGAAAATCGAGTCATAAACATAGCCAAAAAAGCTGGGATCCGGGTTTTAGGACCAAACTGCTTAGGCGTCTTTGACACGAGAACGGGTGTGGACATGTTGTTCCTGCCTGAAACAAAGGTATTGATGACTGGAGACGAGGTTATTGCAACTCCGCGGCCGAGACCTGGGAACCTAGCTATCGTTACTCAAAGCGGAGCTTTCGGTGTTGCGGCCCTCGATTTTTTGACTGGCCGTCAGATTGGAACGAGCAAATTTATAAGCTTTGGAAACAAAGGCGATGTGAACGAAACAGAAATGCTGCATTACTTGTTGTATGCTGAAGAAACCCAAGTCATACTGTTATATGTGGAAGATATAAAATCTGGAAGAGAATTTCTTAAAGTGGCTAAGGAGGTCACGAAGAAAAAACCTATTGTTGCTCTTAAATCTGGAAGAACCGAAGCGGGAGCGAGAGCAGCAGCTTCACACACTGGCGCAATCGCTGGTACAGACCGCATATACGACGCTGTATTTGCACAGACAGGAATTTTGAGAGCAAAAGATATGGAAGAATTCTTTGACGCTGGGAAAGCATTGGTTATGCAGCCACCAGCAGAGGGAACTAATGCAGGAATAATCACAGACGCAGGGGGTCCTGGCATTATGGCTGTTGACGAATGTGAACTGAAGGGTCTTACTGTTAAACGCTTTTCTGCGAAGACAATCCAGAAATTTGAAAAACTGAAAGAAACCGGTAAATTTCCAAAGTTTGCAACAAACCTTAATCCAGTTGACATAACAGGTTCTGGTACATCTGAAATGTTTGAAATTGCAACTGAAATTCTCTTTCAAGACCCTGAAATCCACGGTATAATACTGCTTGGCATGCACCATGCGCCAGGCTTGCAGGAAGACTATATTGACCGAGTGGCGAGGGTAGCCAGCAAATACGACAAACCTATTGTTGCATGTGACATTGGAGAGACAGAGATGGCTTTGCACACGCGCTCCAGATTCGACAGATTGGGCATTCCAGCTTACTCTTCACCAGAAGACGCGGCAAGAGCAATGAACGCTCTCGCAAGATACGGTCTATATTTGAAAAAGAACCAATCTTTCAAAGCGTATGTGGAGAATTTTCTGAAAACGAAGCGGAAATAACAACTCTTTTCATTCAAGTAAGATTCTAACGTCTATCGTATCATTGTCCTCAAGTTGGAGCTTTCTCCTCAAATCTTCTGGCGCTACAATCTCTATGACGTTTTCAGGATATTCAATGATGTCTGGTATTATGATAGCGCATTCGTGTTCGTTTATTAGCTGGGCTTTGAAGCATCTCCCGCGGCAAAAACCTTCCATCGGCTTGATGTAGACTGGTTTTGCTTTTTTCAAAATGTCTCTCAATTTGGCAGCGTCATCTTCACTTAGTCTCATGTTCAACGTGCCTGGGTGGGGCGCGAAACCGATTTTTTCTTCTATCTGCTTCTTAACCCAAGGGAGTTTGATGAATCTGGCTCCGTTTTTTTTCCCTGAGAAGATTGTTCCTCTAACGTGTACTCCTCTCATAAGTTGTGCTTCCTGATGTATGTTTGAGTAGTACAGAGGAAATAGGTTGGTTTTTTGTGTTATTTTTGCTCCTTCAGCCATATAGCGACTCTTCTAATTGTCGAGTTAGAAGACATGTCGATGACTGGAACTATCATTTTTTCTCGAGTTTCGATTATCGGCTGGTATTTTGGCATAAGCGAATATCCAACAAACGCCCAGTAGACTCGTCTATGTTCAACTAGAGCTTTGGCAACAGTTTCGGTTGACGCAGGCACAGGAAAATAGAGAAACACTACGCCTTCAGCCCAGTAAAGTCCAGCTGTTTTTCCCCCAGCTATTATTGATGCGAATCTTGCTATTTCGTCTGATGTTGGGAAGAAATCACGTTCCATTATCACAATTTCCTGGAACGGCTCATATTTCACTGTCACTTCGCTTTCATCCATGTTTTTCCCCTACCTATTGTGTGTCGTCATAAGTTCCCTTTTAATTTTGTCATGTGTCTGGCAAAAGCTAAAGAGGGTAATGGTTAAAGCCTATGCTAAATAACATAAAATCTGGAGAGTTACTAGTTTGCCAGAAATTCGAGTAGCGCTCATAGGAGTGGGAAATTCAGCTTCTGCCTTGGTTCAAGGTGTGCAATATTATAAAGACGCGAAACAAGATGCGACTGTGCCCGGGCTTATGCACGTGAACTTTGGCGGATATAATGTAAACGATTTAACCTTTGTTGCCGCCTTTGACGTTAGCAAGAAGAAAATTGGAAAAGATCTAGCTGAAGCTGTTTTTGCTGAGCCAAACTGCTGTGCAAAATTTGCAGAAGTGCCGTCTTTAAACGTGAAAGTTTCACCTGCTCCAATTCTTGATGGTGTGGCAAAGCATATGAAAGAAGCTTTTAGCGTTTACAGCGCTGGCGAAATCGAGCTTGTAGATGTTGTGGACGTTTTGAGGGCGGCTAAGACAGAGGTGCTTGTTAATTACTTACCTGTTGGAAGTAAAGATGCCACGCGGTTTTATGCTCAAGCGGCTCTAGACGCAGGCTGCGGTTTTGTGAATTGTATGCCCGAGTTTATCGCTTCAGATGCTGCATGGGCTAAGAGATTTGAAGATAGAGGCTTGCCTGTGGCTGGAGATGATATCAAAAGCCAAGTTGGAGCAACTATTTTGCATAGGAATCTTGCTAGGCTCTGCGTTGACCGAGGAGTAATCATTGATGAGACCTATCAACTGAATTTGGGCGGAGACACGGATTTTCAAAACATGACAGTTGAGGAGCGATTGAAGACCAAACGTATTAGCAAAACCGAAGCTGTTACGAGCTTAGTTCCATATGATTTACCAACTCGAATTGGTCCTTCAGACTATGTGCCATTTCTGGATAACAAAAAGGTCTGTTATCTATGGCTAAAAGGTAGAAAGTTTGGTGACCGACCGTTAACGATTACTGTGAAACTTGAGGTTGAAGACTCTCCCAACAGCGCAGGCGTCGTAATAGATGTTATCAGAGCTATGAAGCTTGCATTAGACCGCAAAATTGCAGGACAGTTGTTAAGCATATCTGCCTATGCGTTTAAGCATCCTCCAATTCAAGTGCCTGACCCGATAGCAAAACAGTCGGTAGAAGAGTTCATACAAGGAAATAGACAACGCTGATGCACTGACTTGTCATGGGGCTCTAGCTTTCAGTTTCAACCCCAAGTTTTAAAGCCTTTTTTCCATGTTTAACAGATGGTTCTCCGTAGAAATCTAGATGATCTTTTGCTCCGAACAAATCATAGAATTTTGATGCAACGCCATAATTCACAGAATCGCCCGTTAACAATATCTTGATTTATTTTTGGATTTGCCGTTATTGTAAGGGTTTGTAGAATGTTGTAGCCGGGCAACCTGAGCACTTGTTGTAACTTTGGCATATTCCACAGTTTGACTCGCAAGGGGAGATTTTCTTAGGCTTTTTAGGAATCTGCAGTTTCAAATGTTTCGGATAATATACATGATCCACAAACGTGATTTTTGCCTTTTCCAACTGAAAAGTTTCTTTCGGCTTTTCCTCGACATATTCGATCCAAAATCTTTGCTTTTCTGGCAAGAAAAAAGTAGCGAACAGCTGATTTTCTTTTGTCGCAATAAGGTTCACATAGGGGCAGTTTTGATAAGATTTCGCTATTTGTTTCGCCTTTTCTTCAGCCTTTGCTTCTCCAAAGAGCAGAGCGCAAAACATCTGTTCTTCCATTTTCTTCTTCCTTCCTGAAAAGCTGACAAGCATCCTCAAATATCTTATGGCACGTTTCTATGTGTTCAATGGAAAAGCAAGACTTCTAACATCATTTATGCTAAACATAGCTCAAACATGATGTCCAATCACTTTTCTACTTATTATCACGTTTGTGAACAGTTAATCTTAAAGGTTAGACATTAGAAAATAACACCACTACTTTAGAGGTGAAACAAAAAGATGGTAAAAGTAAACGAAGTCGAAGTAAAAGAAGGATTATACTACAGCAAAGATTTTGAATGGCTAAAAATCGAAGGAGACAAGGTTCGCGTGGGCATAACCGATTACGCCCAAAAGCAACTCCGAGAAATAGTCTATGCTGAATTGCCGAGCCAAGGAACCATAACGAAGCAAAACGAGCCATATGGCACGGTTGAATCAGTCAAGGCAGTCTCAGACTTAATCGCGCCAATAAGCGGAACAATAGAAGAAGTAAACACAGAAGTCCAGTCAAAGCCAGAATTGCTGAATGAAGACCCATATGGAAAAGCTTGGCTGCTAATGATAAAGCCCACAAACCTGCAGGCAGAACTAGCCAACCTAATGGACTTCAATAAAGCTGTGGAGTGGCAACAGACTTCAGCCCAATAAAGTGAAGCAAATGCCCAAGCACATAATGATTATCGGCGCCCACGCTGCAGGTGTAGACGCGGCTTCAGCTGCAAGAAAAACCGACCGTTCTGCTCAAATTACATTAATAACCAAAGAAAAGCACGCCGGCTACTCCCGTTGTGGTCTTCCATTTGTAATAGGCGGTCAAATACCTAGCTTCAAAGACCTAATCGTTTTTCCACCAGCATTTTATCAAATGATGAAACTGAACCTTAAAACCGAAACCGAAGCTACAGCCATAAACACTGGTAACAAAACAGTAGATACCATAGACAAAAATGGCAAAACTGAATCCATCTCATACGATAGTCTAATCATATCCACAGGCGCCAGCTCATTTGTGCCACCAATAAAAGGCAGAGAAAAACAAGGGATACATTCGCTCAGAACATTGGCAGATGGTGAAAACATCAACCACGTCATTAAAGACGGCGCAAAAAAAGCAGTGGTCATGGGCGCCGGATTAATAGGTTTAGAGACCGCGATAGCTTTCCATGAAAGAGGCTTGGACACTACAGTTGTCGAATTACTACCTCAAATTCTACCTCAAATGCTTGACGCTGATATGGCCAAAATGGTTCAAGAAATGCTTCAACAACAAGGAATAAACATACAAACAGGCAAAGGAGTTGAAGAGTTTCTCGGCGACGAAAAAGTAACAGGAATAGTAGCTGGAAACGAACAGGTCAATGCCGACTTATTTGTCAGCGCATTCGGTGTAAGAGCTAACACCCAACTCGCTACTAACGCTGGCATCTCACTAGGAGACACAAAGGCAATAAAAACAAACGCTCGAATGGAAACAAACGCTAAAGACGTATATGCCATAGGAGACTGCGCAGAAACTACACACATAGTTACTCAAAGACCAGCCTTACCTCAACTAGGCACCGTAGCCGTCAGACAAGGAAAAGTTGCCGGAATTAACGCTGGAGGACGATACTCACTGTTCACAGGAACACTAGGCTCAGCAGTTACAAAGCTGTTCAATACCGAAGTCGGCGTCACAGGATTGACTGAAGCCTCGGCACAAAGAGCAAGAATCGAAACTGTAACAGGCGCTATTGCCTCAAAAACAAAGGCTGACTACTATCCAGCCGCGTTGCCTATAAAGGTTAAACTTGTTGTTGAAAAAGAATCTCAACGAATAATTGGTGCCCAGATAATTGGTGGAGAAGAAGTCACCCAACGTATAAACGCCATATCCTTCGCCATACAAAAACAGATGACTGTACGGGAATTGGTAAAAGCGGACACAGCCTATGCGCCTCCTCTATCTGAAACTTGGGAACCAATGGTACTTGCTGCCGAAATGGTTCTGATGAAACTTCGCTGAAAACCACCCTTTTTCCTTTAAGCTTAGCGGAAAATTAATTAGAATAACCTCTTCATAATAACCAATACAACGTGATGGTGAAATTATATGGCAATACGAGTGGCAATAAACGGCTTTGGAAGAATCGGACGCCTTTTGTTCAGAGCAGCAATAGAAAGAAACGCCAACATTGACTTTGTGGCTTTAAACGACATAGCAGATGCAAAAACCTTGGCACACCTGCTAAAATACGATTCAGTCCACGGAAGAACACCCTTTCCCGTACAAGCAGAAAAAGACGCCATAATAGTCAAAGGAAAACGGATACTTACCCTTGCACAACGAGATCCAGCTCAACTACCATGGAAGGACCACGACGTGTATTTGGCTGTTGAATCTACAGGGCTTTTTACAGACAGAGAGAAAGCTACACTACACCTCCAAGCAGGAGCCAAAAAGGTGTTGATTTCAGCTCCAGCCAAAAACCCAGATATAACCATAGTGATGGGTGTAAATCACGAAAAGTATGACCCTGAAAAAAACAACATACTCTCAAACGCTTCATGCACAACAAACTGTGTAGCACCCGTGGCAAAAGTGCTCCATGAAAACTTTGGGCTAAAGACCGCATTGATGACCACGGCTCACGCTTACACCAACGACCAAAGAATACAAGACTTGGTTCACGCTGACCTGCGACGCGCACGAGCAGGAGCAATAAACATCATACCCACAACTACCGGCGCCGCTGTAGCCGCAACACTGGTGCTTCCAGAACTCACAGGAAGAATGAACGGAATCGCCCTTCGAGTTCCAGTCCCTAATGTTTCCATAGTTGACTTGACCTGTCTGCTAGAGAAGAACACTACCAAAGAAGAGATTAATGCGGCCTTCAAGAAAATTGCGGAAGGAGAGTTAAAAGGCATATTGGATTATACTGAGGATCCTGTTGTCTCATCAGACTTCAACCATAGCACATACTCAGCAATCATCGATGCTCAGTCAACAATGGTTTTAGGAGGTAACTTTGTGAAAATCCTGGCTTGGTATGACAACGAATGGGGCTTCTCCTGCCGCATGGTCGAACTGATAGAGCTGATAGGCAAAAAAGCAGGGTTCTAGCCTCAACTGCAAACGCTGAGCTCAAAAAAAACCACCATTTTTTTGTTTAACAGACGGTGAGACAATGGCAAAATACTTGACTTTGGATGATGTAAAAATAGCCGATGGAGTGGTGCTTGTCAGGGTTGACTTCAACTCGCCAGTAGACCTTGAAAGCGGAAAAATCTTGGATAACTCAAGAATCAAGGCTCACGGTCAAACAACAATAAACGAACTGGTCGAAAAAGGCGCGAGAGTTGTGATTCTGGCCCATCAAGGTCGGAAAGGCGATCCAGACTTCATACCATTGAAGCAGCATGCTGAAATTCTCGGCAAAGTTTTGCGCAGACCCGTAAAATATGTGGACGATGTTTTCGGAGAAAAAGCCAAAAAGGCAATAGAAGAACTGAAGAGTGGCGAAATCCTAGTCTTAGAAAACGTCAGAACTTTCGCAGGAGAAACCAAAGAAGGAACACCTGAAGAACACGCCAAAACAGAACCTGTGAAGGCGCTCACACCGTTAGCAAAGTTGTTTGTTAACGATGCCTTCGCGGCAGCCCACAGGGCTCACGTGTCAATGGTCGGATATACGGCTAGATTGCCAAGCGTCGCTGGACGCATAATGGAAAGAGAACTCAAATCCCTAACTAGAATCCTTGAAAATCCCGAAAAGCCATGCCTATTTGTTTTAGGTGGGGCCAAAGCCGACGACTCCTTGGAAATCTCCAGATACGTGCTAGACAACAAAATAGCTGATTGCATTCTCACTGGTGGAGTCGTCGGGCAGATATTCTTAGCGGCAAAAGGGATTGACCTTGGCAAACCGAACATGGACTTTATAAAACAGAAAAAGCTCCTAGACCTGTCGCCAGGCATAGAGAAACTTCAACAGAAATACCCTGACAGCATAAAAACCCCAAGGGATGTGGCTATCGAAGTCGGCGAAAAAAGAAAAGAAATCTCGGTCAATGAGCTACCGACAAACTACCCGATGTTTGACATCGGGGCAAAAACGGTTGAAGAATATTCAAAGCTTATCAGAAATTCAAAATCAGTAGTAGTCAGCGGACCCCTGGGAGTTTATGAAAACAAGAAATTTGCCTTTGGAACCGAAAAAATCCTAAAAGAAATCGCAGACTCAAAGGCTTTCTCTCTGGCTGGAGGAGGACATACAATAGCTGCTTTACAAGAGTTTAACTTATCCAGCAAGATCTCTTATGTCAGCACCGCCGGCGGAGCGCTAATCGAGTTTCTGATGGGAAAGAAACTGCCAGGAATCGTAGCTCTAGAAAAAGCAGCAAACAGAAAAGCCTGATTTTCTACTCGGCATCTTCTCTTTTCTGAACCCAAGCAATTGTTGTCTCACAACGTTTTCCTGCAGTTCTTCATCTTCTACTTATGATGCTTAGATCGAGCTTGACAAAACTAGGCGCGTAGCGTTCACATCAATTTCCACTATTTTACAATCTTTGAAATCCCTTGATTCTCCAAGCACATTCCTCACAACTACATTTTTACTGTCTGCTCTCGCATAGATTACATCTTTGAAGACAATTTTGCCGTTAAGGATTATGTTAAATTCACACATATTCGTTTCACCTATACCCTTTAAGAAACTTGACCTTGTTATAAACTTCATCTTTGCTCTTTCACGTTATTTTTGAAATAGATAATTATAAGCCACTTCCATTTATACGTTTTAAACTTCATAATTTATCCAAAGATGAGCTTGATGTCCAAACGAAGCGAAAAAAGCCGCGTTCAAAGTGTTGACATATTTCAACTTCTAAAAGAGACTGCTGACCAAGCTGAAAAGAGTCGAAGAAAAGACCTTCTCGCACCCTTAGATGTCCAAGAATTTTTCAGCGAAGGAAACATAACAATCAACAATAGAATATGTGAAGGCGTCGAATGTAAACTTTGCATAAAAGCTTGTCCAACAAACGCTTTGTACTGGAAAACAGGTGAAATCGGAGTCACCAGAGAACTCTGCGTGTTCTGTGGCGCTTGCGTATTAAGCTGCATAGTTGACGATTGCATAAGAATTAACAGGAAACGAGCACCAGGGCAGGTTGAAATTTTCAACAATCCGAAAGACTTTGTGATGCTCCAACATATGATTAATGCCAAAAAACGGTGTAAAAGGGTTGAAACAGTCTCTCCGAAACTTGAAGATTATCTTGCACAGAAAAAATCCAAAACATAGGAAAAACGCTGAATCGCGTTTGATCCATTTCTAGCCTAGCAATCAATAAATATGTCCAGATCATCTATTCCTTCTATCGTGTTAAGGATGTGTATTATTGTGCCCCAGCGTGTTGTTTGTCAAGAATGCGGTCACATATTATACGAAGATGCTGAACTTAGACCTCCAGACGAAATCATCCACAAATATAATGGCAGCTGTCCAAACTGCAATAAGAAACTCTCTTTGATACCCATAGTCGTAGACGTGAAACCCACAAGGTAACATTGACGAGGGAAAAGTTTGGCGGGGAAAACTCGAAAAACCCAACTCCATCAGATGCACAAGCAAACAGCCAAGCTAACAGATTTTTCAGGTTTCGAGATGCCACTATATTACAAAGGAATAGTTCCAGAGCATTTAACCGTGCGTAACAAAGTTGGCGTTTTTGACATCAGTCACATGGGACGAGTGTTTGCCACAGGCATAGATGCTGAACGTTTCTTAAACTGTGTCGTAACAAACGATGTGTCAAAGCTTTCACCAAACGGTGCACAATATTCAGTCATGTGTACTGAAACCGGCGGCATAATAGATGACTTTGTCGTATATCGCCTCGAAACCGAGAAGTTTCTAATTGTCTTCAACGGAAGCAATCGTGCAAAAGATTATCAATGGCTAGTTCAAAACGCTAAAGCTTTCAATGTGAAAATCGAAGAAATATCAGATAGCGTAGCCATGTTCGCTGTTCAAGGACCAAATGCTGCAAGAACTCTGCAGAAGATTTCCACAGATGACTTAGGAAGAATTGAGCGATTCAAATGTGGTCATACATGTTTGGCAGGCTCAAAGGTTTTTCTTTCGCGAACAGGTTATACAGGTGAAGACGGTTTTGAAGTTTTTATCTGGAATACCTCTCTGGAAGATCCGACCAACGGCATAAAGGTGTGGAACGCTATTCTTGAAGCTGGCAGCTCTTTTGGGATAGAGCCATGCGGCTTAGGAGCAAGAGACACGCTACGACTGGAAGCGGGGTTATGCCTATACGGAAACGACATCGATGAGAGCACTACCCCACTAGAAGCAGGATTGAGTTTTGTAGTGAAATTTCAGAAAATCGATTTCATAGGAAAAGAGGCATTACAGATGCAGAAAAATGAAGGAATTAAACGTAAACGTGTTGGAATGATACTATTAGAGCAAGGCATACCGCGATCGGGCTTTGTGGTCTACAATGATAAGAACGAGAAGATCGGGCTTCTGACAAGCGGAACATTTTCACCGATCCTCAAAAAGGGCATGGGGATGGGCTACGTAGAAATCTCCCAAGCTCAAGAAGGAAATGTTGTAAGAGTAAAAATACGTGATAGACAAGTTAAAGCTAGAATCGCGTCTTTTCCACTATATGACCCTGAAGAATATGGCTACAAACGCGATGCTTCATTGCAAGGCTAAAATCTGAGGAACAACGAAATAAGCAAATGCTTAAAACATAGGAGCCACATTTCTCGCATATTGCCTGAGCCCTTATCAACCGTAACAATAATAAAACACCACAATAACTTCACTTGGAAGAGATGACATCTGAATGAAGCTCCAAAAAATACTGTCAAAAGAAAGCGTTTCAAATGCTATAAGAAGCTTGGGAAAACTGAGGATCAGAGTAAACCATGGCACAATCCTCACATTTTCAGCCCTGATCCTCATATTGTTTGTTGCCTTCACAATACGTATGCTTCCCCTCAGATGGGAAATAGAAACAGGCACATTGCACTTGTCTGAATTCGATCCACACTATCAATACAGCCTAACAAAATACATGGTGGAAAACGGCTTAATCTCACCCTATTGGCCAGAACTATGGGTCAACTATCAACATTGGCATCCAGAGGGATTAAACATGGGCACATCTCTATGGTCGTTGCCAATGACTGCCGCATTCTTCTATACCATAATTACAGCCCTTGGCATCAATATTGATCTGATGAGTTTTTGCGCCATTGTGCCTGCTGTAATGGGCACTCTAGCGGTTCTGGTACTCTACTTTCTAGGAAAAGACATCGGCGGAAAAACCGTAGGAATGTTTGCCTCTCTCTTTCTAGCTTTGAGCCCTGCATTCATCCAAAGAACGGCCTTAGGCTTTTTCGACACCGAAGTGGTAGGAGTATTTGCACTTTTGCTCTGCAGTCTTTTGTTCTTAAGAGCAATTGAGGAAGAAAGATCAATGAACTCAACAATGGGGTATTCTCTTGGCGCTGCTGGCGCTCTAGCATACTTCGTTACAGGGTGGGGTGCGGCCTATTACCTTATAGGCTTGATGGTGCTTTTCGTTTTCGCACTAGTTTTACTGAAGCGATACACAAGGCGAATTCTTTTGGCATATAGCCTGACATTTGGTCTAGGATTACTCATAGCCATAAACAATCCACGTATATCTCTAGGATATTTAACTGGCTTCGTTGTTTTACCTGTCGCTGGGGTCTTCATTTTACTTTGTGCATATGAAATCGTCCGTAACTTGACCTCTGTCAGAACAAAAATCTCATTTAGCGCTATTTTCTTGATAATTTTGGTTGGGGGGTTTATTTCGTTCTGGCACTTAGGTTACATAGAAGATATAGCTGGAAAGTTTTGGAGTGTTGCAAACCCATTTCTACGAGGAGCTAATCCATTAGTAGAATCTGTGGCTGAACATAGAATATCAGCATGGGGATCCATTTATTATGATCTTGGCATTGGAATATTCTTCTTTTTAATAGGCTTGTTTTTCGTCTTGAGAAAGCGTGACAACAAGAATCTGTTTCTGCTCCTGTTCGGTTTAACAACCCTTTACTTTGCCGCTTCCATGGTGCGATTACTAATTCTTCTGGCTCCAGCCTTTGGCATAATAGCCGCAATTGGAATCGCTGGAATACTGAAGCCCTTCTACACTCTAATGAAAGAACCACCTAGAATCGCCACGAAAAAACTCTCTTTAGAACATGTTGGAAAAGAATTCAGTGGAACTGCAGTTTTCTTGATTTTCCTAGTGTTAATGACGAACTTTGCCTTCTCACCACAAACAGGCGGATTGCCTAGAGTGTACAGACAAGCTTACACACCCATGACCATTACTGCAGGCAGCCTCCCAATTGCTCCAGCCGAACCTGTAAGAGAATGGTTGGATATGCTGGTCTATCTGAATCGTATGCAAAACTCGTCTGTTGTTGTTTGCAGCTGGTGGGATTATGGATATTGGCTGAGCATAATGGGCAATGTGACGAGTCTCGCAGATAATGCCACAATAAACTCTACCCAAATCGAAAACATAGGCTTCATTTTCATGGCTAATGAGACGCGGGCGTTGGAAATGCTGAAAACCTACGATGCAAATTACATTCTCGTTTTCACCACGGTCTACTATGACGGAAAATGGCTGGATGGAGCTGGCGGCGATAATGGGAAATGGACGTGGATGGCAAAAATTTCAGGAAAGGCGCAACAGCGGTTCATAGAAGATGGTTGGATTGACGAGACGTCCTCATGGACTGACGAAACGAAATTTGGAAACTTCACTGACAAATGGGTTTGGAACGACTTTGGGAAAGATTCGACAATATACAAGTTAATGAGTTATGCGAAAAGCCGTTGG
Source organism: uncultured Candidatus Bathyarchaeia archaeon (assembly GCA_964527165.1). Classification (GTDB taxonomy): domain Archaea; phylum Thermoproteota; class Bathyarchaeia; order Bathyarchaeales; family Bathycorpusculaceae; genus CAZGNE01. The sequence continues at coordinate 20,804 of CAZGNE010000003.1, forward strand.
GTATCCACCTGGTTAGGTGCACAAGACCCGGATTACGTAGGTACTCCCATTTACTTCAAAGAGGCCTATTTTGCTGGCTTAGCCCTAAATCCGAACGATTCTGGCAAATATGGCGGCATAATTCCACTTGTATGCCTCTATGAAATAGATTGGGCAAAATACTATGACAGACAACAAGGTTAGTAAAGGAGAACAGCCTTGTTTCCAAAGGTTCCTGACCAACATAAACCCAACAAGCCTTTGGTGCCTAACGGCTTAGGCATCTTCTACGTATTGATCAGCACGGTCTACCTTTTTCTCATATACCTTCTTGAGTCACCTAAAGCTTCAATCGTGGCCTCAGCGTCTCTTACTCTAGCGGTCTGCATATTATTCGGCGGTTTTATGGGGTTACTGGATGATTGGATTGATCTTAAATGGAGGTATAAAGCGTTTCTTCCATTGATCGCTGCCATTCCCCTTGTTTCTTTCGCTTCCATACTTGGGCTGCGCACCTCTATATCGGTTCCTTTGCTGGGAGTGATTTACTTCGGCGATTACTACTACTTCATAATCATTCCCTTGCTTGTAACAATAGCGACCAACACAGTCAACCAACTCGGCGGGTTAAATGGCTTAGAAACAATCTGCCCTTCTATTGTCATGATCGGACTAATGATCATGTCGACTTCAAATGCTATTCTTCTGATGGTTCCGCTGGCTGTGTGGCTGATCCTTGCCTTCTTCAATTTCCAAGGCAAAATCTTTGTTGGCAATACTGGATCCTTCGCTGTAGGAACGACGTTGGCTGCTTTTGCAATAATTTCAGACGTGAAACTCGATTTGGTGATTTCGCTTTTGCCGTACATTTTAAACTCAGCATTGATTTTGCTGACTTTCTTCTTCTTCAAAACTCGAGCACAAGTTATTTTTGATGGAGCTAAGCTGGTTTCGGATCATAGGCGAAGTTTGATTACGGTTATTACTTATCATCGCAGGTTGACAGAGCGTCAAGTAGTATCGATCATCTCGCTTTTGGTGGCGGCTTCAACTTTGTTGGCTTTGCTTCTTCAAATTTTGTCAATATAGTTCTATGTTGTCTTTCTTTTTGTGTAGTTGACGAAGTGTTAAACTAAAAGACAAAAAGTATTTGTGCTGAAACCTATCAATTGGCTTCATCGTATGGCTTGCAGATGTGGGAATCAACTATTAGACCAGCCTTGCAGTTTCCTAATGTTTCAATGTAGACCTCCTGAGTCCTATAATCTGATTGAGCGTTGGAAGCGGAGCTAGAGTAGTCACTCTTTACGCGTAGGACAAAACTGGAAGCGGTGTGGCGCAGAACTTACAGCTATGGATAAGACTAGGCTTTTTTTGGAACTATTAAATCAAGTGCTGTCACATCTAAAATTGGTTGTATAGCGACAATAGCCGGCAAAGATGAAGCAAATCGCAAATTTTGGAAGTCAATTCCAAAACAAGATTTCATATGATCCTCATTAACACTTATCAAAATGCACTCCAACAAGTACCAACCAGCAAATGGCTAAAAAGTCCAATTGTATTGCGATAATCTTTAATATTTAACTGCTTAAGGTTAAGAGTTAATGGCGGGTGAGTGGACCTCCACCCGTTCCGCCGTATCAAATCCCGGTGTAGGAGGTGAAGAAAAATAAAAATTAGCAGTAAAGACGTTGCGCTGATGAGTGTCTACGCATCACTTTATGCTGCTCTGGTTTATCTTTTTGCCCCATTGTCATTTTACGCATTGCAGTTCAGATTTGCAGGTGTTCTAAGACCGGCGATAGCTAAGAAATGGATTCTCATTATGGGGTACGCAATAGGCGTAGTTGTTGGCAATATCTTCAGTCCATTTGTAGGTCCGTATGAGCTTGCCTTTATGCCCTTTATGAGCATGGTTGCTGGTGCGCTCGGGTTTATTGTGGCCAAGAGATTCAAAGAGAATTACTTTGTTGCAGGCGCGGTCATCGCAGTCATTATACCGATTAGTGTCAGTTGGATGCTGAATCAACTTTTTGGACTGCCGTTTATTGAGACCTTGCCATACTTGCTCATTAGCGAGCAAATCGTTTGTTTCATTGGAGCGGTTGTATTTAGAATAGTTGATATGAGATATAGCTTGTGGAAATAATGTTGAAAGCGAATAAATGCGTCGTAGTGCTTAGTGGAGGAACGGATTCGACCACAGTGGCTTATTGGGCAAAAGACAAAGGCTTCGACGTGTCAGCATTGACGTTCAAGTATGGGCAGATAGCAAGAAAAGAGACAATGCATGCAGCGATGATATCCAAAAGGCTCAAAACTTCACTTCGGACTATAGATTTGGGTTCCTTGAAAGAGATCTACAAAGGCGTCACTGCACTCTGCGACGAGAACGTCAAAATGACCTCGACGTTCAGTCAATCTATAATCGTCCCTTTTAGAAATGCCATCTTCCTCTCAGTAGCAGTATCTTATGCTATTTCAATAGGTGCAGCCAAAGTTTTCTATGGAGCCCAAGGCTCAGACGAGGTATTCTATCCCGATTGCAAAAAAGAATTCTGCCTAGCCTTTGAAAAAACGGCGCAATTGGGAACAAAAACAAACATTACGGTGGAAGCACCACTTAGCAATCTAACAAAATCTGAGATTTTGGCACTTGGAAAGAAGCTTAAGGTTCCGTTTGAAATGACCTGGTCCTGCTATCGAAATTACAAAAAACACTGTGGAATATGCGAATCCTGCGTTAACCGAAAAAGAGCCTTTAAAGAAGCCAAGATTGCTGATCCTACAAAATACATTCAGCAAAGGACGATGAAATAGGTCGCCATGGGCATCAACATAACAATTAGCAGCTTAACTACAGTCACCGGCTTAGGATATTTTTTGCTTTCAGCTCTCAGTAGACCAAATATTATAAATCCGCTGAAATCTAGCGGATTGAAAGTTGTTACGAAGCATTCCTAACCTAGAAATCGCTCTAGCTTTGTTAACCCTATTATCTCTTCAAAATCCAGACCTAACGCATCTAACAATTGGTCAAAAGTTGAGTGCAAATAGGCCACGTATTTGTCGACGTCTATCTCGTTCTTCGTTGCCAATTCCAAAGGCTTAACATGCGGTTCCTTAGCGATCTTGACAAAGCTTATGCGATCACCTGCCCTCATTTCGTTTCCATTTGCTTTGAGCATTCTTGCTGCCTTGACGTGTTGTGGTGTTGTCTTAGTGTAGCTTTCAAGTTCTTCACCTAGTACGACATGAAACGCGAGCTCATCCATGCTGCTCCATTCTCTTTTTTTCAATTTCATATAACAATCGCGGACTATTTGTTCGATGTCCTTCTTTGCATTTTCAAACTCTGCCGGCGTCTTTACTTTTGCCAGGCGTTGTTTCATCTGGTCAAACGCTTTCTTGATGATGGTTGGTATGTGTTTCTTTTTGCCTGTTAAGCCTTTGACATCAACCGTTCCATCTTCTAGAACCCCAAGATAATTCTTCTTGCGTGAGCTAAAGGCTGCATATCTGTAAACCTTTTCTACGTCTAAACCCATCTTCAACTCGTGTTCTGTCCATTTGGTTAGCTCTTCGGTTTGTTGTTTTGACGGGTTTTTGAGAAAGAGGCTGTCTGTGTCTCCGTAAAGCACTTGAATGCCTAGTTGTTCTGCTTTGTTAAGTATTTTGGTTATTGAATGCCTCCCGATGGCTGCTGTTGCTTCTGCCACTGGTGGGCAGTAGAGGTCGAAGGTATCGGCTCCAAAAACTCCATAACTTGCATTCAAGATTACTTTGAGTGCTCCTTGGGTGATGTTATACCAGCTTCTTGTTTCAGCGGGCAATGTTTTGTCTTTTGACTTGGGTTTGTACCACTGCACTCGCAAGTCTCGAAGAGAGCCAATGAGAAGACTTTCCAAAGCACGTTTTCTGGTGCACACCCAATGAGGAGTATCTGGTATAAGATTGCTGCGGCATTCTACGTGTGGGCATAGAATTGATTGATAGCCTAGGTTCCAAACCTTGATGATGGAGGGGTATAGGCTGGGGAAATCCATTACTGCCACATGGAAGTGTATACCCGGGATTGGGTCAACAACAATGGCGCCTTTGTATTTCTTGCCTTTTATGATAGCCTTTGTTGCTGTTTCTCCTTTTGTTGCAAGGATGTCTTGGCTGTTTGGAATGAGCATGTTTCTTTTGCGGTGTTCACGGTGTAGAAAATTGCGTATCCAACGGGAGACTCCTTGGCGGCTTACGTCTTCCATGGGCATACTGCTTAAGCGTGCTAAAACCAGTATGAGCTTCATGACTAGCTCATTTTCGAAGCTTGAGAGTTTGAATGTGATTTCAGCGTCTCTGAAGCAGTATTTCGCGAGTTCTGTGTAGGTCAGCTCGTTTATGTTTTTTTCCAGTTTCACTTTTTCAAGTTCGATTAAAGCTTTGCCCACTTCATTGAGGGTTACGTTTCGATATCGATTATTGAAAGCGTAGATCTGGATTGAGCGGTTGAAGAAAAATTTGTACAAATCAAGGTGCACGCCATATCTCAGTGAGCAAGTGCGTTTGCCGATTTCTATCGGTGATTCGTTTCTCCTTAAGCCGAGGTTTTGAGATCGGTGGAATAGATAAGGTAGGTCAAAATCGTCACCGTTGAAAGTTAGGACAAATGGATAGCTCCATAGTTCAGCGAAAACTGCTCTTATGAGATCTTGTTCTGTGTTGAAATATGCGAGTGTCATATCTGTTGGTGTTTGCTCAGAACCTTCAAGGATTTCTTCTCGCTTTAGAAGTAGGGTTTTGTTCTTTCGATCTGAAGAGTAAAGCGATACACAGACTATTTGGTAGGTCGCTTCTCTAGGGTCAGGCACTCTCGTAGGTATTGGTGCCGCGACTTCTATATCCAAAGCCACGCGGCGGAATTTCGGCGCAGGATACTCCAGCAACCTTGCCCACTCTTCAAAAAATTCCAGTTCCTCAGCCGTTGCGTCCTTGAAGGTCTCGCGAATTTGTTCTTTAAGAATTTTTTCAGTGCTTACCAAATGTTGTGGTGTAAGATCGCCGTTTATTACTTCATATATCATTCCTGGCAAAAGCTGTTTGTCGTAGATGTATGATTGATAGTATTTTATTTTTGATTCCCAGATTTTGACGTCTTCGGGCAAAATTTGCGTTTCAGAGATTTTTGGATATTCTTGAGGAACTACGTCTCTTATACAGCCTGATGGTCTTCCTCCTATTGCCAACGGATCGTCTGTAATTATCTTGGTCACCTTTGTTTTCCTGTCCAGTAACGGGTCAAGCTTCTCCGCTAGTTCGAAACGATCAAAGCTAGGATGCTTCACAACTCCATCTATTTTTTCAAGCTCGTAAGGCGAGAGATTAGTTAGACAATAGGGTTTATGGCCTGTATTGTCGAGCCAGAAATAGATTCTGCCTGAAATCGGCTCATAAAGTTTGATCAAGGCTTTTCGAGTTTGCCCATCATAAGTGGCTGAAACAAAATATGATGGCGACAAGTTCTGTGGAGCAAATGGTGGGAAAGAATGTCTCTCCTCTTCTATTTTTTCTTTTTCTATGATTAGAGAGGCTTCTGCTTCGATTTTCCTTGAAAATCCAGTTTTTGATGTAGAAGGTAATTGATCCAAACGTTGTTGCGCCATTTCCGTCCCTTTAACCCTGCATAGCTTTATGAAAGCATTAGGTTAAAATCTCTTACTGATGCTCTCTTACAAACTCACAGTTTCGAATTCTTCCTTTTTGGGTTTAAACTTAAACATGCTTCGACTACTGATAGCGATACTTTTTTCTTCATCATTGATTATGGATTGTACAGGCTTAGAACGCATGGTTTCAGCTTTGCTATTTGAAGGCTCATCTTTTGATGATGTATCGCTGCCAGATTGCATGAAAAATGAATTCTTTTTAAGCTTAACATTCTGAGGGATTTTTTTAAGTGTTTCAGTTCAATCCATTCATCTGTGGTCACATGAAACCCATGTTAGCAGTTAAATCATGTTTGAATATGGAAGTGCTGAAGACCTGCAGTGTACCCGCCTCAAAATAGATGTGTAATCGATGTTCTGACTACTCCTTTGGTCGATTGATGTCTAAAGGTGTTACGTAAACAGCTGCAACACGCGTATGGACAATAAAAAAAGAGAAGTCATAGATTCTTATGCGTACTTCTGGCACTTATAGCAATACCATCTCTGATATTGTTGAATATAGCTAAGTGGACCCTTACACGTTTGGCAGGTCTGCTGGGTTTGCTGAGCCGGTTGGGTTGAACTCGACGGCGTAGTCGTTGCCTGTAATCCTGTTTTCAACACTACATAATCCCCAGCTCCTTGAATGTTTTCCCAAGGAACATCTTGAACTTCGCCAGACTTGTCTTCCACGCTTAGTGAGATGCCTTGCTTACCAACAGTGAAGCCCACATCCTTGACAGTCCCAACAAGATTTCCATCTCCATCAATAACCTTCATGCCAACGAGCCTGTCCTTAGTTACACTTTTCTCTTTTTGTGCTTTAGCCAATGAAACATCCCAGACTAGTATTCAAGACTTGGATCTAATAAACTTTAACGCTGAAAGGTCGCAAACTTAATAAAGACAACTAGAATATAAAAGGCAGCTATTTGGGGCAATCAACATGACAACATCCACAGATTCCATTTCAAAAGGAGTAGATACTTCAACGAAAAATCCAGTCTTATTTGCACCATCAATCGCGCCCATTGTTATTCAACTATTGTTCCTTATATTGGCCTATATCGTGTTTCCAATTAGATTTGCCGGATGGACTTGGTCAGGGTTAGATTTGGTCCCGTACGAAATTTTGGTACCGAATCCTTGGATTGTGTGGGGTGGCTATTTTCTGGCATCTATAGTTGGTTTCATAGCTAGTTGCATGATTGTTGATATGGCTAGCGATGCCAACAACGGACGCCCCGTTGACCTGAAGAAAAGCATGAATCTGGTAACTGGAAGATTGGGCACCTTGATCCTTGCGGCGATTATTTCTGCAGTGTGCTTCATGACTTTTGTCCTAATTCCTGTTGCACTATTCATCATAACCATTGCCATAATTGAGGGAACGGATGCTATAGAAAGCACAAAAAGGGCACTTGATTTTGTCGTGAAGAATCTTGGGGAAGTCATAGTGTTCATAATCATCGTAATTGTTGTCGCTGTTGTTCTTGGAATTGGTTTTTCATTCATCCCAGTTGTCGGTGCATATATTGGTGCTGTGGTAAGCTGGATTGTAAACGTTGTTTTCACCGTAGCTTCTGTGCATTTCTATATTTCTCTGAGCAAAACACCACCCCCACCTCCTCCACCTCCACCGTCATCTTAGATCAGCAATCGATCGCGATGAAAAGAGAAACTTGTTGCTGGTCGTTATCGAGAAGGCAGCCGAATCCTTCCAAAGCGGGTTGTTAAGGGTAAGTGATTTTGATTAAGGATAAACTTTTCCGAAAGATTAACAGTTTTTACTCAAAAATGTGCCAAAACCTGATAAACACCCTTCCTTCTTATTGGCGACAATAGAGGAGGGCAAACCAAATAGGATGCGGAGTCTTCGCTGCAATAAACTATGAGGAAGAGTCGATATTTCCGTACATATACTGGGGACTACGCGCCCAAAACCACAGAGGCCACCAATCTCACGGCTTTCTTACATACAACAAAGGGAAATTCCACATTCATAGAAACCTCGATCTCGTGCCAAAAATAAAGACAAGCGCTATCCAACAATGGTTTGGACGCTTGCCAGGACACTTAGGCATAGGAAACGTAAGGTATACAACTTCGGGAAAAACAGACGAAAAATCGTTGATAAGAGGCACGCAACCCGTAACTGTTTCCAAAAACGGCTTGAAACTTGCTGTATCATTTAACGGCAACGTTGTCAACACGTTCCAGCTTACGAAAGAGATAAGGAAAAAGTTCCCAAATTTCTCTTATGAATGTGACGCTGAATTAGTATGCCATAAACTTATGATCGAACTGCTGAAAGGAAAAGGTATAACCTCATCGGTCAGAACTTGCATGCAAGAAATCGATGGAGCCTTCTCTGTAGCTTTCATAACTCAAGACGGCGAACTCTTCGCCTTTAAAGACCCCCGAGGAATACGCCCATTATGTGCAGGGCACAGCAGAGATGGCTTAACCTATTCTTTCTCATCAGAAACCGTAAGCTTGGACATAAACAGTTTTCAAAGAGACTTTGAACTGAAACCTGGCGAGCTCGTAAAAGTCTCACGCAACGGGTTCTTAAGGCAAAGTCTCATAAATGGAAAACGAAAAGCCTTCTGTGCCTTCGAGTTTGCCTATTTCGCAAGACCAGATTCGCGTCTTGATGATAAATACGTTTATGAAATCCGTGAGGAGTTCGGGCGGAATCTGGTTAGAGAAAACCCTGAAATTGTAAAAAACGCAGATATTGTTCTCTCAGTACCTGAAACTGGCGACGATCCTGCCTTGGGTGTTCACGAAGAATCTGGCTTAAGATGGGAAAGAGCCTCACGCCGACACCGATATGTTACTGAACGCGCTTTTCTTTTACTCAACAAGGAAAGACACTCCACTATAGACAGAAAAATCAACATCCAGGCACCAAAGATCAAAGGAAAAAGAGTCATTGTAACCGAAGACAGTATAGTCAGAGGAGATACTACAAGGGTTATCGTACAGAAACTTCGCAGAATGGGAGCTAAAAAAGTCTATTTGTTCGTCACGTTTCCACGCATAATCGGTCCATGCTTGTACGGGATAGACATGGCAACGTACGGGCAACTAATAGGTGCTAAGCACACCTCTGATGAAATAGCAAAAATAATCGGTGCCAATGCAGTATGCTACCAATCAAAAGAAGGACTAGTCAAAGCAACGGGATTCATGCGAGACCAACTGTGCATGGCATGTATAACAGGCGAATATCCAACTCCACTGGCTCAAAAGATAGCAGACTCGATGAAGAAAAGATTCGTAGAGGGGTATGAAGAAACCGGAAGGATTTATGAAATAGAAGAAATCGTCAAAAACGTATGACTGCAAAGCAAATTAGGCCTTTTCATTTAATATTGAACTCTAATGTGGGGCAGCTATGGAAAAAATAGGCGTATTGGTTGTTTCCTATGGTTCAAGAGAAGCGGCTATGGTTGACTCCTTCGTTCGAAGTAGAGAGTACAATGTGGAAGTGTATATTGCTGACAAACAACGAAATCCCTTCAACGTAAAAAACGCGGCCAAACATGTAGTCATTCCAGACCTGAACATCAAAGCCATCAGCAGATTTGCAAAAGCAAACAAGGATAGAATAGACTTCGGCATAGTTGGTCCCGAAAAACCCATAATTGAAGGCATTCGTAACTTTGTAGAAAAGCAAACGGGCATATCTCTAGTCTGTCCGACTAAAGAATATGCAATAGAAGAGAGCAAAGCCAAACAAAGATTACTATTCCAGCAAATAGTGCCAGAAGTAAACCCTCTCTTCAAAATTTTCAACCCAAAAGACTACAAGTCTCCTGCAGAAGTCAAAAAAGATGTTTACAGTTGGCTAAATGAGCTTGATAATAAGGCTGTTGTCAAACCAGACAAGCCAGTAGCAGGAAAAGGTGTAGGCGTATGGGGAGACCACTTCACAAGTCGAGAACAACTTTTCGAACATTTTCTTTCAAACTTTCAGTACGGCTCGGTCATAATCGAAGAAAAAGTTGAAGGTGAAGAATCAAGCTTTCAAGCGTTCTCCGATGGTAAACACCTTGCGCCTTTGCCTGACACACGAGACTATAAACGAGCGTTTGACAACGACAAAGGACCAAACACAGGCGGCATGGGATCTTACAAAGACACGGGTGATGTGCTACCATTTTTGACAAAAGATGACCGAGAAAGAGAAGTAGAACTCGTCAATAAGATCTTCAATAAGTGGAAAGAAAAAGACAATACAGGTTTGAGAGGAGTTCCCTTTTACATGGCTTTCATGCATACCAAAAAAGAACCCAAAATTCTTGAAAACAACAGCCGCCCAGGAGACCCAGAAATAATGAATATTTTACCCATTTTGAAAGACGATTTTGTTGATATATGCTTCAAGATTTTAGAACAAAACCTAACACGCGTCGAACTCGAAAAGACAGCAACAGTCGTAACTTACAAGGTTCCACCCAGCTATGGCGGCTATACCGAAGTATTTCCCAAACTCTTAACCAAACATGAAAATAAAACGCCTGTTGACTTGACTGAAGCATACAAATTAAGCAAGAAATATGACGATAGCATCAGAATCTACCCTGGCTCAATGGAGTCACATGACGGTGAGAACTACGCTCTAAAATCCAGAAGTGTAGCCGTGGTAGGCATAGGAAAAGGTGTCGAAACGGCTAGGCAAATATCGCTTGTAGGCATCAAGGCCATCAAAGGCGGAGCCCTCTGGCACAGAACCGACATAGCCTCAAAGGAACACATAGAAGCGAGCAAAAAACACATGGAAGCCTTGAGGCGTCAACATTGAAAAAAATCTTCGTCTCCGATTGTGAAGGTCCTATCTCAAAAAACGACAACGCTTTTGAGACAACAGCCCATTTTGTTCCAAAGGGAGACAAATTATTCACTGCCATAAGTGGCTATGATGATGTTCTCGCTGATGCTCTGAAGAGACCAGGGCATAGAGCAGGCAGCACGCTAAAGCTTGTCTTGCCTTTTCTTAAGGCATATGGTGTTACAAACAAGAAAATGCGCGAGTTCTCAGCCAAAAACCTTGTGTTAATTTCAAACGCGAAAGAAACACTGCAACACGCGAGAAGCATAGCATATTCCTTTATTGTAAGCACAAGCTATGAACATTACATAAAGGCGTTATGCCTGAAATTGAACTTCAACTCTAGAAACACATACTGCACAAGAGTCAACATCGATAAATATCCTATGCCAAGGCACGAAAAGGAACCGCTGAAAAAATTGGCAGAAGAAATCGCACAAATGCCTCCTATTGCAGTCCCGCATAAGGCGAAATCACTTCAGGATTTCTCGACAGAAGATCAAAAAATAATAAAGCGATTGGATGATGTTTTCTTGAAAGACATCGCAGTTATGCGCTCTGGAGAAATTTACTCAGAAGTCAACCCTCTAGGCGGTAGTGAGAAGGCTGAAGCGATAAAGGACGTTGTCAAAAAGGTAGGTGCTCGATTTGCAGATGTTATCTACGTGGGCGACAGCATAACCGATGAAGAAGCATTTAAACTCGTAAGAGAAAACGATGGCTTAACCATATCCTTCAACGGCAACCAGTACGCAATAGAAAACGCTGAAATTGCAGTATTGTCCGAAAACAGCACGGTCATAGCTATCATTGCAGACGCTTTCTGCAAATTTGGCAAAAAGCAATCGTCAGTTCTAATAGAAAACTGGAGTTCTGAAACGTTGAAGAGAAGCAAAATTGACCGCGTCTTGCTAAAACACTTTTTCAAGTTATATCCTGCTGAATTGCCTAAAGTTAAAATAATAACAAGCGAAAATATGAAAACTCTAGCAAGAGAAAGTAGCGAGTTTAGAAAGACGGTCAGAGGGAGGATCATCGGAGGATTAGGATAATATGCTTAGAAAAAGTGAAATTGAAGACACCTATGCAGAGGGCTTTGAAGGCGTCTACTGCCGGATCATCGTTACTGCAGATGATGAGGAAACATTAAAGAAGGCAGCTGAAGATGCCACTGCTACACCATCGGGAGTTATAGGTAGACTCGACAGTGGGATTGAAAAGTGGCTCAGCGAAAAGGAAACACCTGACAATCGAAAAGGAGCAGTTTTGCAGCTTTGGAAAGGTTTAGACAAGGGAAAGACTCCCGAGGATATGATTAAGCGATTCGAAAAAGAGCTTTCTTATAGAATTCGTCAAGATATTCTCGTTAAACCTTTCACTGCAGTTTTTGATGCTTTGTCTGTGAGGCCTGAAGGAAAATTCGACATGATGGAAAGAGTTGGACATTGCGGAGACAGATTTGAGTGGAGAGAACAACGTTATGGGCGTAGTATGATTGTTGTTCCAATAATGGTGCCTGACTTTTTCATAGAACAGTATATTGGCTATGCTAAAGGGGTGGCTGGCGGCAACTTCTGGTATATGTGTGAAACAAAGAAGGCTGTAATGAGTGCTGGAAAGAAGGCACTAAATGCTATAAGCCAAATTGAAGGCGTAATAACCCCATTTGACGTTTGTTCAGCAGGTTCAAAAACTGAAACGAAGTTTCCATTAATAGGACCAACAACAAACCATCCCTATTGTCCATCATTAAAAGAGAAACTTGGCGGAGAGTCCAAGGTTCCTGAGGACGTTGGCTACATTCCTGAAATAGTAATTAACGGAGTTTCGTTGGAGGCTGTGAAAAAAGCAATGAAAGTCGGCATCGAAGCAGTTCTGAGTGTTGACGGTGTAGTGAAAATTGCTGCTGGAAATTATGGCGGAAAACTAGGTGATTACAAGATTTATTTGCGTGAGCTGTTTCCATGACAACGTTTGACGCTGTTGGTTTTGGCGCCCTTAATGTAGACAAGCTTTTCAAAGTAAACAAAATAGCCGCCGCTGAAGAAGAAAGCTTTGTTACTGGTTTTGAAGAAGCTTGCGGGGGTTCAGCAGCCAACACCATCGTAGGCTTAGCAAGACTTGGTTGCAAAGTCGGATCCATCGGGAAGGTTGCAACGGACCGAGAAGGAAATATGCTGATCAAAGATTTCCATACAGAAGGCGTTAGCACAGATGGGATAGCTGTTTCCAAGCATGGAAAAAGTGGATCCGTCATCGGTTTTGTAGACGCGAAAGGTGAACGAGCACTGTACATTGAGCCAGGCGTAAACGACACCATAAAGTTCAAAGAAATAAACAGGAAACACATTTACAACACCAAGTTTCTGCATTTGACATCCTTTGTCGGAGAAAAATCTTTCCAAACCCAAAAGAAACTTTTGAAGACACTTCCAGAAAAGATTAAGGTGAGCTTTGACCCAGGCGCACTTTATGCCGTGATGGGCTTAATCAAACTGGAACCTATTGTTAAGAGTGCTTTTGTTATAATGCCTAATGCCTGCGAGCTAAAACTGTTGACGGGCAAAAGTGATTATTGCATAGGTGCAGAATATCTGCTCAAGAAGGGCGTCAAGATTGTGACTGTTAAGCTTGGTCGTAAAGGTTGCTACGTGACTAATGGCAGAGAAAGTCACTTGATAGAGTCATTTAAAGTCAGAAGTGTGGATACTACTGGTGCAGGCGACGCATTTAATGCTGGTTTCCTCTACGGCATGATTAATGGCAAAGATCTCTACGAATGTGGAAGAATTGGCAATTTCGTGGCTTCCAGATGCATACTGAAAATGGGCGCTAGGACAGGGTTGCCATACCGGAAAGATCTAGCCTTTCTTAGTTAGGTAATCTACTAGGCTTTCGAAGACTAGTTTTCCGTCTCCATATTCTAGCCTTTGCGTTTGTCTTGTCCAATCTGGCAGTTGCCACCAATGAAACGCTCTCTCAGGATGCGGCATTAAACCAAATACAGTCCCTTCAGGGTTACATATACCTGCTATGTCATAAAACGAACCATTCGGATTTGTCGGGAAAACACCCATTGCATATTCGCCTTCTTTGTCGCAGTAGCGGAAAACCAACTGGTCTCTTTCACGAAGTCGCTTCAACAGCCGTTTTTCATCTTCCTTTGGAAATATGAATCTACCTTCAGAATGCGCCACTGGCATCCTCAAAACCTTTCCCTTTGGAATCTTCTGGCTGAATATGCATTTTCCATCATTTTCGTGCTTAAGATAAATCCAGCGGCAGTTGTATCCAGATGGAACATTAGTGGCTAACGATGCCTCCGGGTATGGGCATATTCCTTCAAAGCCCGGAAGCAAACCCGCTTCAATAAGTACTTGAAAGCCATTGCAAATGCCTAGAATTGGACGATTCTCATCAACGAAAACCCTGGTTTCTTTGCTCAACTTCGACAGTACAAATTTTGCCCATATAGTGCCGGCTCGCACATGATCACCAAAGGAAAAGCCTCCGGGAAAAACCAGCGCATCGTATTCCAGAAGATTTCGTCGCTTAACTATTTCATTCACATGCACAACATCAGCTCGAACATTCAGTTGCTCAAAGGAACGCTTGGTTTCTGCGTCACAGTTCGTTCCACCCACTCGCAAGACACAGACTTTGATCTCTTCTTTTTTCATAACTCAAGTCTCCTTGCTGAGGGGTTGTTTCCAACTTGCCTGCAAATCGCTGAGTGAAGAGTCAACAACAACCTTGCCTTTTAACCCATAAACCCGCAAATGAGGGGTCTTTGTAATCTTGCCTATTTCTGCACAAGCATTCCCCTTCATCAGAGCCTCAAATTCGTTTTTCCCTCTTTCGGGAACCTCAAACAAAAACCGACTGTTAGATTCTGAAAAAAGAGAAATATCATCACGAGTTAGGGCTTTGCGCGGAATTTTGCGCAAATCCAACTCCAAACCATAATCACCGGCAAACGCCATCTCTGCAGCCGCCACAGCCAAACCACCTTCCGATAAGTCATGGCAAGCCTTAACCAATCCTAAGTCAATAGTTTTGATAACAGCGTCGAATATTTTCTTAGCTTGCCGAGATCGCACCCTGGGAACATTCTTTCCAAGAAAGCCTCCAAGCTTATAGTATTCTGATCCTCCAAGCTCGTTGAAAGTCTGTCCCACAATGTAAATCAAGTCATCTTCCGCCTTAACATCCATCGAAACCGCCAATCGAACATCAGGAACGATGCCCAGAGCAGTGATTAAGAGAGTTGGCGTTACAGGTCCAAGGGGCGACTCATTATAGAGGCTGTCCTTGCCTGAGATGAACGGCGTTTCGAAAACCTTTGCAAAGTCGTAACACGCTTTGCAGGCTCTGACAAGACGACCCAGCCTTTCCGGCTTCTCTGGGTTACCCCAAGTAAAATTATCAAGCAGGGCTATCCTTCTACCACCTACAGCCACATTATTTCTGATCGCTTCTTCTATAGCAGAAGCTGCCATCCAATAAACATCAATCTTGCCATAGTTTGGGTTCATGCCACACGAAATTGCAATGCCTTTCCAAGAGTTTTCCAAAGGCTTCAGTACTGCAGCATCATTCGGTCCAGAGTACTCACCTTGCAAAGGTTTAAGCACGGTATTGCCCTTTACCTCATGATCATATGTGCGTACAACGCTTTCTTTACTTGCAATGTTAGGTGAAGCCAAAAGCTTCAGAAGCGTTCCGGTCAAATCCTTCGGCTCAGCAAATGTAGGTTCCCTAAGTCTAGCTAGCTTGTGCTTTGCTTTTTTGAGTGATTTAGGCGGCTCAAAAAGAAACGGAATCTCTATCTCCGCAACCGGTTTGCCTTGATAATAAATCCGCAAAGCCTTATCAACAGTAAGCCTGCCAATTGCGGTAGCTTCAACGTCCTCCTTAGCGAAGATGTCCAGAATGTGTTCAAGGTTTTCTGGCGGCAACACTAGCAGCATCCTTTCTTGTGACTCAGAAACATAAATCTCCCAAGGAGCCAAACCCGCATACTTCAATTGAATCTTGTCCAGTTCCAAAACTGCACCGCATCCAAACCTCATTGATATCTCACCAACAGCTGATGATAGGCCACCCCCACCCAGATCTGTTATTGCTGATGCTAGTTCACGGTCTCGGATTTCGATTATGGCTCTTGTTAGCTTCTCCTCTTCTATTGGATTCGCAATTTGCACGGCTGGTCGTGAGACCTCTTCTGACTTCTCAGTCAGTTCAGCAGATGCAAATGTTACGCCATGAATTCCGTCTCGTCCTGTTTTTCCTCCAGCCAAGACTATCAGGTCGTTCGGCTTTGCTTGTTTCTTGAATTTCCTTAATGGAAGCAATCCTATACATCCACAATAGACAACAACATTTCCAACGTAGCTTTCATCAAAGTATATAGCTCCGTTCACAGTTGGAATTCCCATGTTGTTTCCGTAGCTGCCGATGCCAGCCACAACGCCGATGTAAACGTATTTCGGGTGCCTTACTCCCGGCGGTAGCTTTTCATAATCAAAGTCTAGTGGGCCGAAGCCTAAAATGTCTGTGCACGCAATTGGGTCTGCCCAGACGCCTAGAATGTCGCGGATTACCCCGCCTACGCCCGTGGCTGCACCCCCGAAAGGCTCTATGGCGGAAGGATGATTGTGGGTTTCAACTTTGATGGCTATTCCGTACCCTTTGTCAAATTCGACTATTCCCGCGTTGTCTTCGAAAACAGAGAAACACCATGAAGGGTTGATTTCATCCGTGACTTTTGCAATGTACGTTTTGAAAAGGCCGTCAACTTCTTTACCGTTAAATTCTATTTTTTCCTTAAAAGTTTTGTGGAAGCAGTGCTCCGACCATGTTTGGCCTATTGTTTGGAGCTCTACGTCTGTTGGATTTCGTTCCTTTGCCTTGAAAAAAGCCTTGATCATCTTCATTTCTTGCAAGTTTAACCCTATTCCTAGTTCGCGGCTTATTTCTTCAAGTTGATCATCTGAAGTGCTAAGCAGATTTATTTCGAACAGCGGAAACAGGGTTTTTCTGCGAATGTAGAAGCAGTTGGTCATTTCTTCTCCTCAACAACAATTACATAATCATCTTTGGTCGGATTTGCCAAAAATCGTTTGCACATTTCTTCTCCTAGAGTCTCAGCTTCTTCTCGTGATTTAGCTTCAATAATGAGGTAGTATGTCTTAGTTATATTGACTGTTTCAACCTCATAACCAAGATCTTTCAACAACCGCCTCGTGGTTTCGCCTTCTGGATCGGTATGCCCTCGCTTCAGACTCACTTCAATTCTCAAACGGCATCTCATGAGCTAAACTTGGATTCGGAAAAGATTTAAGCGCTTTCATCAACAACAAAGCAAACAGTCATTTCAGGATAATTTTCTTGTTATTATGTAAAACCTTTATTCTCCTAGAACGTGTTATTTTTCCTATTGGCTCAGAACGAATCCGGCTCTTCTCAATAATATCCATTGCTTTGTCGGCATCGGTCTTATCCACAATTAGCGCGAATCCCCAACCCATGTTAAACGTTTTGAACATTTCTTCATCAGTTATTACGCCTCCGAGTTCTAGTGCAGTTTTCTGAATCACTCCGAAGATAGGTTGTGGGTTGAAATTGTCGAACTCAAAACCTATGCCGCGAGAAAATTTTGTCAGGCGAGCAAACTTGAGGTAACCATCTCCTGTAATGTGAATTGCAGCTTTTATCTCAATCTCTTCTGCAACCTTGAGCAACTGTTTAACGTATATTTCTGTAGGTTTCAAAATTTCGCGTATCAATTCTACATCTAATCCATCTGGGACATCATGTGTCTCAAATCTTCCACCCCATTGCTTGAACAGGATTTTTCTTGCCAATGATATACCATTGCTGTGAATTCCAGAACTCCGTAAACCTATGATTATGTCATCTGGTTCTATGTTTCTCCCAGAAATTACTTCTTCTTTCGTTACTTTGCCGACCGCGGCTACTATCATGTCAAAACCTTTCCCTTCGATCAAACCTTTTATCAATTCATTCACGTCGCCTATTTCTCCATTTGGCACGACACAACTAGCTCTAGTAGCCCCTCTTACTATGCCTTTCATCAATTCTCCAATTAAGACCGGATCAGAAATCTGCGCGTGAATGTTGTCAGCAATTGCCAAGGGTTTAGCTCCAGAACGTATGACATCATTCACAACCATAGCCACACCGTCAACACCTACAGTGTCATATTTCCCTGCAAGCTGAGCCAGTAATACTTTTGTGCCTACTCCTTCAATTTGTAGGTCTAAGTATTGATCTTTCCCTAAAGGCAGAATATTTCCAAAGGGAAGCTGCAAAATCTCGCCGTAAAAGCTAAACTGGTAAGTGTCCTTTAAAATCTGTAAAGCTTTTTTGGACGAAGCTCTCAATTGCCTGTTAACACCTACATTGGAGTATGCGATCTCCTTAGCAACCATGACTGATTTCGCTCCCAAAAGTACTTAATGTCTTGAACTTATAAAACTGTACAATAGTTCTGCACATTTTTCATTTTCATATTCTTTGCGTCTGAACAGCTTTCGACTCGTTAGAAAACCATTCAATTCCCAAACCGATGCTAAAAGCTATTACATTGAAGCTTGATTAGTCAGCTGCTTCTCCGAATGCAATTCACAATAAGGCATTCTGCTGTAGACCTTGCCTATTTGCAGACGCGATCATGCCCAACAAGACACAATATTGTCTAAGAAATATGCGCCCTCTTTCGCCAGTTCTATACATAACAACACCATTTCTAACATCCATTTCTATAAATCTCATCTGAAGAAGTGAATTCAAGAACTTCTTAAGTTGTATGTAGTTAATGTTCGCTTGTCTACTGATTGAGAAGCGAGATTTACTTCTATCCTTTGCAGTATCCAATATCAAAGCCATAATGTCAAGATGGCTCCTATATTTCTTCTGCAGCGGCAAACTACCTAGATTTTGCTCCAATATATAACTAGCCATTCTACAACGCCTTGATTTATTATACAACATTTAAACATTTACAAGTTTCTTCTATTGATCCTGTTGAATCACTAGGCTGAAGAATTGACAAAATTGAAGACATTGTATCATATACCAAAGGATATATTTATCTGGCTTCAATTGAACCTATTGAATAGGTTGCAAGCGCTTTGTCCCATCAAAGATTATCTCAGAGCGAAACAAAACTAATTCAGGAAGCCTTGAAAGCAGACAGCAGAAACGTAGGCATACGATTGCGAGAAGGCGAATACCAATATGACTTGGTCAAATCAATCGCGTTTTTCCAGCTGAAACTTCAATTACCAGATGTCAAAGATATAATAAACCATTTGTATGGAGATGAGAAAGCAGTTGATCTACAGTTTGTTCGTAAAATTCAAACAGTATTGAAAAAAATGGAGAAAAGCAATGTTATTGGAATTTTACCGAAGAGAAAACCTTGGGAACTACAGAAATATATGCTTTTGAGCTTCAAATTCCAAGATAGTGACAAGAATCTTTCAGTTTTTGCGACGGATCATGAAATTCAGCAAACACAAAGTATGTTGCATGTTGTGCTGAAAAAGCAAAGTATGAATAGGATAAACTATTTTGAACTCTTCATGATGGCATTTGCAACCATAACATTATACATGGCGATCTTGTGGTCTCTTATACAACCCTTAATTGCTTTGGGCATTTTTGTTCCTGCATTGTTAGGCTCTGTTTCATGTTCTCTTATAGTTGGGAAAATGCTTTCCCAGAGAAGATTACATTAACCTTTAATAATTCGTGAAACTACAGAAAACGATGTGAAAGAATTGAAATAGCCAATCTTGAACTTATTAGCAATTTTGCTTTTGTTATCAAGTCCTTACGTTTTATTAAGGAAAGCAACTGTGCTAGCGAATCCTGGGATGATTTATGTCCCAGGAGATTTTGTGACAATTCAAGAAGCTATCAATAATGCAAATGCTGGAGACGTAATTTTTGTACGTGCTGGAATATATCGAGAGGATATTGTTGTTAACAGGAGTGTTTCTCTTGTAGGAGAAAACATGGTTTCAACAATAATTCATGGTCATGCAGCTTCGTATGTGGTTCTGATAACAGCTTTAAATGTGAATATTGGAAACCTTACTGTGAAGAAGAGCAGCGCTGCTCCATATGCTGTTGGAATACTTGTATCTTCTACTAGTGGAGTAACGATCCACAACAACATAATTGCAATTAGTGATGAAGGAATCGTTTTTTTATCTTTCAAGCAACAACATAGTTCGCAACAACGTAATAGTAAACAATTCTAATGGAATCAGCCTCTACTTTTCCAACAATAATGTTGTTTCGGATAATGTCATTTCCGAAAACTCTGATGGAATACGGTTATATGATTCCAGTGATAACAACATTTCGGGTAACGTGATTTCCAATAACTCTATAGGAGTCACCATTTTCTCTAGTAGTAACAGCAACCTATTTTGCACTAACAACTTCTATGATAGAATTAAAGTGTCAGCTGGAACAATCAATTTTTGGTATTATAAGAATGAAGGCAATTACTGGGCTGATTACACCGGTCAAGATGCAAATTACGACGGGATAGGGGATGAAATATACCGCATAGACGTTTTTAATCGAGATAATCATCCCCTGATGGGAGTTTTTTCGAAATCAAACACAACTTTCAAAGGAAAAACCTATTCAACAACCTTTATCAGCAACTCAACCATATGTGCCTTCAGATTCAAAATTGGGGAAGAAACGGGGAATAAGATAATGTATTTTAACTTTATTGGTGAAAATGAAACTATCGCTTTCTGCAGGATAGCGATTTCTACAGAGTTGATGAATGTTCCACTCGTCCTGCTCGATGGTGAAGAAGAGCTTCTTCCACATGTGTGGAAGACTAATGATACAACCAAAGTTTACTTGTACTTCACTGTTAAGCATAACAACCAGACGATCAAACTAATTTCTTCAAAAGGATTGTACCTTTACAATCAACTACTCACTGAACTTCAAAAACTGCAGATAGTTCTTGATAATCTGAATATTTCGTATCATTACCTCATGAACAACTATCCTATTCTCTTAAGTAATCATAGCCAACTTCAACAAAATCATCTTATTTTGAACTCATCTTATCATGAGCAATTGACTGAGTTTAGCATAGCTTCACATAATCTGAGATATCTAACCTATGTTTTCGCAGTTTTTACAGCTGTCTTTCTGCTGACCACAATTTATTTGTCAAAAAATGCGTATGCAAGCAGTAAGATGAGAACAGAGGAAAACGGAGATGTGAAGTAGCCTATTATCCTATTAGCTCTTTTCCTTTTTTGTATGCTTTTCTGTCAATGTCGACAAAATCACTCATAATGGTGGTTTCAATGGCTTTCTTCATGGAACGATCATTGATTATATCGGTTACCTTTGCTAAAACTCCTAGCATAAACATGTTTGCGCATACCTTCGTTCTGAACATCTTTTCGGCATATTCTGTAGCTGGGATTTTGAAAAAACTTGCTTCTGTATCGGGGTCTCTTTTTATGTAGGTGCTGTCAATTATTAGTATTCCATTCTTCTTCAAGTCTTTCAGGTACTTGTCAGCAGCTTCTTGACTCATCGCGATTAGTACATCACATTTTCTTACCTGTGGATAGCCAATTTTTCCATCAGATATTATAACTTCGCTTTTGGCTACGCTTCCGCGTGCTTCCGATCCATAGCTTTGCGTTTGGACAGCATTTTTTCCACTGTAGACAGCTGTTTTTCCCAATATTTGCCCGGCCATAACTACGCCTTGCCCGCCGAGCCCGCTTATCCTTATTTCAGTTTTCATCAATTTTAATTTCTGCCTCCTTTATTATGTTGTATATTGTTTCGACAAGCGTCATCCTCTGTCTTTGCACGAATTCACCCACAACAAACTTGGATGCCAATTCCAGGTCATCCATTTTCTCTGCCTGCTGAATCGGAATCGTGTTTTCTTTGAACCATTTCAGTATTTCACCGACATCTTTGAAGCCTGCTTTTCTTCCAAAGGCTGTTGGACATTGACTTATTATTTCTATGAATCTAAAGCCTTGCATTTGCAGCGCTTTCATTATCGATTCTTTAAGCATATTTTGGTTAATTGTTGTCCAGCGGGCCACGTAGCTAGCTCCAGCCGTTACAGCCAACTTGGCAGCATCTAGTGTATGTTCAAAGCTTCCGTAAGGGGTTGTGGTTGTTTTTATCTTGTACGGTGTCGTGGGGGCAACTTGTCCTCCGGTCATTCCGTAAACCATATTGTTTACCATGATTACGAGGATGTCTAGGTTTCTTCGTGCAGCATGTATGAAGTGGCTTAAGCCTATGCCGACTATATCGCCGTCTCCGCCGAAAACCACGACATCAGTCTCTGGGCGGACGAGTTTGATGCCTGTTGCCACGGGTATGCTTCTTCCATGTAGGGTGTGAATCGAGTCAGCTATGAAATGTGGTGAAGGAATCCATGCTGAGCAGCCTATTCCGCTGCAGAATACAAATTTTTGTAGGTTTTCGTGACCTAACTCGTGGATTGCTCTGAGGAAGATGTTTGTAATCGTGTATGCTCCGCAGCCTGTGCAGAAAGGGGGCGTTATATCCCTCAAATATTTCCTGGCAGAAAATGCTTCAGTCATGTTTCTTTGTCACCTTAAGAATTTCAGCCAGTAACTCCTCAGGCGTGATTAGCTCTCCGCCTCCGATCTTGTTCAAGGGGTTGACATGTGCTAGACCGCATACGACTCTTTCCACTTCGTAAACAAGTTGTTTTACATTCATTTCTGGAACTATAATCGCGTTCGCCCTTTCAGCTATCTTTTTGATTGCTTTGTCTGGGAAGGGCCAAAGTGTTTTCAGTCTTACAAAGCCTGTTTTTACTCCTTTTTTTTCAGCATTTTCAACGGCTTCGTAGATGCTTCGTGATGTACATCCATATGAAACTATTCCTACTTGGCAATCTTCAATGTTGTGACTTTCAAAGTCTGCAATTTCATTCGCGTGGTTCTGAATTTTGTTGTTGAGTCTTTCCACTAATCGTCTGTGAACATCTGGGTCGGCAGTGGCTCTGATTCCACATTCATCATGAGTTGAGCCAGTCACGATGACGTTATAGCCTTCGCCGACTGCTGGCATTGGTGGAACCTCCTGTGAGCCGAAGAACGCTTTCTCGCCTGTCGTGGGCTTTCTACGGTTTATCACTTCCAATGTTTCAGATGAGGGGATTGTGAGCTGTTCTCTCATATGTGCAATTATTTCGTCTGCAAGAAGTATGACTGGTGTACGATATTTTTCAGCAAGGTTAAATGCTTTGACGGTTAAGGTGAACATTTCTTGTACTGAATTTGGGGAGAGCACGATGGCCGAATAATCTCCGTGGGTGCCCCATCTGCTCTGCATTACGTCGCCTTGTCCGCATTTCGTGGCTTGTCCGGTGCTTGGGCCTGCTCTCTGTACATCGACTATGACGCATGGGGTTTCTGTCATAAATGCGTAGCCTATTCCTTCTTGCATGAGGCTAAAGCCTGGACCAGACGTTGCAGTCATTGCTTTGGCGCCAGCCCAGCTTGCGCCTACTACAGCGCTGATTGAGGCTAGTTCGTCTTCCATTTGTATGGCGATTC
The DNA here is from genome assembly GCA_964527165.1 of uncultured Candidatus Bathyarchaeia archaeon. Lineage (GTDB taxonomy): Archaea > Thermoproteota > Bathyarchaeia > Bathyarchaeales > Bathycorpusculaceae > CAZGNE01. Next base: position 43,957 of record CAZGNE010000003.1, read on the forward strand.
CACCCATTTGTGGGAGTCTTTTTGCTAGGTGTTCTGCTATTTCGCTACTGGGCGTTATTGGGTATCCAGCGAAGAATCGGCATCCTGCTACTATGGCTGCTTCAGCACATGCTTCGTTTCCCTGCCAAAAATGAGTGTTTCCTGCAAGACAGTTTTTCAATTGAGCATTCCTCTTTGATCTATTCAGCTAAGCCTTAGAAGTTTCACCTAAAAGGTTTTATCTCCTCTTTTTGTATTTTAGTCTTCTAAAAGGTCGAGGAAAAATGGACGAGGAAATTGTTGATTATGCATTAGGTTATGCACAAAGCAAGAAGGTTGAATATGCTGAGGTGAGAGGGCAGAGCCAAGTGAGAGACATACTTATGCTCAGAAATGGCATTCTTGAAGCATATGTTTCAGCAGTTGATAGTGGATTCTGCGTGCGAATTATAGCGGATGGTGGAATTGGTTTTGCATCGACAAACAAATGGTTGAAGGAAGACGCGAAGGATATTGTAGATTTGGCATTCAAGTATGCCAAGACTGCCAATCGAAAAGATAAATTGGTATTTGCTGAAGAAAAAGGGGTTGAAACAAAATGGACTGTTGACCAAAAAAAGAAGATAGAGAGCATTTCGCCGGAAGATAGAATTTCGACGTTTACTGATATTAAGAAGACTTTAGATTCATGTGGAGTGAATATTGCCGCCATGGTGTCACAGTGTTTTATTGACTTGACAACCAAATATTTCGTCAACTCGGAAGGATCACGGATATCATCATTCGTGCCAAAAATAGGCGCTTTCTTCTTCCTCACGATAGCTGAAGAAGGCAAAACCGAGCAAGCATTTGAACAGTTTGGTTACAGCGGCGGCTGGGAAGCCTTTCAGGAATGGAACATCGCGGAGAAGCTGGTACACAACGCCAAGGTTCTAAAGGAAGTAATAACCAAAGCAAAAAACGTTACACCTGGAACCATGGATTTAGTCTGCGGATCAGAGGTCACTGGAATAGCGGCCCATGAATCGTGCGGTCACCCAATAGAGGCTGATAGAATCTTGGGACGGGAAATGAGCCAAGCGGGAAAATCTTTCATTTATGAGGGTGGTCCATACTGGATCGGGACTAGAATCGGAAACAACGTGGTCACGATTGTAGATGATCCTGCCATCGAACATAGCTATGGTTACTATCCATACGATGACGAAGGCGTTAAGGCAAGAAGCAGATTCCTATACAAGAACGGAATTATAAACGAGTTTTTGCATAACAGAGAAACCGCGGCAAAGCTTGGAACAAAAAGCAATGCTTCTTCAAGAGCTGTCAACTATGACAGAGAAGCAATAGTTCGCATGGCAAACACGTTTGTTCTTCCAGGCAATTTCACAGAAGAAGAACTGATTGAGGATGTTAAATATGGTGTCTATATGAAGTCTTTTACTGAATGGAACATTGATGACAAACGTTTTAATCAACGTTACGTGGGCAGAGAAGCATACCTAATAGAGAACGGAGAGCTAAAGCATCCAGTGGCGAGACCAATAATCGAGACAACCACGCCAAAGTTTTGGACGGCTGTCGATGCAGTTTCCAGAAAAGTAGAGTTTGACGCAGCTACATGTGGAAAAGGCGACCCGATGCAAGGAGTGCCTGTCTATACAGGTGGTCCATGCATCCGGCTTAGGGAGGTATTTGTAAAATGAGCGACATACTTAACAAAACAGAGGAGATAGTTAAGAAAGCTAAGGCTTTAGGTGCCGACGTGGTCATTGCTAAGACCACTTCTGGGAAATATCGACAAGTGCGTTTCAGCAACAATCAGGTTGACATCACAGTCGCTTGGAACGATTACGTTACGGATGTGGCATTAGCCTGGAAAAAACGTGTGGTTGCAACACAGATACGCAATTTCAGTGAAGTCGATGCAAATGTTAAACGATTACTAGATTTAGCAAAGGTTTCACAAGAGAATCCAATGTTTGGCGGATTTGCGCAAGGCACTTTTCATTATGCAAGAAGCAATGTGGACAAAAAACTTGGAGACTTGGAGAACCCTACCGAATATGTTTTTGAAGCAATTGAGGCAGCAGAAAAAGAAGCTGGAGCCAAAGTTGAAAGCGGAGGCATACTCTTTACAAAGTACGAAGATGTTCACTTCGCGTCTTCTGAAGGACCAATCGGTACAGACAGCAGATCAGCAATCGAGCTTTCAATTAGAGCCTTCTCGGAACGAGAGGCTTCAGGACATGGAGTTGAATGCAGTTCGACGTTGCAAGATTTTGAGCCTGCAAGAGCAGGAGCCAAAGCTGGCGAAATAGCAAAGTTGGCCAAAAATCCGAAAACTGGCGATGAAGGCGTTTACGACATCATTTTTGACCCTTTGATTTTTGGTTCTATGCTCGGCGTTTGGGCTGGAATGGTCTCAGCTTTCAACGTTATGATCCAATTGTCGGTCTTCGTGAACAAAGTCAGTGAGAAAGTGGCACCTGACCTCGTCACACTAAAAGATAATCCTGATATATATTCCATTGCACATAGAGCTTTCGATGATGAAGGCGTTCCGACAAGAAAAAACGTCTTCATCGACCGCGGTATTCTAAAGACTTATCTTCATAACACATCCACCGCTAAAATTTTCAAAACCGAAACAACAGCTAACGCTGGGCTGGTTTTTCCAACTGCGTGGAATGTAGAAATGGATGCTGGCAACATAAGCAAAGACGAGCTTTTCAAAGGAATGAAAAAAGGGCTCTACTTAACGAACACGTGGTATACACGGTTTCAGAATTATGCAAAAGGCGACTTCTCCACAATTCCAAGAGATGGCATTTTCCTCATCGAAAAAGGTGAAATTAAACAATCCTTGAAAGATTTACGTATAAGCGACAATGCGCTGACTCTGCTCAGCAACATAACCAGCATTTCGAAGGAGAGACAGCATGTGCATTGGTGGGGCGAAGCAGATCCACCATCTCTGAGCCCATATGTACTTGTCAAGAATGTGCATATAACAAAATCCAAATGATCATCCTCCCTTCTTTTTTGCTCAGAAAATCCATTGACCTAAAGAGACTTAAATCATCAAGCGACTTCATTCTTGAGAGCGGTCGTAGTCTAGCTTGGTTAGGACATCGGCTTCCCAAGCCGACGACCCGGGTTCAAATCCCGGTGACCGCACCATGAGATTACTGGTTCTCTTGTTTTCCCAAACAACCATCTTGGAATGTTAACCACAAATTCTAAACAAATGGAGACGTGGTCAGTTTCAACCATCTTGGGAATCAAGACGTTAAGACATGTATTCCAAAGGTCTTGTATGAGAGAATACTTAATTAATAGTGACGCTTATTGCAGTGCAGAATTGGAAGGATAAAAAGTGAGTGATGAGATTTCAAGGCTTCCACCCCATGTTCAAGAACGTTTACTGAGGCTTCAGCAACTTCAGCAAACACTTCAGTCAGTTCTTGCTCAAAAGCAACAGGTGGAACTAGAGTTATCCGAGATTGAGCAAGCTTTGAACGAGCTGCAAAAACTGGCGGATGACGCAGTTATATATAAGGCAACAGGTTCGCTTATGATAAAAGCCGAGAAAGCAAAAACAATTGCCGAGTTAACTGAGCGAAAAGATCTTCTGAACACGAGAGTGTCAGTCTTGGCGAAACAGGAAGAACGAGTGAGGAGCCAACTGAAAGATGTGCAAACGAAGCTTCAACAAGACCTAAGTCCAGTTTTGCCTTCATCCCAGACCTAACCGAAGTTTTAGGTGTATCCTGTGTGGAAGAGCTTGGCATACAACAGTTAACAAGCGCGCAGATTGAAAAATTATGTACAGTTGCGGAACTAGCAGCCAGAGGATATGTGCATTCTAGAGTTGCGAAGAGAAACATTGAAACTCTTAACACTGGCGTTGAGATTGAAGGAACAAGTCCAGTAAGCTTGATTGTCGATGTGAGCTTGGTTTTATCCTCGTCAATGAAAGGAGTTGACGTGCAAGGACTCGCCGATGAAGCCGTGAAGGAAGCCTTTGAATCGGCTGAAAAGTATTTGAGGGAACTTGCGTGTCATTCGCAGAAATAACCAAAATTCTGGATACATTGGATGTGAAACTGGTTGTCTTATTATGCCATCACAATGCGGACCCAGACGCCATTTGTTCAGCCTACGCTTTAGAAGGCCTACTGAAACAATCTAGGCCAACCCTCAATGTGGAGATTGGTGCGGCTTACGGGATAAGTCGATTATCAAAACACATCCTTCAACATATACCGATAGAGATAAGAGATCGACCGAACATTGAAAACGCAGGTGCCATAGTCCTTCTTGACACTAACACAATTCAACAATTAAATAATTTGGCTGATAAAGTGAAAAGAGCCAAAGCACCTATAATCGTGGTTGACCATCATGCAGCTCACCCGGAAACAGAAAACATGGCGACTTTGTGCATAACGAATGAAGAGGCATCGTCAACGTGTGAGATTATCTACACCTTCTATAAGGAGACGAACACTAAGATAGGCGAAAACGAGGCGAAAGCCCTTTTTTTAGGCATAGCCTTCGACACACGGCACTTCGTTTTAGCCAACTCGTCCACATTAAAAAACATAGCCGAACTCGTTGATTCCGGGATAAATGCTCAAGAAACGCTTCCAATGCTCTCATTGCCAATGGACTTCTCTGAACGCGTCGCCAGGCTTAAAGCATCCAAAAGAGCTAGACTTTTCAAGATAGATGAATGGATACTTGCCCTTTCACACGTAAGCGCTTATCAGGCTTCAGCAGCCAGAGCTCTAATTGATTCAGGGGCCGATGTAGCTGCTGTAGCAGGGCAGAAAAATGAGAACATAGAAGTAAGCTTCCGTGCCACACGAGAATTTCACAAACAAACGGGCATACATTTGGGCAAAGATGTTGCCAAACCCTTAGGGGGTTATTTTAAAGGCATGGGTGGGGGGCACTCTACAGCTGCTGGTGCTAACGGCGTAGGCGAAATTGAATCTGTGCTTAAGCGCTGTTTGCTTCTTCTTAAACAGAGGTTGGCTAATCAATAATAAGTAGCTACTCTTAAATGAATAAGTCAACCGCATAAAACATGGCTGGCAATCAAAGCATGGCAATAATTGAAGCCGAAAATGTCACGTACACCTATCCGGGCGGAACTAGACCATCAATTATAGATGTCTCCATCAGAATTGAGAAAGGCGAATTCGCTCTCATCACAGGTCCAAGCGGTTGCGGAAAGACAACACTATGCCGATGCTTCAACGGTTTGATTCCGCATTTCTATCAAGGCGAACTGAAAGGCGAAATGACTGTTGCAGGATTAAACGTTGTCGGGCATTCCATCTCTGAAATGGCAATACACGTGGGTCTTGTTTTCCAAAATCCAGAAAACCAACTTTTCGCTTTGTCTGTTGAAAAAGACGTTGCCTTCGGTCTTGAGAACGTGGGTGTGCCCCGAGAAGAAATGCGCAGAAGAGTAGACTGGGCATTACATCTTACAGGCATATATGACCTAAGGGAGAGAGCACCACATGAACTTTCGGGGGGACAGCAACAGCGTGTTGCTATAGCTTCTGTTCTAGCTATGCGACCCGACGTGATAATATTGGACGAACCAACAAGTTTCCTAGATCCCCTAAGTGCCAAAAAAATATTCGAGGTCATCTATGATCTGAACAAAAAACTCGGCATAACCGTTGTGCTGGTCGAACATAGACTTGATTTAACCGCAAGGTACGCTGACCACATAATCATAATGGATGAGGGAAAAGTCGTTCTAGATGGAGATCCACGCGTAATCTTACGCTCAGAGGAAGCCCGCCTAATAGGAATAGGAATTCCCAAAGCGGCACGCCTGTATCAAATACTCAAGAAAGACGGGATAGAATTCGGGAACACAATTCCCCTATCATCAGATGAATTGGCAGTTATCATAAGGAGGCTCTTGCGAACATATGATTGAAGCCACAGGCCTCTTTTTCACCTATCCCAATGGTGTAGACGCACTCAAAGGAGTATCCACAACTATCCAAGACGGCGAGTTCGTAGCCATAATGGGACAAAATGGTGCTGGAAAAACAACTCTGGTGAAACACTTCAACGGTTTACTAAAACCCACAAAAGGGCAGGTGCTAGTTGATGGAGTTGACGTAACAAAAACCAGTGTTGCAAAATTAGCCAGAAACGTGGGTTTCGTCTTTCAGAACCCTGACCATCAGCTTTTCAGTGAAACAGCGGAAGATGAGATATCCTTTGCATTGAAGAATTTTGGTTTTGAAGATTCGGTTGTGGAAAGCCGTGTGACATGGGCTCTTAATCTTCTAGGCTTGACTCAATACAGAAAAACATCGCCATTCATGCTAAGCGGTGGAGAAAGAAAACGTGTAGCTCTCGCCTCTGTCCTAGCATGGGACCCCAGAATACTTATATTGGACGAGCCTACGATCGGACAGGACTATCAGCAGAAGGAGAAACTTCGCCAGTTCATCATGCAACTAAGAACTCAGAGAAAGACAATAATTATGGTCACGCATGATGTGGAGTTTGTGGCCGAATGCAATCCTAGGGTTCTGCTGATGCGAGAAGGGATAATTGTTGGAGATGGCGAAGCAAGAGAAATCCTTACAAACCCTGAAATCTTGGATTATGCATCTATTGTGCCGCCACAGATAGCACAAGTTTTCTTGGCACTTTCAGAACTGGACCTTCCAAAAAATGTAATTGACATTTATGAAGCACGAAGGGTGCTACTTAACGTTTTGGAGAGAAAAACTCGATGAGCGTATTTAATGGGCTTAAATTCCGCAAGGTCTATTCACCTGTACACAATCTAGATCCGAGGATAAAATTCATCTATGTTTGTGCAATTTTCGCCATCGCAATAGTATTCTGGGAAATCTTGCCCTTAATAGCTCTCTTCTTGCTGCAAATTCCTTTCGTCCTGTTGGCTGGAGTTAGACGAGAATGGATTCGTTCAATGCGCGGTGCAGCCTTTCTAGCCACAATAATCTTTTTGACAAACTTTGTCTTTGCATTTATTGGTACAGGCTACATTATTACGGCAAAGATTTTGGAAAATGCGGCTGCTATGACCTTACGTTTCATTGTTCTTGTTGAATCATTTTCTGTATTTTTCCTGACGACATCACCTGACCACTTAGGATTAGCCTTAGAACAGACGCGTGTACCCTACGAGTTCGTCTTCGCTTTTACAACCGCCGTACGTTTTGTTCCAGTCCTTGCTGAAGAAGCACAAACAATTATGGATGCTCAAAAAGCCAGGGGGCTGGAGCTTGAACGTGGGAATTTTCTGAAAAGAATCAGAAATTACATTCCGATTCTCATACCTTTAATAGTGAGTGCGATTCGCAGAAGCCTCGAGTTGGCTGAAGCCATGGAATCCAGAGCATGGGGAGCCACCAAAGAACGTACAAATCTTTACGCGCTTAGAATGCACAAAGGCGATTTTGTGCTGATTGTTGTTACAGCTGGTGTAATATTGATCGCTTCATATGTCCGTTTGTTCCTCATAATCCCGCCGTTGAATGAGCTTCTAGCAAGCTTGCTTTAGACCGCAATACTTTTAACATGGACATTTGTGTAATGGGTCTTCGGAGCCTAGGCCAATGAAATGGTTCAAGGCGGCGTCAAACGAAATTATAGAATGCATAAAGCAGTGTATGATAGGGCTCGACATGAAAGAAGTTGAGCAATTAATCAGTTTTTTGCTCCAAGCAAAAGACAGGAAAATATTCACGGTAGGCATGGGAAGAAGCGGTTTCGTCGCTAGAGCCTTTGCACTGCGACTGATGAATTTAGGTTTCGACGTCTATTTTCTAGGTGAAACCATCACGCCTGCTGCTGAAAATGGGGATTTGCTAATAGCCATTTCGGGTACAGGCGCCACAAAAATCGTATTAACTGCAAGCGCAGCCGCTCAGGAAATTGGTGCAAAAGTCATTGCAATCACGTCTTTTCCTGGATCCCCATTGGGACGGATGGCTGACCTAGTCGTAACAGTCAAAGGAAGAACAAAGGCGGGTATGCCTAGGGAAGAGGATTATCTGGCTAGGCAAATTATTGGTGAACGTGAACCTCTAACACCGCTAGGAAGCATTTTTGAAAATAACACTATGGTTTTCCTAGACAGTCTAATCGTGGAACTTATGCACAGGATGGGACGCACAGAAGAAGATCTGAAGCGTAGACACGCTACAATAGAATAAAAGCCAGGCATCCAGAAGCTCATTAATAGTAAGGAATAAACTTGAGAATTAGCGTTCAACGATCTTTGGCTCGTACTCGTTTTGAAGTTTTGCAGCCAACTTACTGTCTTCTAGGATTAGTCTCCGCGGTATCCACAGTTTCTGCAGTCCCAAATAGACCACAGATGAGGTAATCCAGAGGCGAAGAAAACTTCGTTTGAACCGCATTCTGGACAAAACCTTACGGGGCATTTTTCAAATTTGATTTTGTGTTCTGCCTTTTTTACTCCATCAAAATCGCGTGGAGGCTTTGATTGTTTCTTTCTTCTTTTACTGAGTAGCTGTTTCTTGTAAGTTTAGGTTCTTGCACTTTTTTCTGCTTCTTTGACCGTTATGTCAAACTTTTCCAGATCTAATACATTAGGGTTTATATTAAAGGATGCTCAAGATTAGACATGCATAGCACTTATTAAGACTTACTACACATGATATTTATGAGAAACACTCTTAATCCTGAGCCAAGGAGGATCGTTCGCTACGGTTAAGAAGACACAAAAGGCAGCAAGTACTTTAGAGAACAAAGATATAGTAGCGGGCATAATTGTAAAAGGAGAAGGCAGAAAGCCTACAATTTTTAGAGATGCATATCCGATACATGAACCATACGTATATGCTACTATCGTCAAGCACCCAGAAACTCAAAAAACCCGCTACGAAATCATAGAACCAACGCTTCAAAAAGAAGAAGAGGAACAACTGAACGAAGTCAAAACCTTTCTGATGGAAGAAGTGGACGCAAATCTTAAGGAAATAGAAACCAAAGAAAAAGCCGAAAACTATCTGAAAGAGAAATCGAAAGAAATAATCAGGAAATACCGAATCAAAGTTCCGCCAGAAGCCATAGACAAATTCCAGTATTACATAACACGAGACTTCATAGGCTACGGCAAAATAGACCCACTAATGAAGGACGATTTGATTGAAGATATATCAGCAGACGGAGTAAACATTCCAATTTACATCTGGCACCGAACCTACGAATCACTACCCACTAACATAGTGTTCAAAGATGAAGCAGAACTAAATTCTTTCATAATTCGCCTAGCATACTTAGGCGGGAAAAACATTTCCATAGCTTCTCCGATTCTAGATGCGTCACTTCCAGAAGGCAGCCGCATACAATTGACCTACGGAAACGAGGTTACACGAAGAGGCTCAACATTCACTATCAGACGCTTTAGACTTGACCCGTTAACCATTTCAGATTTGATCGCGTTCAAGACAATCTCTTCGGAAATGGCTGCTTACTTATGGTATATTATCGAAAACAGAGCATCAATAATGGTAGTTGGCGGCGTGGCCGCTGGGAAAACAACCATGCTTAACTGTCTCTCGATGTTTATAAAACCTGAAATGAAAATAGTGAGTGTAGAAGATACTCAAGAGCTAAATCTTCCCCATGAGAATTGGATACCTTCAGTGGCAAGATTGGGTTTCGGCCCCGATGACCGGAAAAAGGGTTCTATAACTCTGTTTGACTTGTTGAAAGCTGCTGTTCGACAGAGACCGGACTACATTATTGTAGGCGAAGTTCGAGGAGAAGAAGCTTATACACTGTTTCAGGCCATGGCAACTGGTCATCTTGGGATGAGTACAATACATGCTGAATCGGTTGAAGCCATGATAAATAGATTAGAATCTGAGCCGATGAACATTCCAAGACCGCTCATAGCAATGACCGATGTTATAATGGTTGTAACGCGGACCGAAATTGAAGGAAAACCAGCTAGAAGAACGATGACAACCACAGAAATCGTAGAACTTTCTCCTGAAACAAAGGAAATATTGACTGAAGAGATTTTTCGCTGGAATCCAAGAGGAGATGAATTTGTCTTCTCTGGCCGTAGCGCAATCCTCGAAAACCACATGGGAAAACAAGATATACGTGGAGAGGACATCAGGCGCGAATTGTACTCAAGAAGAACTGTTCTTGAATGGATGGTGCATAAAGGCATTCGCCGCCACATCGATGTAGCAAACATAATTCGAGAATACTATGCTAACCCAGGTCGTGTTTTCCAAAAAGCCAGAGTTGAACTGAAATGAGAAACAGCAAGATCTCTGAAAAAGTCAGAACACTTTGCAACCGCTTAAAGACGTGGGTCAAGGTATTTCCAACAAAGTCTCCGGATGCTAAAGAAGGAATAGCGGAAAAGAAAAGCAAGTTAACATGTGAAGCAGCACATTCAATAGCTTATCAGATTATCGGAGACAAAATAATACGTTTCTTACCTCTCTTCAGAGATTTAGAGACAAATTTGCATAAGTCTGGAGTTAAGGTGAATTTCAAAGCATATGTCAGTCTAACTATTCTCACATCGATCTTGGCGTCGTTTACCCTACTAGTCTTGGCGTCGTGCCTAATGTTCCTCATTTTTAACATTTCACTCTTTGCCTCAATTTTGTTCGGTGTTGGCGGAAGCCTATTTGCATTAGCATTTTCGATCGTTGGCTTTTACATATATCCTATTTACCGTGCAGACAAGCTTAAAAGGGAGTTAGAAGACGAGTTGCCTTTCACCACTAGTTACCTTGCAATTCTGACAGGTGCAGGCGTCTCGCCAGAAAGAATTTTCCATTTCCTCTCAGCCCTGAGCGTGCCTCTGGCGGTTTCAGCAGAAGCAGAAGATATTGTTAGAGATGTGAATCTTTTCGGTCAAGACATAATTTCTGCGCTGGAACAAACATCAAAGCGAACGTCTTCCGAAAGATTTCGTGAATTGCTGGAAGGCTACATTTCAACGATCCACTCTGGGAGCAACTCGACTGCCTATCTCCAAGAAAAATCTAGGCAATACATCAAGCTCAAAAAGATAAGCCTGAGAAAATTTTCAGACACCTTATCAGTTCTATCAGAGTTTTATGTTGCCCTGCTTCTAACCGGTCCTTTGCTTCTGGTGATTATGCTAGCTGTTATGGCGATGCTTGGCGGAGGCGACCTAGGCTTGTTAAATCCAAGCCTTCTACTCAGCCTACTTACGTATCTTGGACTACCCTTGGGCGCCCTAATGTTTCTGATAATTTTAGACGCTGTAACGCCTAAATGGTGATGAGAAGTGCCGAAAATAGAAAAAAGCCTCAGGAAAATCGTTTGGTCAGTCTCTGTTTTGTTAGCCAGCGTTATGGTCCTTTTTGCATATTTCGTATTTGGCGCAACAACAATGTTCGATGAGCTTGTTTTTTTTGCGATTATAATTGCAGTTTTTCCCTCAGCCCTCTTGAGCTACATTGATTATAAGTGGAAGAAAGCCATAGATGAACACTTACCAGACCTCTTCAGAAGCGTTGTTCAAGCTCAAGAGACAGGTATGACCTTACCACAAGCCCTAGAAGAAGCTGCCAAAAGAGACTATGGTCCACTTACCGCAGAATTGAAGAAGATGGCTGCTCAGATTTCTTGGGGAATGAGTTTCGAAAACGCTTTGTTGTCCATGGAAAGACGGGTTGGCACATTGTTAGTGCAGAGGACGGTGCCGATGATAGTTGAAGCAAGCCGTTCAGGCGGACACGTGGAAAAAGTTATGGACCCTATGGGCAAGTTTATTCAGACAACGCTTCTACTTAATAAGGAGCGCCAAACTCAGACTCGACCATATATCGCGATAATCTTTGTGGCTTTCTTCGTTTTCGTATTCACCGTTATATTGCTATTCAAATCGTTCTTCTTAAGTATAGAAGGCTTACCGACACTTAGCGTTGGGGTAATGAAGCCTCAGGAGATACAACGGATGTTTTTCCATATGACCACAATCCAAGCCTTTTTCGGAGGACTAGTTGCTGGGAAAATGGGAGAGGGCACAATAACCGCTGGATTGAAACATAGCTTGATACTGATGCTTTGCGGTTATTTGGCCTTGAAGTTCTTCATGTGAGGAGATGGCGAGATGACGAGAAAATTAAGGTTTTTGCATGATAAACGAGCTATAACTCCTGTTTTAAGCCATCTTCTGCTTACGGTTGTGGCCGTTGCGGCAATGGCGCTTGCAACTACCGCAACTTACGTTATAACAACCAATCTACGGGAAACCATGGGAGAACGGATAATAATAGAAGACGTGTGGTTTAACGATTCAACCGGCGACATTAACGTTTACCTTCGCAATGTTGGGAAAGTCACAATCCAAGTTTCGGCAGTCTACGTGAATCATACCAGCCTACGATTCGAGCCTTTCCGTTTAGAATTGGGCGAACATCGGCAGCTCAACATTTCACATAATTGGACTTCAGGTGCTCTATACTATGTGGATATTGTCACATCTAGGGGAACCCACATCCAAGGGTATTACAAGACACCTTAAACGCGATAAACACGGTACGGGCGGAGAAACGGTCTTAATGCCAGTTTAAATTTGATCATAATAATAGTCAGCAAAGTAATCCTCGAACCCTCAGATGAACCATGCTAGATTCGAAAGAATCCGAGAAACCATGGCGTTTAAGTTACAGCACTACGTGTTCCATTTGATCTAACGAGAATGAACACGGAATTAACGCTGGCAGTGGTCAAGTGGTTATTTCTTTTTTTCTTTTAGGGCTTTTATGGCTTCCTTTTGGTTTTTGGCCTCTATAACTCGAATGGTGTATAGCTCAGCCATCTTTTTTCCATTGTCACTCATTTTAGGAATGGCAATCAAATAGGCATTGTCAGGCGACACGTCAAACATCTTGGCAAACAACGCGATTACCGACTGTTCAGATACCGTGTTTTCAATGGAAGTCGCTATGTCAATCACTGTCACTTCTGGTTTGGTCTCGCCCTTGTGGGCTACAATGTCAAACAAGTGGTTCGCTCCAGACTTACCTTTTAGAAAAGCCGGGCTTTCAACTTCAAAACCTGCGTCTGTGAAAAAGTCTCTTATCGGGGCAATCAAGACTCGTCCTAGAGCTGCTTCTTCTTTCACTTCCTCCTTCAATGTGTATACATAAACGTTTTTGACTGCGCAGTCTTCAAATTTGGAGTTTCCATGGCAGTCTCTGCAGAAATGTGAAGCAATGGGGATGTCAAAGCTTTTGTTGCATTCTTTACAGGTGCACCATATTCCAGCTTTTCTATAATCCACATCAGGCTTCTTCAATTCTTTATGGCATTTTGGGCAAGCCAGCTTGCTCTCTTTATGAAAGTTTTCTTCTATGTCCATGTAACCACATTTGGCATGTTCAATCAAGGAGCTTTTTTGAATGTTGAACGACTTGCAGTACGGGCAACAATAACGGACAGAGATATTTGCTGAACCGCAATTTGGACAGTATATTATGTTATCAAAAAGCTTTCTTTCAAGAATTTCAGCTTCATAGAGCTTGTTCAGAAAGGTGTCCACGGCTGAAGCCTCTCCAACAATTGCTTCAACTATGGGATAATGATAGCCTTGTTTGGAATTGTAGACAGGTTCAAGTTCTTTAATTTCGCCGTCCAGAAACTTGCTTAAGAGAACTTGCGCATTGCGATCTTTGTATAGTTCTGCTCGATCTATTTTACCCGCTTTCAACATTTTCTTACCCAGTCAATTATGTCCAACAAACAAATCTTCTACGTTTCGATTATGTCATTGTCCAGTTTAACGAACTAACATTACTGCGGTACACTCTTTAAGCATTTTCGGAAAGATTTTTAAGACTTTGCTGAGCGGTTAACTAGGGAAAAGCGAACCAACATGAATTCGCCGCCGAAACATATTGTAAAATGTCCGAAATGTGGCTTTTCCTTCGATATAGCTTACGGTAGAGCATTTGCATGCTCTGGCTGCGTTTCTTCTGTGCACTGCAAAATGGCTAAATGCCCGAAATGTCAACGCGAATTTCCGTTGGCACAACAATAAAAAATCTGTTATCTTCCGGACAAAATCATATAGCCAGTCACTTTCTAGCTAAATGTTGGCTAAACTTCAAATCATGGAGCCTGCTTCCACAAGCCGCACATTTTAAAAGCCCAACTGGTTTACTAACGTTTGCTAAGAAAAACCTCCGTTGACTCTCTTATCAACAACAGGCTTTTTCTTGTTAATTATCTCGTGAGTCTTAAAGCAACTTTGCTTTCGCGCTTCACCTTTTTCATTGTCAATGCTGATTCAGTCAATCGATGAAACTAGTTGTTTGAACTACCACTGAATTGCGTGATCTACCTTGCAATCTCTATCTTTGTCTGAAGTTCAGCTATGCAATTCTTTCTTTTCTCCTTTTTTGTGGTGTAAAAAGCTACAGCGAAACAGCAGTGAATGTGTCTTCTTTCTGGTGAGAGCCAGAATCAGTACTGGTTTTTCTACAGTCACGTTTTTTAGTGAGTATGACAATAGTCAAACAAAACGTGAGTAATGGGCAATCAACTTTGGGTGGGCTGATGTCAATTCAAAACTCTCCGAAAAACATCATAGTTAGATGGATCACATTGAAAGGCTTAACATCACTAGTTATGTTCCTGATCATAGCGAGTTTAATCGAGTATTTCATTGTTCTGTACGCCATGAGCTTAGGCGTTAAAGACGAAATGCTGTTGCAATCTAGTTTCCTTTTTCCAGGAACAGGATGGAACATTACAATAGCAGTAAGTTCGTTGTTTCATCTGGTTCCGATCGCAGTCATAATCACGCTTGCAGCAAGCTGGATATATCTAACAAAGCATATGACAAAAAAACGGTCTGAAACACAAAAAGGAAGACCAATTATGACGAGAAGTGGAAAAGAACATGGAGAGATTTGGAAAAGAATCATACATACATTGGCAAAAACCAACATATTTTCATATATTGGCAAAAAAACCCGTTCTTCAAGATCAACTATAAGAAGCGCTTTAGCATTACTCGTGATCTTCTTACTGCTCACTCTTACATTCTCCCTTCTTACTTATCCAACACTGATCTATCAAACCATAACAAACGCCTACCAAGAGAATCCAGCATTGCTCAACTTTATCAGGAGCACTGGAGAAGTTGTCGCACCTATCGGGTCAATTTTGTCTCCCTTAAATGATGCGCTGTTGACGGCGGCACCATCCCTCAGAGACTTCGTCCTAAGCTTAGGAAGTTTAATCAAACCTCTTGCGGATTTGGATAACGTCGGCAAATACTTGGTTTTTCAAAACGCGGCAGCGTGGATGTCTGCCTCTGTAGCCCTACTTTATGGTGAATACGGGCGAAAAAGCTATCGTTACAAGAAAAAATAGGAGCTTGAGTTTCTGAATGGCTGATCGCCCCAGATTCGGCCCATCGGGGGTTCCACCAACATTCAGGATTATGAAAGCTTCTTTGGAGGATGTTCCTATACTTTTACGTGAAGAAGGGCTTGATGCCTTTGAGTATGAGGCTGTTTATTGGGGCGTCAAACCGCAGATAAAGAAGAAAGATGCTGAACGGTTTGGTTTGAAAGCTAGGGAAAACGATGTTTTGCTTAGTATGCATGGCTCATACTTCATCAATTTGTGTGGCGAAAAGAAAATTGTTGAAGCAAGCAAAAGACGTTTAATTGCATGCGCGACCGCGGCCGAATGGATGAATGCCTACGTAGTAGTCTTTCACACTGGATTTTACGGTGGAAAGCCTAAAGAATTGACTTACAAGAACTGCACAGAGGTTCTAAAAGACCTTGTCAAGACAATGCGAAGTTTTGGAATAAGGAATGTTAAAATCGGACCCGAAACCAGCGGTAAGCCTTCTCAAATAGGAAGCCTAGATGAGATCTTGAGCATATGTGAAAACGTTGAGCAAACCCAGCTTGTAATCGATTGGGCGCATCTGCATGCGCGAGATTCGGGCCGCTTCAGAACAGTTATGGACTTTCGCAATGTTGTGGAGCAAATTGAAAATCGCCTTGGAACGGAAGCTGCCAGAGACATGCACTGCCACTTTACTAAAATTGAATATACGGACAAAGGCGAAAAAAGGCATCATGTCTTGGATGAAATAAGATATGGACCTGATTTCATGATGCTTGCAAAAGTCATAACCGAGTTTAAGCTGAGACCAGTTGTTATAAGCGAAAGCCCGTTGCTGGATATAGATGCACTGAAAATGCGTGATATCGTGCGAAGTTTCCTTTAGTGCGATACATTTTTATCCAGATTATTGTGCTCTCTAATGGGAATAGGTTTTGGTTAGGCTGAAAGGATTTCAGAAACTGACATCAATTGACGATGCGTTACACATTTTTTCTGAAAAACTGGACTTAAAGAAACCAAGGGTCATCTCTGTTCTTCTGGATTTGGCTCTTCACCGGGTGTCGGCAGAGCCCATACGAGCTGGAGTAGACCTGCCAAGCTTTGATAGATCAGCAGTTGACGGTTATGCCATCAAAGCCGAAGACACAGTTGGTGCATCGCAGTTCAAGCCAAAAATCTTGACAAGAATAGAAGGAAAATATGTGAACAGTAAGGAAGCTAAACAAGTATGGACCGGACACACACTTCCAAAAGACGCAGATGCGGTTGTGATGCTAGAAAACACTAAACAAGTTGACAACGCAATCGAGATATGGATGCCATTAGCCCCAGGCGAAAACGTTTCCAAAAGAGGCGAAGACATCAAGAAGGGAGAAATTGCTATAGAGTCTCAAATTCGACTTAAGCCTCAGCATTTAGGATTAATGGCAGCCTTGGGAATTACCGGAGTGAAGGTTTTTGAAAAGCCTAAAATTGCGATTTTGGTCACAGGAAACGAGCTTGTAGAAATAGGTGACCTGCGGCGCGAAGACAAGATATTTGACGTGAATAGACACGTCATTTCCGCATTATGCCGAGAGTTAGATGCCGAACCATTAGACTTGGGCATTACAGAAGATGACGAAAAGGAAATTGAAGAAAAACTAAAAGCGGGTCTTACAACAGCCGACGCAATAATAACCACCGGCGGGACAAGTGTGGGGGCTTCAGACCTAGTCCCCGAAACGGTTAACAATCTCGGAAAGCCAGGCGTTGTTGTCCATGGCATAGCCATGCGTCCGGCCATGCCCACTGGACTTGCCATCGTCAACCAGAAACCTATCCTAATCCTTTCAGGCAATCCAGTCGCAGCGATGATCGGTTTCGAAGTTTTTGCTAGACCGTTAATCTCCAAAATGCTTGGACTGAAAAAGACAGAGCCCCGATCAACAGCAAAAGCTACGATGACCAGAAAAGCTACAACAGCTCTTGGAAGAAAAACCTTTGTCCGCGTCCATGTTTTCCAAAAAGATCATGCGTATCTTGCTGAACCAGTAAGTGCACGGGGTTCTGGCATAATATCAACGATGACGAAGGCTAATGGCTATGCTATCGCTCAGGAAAATCGTGAAGGATTAGCTGAAGGCGAAACAGTAATTGTGCATATGTTTGACAATATAGAAAAGGCGGATGAGCATGTTTAGAAAACTGTTAACCCTTGATGAGGTACATCAAATCATTAGAAATCATTCCCCATCCAAGCCCTTGGACCTTGAAGAAGTGCCGCTTTTGGAAGCCCATAACCGCGTTCTGGCAGAGGACGTTGCCGCCCCCTTAGATATCCCACCTTTCAACCGCTCGACCGTCGACGGCTATGCAGCAAAAGCAGAAGACACCTTTGGTGCAGAGGAAAACAAGCCAGTCAAGCTGAAAATTTGCGGATTTGTGAGTGTTGGAGAAATGCCACAATTGCAGATCGAAAGTGGCATGGTAGCCGAAATTGCTACTGGTGCTCCAATGCCAGAGGGCTCTGATGCAGTAGTTATGCTTGAGGACACCGAGCGGAAAGCCGATAACTTGCATGTTTACAGCGCTATAGTGAAAGATGAGAATGTAATGAGGGCTGGTGCTGACGTTAAGAAAGACGAAATTGTACTTAGAAAGGGTCAGCTATTAACTTCAAGAGAGATTGGCGTCTTAGCCGCTATAGGTTTTGCAAGATGTAAAGTCTACTCAATTCCGCGTATAGCGGTTCTTTCAACCGGAGCCGAAGTAACAGAACCGTGCAGGAAGCTTCCGCCAGGCAAGATCTATGACATTAACGCTTACAGCTTGAGCGCAGCTGTACTGGAAATCGGTGGCAAGCCAGTCTGTTTAGGCGTCTTTCCTGATAATCTGGTCAGGATGCAAAAAGCGCTGAGAAAAGCCTTGTGTTCAGCGGATATGGTTATAACATCTGGCGGAGTTTCTGTAGGACCAAAGGACATTGTGCCAAAAGCGCTGAATTCGCTTGGAAAACCAGGCGTCATCGTTTGTGGGATTGCAGTTAAGCCTGGTAAACCTACCGCTGTGGCTTCTGTGGATGGGAAACTGGTTTTTTCGTTGCCTGGTCATCCTACGTCTGCCTTGCTTGTCTTTTATTTGCTTGTTAGTCCGGTGATTGAAAGTTTGACTGGGCGAAAAGCTGACAAGGCTTTGGAAGTGAAGGCTTCAGCGTCTACGCGTCTGTTTCCAGCAAAGGGAAGACGCACATTTATCATGGTTAGGCTGAAACGTGATAAGTCAAACAGGTTGATTGCTGAGCCTGTTGAAACCGGGCTTTCCGGGGCAATCACAACTCTGGCTAGAGCTGATGGATTTGTTGAAATCGCTGAAAGTCAGCAGTTCATTGATGGTGGTGAAGACGTTACGGTAAGGCTTTTCAGGAATCATGCACTCTAGAAAAGCTAGGAGCAGAGTAATGTAGTCGGGATGCTGACCAGCTAAGATGTTTTTGGCAAACAAGAAAATGGAAGAAGCAATAAGGTTTCTGGTTCATTCTGAACCTGTTTGCCCCAGCGGCAAACCAGTTATATTGCACAGTTTAAGGGTCGCATTCTACCTCATGAACGACGGTTACGGCACAAAAGTTGTCATAGCAACTGTTTTACATGATGTTTTAGAGGATACTGCTACAAGTCTGGAGAATATTAAGAAAAAGTTTGGAAAGGGTGTAGCTGAACTTGTTCTTGCTTGCAGTTTTGACAAATCCGTTTCCAATGAGACTAGGAGGTACGAAGAATCTTTCCAACGTGCGGCCAAATACGGAACCGAAGCCTTAGTGATCAAAGCCGCTGATATTTTGGACAATAGTTACTACATCAAGCTAGCAGATTATTCAAAGCAAAAATGGCTACTGGAAAAGATTAGGCATTTCTTGGACATTTCTAAAAACCAGATAGGCCGCACAAAAGTCTACAAAGACAGTACTTCAATGAATGGAAACGCTTGGAGAAGCAGAAAGCAATATTATAGAAACTGTTCAGCTTTCTAATGCTTTTCTTCTTGCAGCCGCATATATCGTGAAAACCCATGTTAGAACGACGTAGGCTACCATGCTTATGCCAATAACATAATCGCTCATTAGATATGACCAGTACAGCATGTAAGCTGAAAATGTGGTCCCTACACAAAACAATATTGCGACAAACCACATTGTCCAATTTCTCTTTTGAAACAACCCGTAAGCTGCTATCAGACTGAATATGCCCATTATGCCAAGGTGAGGTGCAAAATCAGCTAAGGGCAACAATGTGAGAAAGATTATTCCGACAACTGCGTAAAAGATAAGTGTTGCTATCATTCCTTTGCTTTCGATCTTCAGCTTAGCTCCAAGAAACATTTTTTATCTGCCTTCAACGTAAATGCATTGACGACAACGTTAATAAGTTTAATGTTTAAAAACCTTCACCATTGAATGTCAGTAAACTCTGAAATCGAGTTTCTCGCACCGCTTATTCGCCTGCTTCCATCTTGACAAACTGTGACAACGCTGCTTTCAAAATAATACTGTACACCTTTCTATGCATTCCATAGTACCATTTCTTTTACGTTTTTTATGGAAATTGCTGCATACGTAGTTTTTGCAGCGTAACGTTCTTGTTAGGCACAACCTAGAATTTTTGTGAGATTGCTGGTGCAGCCAAAACTTGATCATCATCTTTTTATTTTAAATCGTGCAAAATAAAGCAACAAAAAGGGGTAGCATATTGAATAATCCTGAATTGTTTACGTCACAACCAAACATTTTCAGTGGTTTACAAAATCTTTTCGAGAAAGCTCATTACGTAATTATCGGCGTTCCTTTTGATGTCACGAGTACCTATCGCACTGGCGCAAGGTTCGCGCCGAATGCAATTCGGCAAGCATCGCTAAACATTGAAACATATAGTTTTCGCACAGGCTTGGATGTAGAGGATTTGCAATTGCATGATTTAGGCGACTTACATGTTTCCATTGACACGAAGAAAACGTTGGAGACGCTGACCCTTGTAGTTAAAGAAATTGTTGACGCCGGCAAAATCCCCGTATCCATCGGTGGAGAACACACTATCACTTTGGGCGTTATGAAGGGTTTGGGTGCTGAAGCTCTAGATACGGCAATAGTTAGTTTTGATGCACACCTTGACTTACGCAACGAGTTTTTAGGTTTGAAGCTTTCTCATACGACTTTTATGCGTAGAATCAAAGAAGAGGTTAAGCCAGGTAGAATCATAGAAGTTGGCACGAGAGCCGTCTGCAAAGAAGAACTTACCTACGCAAAGAAAGCCGGAGTAGATTTTTTCACAAACCAGCAGATTCGAGAAGAAGGAAGCAAACAGATTGCAAGACAGTTGAAGGAGAAACTCGCAAAATACAAGCACATTTACCTATCCATTGATATGGACGTTCTCGACCCAGCCTATGCACCAGCAGTGCAAAACCCCGAGGCAGAAGGCATTGAAATGCGTACGTTGCTTGACATTCTAAGCGGCGTATGCGATAAGCGGGCAATAGGCTTTGACGTTCTGGAGATTGCTCCAAACTATGACCAAGGAATTTCAGCAATTCAAGCAGCAAAAATTATATTCGAAGTGTTATGTTGCATCGAGAAAAGCCGCAGTAAAAGAAGTGGTTGATTTGCTTCAGTCTCGTCTAATGAGCCTTGCAATGAAAAACCCGTTACAGTTATGCGTGTGCGGATAAAGTCTTTGACACTTTTCGAGTCCCCTCAAACCCGAAAAGCCGATTTTCGGTGTTATCTCCGTCAGTGAAAATTGTGGATGATGTTTCAGGAAGCGTTCGATTTGCATTTCATTCTCTTCAACTGTAATGCTACATGTAGCATAGACTAGCGTTCCTTGCGACTTGACATGTTCTGCACAATTGTTTAGCATCTGCCATTGTATTTCTGCCATTCTCTCGATTGAGCGTGGCGTAAGCCTCCATTTTGCGGAAGGCAATTTCCTAAACGTGCCAGAGCTGGTGCAAGGAGGGTCCAAAATGACCAAATCTGTTCCTATGGTGAAAGGCAAAGAATCGCGAGCGTCAACTATCACTGGTTCAGCAATCTTGACGTTCATACGAGACACTTCCTCTTTCCATATAGTCATGCGCCGCTTCGAATAGTCTATAGAATATATAGCGCCATAGTTCTGCATTAGTTGAGCCAGATACGTGGTTTTGGCTCCTGGCGCAGCGCAAACGTCTAATACAGTCATATTATTTTGCGGATTTGCCGCTTCAGCAGCAAAGCAGCTTGCCTTGTCTTGCAAGTAAAATAAGCCTTCTCGGAAGCTTGAGGTTTTGTTTAAGGGTTTTCTTGCAGATACTACTTCGTATGCATGTTTCAACTGTTCAACTTTTTTGATTTTGATATTCTCTTCTGTAAGTCTAGACAGAATGGTTTTTTCATCAGTTTTTAACGTGTTCAATCTAATATATGTGGGCAGTGCCTGTGTGTCTGCTTTCAACATGACGATGGTTTCTCTTCTGCCCAAAAGTTTGAAACAATATCTAACAAACCATGAAGGATGAAAAGTGTGAAGCCCGATTTTTTCATCGTCGGCTAAATTCTCAAAGGTTATTGCTGGTTTTTGTGTTAGTAGCAGTCCTAAAAATGGTTCAACCTTTTGGAGGGTCTTCCACCCCAGAATGGAACGACCCATTTTCACAATATTTTCTGCCTCTTTAACGTCGATCTGAGATCTATTTCGCGCCATTTGAGTCTGATAAACATAGAGTCCCAGAAACGCTTGTACACCAAGGTCGAATTCGCTTATTTCTTTTGGCTTGAGAACATCATTAATGAAGTTGTCTATGAAGTTTTGCCGCTTGACGGTTTCGCACACAAGCAAATGAGCCAAGCGGATGGCATCCGCATCTTTTATGCATAGCTGTTTAACTGTTCTCGACAGGGCTAGACGCTCGTTTAGCTTCTGCATTTTAATCCAGCTTAGGGTTTCAATCGCAAGCATCCAAGCTTCCTTGAGCATTTCTCCTTCACACTCATAGACAAATACATGGATGCAAATAAGATTAGAGGAGCTTCTTTTGATAATCAGTTCATTAATAGATTGATTTTGTATGTTTCTGAAATATTGCGACGAATTTTAATCATCCTTTTCTTCCCGTAATACAACAAAGCCATTCCATCTTTTTCAACATTGCTCAGTGAACAAAGCTCGGTCATCTTACGACGTGAATATTTGCGTGACGATAATCAAGGAAGTCAATCTTCTCCGAGTGCTTAATCCTAACTGAAATATTCCAAAAGCTATCATGAATCTCGTTGTCCACGAAACTGTTCACAGTTCTTATTCCAATCTCTTGGCAGTCTGTATTGTCTTTTCGGCTGTTGAAGTGCAAAAAAGCAAGTCGTCGATTGTTGCGATAAAAGTTGGAAGCTTGTCTCTGCAACATATCTTCGACAAAACTTGTTTGCCAGTGCAGATTGTTTTGACTGTTAAATCATTCGGAGTTTTGAAATTATCTGGCGAAATCGCTTCTGCAATTGCCCTCGCAATTTTCGCGGTTTCGTAATCAAGAGTTATCTCTGCTTCCAACAAGTTCGCCCTTCAACTGTTTTCCAACAAGTTCATCGACGACTTCGATGAAATGTTCAATTTTGTCCAGCGGGACTTGGGCTCCAGCGGCAATATTATGTCCGCCTCCCTTTCCTTCGCATCTTTCAGCAGCTGTTTGCATGATATCACCAAGATTTAAGCCTCTAGCCACAAGTACATCGGTTGTTCTTGCACTAATCTTCGCAATCTCTTGTTCCGCCACGTTCGCAAAAGCGATTAACGGCTTTTCAATATTAGATAAGCTACCAGATAAAATACTGCTGACAGCACCTACAATCTTATCGTTGATAAAGTCTTCTCCATAAACCACGTAAATGTTCTCAAGCTCTCGCATCCGTTCAGGTTTTTCCATAACCCAGCCGAGATATCGATTGAGCGTTCGTCTATAATCATCCAAAACCTTAACAGCCTCCTCAAAGGCATTGCCCCGATCACCCATGCAAACAGCAACGCCCAAACCAGCCTTATCCATCCTTCCTGTGGCATTCAAGAAAACAGCAAATTCGCGGGCGTCTCGTAACGGTGTCCAAGGCTCTTCTCGGTTCAGAACATAAATATGTCCGATGAGATTACTGGCTTCATAATGCAAGCCCTTACTCAATAGGTAATCAGCCAAAGCTGAACACAAACGCCGTTTTTCCTCATTTGACAGATCGCGCAAAGCGCGCCATTTATCATCACTTTTAGGCTTGATATCTAAGCTTGCTAGAAAAGCCAAACTCTTATCCTCCTCACCGCTGATGCCAGGAATAAACGGGCTGGTCGTGGACGCCAAAGTCCTGTGAATCGGTCTGGTTTCTCGACCAAAGAAAATCAAATCCTTCTCAACCGTCAAAACACCTGCATTTACGCCATCCTCAACTATCTTTGCGTTTAAGCCACCTAGCATTCGTTGATCATACTTATCTTGTAGATCACCTAAGGCGCCAACAATAGCCATAGGCGCCAAATCAACATTTGCCTTATCAATAGCCTTAGCCATAAAATACGCAGACCCAGCACCACTAACGTCTTTTGCTCCATCTATCCCATGCAAATGTGGGTTAACATGCACAAAGTTGGCTGACTCTTCTCCTACAATTTGATGATGATCAAGAATAACAATCCTAAATTCACCGAGTTTATCGCGCAGCAGGTCAACGTAACCGCTTCCTAAATCACTAAAAACAATCAAGTCTGGCTTGTCCGCTGAAACTTCAACAATTCTTTCCTCAATCCATTGAGTAATTCGAACCCGAAATCGGGCATCAAGTCTGAACAACGCTTTTCCAATAATGCCAGCAGCTGTTACACCATCAGCATCCAAATGTGAAAACACATGAACTAAACCATCCTTCTTAACTGTCTCCAAAATTGCTTCTGCAGCTTGTTTCGCCGAATCCAGAAATCCAGTGATTTGTTTCTCATCTAGAGCCATATCAATCATTGTAGGCTAAAGCCCTTAATTATTTAAGGATTTAAAGCCTGTGCACGCATGCTTTTGATTAACTCGGAGGAAAAGTGCAAAAAGAGCAGGCTAGGCCGATGAAGCTATTTTCAATCTGTACTTCCAGTTTTCGGGCAAAATGTTCTTACGTTTGTAATATTTGGAAAGTTTGTAAATTCTTGCCTCAATAAGCTGAAATGCTCTCTTATTATGCTGGTCGGTCTTGTTCTTCTCGCAGTGAGCAGCCAGATTCTCAGCTTTTTTGATCAGATTTCCTAAATCCTCTGGAATTGTCGGCATAAGTTGTGCTTCCTTAAGTATTTCTGTTGTCGACTTGCCAGTAATCGGCTTCACCAAGGGTATTGCATACTGGTCTCGAAGTATTGTTCCAATGCGGCTTGAAGAATAACCTTCTCTTGCCAGTTTGATGACTAAGGCTTCAATCTCTTCCGGCTGATATTTGCACCAGCTTGGCGGACGTTTACTAACCGGTCTTGTCTGATGCGATTTTCCTTTCTCTTGTTTCGGCATAGACTAATCCCTTGCACTCTGTATGAGCGAAGGAAACCAGATATTTAAAATTATTGATTGCTGTAAAAAACATATTATCATTGCGCCTTGAAAATAGCCTACACAACCATGACCTTCATTTTCTGCAGCTCCAGCCAATACATGTGATTGCTTCAAATAACCATCCGAAAAAGCCAACTAAAACATGAGTTATGTGACAAACAAACCAATAGCAGACATCAGCATCATGGGGTTTGAATATGTTAACCATAGCAATTGGAAAGCGTGGGTTTAGTTTTACCATAAAAAGATTGTGAAAGCCTTAAGTGTAATCTGTTCTAGGATTTGATTGATCTCGACTAGCAATAGGCCTGTTTGAACTACCCTCATCCTATTCTCGCGTTTCAGCAATTGTGCTGTCTCCTTTCTGGTGGAGCTTGCTATACCATTCAGCAAATTTTCGCAAAGCCATTGCACGATGCGAATGTTCATTTTTCTCATCAATAGTCATCTCTGCAAATGTTCTGGCACTGTTTGTTGGTTTGAAAATAGGGTCAAAACCAAAACCAGAACCATGTCTTACCCTCAGGTCATGTTTTGTTATCTCTCCAAAAGATACTCCCTTGAAAACCATCGGCATTCTCAACCGTGCAGAATAGTACGCCACAGCAGACTCAAATCTTGCCTTTCTGTTTGTAATATTCTCCATAAGCCGCAACAAACCTTTGTTTTCAATGGTCCTGTATACATAAGCAGCATAGGGTCCAGGAAAACCATTCAACGCTTCAACAAATAAACCAGCGTCTTCGACTATCATGGACAGATTGCACTTTCTAAAGGCTTTGGCAATACTTGCTTTTGCGATCTCCTCCAGACTATCGCTTTGAATTTCATCTCCTTTAATTCTAAGCATGCTTACTGCAAGTTTATACTCTGTCAAAACCTCACGTGCTTCGTTAAATTTGTTAATGTTGTTTGTCGCAAAGAAGATCACACGCCTTTCCAGTTGAAAATCCATGTCAGTTCATGCTCTCCTTTCACTGATATAGCGTCCTCTTCTCTCAATCTCTGAAACCTTTTCTAACACAATCTTCGTTGTTTCAGCACTCAAGACTTTGGAATAACCATTGACCACAATGGCAAAGCATTCTTCAGCAAATCTGAAGTGTGTACTCTGCAGAGCTCTTTTCAGAAGATGCAGATCTACTCCTCTTGTTTCGAGTTCATTTGTTTTTTCGCCAAGCCCAAAATCAACGAATAAAATCCTATTTTCTGAATTCAAAATCATGTTGGAAGTTGTTAAGTCACCATGAATTATTCCGTGCTTGTGAAGCTTGCCTATGTCTTCGCCGATTCTGAAGCATAATTGCCTTCTTTCTTTATCAGATACCTCGTTTAACAATTGTCTTATCTGTTTTCCTTCAATGAACTCCATTATAATCATGCAGTCTTCGATGTCGACCAAAAAAACTATAGGAGTTGCTACTCCAGCTTTTTTTGCCTCATGCATTAGCTGTGGTTCATGAATTGTGCGGTAAACTCGAATTTCCTCATCCAATTTTGGAGGTCGATATTTCTTGGGAAATCGTTTCTTAATAGTCGCTCTTTTGCCGTGCCAATCAGCAAGGTAAAGGCTAGCTTCTGCCCCCTTTTTGATCAAGCGTCGCAACTTCATTTTATCCATGGAACTTCAACCTTTTCAAGTCGCCACCTCAGTTTCACAAAACTTTCATCAATTGGCGTGTATACGCCATGTGTGTAAGCCAGTACTCCTGTCCACGCAATCATAGCACCATTATCAACTGCAAATTCCATTGGAACAACTGCGAACTTGGCATCATGCTCACCAGCTATAACCTCCATCATCGACTGCAATCTTTTGTTAGCCGCTACACCTCCAGTAAGCAAAACCTCCTTCCTCTCAGTGTGCGCCAAAGCTCTTTCCGTAACCTCCGTCACCATAGAAAAAGCTGTTTCCTGAATACTGAAACACAAGTCCTCCAGTCTATGTCCGCCATTTCTAAGGAAGTCAACTGCTGCGGTCAACAAACCGCTGAAAGACACGTCCATGCCTTTAACTGTATATGGCAAAGAAACCAAATCTCTTCCCTTTGCCGCGAGCCTCTCTACAACTGCTCCTAAAGGAGCGTACTCTTCATGCCGCAATCCCGCTTCCCTCCCAAATATGTCCAGACAATTTCCCAGAGCAATATCCAAGGTTTCCCCAAAAACCCTGTAGCGTCCTGTATCAAAAGCTGCAACAATAGTGTTTCCGCCCGAAACATATAACGTAACGGGGTCTCTGACTCCAGTTTTCAGCTTTCCAATCTCAATATGCCCGATACAATGATTAACCCCGATAAGCGGGATGTTAAGATATGAAGCTAAAGTCCGTGCAACGGTAGCACCTGTGCGAAGACACGGACCTAAACCTGGACCTTGAGAAAATGCGACTATCGACAAATCATGCGGTTTTATCTTAGAATCTGCAAAAGCATCTTGGAGAACTTGGCTGGCTACTTCTGCATGATGTCTTGCTGCTTCTCGTGGGTGAATGCCGCCTTTAGCTGGTATGTAAACGTCCTTTACGTTTGCAAGTATCTCGCCTTTGAAAGTGCTTATTCCGACGCTGAAGTCATCTGCTGTCGATTCGATTCCCAAACAGTAGGCTTCACTTGGCTTTTTCTTTTTCATTTATCCGTCCTTCAACATTGTTTCCTTAGATTTTAAGCATACACTTTTTATTTGAAAACCGCATATATTAATAATGATGACACGGATCTGATTGAGAATGCCGAAACGCAACGACTTAGAGCAAAAAGCCCTTCAATACATAATGAATATAGGTTCAAAAGGTGTACTCCAGTCAGACTTGTGGCATAAACTCGGAGCTAGCAGTAGGGAAGGTTCTAGAATATCCATAAAACTCGAAAACAAGAGCCTAATCAGGAGAGAAAGGGAACTTCGCGAAGGAAGGTGGACCTACAGGCTTTTCCCGAAAAGACTGCCGGCGTCAATAGAGTCCATAGCAGACTGCCCATGCCTAATGTGTCAGGATAACTCTAAGTGTGATCCATCAAGCACAATTTCACCGCAGAACTGCGAAAAGCTTACAGAATGGCTTCTTTCTATGTCTCAAGGTGAATCTGTATTATTGGGTGACAGCTAGTTTTGCCAAAAGCATGGCTGCAAGACCGAAAAAGGGACTACTACTACAAAAAGGCTAAAGAGGATAGATATCGTTCCAGAGCAGCCTACAAACTGTTGCAAGCGGTTGAAAAATATCATTTCATAAAAAGCGGTGATGTTGTGGTTGATTTAGGTTCGGCACCTGGCGGTTGGGTGCAAGGGGCGAGAAAAACTGTTGGTAGCAGAGGCTTTGTCTTAGGCATTGACGTAAGACCTGTTGAACCTTTTAAAGAGCATAACGTTAGAACTATAATAGGCGACATTGGAGAGCAAGAGACGCTGCGCGGAATTCTCGAGTTTCTTCCCAAAAAGGCTGACGTTGTCATTTCAGATGTTTCACCGAACATTTCAGGAGTATGGGAAGTAGATCACGCGCGACAAATGGATTTGGCGCAACAAGGTCTGGACATAGCATTGGAATCGCTCAAACCTTCAGGAAACTTTTTTGTGAAAGTTTTTCAAGGCGACTTGTTTGACGATTTTGTTAAGAAAGTGAAAAATCACTTTCGTGAAGTGAAAGTTGTAAAGCCCAAGGCCAGTAGAGGTAAAAGCTCTGAAATGTTCATTTTGGGAATGAGCTTAAAACAGGCGTCGCAGTAAGATAGCAAAGCTAAATTCCATGACCTTATTATAATCCGTAAGGTGAAAATGCGTGAAGATTGTTGCTGCAGATTCTTCAGCAGCTATACTCAACGACGTGTTTGAACCATTGTCGATTGTTGCTGTTGCGTCTGTGTTAGTCGAACCTCCTTATAGAGATCCCAGCGCATTCTTAGCTGAACGCGTTTTTGCAGACGCCGCAAATGGGCATGAGGCTGTGATTCGTGAAGCTGAACTCTGCAGAGACCTACTCGGAGAAGTCAAAGCAGATGTTGTGCATCTTGACATGTCTTTGGGAGCAATTCCCATTGAGCAGCTATCACCTATCCAGTTCACCAACATGCGGATTTCAAACAAGGCAAGGCGTCATCTCTTGAATATCTTGCCAAAGATAAGGAAGACAGCCACCGAGATTACACAAAAACACGGAATAGAAATGTTAGCCATAGGTAAAGAAAGTATTCCGGTAAGAATTGCTGAATTGACATCTGGTGCACATGCTATTCTCTATGCTTGCGAGAAAGTCATAAGAGAGAAACATACTGTTCTTTTGGGATTGCCCTCTAAGTGCCAACCTAGGATAGCAGAGGAAAGAGTTTATCTCTACTCACTTATGGCGGCGGAACATGATGTTAGAGGATATGCAGAAGACACGGGAGATTTTTTGAAAATGGTTAATATTGTGGAAATGCTGAATCCGCATGCAAGGGGGTTCCGTGCACTGAAAATATCGTTTAAAGCCTAGAGAAGGTCATTTATGACTAAAAATGTGTGGAGATTGGACAAAGAATGACTGAAAATATTGAACAGAATGGCGAGGTTTCTCTTTCTGTTGCTTTTCTTGTGGTTATAGCCAGTTTCTTACTTGCTGTGTTTTTAGGAGCAGCTTTTTTTGTTCTGCTAGGGGCTGGTCCTGCGTTGGTATTGGCAGAAGTTCTTCTTCTAATACTTCCTTTAACCTATATGTTTAGGAAAAAAATCAACATACAGAGCTTTATCGGGATTGAAATAAAGCCCAAATTCGTTCTATTAGGAATTGGTTTAGGAGTTCTTCTGCTACTGTTTAACTTTGTAATCTCTGCTATGATGGTGTCAATTTTTGGAGAAAGCCAAGCGGTTCAAGAATCGCAAAGATTAATCCAAGACACAAGTGCGTCTCCCACAGGATTACTCTTAATGATAATTGCTTTATCACTGGCCGGAATATGCGAAGAGTTTCTTTTTAGAGGCTTTCTACAGACCGCCATCAACAAGAAGCATTCTCCTATAATCGCGATAGTTGCGTCTTCATTGGTTTTTGGTTTGTTTCATTTTGATCCTCAAGTGGTCTATACTGCTTCCGCTTTCATGATGGGGCTTATGTTTGGGTACATTTACTATCGTTGGCGTTCATACGTTGTTCCTGCAATTGCGCATGCAACCCTTAATCTGATAGTGCTGTCATTGTTTCTTCTTCTGTCATAATCGTGTCCAAAACATCTATGCGAATTCGTCTATATCAGCTTCTTGTGATTTCAAGGCTTATGTCTAATGCTTCTGTGCTGTCTGTTATTTCTCCTAGACTTACAATGTCAACGCCTGTGGAGGCGAAATCAAGAATGTTCTCGGTAGTTATTCCGCCACTAGCTTCTAGCAGAACTTCTCCAAGAAGTCCTCTTTTTTTCAACAGCTTAACCGTTTTTTCTATTTGTTTTGGAGAAAAATTGTCCAGCATGATTATGTCTGCTCCAGCTTCCGCAGCGACCACTGCATCTTCAGCCTTTGTTACTTCTATTTCGATTTTCTTGCTGAAAGAAGCTTTTTCTTTCACTTTTCTGACGGCAGTTTTTATGTTTCCAACCACTTTAATATGATTATCTTTTATCAAAATCATATCATCCAAATGGAGCCTATGCGTGTCGCCACCGCCTATTCGAACAGCCTTTTTGTCAAAGTAGAGTAGCCCTGGCGCTGTTTTTCTTGTGCATGCAACTTTTGCTTTGATCTTGGCTTTTTGAAGTTTTTCAGCTAGTCTTCTTGTGGTTGTGGCAATGCCGCTCATTCGCGAAAGGATATTCAGCAAAGTGCGTTCAGTTGTGAGTATGGTGCGTGCGTCTCCAAGAATCTCAATCAAGACTTGTTCAACTTCTATTTTTTCTCCATCGGCGACCACGGCTTCAGTCTTCAGACCTAGGCTTTTTAGAAGAATCCTGGATTCTTCGATTCCAGCCGCAATTCCTTGTTGTTTTGCTATTATCTGAGCTTCTATAATAGTCTTTGAGGGAATGAGTAACGCAGTTGTTATATCTCCTTGCCCTGCGTCTTCTGCGAGGATTTTTAGGAGTTTCTCTTCTAGAACCTTGTTCGGTAAGAACATGATTACACTTTTGCTTCTTTGCTTAAAATGTTTGCTTGTTTTCCGCTATTTCCGCTATTTCTTCAGCAGCTTTTTTTAGGCCATTATATTTTAGTGCTTCTTTTTGAATCTCCCCAAGTTTTCTTAACATTTCGCCTTCGAGAATCTGCTGAATGGTTTTCAAAAGTTTATCTCTGCACAGTTTTTCTTGGGAGATTATTTTTGCCACGCCCATTTTTTCGGCCTGTTTTGCATTGATGACTTGCTCCGTGTGGCTGGGTGTAGGTACGAGTATTATTGGTTTACCGTAGCACATGGCTTGTGTTATGGTTCCATGTCCTGCGCGTCCTATAGTCAAATCGCAAGCTTTCAAATATTCAAAACGGTTCGGAATCCACTTGTATATGGTTACATTGCCATAGCGCACAGGTTCGGTATCACTGTTCGGATAACCAAGAGACGTTACTACTTCATAATCCTCTGGAAATTCAAGCAAAATCTTTCTGAGAATCCCTGTTAAAAATGCCTTTTCTCTTGTTGGACCACTTATGGGTGCAAAAATCACAGGTTTATCTTCTGGCAAGTTAAGTTTCTTCCGTAATTTTTCTTCGGTCTCCAATTCATCAGGTTGTATTGGCAATATGGGTCCGATTAGCTTCACATTTTTTCTATATGATTTTGGAATGTTCAGGTTACCGGTGGATACTGTATATGGTTGAGGAAAATCCGGTATTAATACAGTGTTTCCGCTGGTCCAGATCTTACCAATGAGAGTGAGTGTGATGGAGTCAGCGAATCTCGCTAATCGTAAGAAACGTTTTCTCCGCGGAATTATTACCTGAAATTGGTTTAGAATGCAGATTCTGGGTATTCCTAAGATCCTAGCGGCCAACAAAGGCGAAATGCGAGAATCTGAAACGACCACGTTGGGCTTAAAACGCTCAATGGCCTCCACTTCAGCGTTGACCTGTTTTAGAAGTGTAAAAGAGGCAAAAAATGGACCGGGGTTTATGACTGTTCTTCGGAAGTCTATTGTGCCGTCTGGCTTGACTTGAAATCCTATGGGCGGCGCTTTAGTGAGTGGGAGTTTCTCATTTTCAATGTAGCGAATGCCTTCTTGATAAGTTGAGAAAAGTATTTCGTTATTATTTTCCAGAAGTTTCTTGGCTATCGGTAGGTTTCTTCCCACGTGTCCTAGGCCTATGCCGCAAGGAGCAAAATAAACTCGCATAGAACTATTTCCTGTCGAAGGCTTTGCGTTTTACTTCTCCTTTTGGCTTTTCTTCTTCGAAAATCATTGCTTGGAACTTGTAAAGTTTAGTGCCGTCCAACAGCCAGTTGTCAGGCGGTAAACCTGCTTTGATGCAACATTGACATAAGAATTCTTCAGCACACCATTTCCATTCAACTGGCACTTGTGGGAGAAGCAACCCTTTGAACATGCCTCTCTCGATTATTAATCCATCTTCCCCAATTTTGATCTTGGTTAGATATTCGTTTGGTTTTTCTGCTTCGATTTCTTGTGGAGGAGTAAGCACACTCACTTCAAAACAGACTTTTTCAAGTTCGCTGAACGATAGAGAAGAAAAACGCGGGTCTTCAGCTGCTGCACCTACGGCTGATTGTATGACTGCTTTGACTAGAGACTCTGTCGGATATGGGTATCCGATGCATCCTCGCAGCTCTTTTTTGTCATCTACTATCTTGTTTATTGTTACAAATACTCCACAAGGGTGCAGTAGCTTTTTGGGAATGCTTTCTGGGATGCATAGGTATTCTCTAGTTTTCAAGTATTCTTCTGCAGCTTTGCGTGCCAGCCTGACCAGAAACCTTCCTTCGTGGAGACTCAGTTCAAACTTCACCCTGTCTTCTCTCCGCCCTTGGCATGAGGCTGATTGTCTTGTAATTAGTGTTTTAGTTGGTCTGATTAAACTTTTGCCGAAAAAAGCTTTGAAACTTAGAACTTCATTGATTCTTCTTGTGTTCCATCTTTGGTGATTATGAGGAAATCTATTCCATCACCGCTCATGCTGTCTCGGCTTATGGCAGATTTTATTGCTCTTATAACAAGGTCTTTTGCCTCTTCTATTGTCATGTCCTCCTTGTAGCTTTCTTCAAGCACTCCTATGGCAATTTCTGTTCCTGAGCCTACAACAGCATATTTGTCCGGGATTAGAGAACCAAGAACATCTAGCACATATATGGCTGGTCCTTCCTCGTCTGTGCCTCCAACAATAGTCTGAGTGATTAATGGTGCTAGTCGCCGGTTGAAGAGTAGGTTTGACACGAGTTTCGCTGCTGATCGAACGGAAATGGTTCTGCCGCTATCTAGTTTGAAGAGATTTATGTAGGCTTCTACTTCTCTCACGAGAATTTGCATGTCAGAAATGAGCCCTGCACATGCTGCACCTATTTTGTCAGTTATTCTAAAAACCTTTTTGCCTCCCTTGCTGACGATAAGATAACCGTAAGAAACACGTTTTTCAGAGGCCAAGATGACGCCGTTTGAACAAACAACGCCGACAGTTGTGGCGCCTGGTATCCATAAGTATCCGCTTTGTTTCGTCTTTTCTTCCATGGAAGTTCACCTTTCTCGTTTTTATATACGGACAACTTATTAAACTTAATGTCCCAACATTGCTCTGAACGGTGAGGAGGCTTGATAGACGTATACGCGAAAAATGTAGATGGTGTCTGGTTTGGGCTTGCTTGTGATATTGAAGGTCGAATGGTTTTTGCCACGAATTTTGCTTTCAACGAGAAAATAGCGTTGAAAGGTCTATTGACGAGCGTTCCTTTTGGTGTTCCGGTTCAATGGTCAGATAAGGCTTCGACTTCTGCTGAGCATGTAATTGTTTTGCTGAAGGATATTTATGATGGAAAAGATGTTTCTGTCAATATTTCTTTATCTATGGACCATTTATCAAAATATACCCAGAGGATTTTGAAGACTGTTGTAATGATACCAGTGGGTTATGTGTCCTCCTATGGAGCGATTGCCAGCGTTGGAGGTGGAAGTCCAAGAGCGGTAGGGCGGGTTATGGCTTTGAATCCTTTTGCACCAGTTGTTCCCTGTCATAGGGTTGTAAGTTCCGACTTTACTTTGGGTGGGTATGGAGGTGGATTGGATGTGAAATTTGAGTTCTTGAAGCGCGAGCGCCGAGGTCACACTTCTAGGAAGGAGATTCCGATTAACGGTAAGAAGTTTCGAGTGTATCCCGTTGAGTCCTTGCTAAGAACGTTGGCAAAAGAGTAAATGTTAATTCTTTTATGGTGTATAATAGTTTTGTAAATGGTGGTTCTGGTGGCTAAGCGCGGGCTTATTGTTGGTAGATTTCAGCCGTTTCATCTAGGACATCTTGGTGCTGTTAGGGAGTTTTTGAAAGAAGTTGATGAGCTTGTGATAGTCATTGGCAGCGCACAGTACAGTCATAACATTGATAATCCATTTACGGCTGGTGAACGGTTGACTATGATTCGTGAGGCTTTGAAGGAAGCAGACTTGGACAGTTCGCGAATTTGGATTGTACCTGTGCCTGACGTGCATCTGCACATGATGTGGGTTTCTGCCGTGGAGGGATATACACCCAGTTTTGACCTGGTTTTTTCTAATGAACCTTTAACGTGTAGGCTTTTTGCAGAAGCTGGTTACAAGGTCAAATCTATTCCTTTTTTAGAGAGAAATGTTTTTTCTTCAACCCTGATTAGGGAGAAAATGGTTAAGGGCGAAAATTGGGAAGAGCTGGTTCCGAATAGTCTGTCTAAATTCATCAGAAAAATCGATGGAGTTAACAGACTTAGAGATTTAATGAAAAGCGACGAGGTGTGGTGATTTCAGTACATTAATGTTTGTTTATTCAAATAATGTTCGAAGCTTTTTCTATGGTTCTTCACAAATACGAGCTCAATGAATTGTTTCGTGTTAACACTGCACTATATCCTATTAACCCAATAGAGTTGTCACTGTTCAATTTTTAGAACATGTCGACTCATAAGTCAAAAAAAGATGAAAATTCGTCTCTTAAAGAGACACTAGAATCCTGCTCTCACAGGGTTGTTAGGTTTCATCAATTCCCGAAGAACTATTGTTGCATATGAACCTCGATATAGCATGAACCTTACTTTGGCTTCATGTTTTTGAGAGCTATTTATCTCTTGCGAGATCTCATCCAGTGAAAAGTTGCCTATCGGGGTGATAGCTGCTCGCAGTTCTCCTCTTGTGCTCATTTCTGGTACGACTTTAACTTTGAAGTTTTTGACGTGGACGTCTTCTTCTTGCAGAATCTGTTCTTCAATTTCTCCTTGCTTTCCTTCTGATGTGGGTTGTTTGAATCCCATTA
Organism: uncultured Candidatus Bathyarchaeia archaeon; assembly: GCA_964527165.1. Lineage (GTDB taxonomy): Archaea > Thermoproteota > Bathyarchaeia > Bathyarchaeales > Bathycorpusculaceae > CAZGNE01. The sequence continues at coordinate 79,333 of CAZGNE010000003.1, forward strand.
GCGGAAGGGCTAAACGCATTTTGCCTGATTCTATTGCCTTGTTGACTTCTACTAGTGTTTGAGCAGTTGCCATTCTATCCATTGAGACCATCGGCAGTCCTGAACGGTCTATGCTTACCACATAGTCTCCAACTTCCGCTTTGTTAACAGGAAGCTCGTTTGTGATTCTTCTGCTTAGTGATTTGTTGAAAAGGTAAGCCTGATAGGCTTGTACGAAAAGCCGTTGCAGTTTTTTCGGTAGTTTTTTGAAAGCGCCGACATAATCATCTGGTTTTTTGTCCAGATGTTTTAGCATCAAACGTTCATAACGCAATTGTTTGGGGAATTCTTTTAAAGCTTGTTTGAAATCTTGTGTTGTTTGTAGGTTGCTTCTTGCTTGTCTAGAACTTGTATGTTCGTGGGGGCTTGGTTTGGCCAAGAAGAGCATTGCTGCTTTTTTGATTTTTCCTTTGACGATTGCTTTGCCGACTAGGTGTGTTATTGGGCGGATAGTGCCGAAGCGTTGGTGACCAAAGAAGTTAGGAGCGCCACCGGTTGAGTTGAGCTCTTCAACAGTTTGTGTCACTCGTTTTTCTATGGTCATTTTTGGATGGTCTATTGTTCCAATGGTAATGTGAAAACTGTTTCCTAATAGGTAAAAAGACGAAAGTTCTGCCCGAAAGTAACCCAGTGAACGTAGCTCTATATCCTTAACTTTCACATTTTGAACCTCTTCAGTGGTTACACCTTCAATTGTGATATATTGTGCGGTGATGGCTTTCGCGTCCTTTATTCCAGCAATCTGAATTCGCTCGGTGTTTACGCCAAGTTGATCGGCAATAGTTTTGACTGCAGAAAATGTGTCCCAGTTTCGTTTAATCAAGACGCAAAGTTGATAATGATTCGTGACAGAGGAAGAGCCTAATGCCCCACGACTATCTGCGTTCTCTCGTACGTTTGTTCTAGCTTTCGAACCATCAACAAGCACTTCCTCAACCCTAAAATCATCGACATGCTTCCGAATAACCCCGCCAACACCGAGAGAACGCGTGGCGTAAACCTCTATACCTATGAGCTTCTCCAGTTTAGGAACAGACAAAGGCTTGAGCCTTCTTCTTAAAGAAGAGGGAGTTTACCCGTTATCTTGTCTATTTTCTCTGCGGGCGCAGGTCCAATTCCTAAACACGTTACAGTGTTCGGCGGGATTTCAGTGAGTCCTTTGTCGGTAATCAACGAGTAGGGCAAGGCTAGGTCTCTAGCTTGCTCTTCCAGCGCTAGCATTTCTTTTTCATTCTTCACTTTTACCGCTATTTTTCGTTGTCCTTCCCATATCCACATTTCCCACCATTCCTTTCGGCGTTTGCGAGCCTCTTCTGCGGCAGAAAACGCAGCATGTCCAGCTTGAACAGCAGCCTTGCCCTTGCTCAGCTTCAAATCGGAACGGAAAACGATAATTTGTTTGTAACGAAACTCCTCCATATTTTTCACAACTCTCTAGCATCCTTGCCTTTTTATGATTTTAAGAGTTTGGTAAAAGATATAGATAAAAGAAATAGCCTAAGGCCGTCAATATCCGGGGATTTTGTAGAAGTCTAACGAGTGATCGTCCTTGAAAATCTATATCTCCAAAATTTCTGAGATTCTTACTCAGATCTGATCGAGCACAAAAAGCGATTAACTCATCAAGTCGCCTGTCAGACAGTGTATCCAGCATCTTCCTCAGCCTGAGCATGATTTTTACATCAAAACCCAACAGTTCTTCACATCGCTTTTCATAGGTATTCAAAAAGCCGGCTGAAAAATCGTTTGCTTCCAAAGCTTCAATTGCAACCTCGGAAGCCAGATTTGCACTGGCTAACCCGAATACCATTCCGCCGCCTGTAGTGGGCTTCACGTGGGAGGCAGCATCACCTACAACCAAAAAACCGTCTGAATGGGCTTTTGGAATAGGACCGCCGAGCGTAATGGGATGAAACGAAGCTCGCACGATCCTTGCTCCTTGCAGTTTTTCGGAAGCCACCGGATGTTTGTACATGAGCCTTTGCAAGAGCTTCTTTGGATTTCCATTTTTTGCTCCTAAACCAATTCTTGCTTTGCCATCTCTTTTGGGAATCAACCACGCATAAAAGCCCGGAGCAATATTGTTTCCCAGAAAAACTTCAACTACATCAGGCTCTGCGTTTCTGACGTTTTCAACTTCTGCTCCTACGCCAATGACAAGCCAACGGTGGTCGAGTCTATGCAATCTGACCTGTTTCAACAGCTTTGAAGATACACCTTCGGCGTCGATCACAATTTTAGCAGAAAACTTTCCAGTTGTCCCTTTTAGCCTGACATTAACTCCTTCAACGAAACCTTTTTCAATGCTCAAGGATTCAACGCGCGAATTCAGACGATAGATCGCTCCAGCGTTTTCAGCCATTGCTGCAACGTGCTTGTCAAAGAGAACTCGGTTAACGACGCAGGTAACTGGTGTAGGAAAGAGAACAGAGAAAGCCTTGCCACTAGGCGAGTAAACTGTTGCTCCGCGGAAAGTGTTTTCGACAATTCCTTGCGGGAGCGGATACAATCCTAGACGTGCCAAACCCTTAATGCTCACGTGACCTGCACAATGCGTTGGAACGCCTATTTCGTCGTGTTCTTCAAACACTGTTACGTCGGCGCCATGTTTCGCGAGTTTCAATGCAGTGAAAGAGCCGCACGGTCCGCCTCCAACTACTATTACGTCTGAAATGTTTTTCATGTTTTGCACGTTTACGAGTGTACGGGCTCATCTCTTATGTTGTTAGTTCGATTCGTTTTTTTCCTCGAGCCGTGGAGGTTGTGCGTATTTTTCCTCGTACCTCTAACCGCATCAGCAAATGATTAAAGTCCTTGTAGCCTAAATCTTCATATTCTTCTTTCAAAGCTTCAAAAGCGTCTGTATCACTCATGGAGCCTTTTTTGTTCAGGATCTCTAATAACACATAATGGGCTGGTAGAGTTTTCCAAGTTTTCATTGGCATAGTTAATCTCCTATGCTACTGGTGTGGCTGGCTTTTGTACTTGTCGAACTTGCTGAATGAAGGACTTGTACCACCTTTCCATGTCAGGTGTGACTGAGGGCCCAGCGTGTTTCAAGGCTTCCTCGAAATCTTTCACAGTAACTTCTTTGGCGTTCTGATCTTTTCGTAAAGCATGCATGGCGGCTTCTCGACAAAGAGCCTCTATGTCGGCACCAGAATAGTTCTTTGTGATAGTAGTCAACTTGGCAAGATCTACATCTTTGGTCATGGGCATATCTTTTGTGTAAATCTTGAAAATTTGGAGTCTGCTTTTTTCATTTGGTTCAGGTACATAAATGAGTCTGTCGAATCGTCCTGGACGAAGCACGGCAGGATCAACCATATCTGGTCTGTTCGTGGCTGCTATGATGACAATATCGTCCAAAGCCACGATTCCGTCCATTTCGGTCAAGAGCTGACTGATGACCCGTTCAGAGACACCACTGTCTGAGAAACCCAAGCCTCGGCGAGGCGCAAGTGAGTCAATCTCGTCAAAGAATATCACGGCGGGTGCTGCCATTCTGGCTTTTCTGAAAACTTCTCTAATGGCTTTTTCGGATTCTCCAACCCATTTCGAGAAGACCTCTGGACCTTTAATTGTTATGAAGTTGGCTTCGCTTTCAGTAGCAACAGCTCTAGCCAACAGTGTTTTGCCGCATCCCGGCGGCCCGTATACGAGTACGCCTTTTGGCGGCTTAATGCCAAGTCTTCCGAAAATTTCAGGGTTTTTAATCGGCCATTCTACTGCTTCTTTGAGTTCCTGCTTAACTTCGTCTAAGCCTCCGATGTCATCCCAGTGGACCGTGGGCACTTCAATGTATACTTCGCGCATAGCGGTAGGCGTTATTTCTTTGTAGGCATTCGTGAAATCCTCCATTGTGACTTCCATTTTTTCCAGTACGCTTGGCGGAATGCGTTCTTCTTCAAGGTTAATCTGCGGTAGATATCTGCGCAAGGCCTTCATGGCGGTTTCTCTGCCTAAAGCTGAAAGATCTGCACCCGTGTATCCATGGGACATTTCAGCCAGTTTCTTAAGATCAACATCTTCGGCCAATGGCATTCCACGGGTGTGAATCTGAAGAATCTCGTATCTTCCTTTCTTGTCTGGAACGCCAATCTCGATTTCTCTGTCGAACCTGCCTGGTCTGCGCAAAGCAGGGTCGAGAGCACTCGGTCGGTTAGTAGCGCCGATGACTATGACATTTCCTCTGCTGGATAGCCCATCCATTAAAGCGAGAAGTTGGGCTACGACACGTCTTTCAACTTCACCCGTGACTTCTTCACGTTTCGGTGCGATTGCATCTAGTTCATCTATGAATATTATGCCCGGCGCATTTTGCTGGGCTTGTTGAAAAATCTCCCGCAGTCTGGCTTCCGATTCACCATAGAACTTGCTCATGATTTCAGGTCCATTTATCGAGTAAAAATTCGCTTCCGACTCGTTCGCTACGGCTCTAGCTAAGAGCGTTTTGCCGCAGCCTGGTGGACCATGAAGCAGTACGCCTTTTGGAGGGTCTATACCGAGTCTTTGAAAGAGTTCAGGATGTCTAAGCGGGAGTTCAACCATTTCTCTTACTCTTTGGATTTCTTCGTGTAGCCCGCCTACGTCTTCGTAGGTTGTTCGAGGCAATCCTTTGCCTTCTGGTGCAGGCTCATTCATAATTGTGAGTTTTGTTTCCGCTGTCACTTTCACTATGCCATGTGGGCGAGATTTAGTAACGGTGAAAGGAATAGCGTGACCAAGCATCATTACTAGGGTCGTATCTCCTTCAACAAGTGTTCTCTCCATCAAACGATTCTTAACAAAATTGGTAAAATCTTCGTCGACATTCAGCCGCATTTCCACAGGCGCCAGGGTCAAGCCTACAGCAGTCTTGACTTTAGCTGGCTTCACAACAACATATTCGTTTATGGCTACCCCGGCATTTTTGCGCGAAAAGCCGTCTATGCGGATAAGGTCTCGGTTTTGGTCTTCACTATAGGCTGGCCAGGCGATGGCTGATGTTGTTCTTTTGCCTGCTATTTCTATCACGTCGCCAGCTGATATGCCTAGTTTCTGCATTGTCCGTTGGTCTATACGGGCTATGCCTCTTCCAACATCTCTTTGTCTCGCGTCTCCAACACGCAATTGGACTTCGCTCAAATAGAATCCTTCCTCTGAGTGCTCTAACAATACGTTTCGAAATAAACTTGTCGCATATAAATGTTTAAATCAACTTGTTTAGGTTCACCTGCTTGTTCTCCGTACCATGAGGGTCTGCACTTGGCTTATGCCACTTATGTTTTCTATCTTTTTCTCAAATTCTTCTAGTAGACCCGTTTTGTCTTCAGGGAATTTGATTTGAACAAGCAAAGCTTTCAAGCCATATGCCACTGGCTCTTCGCCATAACCTTGAACAGAAGCAAACTCGGGTAAGCTGGCTTCAATGTTCTTTTTCAGTTCTTCGAATTCGATGATTATGTCTGTCGGAAACACTTTGTAAGTGATTATTACACTACCCATTTTTAACAACTCCTTTTTTTGACTTATGGTCCGACAAAACCACATTTTGGGCATTTGTAAGGGCGACCGAACTTTCTGCATTTACCACAACGTCTCATCTGGATTTCTCCACAGTTTGGGCAGAGAAACTTTGTGGCAGCAGATACCGGCGGGATTGGCTTTCCGCAGCTTGTGCAAGCCGATAAGGTTATCGTTGCTGGTCTTTCAGTCATGTTATCATCTCGATAATGGATTTTGTAAATGCAAGACTCCTTTATATCTTGTGTGTTTTGTCTTCGCAACTTTATTATCGTGGTGTTGAACCCTATATGTTCTGGTGCTATTTTGGGCGTCAACCTTCGCGAGTTGGTTCCTAAGACAACGGTCAGACTTGAGGAATTAGCGGGAAAATCCATAGCTATCGATGCTTATAATGCTCTTTACCAGTTCTTGGCTATAATTCGCCAGCCGGACGGTACGCCGTTGAAAGATAGCAGCGGACGAGTGACTAGTCACCTAAGCGGTTTGCTTTACCGAACCAGCAATCTAGTCGAACTGGGCATAAAATCGATCTACGTTTTTGATGGAAAGCCACCAGTGCTGAAGGAAGTTGAAATCCAAAGAAGATTAGAAGTGAAACAGAAGGCACAAGTGCTATATGAACAAGCTTTGAAAGAAGGCAAAATTGAGGAAGCTCGCGTATATGCACAAGCAACCTCTCGCTTGAAAGATTACATGGCGGAAGACAGCAAGAAACTGCTGACTTTCATGGGGGTTCCATGGATTCAGGCTCCAGGTGAAGGTGAAGCCCAAGCGGCATACCTTGCAAAGTGCGGAGACGTAGATTTCTGTGCCAGTCAGGATTATGACAGTCTGCTTTTTGGCGCTTCAAGGCTAATAAGAAATGTAACAATCTCTGGAAGAAGAAAGCTTCCCAGTAAAAACATAACAATCGAAGTTGTGCCAGAGATAATCGAACTTGATAGAGTTTTAAAAGAATGCGGCATAACATATAAGCAGTTGATTGACGTTGGAATTCTGATCGGAACAGACTTCAATCCTGACGGCATTGAGGGATTAGGACCCAAAACCGCCTTAAAACTAATCAAAGAGCACAAGACCTTAGAGAATGCTCTGCCTTTCGTGAAAAAAGCTAACTTCCCAGTTGATCCCCAAAAAATCAGGGAGATTTTCCTAACACCGTCAATAACAAGGTCTTATAGCATTGAATGGCGCGAGCCTGACGTTGAAAGCACAGTAGATTTCATTTGCGGAGAACGGGACTTCTCAGAAGAACGTGTAAGAAAAGCTATAGAAAAAATGCATGAAGGAAACAAGAAACTTAGAGGAAAAACCACTTTGGAAAAATGGTTTGATTAGCATTGGACAAGGAAATCTTTAATTCCTAATTCAGCATAGTACATTGTTCCAAAAATGGTGAACGCCTGTGAAGACAAGTCAAATCACACTTCCTACAGATGAATTACCAACCAAATGGTTTAACATTATTCCATATTTACCTGAACCTTTGCCTCCACCGCAGGAGCCTGAAACAGGTCCTTCCCGAATGGACTTTCTCGGTAAAACAATGGTTCATGAATGCTTGAAACAAGAAATGTCAACTGAGCCTTGGATTCCAATTCCCGAAGAAATAAGGGAGCTGTATGTTCAAGCTGGACGCCCTCGTCCTCTCTATCGGGCCAGAAAACTGGAGAAGCACTTAGGATTAGAGAAGGTTCGTCTTTACTATAAGCGCGAGGATTTATCGCCCACAGGTTCTCATAAGGTTAACACTGCACTAGTTCAGGCCTATTATGCTGCTAAAGAAGGAAAGACTGCTTTGGTTACTGAAACAGGGGCTGGACAGTGGGGTAGCGCGCTTTCTTATGCAGCTACACTTATGGAACTTGATTGTGTTATCTTTTGGGTTAGAGCCGTGTATAACTGGAAGACCGATCGTCGTATACTAATGAGGCTTTTTGGGGCTAAAGTTCATGCTTCTCCTAGCAAGGAAACAAATGCTGGTGAAACACTATTAGCCCAGAATCCTGACCATCCGGGGTCATTGGGCATAGCCGTTTCAGAAGGTTTAGAGTATGCCGAAACACACGAAGGAAGCGTTTATTGCCTTGGCTCGGTTCTCAATCATGTTCTTATCCACCAATCAGTCATCGGGTTAGAAACAATTAAGCAGTTTGAACTTGCTGATGACTCACCTGATCTTATTATTGGATGTTTAGGTGGTGGCTCAAACTTCGGTGGAATCGCCTTGCCTTTTGCGGGTGAAGTGTTGCAGAAGAAACGCCAATGCGAGTTTCTGGCTGCACAATCTGAAGCTGCACCGAACCTCGTCCGAGGCGAATATCGCTACGACTTTGGTGACGTGGCGGAACATACACCTTTGCTTAAAATGTATACGCTTGGACATAAAACTGAAATGATGCCCATCAAAGCCGACGGCTTACGATATCATGCAGCAGCACCATTGATCAGTGCTCTTCGACATCACAACCTAATAAGAGCTGTTGCCTATCCGTCAGATGAAAGGGCCATTTTTGAAGCTGCAAAAATATTCCTGCAAACTGAAGGATGGCTTATAGCTCCAGAATCAAGCTATGCAGTGAGAGCGGGAATAGACGAAGCAGTGAAAGCTGAAAGATCTGGAGAAGAAAAAGCAATATGCATGAACATAAGCGGTCATGGCTTTCTTGATTTGCAGGCATACAAGGACAAACTTGAAGGAATCTAGAAACTATAGCCATAGCGTCCCCTTAGTGGGACGAACGCTACTCCACCGAGATTTTCCTGTTTAATCTTGCCGTTGCTCTCTTTTGTGACTCGCATAAGACTCTGAAACAACGATATGTCTCCAACCGGAATTAGCATGATGCCATTGGGCTTTAGCTGTTCAACCAATGGGTCAGGAATGCTCGGTGCAGCAGCCGTCACTAAGATTCTGTCGTAAGGTGCTTTCTCAGCATATCCCATTGAGCCGTCAGCACAGATTATTGTTACTCGGTCACCATATCCAGATTTCATGACGTTTTTTCTTGCAAAATCAGCCAAGTCTCGAATGGTCTCAATTGTGTAGACGTGTCCCCAGTTGCTTCTCGGCCCATCGCGGGGGGCCACAATCTCAGCTATTGTTGCTGCATGCCAACCGCAACCTGCTCCAACCTCTAACACTTTGTGTCCTGCTTCCAACTGCAATGCTTCGTCCATTATTGAAACCATGTGTGGCGCAGAAACGGTTTGTCCAAAGCCTATTGGAAGCGGAGTGTCTGTTGCACTGTAAGACTGCATGTTTTCTGGGATGAATTTGGCGCGTGGCACAGACCGCAGGGCATTAATCACCTTTGGTGAACGTAGGATACCTTCTTTTGCCATATTATCAACCAGTCTTTCCCAGCTGTTTTTCTCCATCACAATGCCCTGAGTAACTAATTGAGTATTATGCATTTAATGTATCCGCTTTTGAAGCAAGAAATACGATGATCAGAACATTTTATTTTACAGTGACAGATTTTGCCAGGTTTCTCGGCATATCTGGGTCGTGTCCTCTTTCAACCGCCATGTAATACGCCAAGAGCTGTAATGGAATAACGAAGGGTATAGGTGACAACACTTCTGGGATGTTCTTCGGCACTTCAATGTAGTCGTCTGAAAGCCGCTTGACTTCTTCGTCGCCCTCTTCTATGATCGCGATTATTGAGGCGCCTCGTGCCTTCATTTCCAATATGTTGCCTATCAACGTTCTATGTGACTCGTCTTTTGCGCAGATGAATATCACTGAGAAGCCAGGTTCTACAAGACTTATCGGTCCATGCTTGCTTTCTCCGGCTGGAAAGGCTATAGCGGGCACGTAGGCTATTTCCATGAGTTTAAGTCTACCTTCGTAGGCGGTTGCGGTGCTTATTCCGCGACCAAGGAAGAAAAAGACTTTTGCATCTCTGTATTTCTTTGCGATCTGCTTCACTTTTTCTTCTTGGGTCTGGATTATGGTTTCTCCAATCTCAGGAAGGTTGTCAAGTTTTTCCGCCAGATAGTCCATTTCATCCTGTGAAATCTTGCCTCTCTTTTTCGCAACTCTGAGGGCAAGTTGGGCCAGTACCGATAGTTGAGAAGTGAAGGTTTTGGTGGCTGCTACGCCTATTTCTGGACCAGACTGTTGACCAATGTACACTCGTGAGATTCGTGTTAGGGTTGAGCCAATGGCATTGGTTAATCCGAGAATGGTTGCTGCTCTTTCTCGAGCCACGTTTACAGAGGCCAGGGTGTCTGCAGTTTCGCCTGACTGGCTTACGGCTAGAATTGTACTGTCAATATTGACAGATTTGCCGTGTTGCTCAACAAACTCGGAAGCTATGACTGGATAAGTGGTTAAGAAAGCGAGTTTGGAGAACATGTAAGATGAAGCCAAACAAGCATGGTAAGATGTTCCGCAAGCAATTAGATAAATTTCATGTGCACGGTCAAGGAAGGTCGCCATCAAATCAAGATAGTGCTCCTGCAGTCTCAGGGTGTTCCTCAAACAAGCCGGTTGCTCATGAATTTCCTTCAACATAAAATGCGGATAGCCTTGCTTAACAGCCATTTCAGGAGCCCAGTCAATGAGCTTAGGCTCCCTAACCACAATGCTTGAATCCGCGATTTTCTTAATCTCAAAGCCTTCTGATAAAAGTGTAACAAGCTCTCCGTCTTCAATTATCATAACCCTGTTAGTCAAAGGCAGAAACGCTGGAATGTCTGATGCAAAATAAACGGCGTTTGCATCAATTCCTAGAACAAGGGGACTTTCATGCCTGGCGCACACTATTTTGTTCGGCTCTTTAGTGGAAATTACTGCAATCGCATATGAGCCTTCAAGCCTCTTCACTGCTTCAAGAACAGCATCGGCGAGGCTTAGAGAAGGGTTAACCTCCCAAGCTCTTTCAATGAGGTGGGCAATAACCTCTGTGTCAGTTTTAGATTTGAAAATGTGTCCTCGATTCTCCATTTCCTGCTTTAATTCAGCAAAATTCTCGATAATGCCATTATGAATAACAGCTATTTGCCCGGTGCAATCAACATGCGGGTGCGCATTTACTTGTAAAGGTGCGCCATGCGTTGCCCATCTTGTGTGTCCTATGCTGATGTTTCCAGGCAAGTCGTCCAAGTTGTGGATTTTGTGGACTTCGTCGATTTTTCCTTGGTCTTTTTTGATGAAAAGTTTGCCATCATGTAGCGTTGCTTCGCCTATAGAGTCATAACCTCGATATTCAAGTCTCTTTAATGCTGAATGCACTATTGGCGCAGCATCCCCGTCTTTTAAGATGCAACCGAAGATTCCACACATTTCTAAAACTCACCGTATTGCTTTGACTTAGGCTCTACCCAAGCTGTTCTATCGCTAATAAACATTTTTAAGAAAAAGAATTTAGTTGTAACAGTTTTCTTATACGTGTCCAAGGAAAGAATGCGAAGTGTTTTCGAGAAACTAGTATCAAGTCAAAGAACCTCTAACAAAATTTTTATAATGCTTAACCCTTTATGCTTATGAACACTCATGAACAAAAGACTGCTACTATATGAAGAAAACAAGGGGCAAAAAATCAAGGAAATCGCGATCATTGAAGATCCACAAAAACTGAAGATGATTCTGAACAAGCTGAGTTGGGAAATCCTTGTTACACTTTCTGAAAAAGAAATGTATCCGCTAGAGATAGCGAGAAAACTCGGCGTCCATGAGCAAAAAGTGTACTACCATATACGAAAATTGGCAAAGGCTGGAGCTGTAACCGTGGTAAGAGAAGAAAACAAGAAAGGCGCCATAGCCAAGTTTTATAGGCCATTTTCGCCAGCCTTTGGGATAGAGCTTCCGCAAGGTTATGAACCAATAGGGAAGCTTTCATTTACACGCGTAGACGAACGTATTCGAAAGTTCTTCAGAGAATTCGTTAACACAGATGGCGTGTTTGAGGGGAAGATTGTTGTGGGCAGCCCGATGCCTCACGGACCCTTCAAAACAAGTGCTAGAGACGGACATTATATCGCCTATCTAACGTTCTTCTTGGGGCAATTTACCAGAATACCCGAAGAATTTGCAATAAAACTTGACGTTGACGTGAAAGCAGAAAAAGAAGAGAAGAACAACCTTATCCTTGTAGGTGGACCTGGGACAAACGTTCTTGCGCAAGAGGTTAATGAGAATTTGCCGATAAAGTTTAATATGCAGCCTTCGGACCAAGGATTTTTGCTGGGAGGATTGATCTCGAACAAGACTGGTCGCGTTTACACAGCGGACACGGTTGGGCTTATTGCGAAGATTGTGAATCCTTGGGACGAATCTAAGCGAATTATGGTTTTTGCTGGAAACAAGGCCGTAGGCACAAAAGCCTGTGTATTGGCCTTGACAAGCTTTTGGCAGAAAGCTCTGCAGAGTTATGACGAAAAGAATACGTTTGCGACGGTTATTCAGGGATTTGATCTGGACAGTGATGGAAAAGTTGACTCAATAGAAGTTCTTGAGTAGTCATGTCTGAATGATGATGAGTTATATGAATATCATTGTTAGAAAAATGCGAACGAGCGATGTAGATGCAGTTTCTGAACTTGCTTTTGGCAAACCCTCATGCAACAAGAGAGAAATACCGCAACCATCTTTTGGACGAATTAAAGGGAAATCCGGATTTGTCTATTGTGGCGGAAGAGAATGGAACAATTATTGGTTACGCCCAAGCGGCAGTTCGCAATGACATGGCAGTACTGGAAGATATTGCGATTATTGAGGTAAGACAGAAGAAAGGTGTGGGGAAAAGGCTACTAGTGGAAGAACTGAAGATTCTAAAGTCAAAAAAAGCCAAAGTAGTTCTTGCCGAAGTCCACTACAAATGCTCTTCAGCAATTCCCTTTTACTACAAGTATGGTTTCCGAATATCCGGCTTTGGACAAGATTACTTTGGTGTAGGACATGATACGATAATATTGAAAATGATTCTCTAATATCTGAGGATACACAGCATGGAAACAACAGAGACCTTCTGGGCTTACGGGCACGCAAATATTCTAGCTACAAACAGAACGACTCTTGAAATCACGAAGGACCCTCATCTGTCAAAGAAAGGCGATTGCATCATTGCTATATCAGCAGACAAAACCTTAGCAAGCTTGAGATCTAGTTTAAAGGATGGCTTGCGGAAGAAGAATGCGAAATTAACCATTTTAGTTGAGATTGGAGAGATTGCTGAAGTAGTGAATGCCTGTGGAACTCCCAAGTTAATCTTGACACATCCAACGGATATGGTGATAAGAAAAAGCGACTACATCTGCAACCGAACACTCGCAATCAAAGCAGACAAAGCAGCATACGATCTACCAAGGATGCTTGTGAAAGAACTGCGAAACCCAGAACAAAAAGTGAAAATCACTTTAGCCGTCAGAAGCTAACAGATTTTCGCGTCGAGGACGAATTGCCACTCATGAGGAGCCGTAGCACGAACAGATTTTGCGGTTGAGATTTCCTCCACTTTTCTTCCACATCTTTCGATGGCTTTTGTAAAACGTGATTGCATACTCTCTAACGTGATAGATGCGTTAACAAACCCGTAGAAATGCACTATTCCACCCGTTTGCTTCAATGCTTCGCAAGCAACATCAATGAATTCTATGGCTTTTTCAGGCAAATTCATAATCACGCGGTCTGCGGTTCTGGAAAGTTTTTCTTTGACAACTTGTCTAGCGTCACCCAGAAGTGGATGAACCTTGTTCTCCACACTGTTAAGTCTGATGTTTTTCTTCAAAAATTCAACTGCGTCTGGGTTCACATCAACTGCATAAACCATGACATTCTCGTGAGTATTAGCAATCAATATAGAGAAAGGGCCGACACCGGCAAACAAGTCTATAATTGTTTCATCTTCATTGACAAGTGATGCGACCCTATTGTGCTCATACGACAGGCGGGGAGAAAAGTATATTTTGGCAACATCAACGTAATATTTGCAGCCGTGTTCCTTATGAATAGTGATGGTTTTCGCATCTCCGGCTATTATGACGTATTCTCTTAAGCGGTAGGTTCCGCTGACAGCACTTGTTTTGGCGAGTACTGTCTTTACCTTTTTGTTAATGTTCAAAACTGCCTTGCCCACTGCGACTTTGTGAGCTTCAAGTTCTGGCGGGATTTCGATTATGGCTATATCGCCGACAACGTCTGCTGAACGCGGCAGAACACTTAGCAAATGAGGCGGTAACTTGCCATCAAGCATTTCAATCAAGTTTTTTGCTCGTTTCGGTCTCTGTTGAAAAGTATGGGTCGAAATTTCAGCATTTTCAGCTTGTTCCATGAATGCTTTTAGCTCTTCTGGGGATGGTTGGCGAAGGAGCGGAACATAAATGGAGTTGCCATCTTTTTGAATTTCCAGTTTTGTATCAGCAATTTTTAGCTTGTGAGCCAAGATAATTGTTTTCTCTCCTTGGATTTTCGGAATTCTAAGGCATAATGACTGTTTAGGCATGGAATCACATGGATTTGTTTTCTTCAGCCGCTATAATCAGAGTGTAAAATAAGGTTGATTCTTCACCGCTGATAGGATACGTTTTTCTCTTCTCCTCCAAAGCAGTTTCTATGCATCTTTGACGAGCTTCAGACTTAACATCGAAATATTCTCTCTTGTCTTCCATGAGAGAAACAAAAAGTTTGCAGTAAGCAACAGTTTCCGTTCTACAAACGCAAAATCTATGTTTTTCCAGCATTCTCTCGGCTTCCATATCTGCTTTTCTGTTAGTCATAGCCTTAGTCTCTTTTCGAATAATATTCCTAAATAACCCTTCTTGTACTCACTAGTTTTCATCAGCTTTTCACTACAATTTTTAACGTGTCTTTGACTTTTGTGAGGAGTCTTTGACTAATAATCCTTTTTTCCAGAGCTTCTTCAAGTTTCTCCAAGTCTACGACTTCAATCATGCCATCCGGACGAATGCAAGCGTCAACTTCCAGATCTACGTAGCGAATTGTATTTGGGTAAACCTCGATTGGCGTGTTCAAGTTTATGTATGTTCCCTTCCATTCTTCGTTGTTTGAAAAGTAATTGGTTGTTATGAACCATTCGCTTGTTTTTGTTTCGCTTATCGCTTTATCTCCAGCTTCTTTTTTGACATCTAATCCATCGTAGAAACCATCACTTCGCATTATCCTGCTATATCTAAATTGCTCTTCATCCGAACTTTCTATTGTTGCCACTCCTAAGTCAAAAACAAGCCCGCTGAGCTTAACATGTTCTACATTAACCTGTGAATCGTGTTCAGGGAATTCTCCCAGAATTTGCTCTTTAAACGTTTTTTCAACTTCTGCGTTTTGCTCTCTTTCCAACAGTTTTTCCGCGGCTTCCAAAGACACCGCGATTTTACCTTCACAACTCTTATAGAAGTGATGCCTGTCCAAGGTAGGGGCGACAATGGCTCTTAGCTTGTCCAGGTTCTTCTTGGAAGACGATGGAAATTCCACGTCAATGTAGTATGAGCCTTCAACAAGGAGGGTTGGTCCTTCAGGGTCAAGTGCTTTTTCTTCTAGCAATCTAGCTTTCTCGATAAGCATTGCTATTTCAGCTTCTAATATTCCGCTTGACTGGTTTGCTGAAGTTTCGCGCCAGATAATGCCCCAGCCTTGAGGTGCAAGAGTTTTTCCAAAGGCATAAAGCTCCGCACGCTTGTTTGGGTCGTGGATTTTTAAGCTGACGCCGATGCCGCTGTTCTTTGCCAAAAGTGCATAGTTTCCAATAATTTTAAGGTAGGTAGTTAAGAGTGGTTGCCTTGTGCCTATTCTCTTTCTTTCAACTTGTACCATCTGTTGTTTGTTGTTCGTTTCAGAGATTTCCGCTTTCGGAAGCCTTCCCTGAATGTTGTCGCCCATATCAACGTAGAATATGTTCTCGTTTGATTCTGTTATTCTGCCCTTGTATATTCCATCAACGCTGACTTGCCATCTTCGGGTTAGGACGTCTTCCAACGTCGAATGCAAAATGGATTGGAACGTGTCTATAGCGTCGGTTGTTCCAAGGGCTTCCACTCCTTGCAAGTCGTATCTGTCCTTGATTTGAAGGTCTGGCGGTGCTGGATTGTCGGAGATTTTGAAACGGTTTTTTATTGTTAAAGAAGGTTGAACCATTTCGAAACCTAAGTCTAAAAAGAGTTTTGTCAGAGCGGTTGTGTAGATTCCTCTTACTTTTACGTTTTTCAACCTACTCAGCATCCTTCGCGCTAGGCAACCTTCTCAATTTTGTGGAGCCTGTTCTTCTTTGTAATGGTGAATTTTACGTTCAGTATTTTTTCAGCTAGCCAGATGTTTGTTTCTAAATGGTCTGAAACAGTTCGTGTTAGGTATGTTGACTTGCCTTTTGCTAAGGCTGTATAAGGTACGAGCATGTCAGCTAAGTGTAGATCAACCGTAGGCTGGGCAGAAATTTCTTTGTAAAGTTTTTCTGCAGCTTCTCTTCCTACTGTTTCGCTTGGCTTTCCAAGTTCACCTATTGCGTCAGCACCGAGAACTATGTCGGTGTCAGTTTGAATACACAAAGTGATGGAGCTGCCCTTCTGTAAGGGGTTTGATCTGTCATTTACTACTCGAATTTCTGCTGCGAAGCCTTTTTCGCCTAGATAAGTTGCTGCTGCTTTGGCTTGTCGTTCAGCAACTTGCCTATCTTCTAAGAAGGTGCAGACTGAAACTCCTTTTACTGCACTGATCTTGCCAAAGTTTTCCAAGCGTATAGGTCTGATGGATTTGCTGGGCTCCACGGTTAATGTTATTTCACCCATGCCTTTAGGATAATAACCGAACTTGTGAACAGTTAACGTGGCGTTCAGTCCCATTTTCTTCAGCATGGGTAGGAACACAAAATGCACATAGTTAATTGTTGGTGAATGTGAAACGTCAGTTCCGCCTTTTGAGACATGCAAGCGCACTGTCTGTTCTGCGAAAACACATATGGGCAAGACAGTCATTAGGAGCATTGGAATGCTTCCGGCAGTGCCGATTTCAGCATCGATTTTTCCACCTATAATTGCCTTGGGTTTGAAGCAGAGTTCTCGCGAGTTAAGCGTTGCGCCTTCCAGCTCAGCATTACAAAGCCTTGCAGCTGTTAGCACGGCTTCTAAATGTTGAGGTTTCAACCCGGGCTGCGGGCGATTGTGTCTTATGTTGTAAATGTGTAGAGGCTGATTTAGCACGGCAGCTAATGCTACAGATAATCTGAGGATGGTGCCGCTTCCGCTTTTCTGGCTTCCATCAATCTCAATCATTTGGGTGGTGCTCCCGATTGCATCGTGCTTAAAAGAGTCAAAAACAATTAATAAATGTGTTAAGCATAAGGATCTGAAGGGAAAGAAGGCTTATGAGTGAAGATAAAGAAAAGATTGAGAATTTGACGAGAAGGGTTGATGAGCTTGTCGTAATTTTGAACGGCATTGCGGAGGACTTGCGGCAGGTTTCTGTCTCTTTGAAATCTCTGGTGGTTTCGCCTGTTGCCCAGCCAGCTGTGGTTGCTCCTCCGCCAACAGCGTTGCCGCGACCTGTGGAAAAGTCAAAGGCATTAGAGGACATCAAGATGATGCTTCCTGAGGATCTTGAGAACCTGCTGGATTTCGAAGAAAAGGACGATTACGTTATCATTAGACCCCGACAGTTCTTGGGTTCTGAGAACTTTTCCAAAATAGCATCCAGTATACGTAGCATGGGCGGAGAATACATAAGCGCTGGAAAAGCATCGCATTTCAGAGTGCCTAAAACGATAACATGAAACTAGCGGTGCCAGCCGCTTCTAACCTCGAAACCGTTGAACTCGCCAGTATAAGTCTCCCATAAAACACTCAGGTTTGTAACTCTTGCTCCATGCGACCCTTTCTTACAGAACTCTATCAGCCTGTTCACGCTTGTTTTCTCGCCTTCAAGAATGGCTTCCACTCTACCGTCAGGCAAGTTGCGAACCCAGCCAGTTACTCCGTATTTCTTAGCTTCTGCTTCGGTTTCTGACCTGAAGAAGACACCTTGAACTCTGCCGCTTATGAACACGCGGGCTCGAACTTTCAAAAGAACCATTCTCCGTTCTGGTGGATGTTTCATGGAATTGTGGTTTATTAAAGCTCACTTTAACCCATCTCTCTCCGCTATGCCCCCGTGTTGTTCTAACGCTTGTCTTAAAAACATTTTCCACAGCACTAGTCTCGGTGAACTCGCATGTTTAATAATCAAACTGGAAAACTATTGGTCTATACTTCAAGCTTCTCGTCTAGTGATAGTCAGTTGAAACCTGTAAGCATTGCTGCAGAGAAACTGGCGAGACTATTGAACGTGAATATTGAAGTTAGAACATTTGATGAGAGATTCGCGCCGATATATGTTTACTACAAGAACGGTGAAGAAGAACCCATTCCTATTTACTGCAATAATGGCGGAGAAACAAGCATAAAGGAAGTATGCGCAGCTTTGAGAAACATGATGTTTGTCTTGTCTTTTCATCCGAAGCATTCGGCTTTAAGGCAGATGAGAAAGGAGATCATGCGCTTTTCATAAACATGATAGACTTGTTTTCCAAAGATATTTCATAGACTTGGTTAACATCAAACTCTATGCCAAGTCTCTCATACTCTTGTTCTGTTAGGAATAAGATGATTTTTGGAATAGCAAGCTGCGTGCGTGGTCCAAACATGGGCATTTGCTGCTGCAAAGCCTGCACAACATCTTGCACCACTTTAGCTTCTTCTGTTTGAGGTCTAACAGCAAAGCGGGGGATTTCCCGTTCTTCAAGCAGTTCTATACGTTTTCCAAGATTACCATCTATATCTCGAGTAGATTCAATTTTGTTTACTCTAACGCGAAACATGACCAATCAATGGAAGACATAGCTTAATACACCTATTTACGTTTATCGAGACTATCAGCCTCTGATCAAGCGGCTCTCGCACCGCCATTCCAGACCCATCAGATCATGAAAAAAGGGAATTGCAGAGGATTTACCTCATTTTGGTCTTTTGCGCGAAACACAGCTTATGATAATCTCTCGTTTCCGTGTTTCTTATCACTTCTAAGAGCAGATCTACTCCATTTCTATTGTTGCCGGAGGCTTCGGGGTGACATCATAGTAAACAGTTGAAACATTTGGACAGTTGGCAATTATTTCTTCTGAAACTTTGTTCAAGGTTATCCATGGGATATCTGAAACTTTTGCGGTTAGGAAATCTGTGGTTTGAACAGCCCGCACTCCTACGACGTATGGCTTCTTCTCCCCAGTGTCCTTTAACGTATAGAAAACTCGCGTAACCGCTGGGTTTTCGGTTATTATCTTTGCTTGAAGGGCAACGATATTTTGAATGGTTGTCTGATGAAGTTTACCATTCATTGTCTGAATCTTCAGACCTACCACTTCGCCGTAGCGTCTTTTCCCGCCCTCTACTCCAGTGGCTTTGTCCTTGAAGATTTTCACCTGAACGTTTCTCGATGGAACGTTAAGAAGCCTAGCAGTTGTCTCTTGAACTTGGACAGTTCTTGTTTTCTGCGAAGCCTGTTCATCGTCAATGATTACGGCGAAGTATTGGCTGGGCTTGTGCTGCGCAAGTTCGCGCTCTGCAATTGTTGTGGCTTTCTTCACCATTTCCAATTTATCAAGACGAATTTCACCAACCACCCGAACAGATAAGCCTGGTCCTGGAAACGGTTGCCGCTCAGAAAACTCATGCGGCAAGCCCAGATACCTTGCAACCATTCTGACTTGCTCTTTGAAGAGAGTTACAAGAGGCTCAACCACTTTGAAGCCGAAACGTTCCATTGGGTTTATACCCATCTGTTCCAAAACGTTATGCTGCGTCTTTACGCCGCCCACGGTTTCAATTATGTCTGCACGTATTGTCCCTTGAACGAGGACCTTGCAACCTTCTTTTTTAGCTGTTTCGCCCAAAACTTGATAGAAAGTCTCGCGAAACATCTTTCGTTTCTCTTCCGCATCACTCAGACCATTCATAGCTTCTGAAAAGCGTTCCCGCACATCGACTATTTTCATAGACACGTTGAACGGAGGCTTCAACAACATCTCAGTTATGTACTCGGACTCGCCTTCACGCATGAAAGCATCATCCAATATTACGCAAACAAGATTGTCGTCTATGGCTTTATGCGTTAACACAGCGCTTGTGGTGCTATCCACGCCGCCGGAAACAGCTGCTAACGCTTTTTGGTTGCCAATGCTCTTCTTTGTTCTCTCAATTTCTGTTTTAACAAATTTTCTTGGATCAAACCTCTGCAATACAATCACGACCTTTATCTCTAGGTTTACTAATTAATCCGCTGTTTTACGATTTATGATTTACCCCGAAACAGAATTCTTGCAACGAGCTGAAAACAGTTTAAAGTCAGCTTCGCGCGTTAATAGTGTTCAAGACTATCTCTAGGTAAAGGTTAGAGTATTGACTGCACATCCTTTCAATCTTTAGCAATAAAATGCCTCAAGCTTTAGCAGTGAATTTCCAATTATAATTTAAAAAATGATGGTATTCATGCGAAAAAGAGCTTATAACGAGAAGATTTGCAGTTCAAAGCTTTTCTGCTACTCTTCTATAATAAGAAGAATGAAGTGGTATGCAGTGAATGCTGATGAAGTAAGAATGATGGCTGACTATTTGAACGAGCTAAGCGAAAGCTATGTAGCTGTTGCACAAACAGTGAAAGAAACAGCTGGTGAATTGAAAACCACAAAACGAGTATGGCGAAGCAAAAACAATTCGATGCTGATAAAGCTGGGTTTAGCCTTAATCGCGTTTCCAGATCCGACGATAAGCGATATTCTAGGCGCAGCTTTAATTACCACAGGAATGATCCAAAAAGGAATTCGCCGCCAAACAATCTATGTTGAAGATGTTTACAAGACTTTTCAGGACACGCTTAGACAGATTCGAAGTGTGAAATATGATCTTTAGGAAAAGCTTTGGGATTGTAGTCAAGTTTTATATTTGTAGCATGTTATATGCATGATATGGTTGGGGGAAATTGGCCTGAAACTTGTGACTGTGCTATTGCCTGAAGCTTATTTGGAAGGGTTAGACGAGCTTGTTAGAGCCAACATGTATCCGAGCAGGAGTTCAGCAATAAGGTCGTCCGTCAGGGATTTGCTGAAAAAAGAACTCTGGGAAAGAAAAGGAAGATAATAACCGCATATGTCTCTTCAAAATTCAGCAAGCAGCGAAGGCTCTTATCTCTTTAGCAGCTTCCGCGTAATTCTCAGCCTGCGTTATTGCTCTTCCCACTATAAGAAAACGTGCGCCAGCCTCTAACGCAGCTTTTACTTCTCCACCTTGAGCGCCTATTCCAGGTGAGTATATCGGAATCTTCCCCTCAAGTATTGCATGTACCTCTCTTATTCTTTCAGGGTATGTTGCGCCCACTACGGCGCCATCAGCCTTCAATCTCAAGGCTTTTTCAGCAAAGGAAACATATTGGAGAGCATGTTTTCCAGTTTCAGCCTCAATGATTGTCTGTCCATAGCCCTCATATGCTGCTTTGTGACTCATGTAAACGAGCAAGATTACACCCTGCCCGAGTTTATGGGCAACATCAAAAATCGGTTTCAAGCCTTCTTCCCAACCGATAAACGGATTAGCGATTAAAGCGTCGAAACCCGCTGCATAATAGTATTCGGTCATAACTTGGTTTGTAGTGCCTATATCATTAGCCTTGCAGTCCATAATAGCCATTAAACCTCTATCGTGCACTTCTTTCACAAGTTTCTGAACGCCATCAAACAAGCCCAACGGTAGAAGTAGATGATGGTTAAACTTTACAGCACAGAGATACGGGTGTGTTGCATCCAGAACACGTTTTGCCTTGGCAAAGAGGCTTTGGCGGTTTTCTGGTTCAAAGGGAAAATCCAAAGCCAAAATGATGTTGGACTTCTGGTTTTTGACAGTTTGTTCCATTTTAACGCGGAAAGACATGATCAAACACCATTTTCTATTGACGACTGGAACCTAAAACCTTTATCCTTTCAATCTCTCCTTGAGAGACTTGCTTAATATGTGCTAATGTTGTTTTTATAGCCTCTTCAAGTTGTTGTTCAGTTATTCCTGTGGCTCCGTATCCGATTACCATTAGATTTCGCGTTTGCATGGCGATTTTTGTGTGGTCACAATCTCGGTAAGGATAAAGGCACAAGACCTGCTTTTTGTCAGCCAGAACAAGCATTTTGTCCGCCAAATCCACAGGCTTGTCCATGCCGATTCCCATGAAAGGTTCCCCATCCTCTGCAAATCGCACTTGGAAAGGCAGAGTTAGACGGTCCAAGTCGAAATCGCTTATAGGGATAATCGTTTTCATTGAAGCCAAATTATAAGCATCTACCGCAGCAGAAATATGTGGAAGCTCATTTCCATGCAAGACTCTTCGGAGTAACGCTTCACCCGAAGGTCTCGTTTTAGTCGGATCAATAAAGTTTCCAGTAAAAATCTCGATAAGCACACACCGTTCGATTGTCTTTTAACGTTTCAATATTGTATTTGGCGCGGGCTTCTTCGATCGATCGGTTCTTCTTGACCCATAGTTTCGCGGAAACCTTGGAGTCACGAGCTGTACCGATATCTTCGACAACACCTCTTTTCTCAACATTTGTTGGAATTGTCTTGCTTCATGAGAAAGTAACTGTTGGAAACGCTTCAGGTTCAGCGATCATTGTTGCCGGGATGATATTTGATTTTCCTTCTTTGAGATGGGAAGCGTGTATAAGCTTTTATAGTGCCCAGTGTTTCTAGGGATTTCTAACTGTTGATGAGGAAGCATTTGCATGTCTGTTTCACCAAGCATTCGCGAAGTTCTCGCAAGAAGAATCGCTGGTGAGATAATCCTATCAAACAAGCCAGGGGCTACTATGCGAAAGTGGCGCGAGCTTTTTGCAGTTTCCCAAATGAGGCTATCTGATAAAATGCTGGTCTCTTCTTCAGTTATCAGCGATTACGAAAGCGAAAGACGAAAAAGCCCAGGGGCTAAATTTGTGCGAAGATTCGTATGGGCTTTGTTGAAGATTGATGAGGAACGCGGAAGCCGATTCATAAGCGAATTCTCAAAGCTAACAGGCTCGCCGAGCAATGTAATAACAGACCTTCGTGAATTTCCGATACCTGTGCGTGTTGAATACTTGTGCAAGGCGCTACAGGGCGAAATAGTAGCGTGCTCAAGCCAATATGTCAAGGAAATTTTAGGCTACACAGTTGTGGACAGCAAGAGAGCAGTTGAGACTCTTTCAGGTTTGGAATTCTCTCAGCTTTTCGGAGTGACAACTGAGAGGGCATTGATTTTTACGCATGTCGAAAATGGAGTTTCACCTATGCTCATCGTGCGATTAAGCAACTTGAAACCGCGGTTGGTCGTGTTCCATGGCAGGCAACCAGATGAAAACTCTGTGAAGTTGGCAGAATATGACCGCATACCCTTGATATACTCGAATTTGCCCAGCGTGGAACAGCTTGTGAAGTCTCTGAGAAAACTCTATCGCATCGCTCTCAGAAGAAAACTTGGTAAACCAGTCCGTCCGCCTCCGAGAATAATCGCTTAAGGAAAAACGGTGAACTGATCAAGATTGGATATTGTTGGCTCCTTGCCCTAGGAGCCTAAAATCATCGATTATTTGTTCTTTGAATTTAAGGCTATATAATGCCGCAGCCGGATGAAAAGTTGCGAATATCGTCACTTGCATGCCATTAATGGCTGCTTGGTGAAACTTTCCACGGGATCGCGTTATACCTGAGAAGGGCAAATTGGCTTTTGAGAAAATGTACATTGTCGCACAATTCCCAAGCGCAACAACAAACTTTGGTTCAATAATGCTTATCTGCCTATCCAAATAAGGTGTGCAAGTTTGGATCTCACCTCTTCGAGGGGGACTGTTACCCGGCGGTCTGCACCTAAGAACATTGCAGATAAAGACTTCTTTTCTTGAATACCCGATCTCACTCAACAACGATTCAAGGAACCTGCCAGCCGCCCCCACAAAAGGTCTTCCTTTGCTATCTTCAGAAAACCCAGGCGCTTCACCAACAAACATAATCTGGCTATCAAGATTGCCTTCGCCCGGAACAGCGTTTTTGCGGGTTTTCCAAAGCTAGCATTTGGTGCATATTGCGATTTCAGCGGCAACTATATTCAGAAGTTCTCTTTTTGACGAAGCCAAACTTCATTCGCCCTCTTTTTCTTTCACTTTTATGAATTCTGGTTCAGACTGAGTCTCTACAGTAATTGTAACAGGAGAGGCCGCTACCGAACATATTGGAGTTGAGAGCAGACTGTATAGAGATGGCTGTGTATTCATAGAGGATAAAGGCATTTCAGAACATGAGTTTTAGGGCTTCTGCTCCTTTCATGCCTGCTTCCACACCTAAGTCTTTCGCTTTAGAAGTCATGGCTTTGATTTGGGCATTCAGCACATCTTCAAAGGTTTTTACACCGCTTACTATTGCCGCGGCTACGCCAAGCTTTTCAGCTGCTTCAAGATTTAAAAATCCACACGCCACAACCCCTTTTTCTGCAGTTATCAATAGTAATAGTGCTGGACAATCAGGCAATTCCACCTGCAAACCCACGCATCCTTTACTGTCCACTTTCAAATTTGAAATGTTAATCATTCCAAACACCTTTAAACCAAACATTACAATAACAGCTCAGATAAGAATTGCTGGAGAAAAAATCCTGAAATGTTGACAAAGCTTAAACAGAAAATCCAAGCAACGTTCACTGTCGAAGCGAAAGCCGCCTACAAAATAGGTTTAACCCCCAACCGCTTGAGCCTAATAGGCTTGATCTTGGCTTTTTCTTCAGCAATTGTCTACACTCAGTGGCAAGTAGATAGGCTATATCTGCTTTATGCAACTGCCTTGCTATTGTTATCGGGTTTCTGTGACGTTCTGGACGGTTTGACTGCAAGGCTTCACCATAAAGCAACCTTTTTTGGCGGTTTCCTTGACTCGTTGCTAGATCGTTACGCTGATGCTGCAGTGTATGTTTGCGTGATCATAAGCGGATTATGTGATGCTTTGTGGGGGTTAGTAGCCTTAGTAGGCTCTTTGCTCGTAAGCTATAGTCGAGCAAGAGCCGAAGCCGCGGGTCTGAAATTGGAGTCAATTGGTATTGCAGAAAGGGCTGAACGCATGATCATCTTGGCGATAGTGAGCGTAGCCGCCTTCTTCTATAGACCTGAATTGATGATGAATGCTGGCATGATTTTGATCGCGATGCTCTCAAACCTGACTGTGATGCAGAGAAGCATATTCGCATATAGGATGTTGAAGAAAAAGGAAACTGGTTAGAATCTTCTTCTGGGACGCATGCGTCGTTCTTTTTCAGCCCTGACCTTTACGATCCCACGATGCACGGCACATGAAACACAATAGTACTTCGTATCAACCGCAGAAGAGATATACGTGCCCCTTTGACGAAGCTCCTTCGCTAACTGAGCATCCACTAGAGAAACCCTGCGGGTAGACCGCTTAGCCTTGTCCCGAGGTACAACCTGTCCACACATTGCACATTGAACAACAGTGCCGCTACCTTTACCGCCTTTAGACCTTCCGCGACTCTTTCGCTTGTACGGCATTTTCCCTCTGTTACTCCTCTCTTACCTTTTACGCTACAATTAGTGGCAAAATCTGCTTTATATCCTTATACATTTTTTCTCATCTTCAAAATCCAAGCAATATTAGCCTTATCATCAATTCTGGTCACGACCTTCCCAGCTGAAGACGTAAAAAGCGTTGTAACGCCTGGACCGTGACCAGCCGATACACAGTTTGAGTGAACGACGATGCCTACGGACATTGCACCTTCGCGGAAAATCCTTCCATACGAATGATCTGCGTCTGTTATGGCTACCAAATCGCCAAGCCTTAAGCTGTCAAGCTTATTTTTTTTCCGCACATTTTCGTCAAAAAGCTGAATATCATAATCTCCTGAATAGGTTTGATTTGCTCCCAACCCAGAACCCATAATGGCTGCTGGAATAACATGTGTAACCGGGATCTCTATATTATCACCTTTTTGTTTGAGTTTAAGAGCTTTAAGGAAGCGTGGGTCAAGGTTCATTATCCTGATGTCAGGAAAATCAAGAAACTTGAGTCCAACACCAAAGGCTTTGATGAGCACTTTGTCGCCAATCATCAGCTTCTCAAGAGTTTCAGGCGGAAAATCCACTAACACGTGCTCGATTCCACCATGTTTGCCAGTGACCACTCCCTTTGCACTTTTCGCATCGCCTGTAAATATCACCGCTTCGTTTCCAATACATGAAAGCACATTAAATGCCGCATTTGCTCCTTGCCCAAAACGGGGATCATTTTCTTTGTTTTCCACGCTCACACAAGGTTCAACATGGTCTGCTTCCCACCCGCAAGCAAGGTCACCAACACGCATATTGTACGTAATTCCGCCGACTCCTGGCAAAACCATGGGCATGCCTTGAGCTGAGATTGTATACACTGATCTGCCAATGACCGGGCTCACTACTTCGCCAAAAACTGAGATCTTTACTAGTTTGTCAGTGTTTGTTTTTAGCATTGTAACATCACATTTTTGGTAGTGCATAAGTGTTAGAAGCTAATAAAACTTCACCAGAAAACATAGGATCAGTGTCTTAGCATAAAACATAACAAGTCTTAAATTTATGATGCTTATTCTGAAGTGAGTGAAGCTAAGATTAGCGAGAGCACAGTTAACGTAGTTGAGAACAATGGCTGAAATCGGGTTAAGGTCAAAAATGCTCGTCAAAGATGTTATGACAAGCCCAGTGATAACCGTGGAGGAAAATGCTCCCGCAAACACTGTTGCAGAACTCATGACCAAACAGGATTTGGGCTGCATAGTGGTTACGAACAACGAAGGAAAACCATTAGGAATAATAACTGAAAGGGACCTCGTCACAAGAGTATTGGCTAAGAACATTACGCCCGACTCCCTCACAGCCAAAGAGGTTATGACTTCACCATTAATCATGATGGAGCCCGACGCGACAATCAGCGATGCCGCCAGAAGAATGAGCAGACTCAACATCAGAAGATTGGGAGTCGTATACAAAGGAAATCTCACAGGATTGTTATCAAGCAAAGACGTGCTAGCAGTCATGCCTGAACTCTTAGAAACCATCCAGGAACGCACGCGTATAGAAAATGAAAACCGAACCTCAGAAGAAGCAGAAGAAGAAACCACGCCCCTTGCAGGGTATTGTGACCGTTGCGCAGTTTGGTCAGATAACCTAAAACAGTCTAACGGTGAATTTCTCTGTGAAGACTGCAGAGTCGAGTTCGAAGAGAGTGAATAGCAAGAGGCGATTCCTTGCTTGTTAAAGAGATTATGGATGAGAAACACCCGTTTATCTATGAAGATGAACTTGCAACGAAAGCCCGTGCATTAATACGTGACCTTGGTCTGAGACTACTTCCAGTAACGGATAAAAACCGGAAGCTTTTGGGAAAAGTGTCCCGCCGCGATGTCCTGATTATTTCTTCATCTGTTTCGCCAATTAGGGTAAAAGGCATAATGACAACAGCGAGACACATAGCAGCTGTAGGAGATGATGCAGCTTCCACAATTAAAGCAATGTTGAAAGTTGACGCATGGTACGCGCCAGTTGTAACGTCCTACCAAGACAAGACCCATAAGGGGATCATAGGCTTAGAAAACTTCATAGAACCCCTAATCAAAATAGCGCCTGAAAAGTTTTTGAAAGACGTCTCAGAAGTAATGGCTAAAGACGTTATTGCTTCTTCTCCAGAAGATGGGGTGGATAACATCTGGCGTTTAATGCAGGAAAAACGGTTCGCTGGCTTACCTGTCGTGAAGAATGATAAAATAGTAGGCATGATCACGCAAGGAGACCTTCTCGAAAGCGGAGCCATCATGCCGACGTTTGAAGATCCCAAAGGACGCTTCCGAACCCCACCTAAAATCTCTTCAGTAATGAAAACACATGTGATAACAGTTGAGCCTTCAACAAAAATGATCCGTGTTGCAAAAGTCATAGTTTCAAAAAACATTGGAAGAGTCCCTGTGAAAGACAAAAACGGAAAACTAGTCGGCATAGTGGACCGAGAAGACGTAGCCAGAATGCTTGTCAAATAGAGGAGAACTCCATGCATAGGGAAAGTTTTAGAAGAACGTTACGTGGAAAGGGCAACATTTCCTTGAAGGTTCATCCCTCGAAGAAGCATGAAGGAGAGATCATGAGCATTGCAAAAACCCCGGTTGTTACAATGGCTTCTACTGCGCCGATCTATGATGCAATTCAGGTGATGATTGAGAAAGGATTTCGCCGTATTCCTATAGCCCACGCTGGAACCAAAGCCTTAGAAGGCATAGTAACCGCCACCGACATAATCGATTATCTTGGAGGAGGACGAAAGTATCAGATAATCCGCCGAAAATTTGACGGAAATGTTCTCAAGGCCATAAACGAGCCTGCAAAACTCATAATGACCCAGAAAGTCTCTTACGTGAAGAAATCAGCAGACATAGAAGAAGCGTTAAATTTGATGGTCCAGCAGAATGTCGGCGGCTTGCCTGTGGTTGATGATGACAACCACGTCAAGGGAATAATCACAGAAAGAGACATTACAAACCTTTTTGCCGATAGGCTAAGCGGCATAACAGTTGCCCAGTTAATGTCCGAAAAAGTAGTTACAGCACTGCCCAAAACTACAATACATGAGGCGGAGCAAACAATGACAACCGAAGGATTTAGAAGATTGCCCATAATTTCAGACGGTAAAGTGGTAGGCATCATAACCGCCATGGACATAATACGATTTTTCGGCTCAAGAAAATTCTTCAAATACTTGCAATCAGGAACCATAATGCAGGCTTTAAGCACACCAGCTTTGGAAATAGCTACGAAGGACGTTTTAACAATCGAACCAAGCGCTGATGTCGGTCAAGCCGCGAAAATAATGCGAGAAAAAAACATAGGCGCCGTACCGGTTGCCAAAAACAATAAACTCGCTGGCATACTAACAGAAAGAGACTTTTTCAAAATAATAGAATAAGAACACCTTCTGAGCATTTCTATGTACAAAGCCGTCAGGAAGATCATGAACTACTGCCAACTAAGTCTCCGTTCCAGCCTGCCCATTAAAAACTTTAATTAAGATTTCACGATACTCAACGGTAAGAGAGCGGTCGATTTGATTGTTGACCTAATTCTAAACAATGCAAAAGCCTACGTAAACAGAGCGATAGTGGATTGCAGTCTAGCTCTTAACAACGGCAAAATTTTCAAAATAGGCAAAGAAGCACAAATGCCAAAAACAGATGCGAGAATGGATTTGAGAAATCTGCTTGTTTTGCCCGGCCTAATAGATGCCCATGTACATCTCAGGGACGAAGGAAAATCCTGCAAGGAAGACTTCTACAGTGGAACCGCCGCCGCTGCAGCAGGCGGATTCGCAACGGTTCTGGACATGCCGAACAATGATCCGGTGACGATGAGCGCCGGAGCCCTGAGAAATAGAACAAGAATCGCTGGGGGCAGTGTTTTGGTTAACGTTGGCTTTTACTCCGAGTTTCCAGAAAATTCGAAAGAAATAGAACAAATAGTCAAGGAAGGTCCAGTTGCTTTTAAGCTCTTCATGACCGAACAGGTTGGAGGTCTGAACATTTATGACGATAAGGCTTTGCTAGAAGCTTTCAGAATCATCAAACGCTTGGAAATCACAGTAAATGTTCATGCAGAAGACAGAACTACGTTGAAAAACGTTGAAGACAAGCTGAAGCGGGCTAATCGTAACGATGCTGAAGCTTTTCTTGAGGCACACTCAGAAAATGCTGAATATAAGGCAGTTGAACGCTTGCTGGACCTTGTCAAACAGACGAAGACCCGCGTGCATTTTTGCCATATAAGCACAAAAAAGGGTTTGGACACGATAATTGAAGGAAAAAAGTCAGCGATGCCCTTGACTTGTGAAGTCACAATGCATCATCTGCTTCTTTCGGTCAGTGACTTGAAGAAAATTGGCACAATTGCCATAACTGTGCCGCCAGTCCGAGAAAAACAGCACATCACAGCCTTGTGGAATGGCTTGAAAAATGGCTGGATTGACTTTGTAGCTTCAGATCATGCGCCACACATGCTGAAAGAGAAAGAAGCGAAAAACATCTGGGATGTCAAAGTCGGTATTCCCGCTTTAGAAACTACGTTGCCCCTCTTGCTCACTGAGACTAAACGTGGACGGTTAACCCTAGGTGATTTGGTCAGACTGCTATCAGAAAAGCCAGCTGAGCTTTTCAGGTTGAAAGGCAAAGGAAGCCTAAAAGAAGGAGATGATGCGGACCTGACAATTGTGGATTTAGACGAGAAATACAAAATCGATGCTTCAAAATTCAATTCAAAAGCCAAATATTCACCTTTTGATGGATGGCAAGTGGAAGGAAAAGCCGCTAAAACTTTTGTCAACGGACAGTTAATCATGGATGATGGACAAATCGTTGCCAAAGCTGGAAGTGGGCGGATATTTCGGAGAAGATAGCCTTGGAGTTTGTTGCAGATAGCATGCTTGGAAAACTAACGCGTTGGCTTCGCATGTTAGGGCATGACGTAAGCTATTCCATCAAACTAGATGATGCGCAGCTGATGGCGATGTCTAAGAAAGAGAAAAGAGTGTTGCTAACAAGGGATCTAGAGCTTTACAAGCAGGCAATGGCAAAAGGCATTGAGAGCTTTTATCTTGAGAGGCGAACTGAAGAGGAGAGACTTGCGGAACTTGCAAGAAGATTTGATATAGAGTTAAACATTGACCTATCAACATCAAGGTGTCCAAAATGCAACACGAAGATAGAACCGACGCCTAAAGAAGAAGTAGCTAATGAAGTCCAAAGGAGTACCTTTGAAAATTACGAAGAGTTTTGGAAATGCCCAAAATGCCAGCAAATCTACTGGCAAGGAGCTCACTGGGCAAGAATTCAGAAAACCCTTGAGACCGCCAGAAATAGTCTGAAAACAGAAGCCCGAAAGTAAACCTCACCTTCTCAGCAGGTCTTAGAAGAGACAAAAAGAGACAAACAATGAACTAATGGAAAACGATTGGTTGGATATCGCCAAGCCCTCAGGTAAATTGCCTATCTAAAAAACTGAGATAGACAACAAACCCTTACACAAGAATTTTCGTCCTTTTCTTATCTCTCTTAATAGCCAGCATAATCACAGGAAGCTTCCACGTTTTAACATCTGGCTGTCTCATGAATCTGACCGAAATGATCTCATCGTGATTCCAGAAATCATGTGGGGTAAATTCTTGGGTTTTCGTACAAGAAAAAGCAGGATGTATTCAGGAGAACGCATGACTCTTAAGCTTTCAGAAGCCATTTAAGCGGAATGTCTTGGAAGGTACCATCAGGAAGCATTCTTCTAATGGTCATTGGTAATATGCCGATGTCAAGTTCTTTCAATGCGATATTTATGGGGCTTGACAGTTCTTCAGAAGCCTCGACAAGTATTGGGGCACCCATCGAAATCTGAAGAGCTCTAGCCCCTACTATTCTTGCTTTTTCGAAGCGAGTAAGCTTTGGTGGACCTATGAATACCTTCCCTTTTTGAGACGTGTTCTAGTACTCCCCCATACCTGGGTATCCACCGCCCGGAGGCATGCCTCCTGGTGGTGTTGGAGGAGCTTTCATTTTTCCGGCTGCAATCACGTCGTCAATCTTCAGTATCATCGTGGCTGCTTCTGTCCCTGATTTGATTATCTGCTTTTTCACGGACAAGGGCTCGAAAACTCCTGCTTTGGACATATCTTGGATTTTTCCAGAGAGGACTTCTATGCCTGCCCATGTTTCACCTTCTTCGTGTTTTGCCCTAAGTTCAGATAACACGTCAATTGGGTCTAGACCGGCATTTTCCGTCAAGGTTGTTGGAACGGTTTCAAGAGCTTCAGCGAAGCCTCTAACCGCAAGCTGTTCTCTCCCAGGAAGGGTTTCTGCGTATTTTCTGAGAGTACGTGAGACTTCAAGCTCTGGTGCGCCGCCTCCAGCAACTATTTTTGGTTCTTGAACTACGTCTCTGATCACACATAAAGCGTCATGTAACGATCTTTCAGCTTCATCTATAATGCGTTCTGTTCCACCTCTGATCAGGATTGTGACTGCTTTGGGGTGTTTGCATCCTTCTATGAAAGTCATTTTGTCTTCACCGACTTTGCGTTCTTCTACGAGATTTGAATATCCTAAGTCGCTTGCGGCTATTGCGTCCAAATTGGTTACTATTTTTCCGCCAGTAGCCTTCGCAAGTTTTTCCATGTCTGACTTCTTAATTCTTCTAACAACAAGCATGTTCTTTCTAGCAAGGAAATGTTGAGCCATGTCATCGATGCCCTTTTCACATAGGACAACGTTTGCGCCGACTTTGACGATTTTTTCGACCATATCCCGCAGCATTTCTTCCTCTTGTTTGAGAAAGGCTTCCATTTGTTCTGGGCTTTCGATGTTAATTTTTGCATCAAATTCTGTTTTTTCAATTTCCAATGGACAGTCGAGCAAAACGATTTTAGCGTTTGCCACGCGTTTCGGCATTCCAGAATGAGAAACATCTTTGTCCAGAACTATGCCTTGAATAAGACTAGTGTCTTGTATGGATTCGCCCGTTTTCTTTTCAACTTTAACGTCGTCTATGTCCACTTTATACTTTTCTTTTTCTTTTTCGGCAACTGCAAGGATCGCTTTGACTGCTAAGCCTGCCAAGTATTCGCGGTGTTCGGATACAAGCTTGCTTGCCATAGAAGTCCTTGCAACCTTTTCTAGATGACTTGGGGAGTTCAGATCTACTGGTATGGCCATTTTCTCTAGAGTTTCTAGGGCTTTTTCTGAAGCTTTCTTGTATCCGTCAATTATTATTGTTGGATGAACGTTTTTCTCGATTAATTCTTCTGCCTTGTTTAGCAGTTCGCCACATACTACAACGGCTGTTGTTGTTCCGTCGCCTGCTTCATTATCTTGCGTTTTTGCAACTTCCACCATCATTTTTGCGGCTGGATGTTGGATGTCCATTTCGTCTAAAATCGTGCGGCCATCGCTTGTTATTGTCACGTCGCCAAAGCTGTCAACGAGCATCTTGTCCATGCCTTTGGGACCAAGGGAGCTCTTTACGGTTTCAGCAACAATTTTTGCGGCCATTATGTTGGTGTGTTGGGCTTCTTTTCCACGGGAACGATTTGAACCTTCTTTTAACACTAGAACTGGCACACCGCCAGCTGAAGTGGGTGATGACAAATCTTGTTTAACCTCCTTTCAATGCGTCAAGAAGAGAAACAGCTTATAGATATAAATTTTTCTGATAAAATATGCGGGACTGGATTCTGAAGCAGGCATTATCGTCAACACGGTTTGAGCTTTGTCTTAAGCCCTGATCCAGTCAAAATTATCACAACCCTATCATCTTTTGATATTTCTTTTTTTACATGCCTTTCGTAAGCAGCATAAGCCACGGCGGAGCTTGTTTCAACAAAAAAACCTTGACGAGCTAATTTCTTGAAGGCATCGAATATTTCCTCTTCCTCAGCCATGACTACGTCGCCCTTTGCTTTTTTTAGTTGTTTGATCATAAGATTAAGCAATGGAGGATTTGTGCTTACCAGAGCATCAGCAATGGACGTTATCTGTTTTGGTGGAGAGTAATCTAGGTTTTTATAATGATGATATAGTGGTGATACTTGTCTTGTTTGGCAAGCCACTATTTTCGGCATTGTATCAAGCACGTTCGACTCAACTAGATTAGTGAAACCGTTTAACACGCCTAAGAGAAGGGTTCCCGCAGATGCAGGCAGATAAACACGCTCTGGAACGTGCCAACCGCATTGTTCAGCTATTTCGTAGGCAAGGCTTCTTATTCCATCCCTAAACAGCGGATGGAAAATGTGTCCAGCATAGAATTTGTCTTTCTCAGCTATTTGTGCTCTCTCGGCAACTTCGCTTCGGTTACCTGGAACCTTGACCGCCTCTGCACCGTAGAAGCGAGTTTGCATGAATTTTGGTCCAGAAACGGTTTCAGGAACGTAAATCTTGGCTTTCAATCCTGCCCGTCCAGCATAAGCTGCAATAGAGGCGCCTGCATTGCCTGATGAATCCTCAGCTATGTAACCGTTAGCTTCTGTTACCAGTTTGTGCAAGGCTGAGACCAGGACGGTTGAGCCGCGGTCTTTGAAGGAGCCTGTTGGGTTCAGGTTTTCAAGTTTGAAGTAGATGTTGTTTGAGAATTTGACGAGAGGCGTCCAGCCTTCACCTAGAGTTATTATGTCTGGCTTCTTGATGTATGGAAAGAATTCTAAATAACGCCAGAGGCTGTAATCTTCTTTGTATATTTGATCTTTTTCAAACTTCTTGCATACTTGGAAGCTTAATGGTTCGTTGCATGAGGGGCATTTGTAAAAAAGAGGGTTGGTTGAAGAGAAATTACAGGCAGAGCATTTTATGTCGTGTTCCAAAGTGAGACCTTCTACAGTGTTTCGGACCTTTGAAAGTTGTAATATTTAGCTTTAACATTGTTGAATTGAGAAAGGAAGCTTTTAATATTCTAGGAGCAAACGGTTTATTTTCTCAGCATGGGAACACTGGTTTGGAGTGAAAATACTTGAAGAGAATAGTTGTTTGTTTGAAGCAGTCTGTGGATGTTTCGCAGTTGAAGGTTGACCCCGTAACGAGACAACTCGTTACTGCTGGTGCACCTTGGAAGATTAGCGATTTTGACAAGAATGCCTTAGAAGAGGCCATAAAGCTGAAGGAAAGGCTTGGTGACGTAGAAATATTTACGGTAACAGTAAGTGCTGAAGAAGCCAAGGCTGTTCTGCGGGAAGCTCTTGCTATGGGTGCTGACAAGGCGTATTTGATTCATGATTCTGCTTTTCAGGGCATTGACACTTTGGGCACAGCATATGTTTTAGCTGAGGCCATCAAGAAAATCGGTGAATACAACTTGATTCTTTGCGGTGAAACCTCTCTGGATAGTTTCTCTGGACTTGTAGGTTCCAGGTTGTCTGAGCTTCTGAATCTGCCTCAAATAGCTTCTGTGCGGAAGGTTTCTGTGGAGGACGAAGCTGTTGTCGCGGAGAGAACGCTGGAAGATGCTGTTGAGACTGTAAAAGCGAAGATGCCGGCGTTGGTTTCGGTTACTCGTGAGATTAACCAGCCGAGGATCCCGTCTTTGATGATGATCATGAAGGCTTCAAAGAAGGAAATTGTAACTTGGACAGCCGCGGACTTGGGTGTTCAGAAAGACAAAATTGCTTCAAGAATCGAGTTAGTTGAAGTTTTAGCCCCTAAGAGTGAGCGGAAGAAGATTAGGGTAACGGGCGAGACTGTGGAGGAAATTGCTGAGAAGTTGGCTAAAGTTTTGGTTCAAGAGGGTGTTGTTGGACGGTGACTGTGGCATGAGCAAGAATAAGGGTGTTTGGGTTTTTTCGGACAAATACGATTTGACTTTGGAGATGCTTGGGAAGGCACGAGAAATCGCGGATAAGCTACAGACAGAACTGGCAACGGTGCTTATCGGAAATAGTGCTCAAGGAAAAACAGACGAATTGATAAGGTATGGAGCGGACAAGATTTACTTAATTGACAATCCAGCTTTGAACCGTTTCCAAGCTGAAGCGTATCTAAGCGTTTTGCATAATTTGGTGGCAACTTACAAGCCTGAAATCATGTTAATCGGTTCGACGAAAAATGGAAAATCTTTAGCAGCTAGGCTTGCAACGCGTCTTGATGTTGGATGTATACCTGACTGCGCTAGACTAGGTGTTGATGAACAGCAGAGGCTAGTTGGTGAGAGAATAACATATGGGGGAAATGCAGTGGCTAAGGTCACTTTTAAGACAAAACCGCAAATTGCAACCGTCCCCGCAAGAGCGTTTGAGAAGCGTGAACCGAAAGAACGTACTGGGCAATTGGTGAAGTTGGATGTGAAGTTTGAGGAGCCGAAAACAGAAGTAGTGGAAACGAAGCCGCTTGAAACTTCAAGTGTTAGAATTGAAGATACTGAGGTCATTATTAGCTGTGGAAGGGGTTTAGAGAAGAAAGAGGATCGAGTTTTGTTGGATGAGCTTGCAACGGTTTTGTGTGGTCATGTTGGCTGTTCGAGACCGTTGGCTGAGGATAGGAAATGGTTTAGTGAGTGGGTTGGGTTATCTGGGCACAAGGTTAAGCCCAAGCTTTACATTGCCTGCGGAATTTCAGGCGTGATTCAGCATGTGGCTGGAATCCGAGACGCTAAAGTGATAGTGGCAATTAACAAAGATGAGCAAGCACCCATATTTGAGATTGCAGACTATGGCGTGGTTGGGAACTTGTACGAGATTCTGCCAGCATTGAAAGAAGCCGTCAAAAGACAATTGCAAAAGTAGCTTTGCAGCCTTCTTCGCTGGAATCATATATCCATTACACATTAGCTCAAGATGGATTGCTAAGCCTGAAAAGCCTGCTAATAGAGGGTGGTTTTTTGGACAAAAATTTTGATCATTGTAGGAATTTGCCGTTTTTGTAGAATAACTCGTTGTCTGTGTAGATTTCTCCGTTCTTCTTCATGTCTTTTAGAAGATCCCAGTGAATGGCTGATTTGTTGTTGGCTCCTGTTTCTGTATAGGCACTTCCTAAAGCCATGTGTATTGTTCCACCCATCTTCTCGTCGAAGAGCATATTTTTGGTGAACTTGGTTATACCGTAGTTTGTTCCTATAGCAGTTTCTCCGACAAGGTCTGCGCCTTCAATTTTCAGTAATTCTTTGAGCAGATCTTCGCCTTTTGCAGCTGTGGCTTTTGTGACTTTGCCGTTTTTGAAGGTGAGCATGATGTTTTCTACCTCTTTGCCTGAGAAAATTCCTGGATAGCTGAATCTTATCTTACCGTTTACAGAGTTTTCTACGGGTCCTGTGAAGATTTCTCCATCTGGCATGTTTTTGTCTCCACTGCAGTTCATCCATTTTCGTCCTTTGACATTGAAAGTGATGTCGGTATCTTCGCCTATTATGTGGATTTTGTTGACCTTGTTTAGTATGCTACAGGTTTTTTCTTGTTCTTTGCGGACTTTTTTCCATTCGGCTATTGGGTCTTTCTTGTCTACAAGACAGCTATTATAGACAAAGTCTTCGTATTCTGGAAGCGACATGGCGGCTTCTTGTGCTTGGTCAGATATCGGGAATGGCAGAAGTGTCCATCTTAGTTTTCCTTCTGCGGCGCGTTTCTGAAAAGTTTCCATAAGCTCGCTTCTTGAAGCTCTCATCGTTTTTATTTTTGCAGAATTAATGTTTGTTAGCCGTTTTGGGTTGGGTTCGCATGCTATGTTTATGCTAACGTCCATGTTTTCAAACATGAACTTGTCAAAAGGTGAAACGAACTTTAGCTGATGCTCTTTTGCGTATCTGAAGAAAGTATAGTCAATTTCGAGGCTTGGCATTAACCATGGATAAGCATCGGCTAATAAACATTCCTTATATATCTCTGTCATCAACGGAGCTGCTGCAACGTTTCCTCGTATGACAACCTTTTCTTTTGGTTTAACATTAACACTGTAATGGACACAGAGATTTGCGAGTTTTTCAATTCTTCTGTCAACCATCTAGCTTGCCACCAGAATAATGATCGAGTAATGTGCCAATGTTTTGCATCCATATTTTTATTGTTTTTGGAAGATTTCACGTTTTTTCTCAATAATTAAATCTCATCTTTGGCTTTGAGGAGATGCAATGTGACCTGGTCACTGTTTTTTGTTCCAAAAGTCTTTGCAGCGTTGCCTTGACATATAGAAATTTCCAAAAAGTCGTAGCTTCCGATTACAGCAAGAGGTTCATGCATTTTCATTTCTGCGTAAGCTCTGCATAACTTCAGTCTTAGCTTGGTGTTATTGAGTGTAACTTCAACCGTTTCTTCTATGCTCCATGATTTAAGCTCTTTTTCTTGAATGTTTGTAATTATGTTCCCGAAGCTGTCTATGTGTACAACTTCACCAACAAGCGTATTCTTCTTTTTGACGACTTTTGCGTAACTTGGTGTTGCGATCTTGTGGATTTCTGGTCCAAACTCTGTTGGTCGCCTTCCATTTGCTAAGTGAGCTGCGGATGGAGCGAAAACGTCTCTCCCATGGAAAGTGTTCGAGATTCTGGAATGCATGAACTTTCGATTTGTAATTTCGTAAATGTGTTCGATTCTTTGATTGTTTGCTGCTAGGGCAAGCACACCGTTGTCTGGTCCTATGTAGAATGCCTTTTTAGTTTGTATCAATAGTGAGCGCCTTTCAGTGCCGACGCGAGGATCCACGACTGCCATGTGAATTGTGTTTTCCGGGAAAAACGGAGAAGCAGAAGCCAACACGAACGCGGCCATTCTTATGTTGAACTTTTCCATTTCATGTGTTACATCAACAATTGCCGCTTTTCGGCTTATGCTTAGAATTGCGGCTTTCATCTCTGCCACATAAGGGTCTTTTAAACCAAAATCTGTTGTCAAGGTAATAATCGGACAAGACATGTATCAATTTATAAACCATCTCAAAATATTAGCTTTCCACACGGAAGTACTATTTAATGGCTATTTGCAACAGGTTCACGACAAAAGACACTGCCCTAATAGCGTGTTTTACAGCATTGTACGTGGCGCTTTCTTTCGTGCCTATGTTCCCCGTGGTTGGTTTGTTCGCATTCATAACGGCTGCAACAATGATAGCCCCCCTAATCGGCATTATACTGGGCGCATACAGAGGAGCGATTTCCGCTTTTCTTGGCGGCGTAATCGGGTTATTTCTTAATCCTACGTTTCTTTATCCAAGCTTAGCGGCTGGAGTAGCTACTGCTTTGTGTGCAGGCTTGCTGTACGCAAATAAGAGGGCTCTGTGTGCATTGATTTACTTGTCTTTACTGCTTCTTTTTGGTTTGTATCCCTTCGTGGGACCTGTTTGGCTTTATCCGCCAATGATGTGGTTTCAAATCCTAGGCTTCATCATTCTGATTTCGCCACTGCAATATCTTGCTTCAAAAAACATCAATTCTAACAGCAATTCTAGGCTTCTTTATGCGTTCTTCATGGTTTCTTTGCCATCAACATTAGCAGGTCAGATTGCTGGTTCCTTGATTTTCGAGATTATGATACCTGATACAAGTTTTCTCACGGGTATTTGGATAAGTCTTACTTTTCTTTATCCAGTGGAACGAACAGCTATCGCGGTGATTGTGACGTTAATAGGTGTGCCACTACAGAGAGTTTTGAAATATGCAAACTTGACCCAAGCTGGCCAGGGTCAAATATTACCAAGGAAAGTGCCCATGAAAAAGCAATCTTTTGGCGGCATCATCATGTCTGCAGAACCATAAACACCGTGGTCAAAATCCACAAGTGCGTCTTTAATCAGCACTACGGGCGTTTTCTCTGCCGCTTCGCCCATGAGCAAGTGTGCTGCTGAAGCCAGATCATCTGCAACCGCATGCCGCGTGATGATCAAAGGCTTATTATATAGGTCTTTTTGTCTCCTAACGTCTTTTATTGGTTTAAACCCTGCAACGGCTAAA
This sequence comes from uncultured Candidatus Bathyarchaeia archaeon, assembly GCA_964527165.1. Classification (GTDB taxonomy): domain Archaea; phylum Thermoproteota; class Bathyarchaeia; order Bathyarchaeales; family Bathycorpusculaceae; genus CAZGNE01. The sequence continues at coordinate 118,356 of CAZGNE010000003.1, forward strand.
GCTAAACCTGTCGTGCCAATCCTCATCGGTACCAAACCGCTGTCAACAATTAACACGGCAACATTCTTACCCGTCTTTTGCTTAATTTCTTCCTTGATAGTTTGAGCACTTCTTTTAGGGTCGCTTGGCCACAAGATCACAAAGCCCAAAGGTGCATTTTTGTTGTCTATTCCCGAATTTGCCGTCAAAATTCCATTCTTAAGCGTTAGAACAGCTTTCGGAACCCCTCCATACACTTTGTCGGCCTCTTGCAGGATTAGCTCTGCATACTCTGGCTGTAGAGAAAACCGTTTTGCAGCCTCTTTTGCCCTTTCAGAAGGTTTAACATTATCTAGTTTCGATATTCGTCCTTCAGCGTACGCTACAATTTTTGAAGTGAAAGCCAAAATGTCATTGTTTTCGAGTCGGAGGTCTAGCTTTTTCAAGGCTTCAAGAGCCACGTCAACAAGATTGGCGCCAGTTCTAACTAAATCAGTCTTGACCGCATAAAGTTTCATCTGTTTCTATCCTCCATGCACAACTGGGATGATAACAAGTTCATCTTCATCTTTGAGCATGGTATCTAAACCGTCTAGAACACCGCTGTCTTTGCCATTTACTAGCAAGAGCACATTCGTTCGCGGATCGTCAAGCTCTGGGTCAATTAGTGCCCGCTTAAGCTGGGGCTGTTCCTTCACGATCTTCTCTATGACCTCTCTAAGCGGGATCGTCTTTTCAATTCTCAAAGTTAACTCGGTCTTTTTTGCCGTGGCACGCAATGATCCGATGAAGCGTACAGTTAAAACCATCTTGTTTCGCCTTCCTCAGATTTACAAGACAATTATCACAGAAACATCATTAACATTTGTGCCCGTAGGTCCTGTGAAAATTAGATCGCCAAGCTCAGAGAAAAAGTGATACGAGTCATTATCTGCCAGGTATTTTTCTGGACACAATTCCAGTTTAGCGGCTTTAGCCAAGGTTTTGCCGTCCACGATTGCTCCTGCCGCGTCGGTTGGTCCATCTATTCCGTCGGTGCTGAAAGACGCTATTACCACGCCATCTGCGCCATCTATTTTTGGTGCGGCAGCCAAGGGTATTTCTTGGTTTCTTCCACCTGAACCTTTTCCAGTAACAGTCACCGTGGCTTCTCCGCCTGCTATGATGCCTGCTGGTTTTGGGGCGGGGTTTCCTGAAACCGAAATTTCGCGGGCTATTGAGGCAAGCATATTTCCGATTTGTCTGGCTTCGCCTTCCAAAGTTGCAGATAATAAGAGTGTGTTTAGTCCAGCAGACTTGAGATATTCGAATGCGGCTGAGCTTGCAGACCTGTTGTTGCCGACTACGATGTTGTAGGCTTTTTTGAAGGCTACGTCATCGGCTTTCGGGGTTTCTGAGATAACACCTTTGTCGCCGTCTGCCAGAGTTTTTCTGATAGGTGCTGGGGTCTTATTCCACAAGCCATGGTTTTTCAAAACCTTGATGGCGTCGTTGAAGGTTGTTGAATCTGGGACAGTTGGACCTGAAGCAATGAAATCTAGTGGGTCGCCCAAGACGTCAGAAAGGATTAGGTTCAGGATTGTGGCTGGATAAGCTTTTTTCGCGAGCCAGCCACCCTTAAATTCTGAAATGTGCTTTCTTACAGTATTGATCTCGTTTATGGTTGCACCGCTCTTAAGCAAAGCGTCAGTAAGCGTTCTTTTGTCAGCAATCGATATTTTGTCTCGGGGTAGAGGCATAAGGCTTGAGCCGCCGCCTGAAATCAAGCATATTATCAGATCATTTGCTTCTGCTTTCTCTGCTAGTTCAAGCATGGCACGTGTTCCTTTTACGCCTGATTCGTCTGGGACCGGGTGGCTTGCTTCATGAAGCTTAATGATGCTTGTCTTTTCTTTGCTTCCTTGTGGAACGTTCACAATTCCGTCGGTTATGTGCTTGCCTAAAATCTCTTCGAGGGCATTAGCCATTGAACCGCTTGCCTTTCCTCCGCCTACCACGTAAACACGCTCAAACTTTTTCAAATCAAATGAAAGTCCATTTACTCTTAAAACTGAATTTTTGAAGATTAGCCTTGATTTTACTATCTGTTCAGTATTGACTGCGTTCACTGCAGCTTCTAGGCTTCTTAAGGCTAGTTCGCGCGCTTTTCTGTCAACCTGTGTCTTGCCATTATTGACAAGTTGTTCTATGTTCTTTATCGATATCATTTGGGCAGACCATTGTATGGTTTTTCTAGGAACAATCCGTAACTGTAATAAGTCAATGCTAATAAAGAATTCCGCAGATCAATTTCCTTGGTGAATTGTATGCAGAAACCCAGAGTGTACGTTACTCGAGAACTTTCCGAAAGAGGCTTGAACATAATCAGAAAGCATTTCGAAGCTGAGGTTTGGACTGAATATGCTCCGCCGCCTAAGAAAGTGATAATCGAAAAAGTGCGGAATGTTGATGCTCTTGTTCCACTTTTGTCGGACAAGATAGATGCAGAGGTCTTTGATGCTGCCCCTGAGCTGAAAATTGTCTCGCAATTTGCCGTAGGCTTTGACAACATTGACACGAAAGAAGCAACCAAACGAGGCATTTACGTGACAAACACGCCTGAAGTGTTAACGGATACCACTGCTGATTTTTCTTGGGCATTGTTGATGGCTGTGGCTAGACGTGTGGTAGAAGCAGACAACTACGTGAGAACCGGAAAATGGAAGGTCGGCTGGCACCCTGCTATGCTGTGCGGCAGAGACATTCACAGCGCAACCATAGGCATCGTCGGCGCTGGTAGAATAGGCTATGCTATGGCTAAGAGGGCCACGGGCTTTGGTATGAACATCTTGTATTATGATGTGATTCCACGGCCTGAGATAGAGAAAGACTTTGGCGCAAAAAAAGCTGACTTGGACACATTGCTAAAACAGGCAGATTTTGTAACCTTGCATGTTCCATTGATGAAAGAAACACATCATCTGATAAGTGCTGAAAAACTAAAACTGATGAAGAAGACAGCTTACTTGATCAACAACGCCCGCGGACCAGTAGTGGATGAAAAAGCCTTATACGAAGCGTTGAAGAACGATCAGATAGCTGGCGCTGGACTTGACGTTTTTGAGCAGGAACCAACATCAGTGGATAATCCTTTGCTTAAACTTGACAACGTGGTTGTTGCACCGCACATTTCAAGCGCAAGCCTTGAAACACGTGCTAAGATGGCTGAAATGGTTGCTGAAAACCTTGTTGTCTTCTTTGAGGGAAAGAAGCCGCCGAACCTCGTTAACCCAGATGTAATGAAGATTAAGCCATTGTCAAAGCACTTCTGACCATTGATTCCTGACAAGCTAGACTGTAATAGTTAAATACCGAGCTTCCTCTACCTTTCTTTTCCTTTCAAGTGAAGGTGATATAATTGAATTCCATCTTCGCGAAAAGAATGGAAACTTTGGGAACCGAAACAGCGTTTGAAGTGCTTGCAAAGGCAAAGGCTCTTGAAAAACAGGGAAAAGACGTAATCCATCTGGAAATTGGCGAACCTGACTTTGACACCCCGAAAAACATCAAGGAAGCCGCTGTAAAAGCCATTAATGAAGGCTACACTCATTATGGTCCATCTGCAGGTCTTCCTGAGATGAGAGAAACAATTGCAGGATACATCTCAAAAACCCGAGGAATAAAAGTTGATCCCGACGAAGTTGTTGTAACTCCTGGCGCCAAACCAATTATGTTCTTCAGCATATTTGCGCTAGTGAACCCTGGAGACGAGGTTCTTTATCCCAACCCGGGCTTCCCAATATATGAATCCCTGATAAACTTTGTTGAAGCCAAGCCAGTGCCCATTCCCCTTTTGGAAGAGAACGATTTCAGGCTTGATCCCGAATATGTCAAATCAAAGATAACTAAGAAGACTAAACTGATAATACTGAACTATCCTGAAAACCCCACAGGCGGCATTCTGACAAAGGAAGATTTGAAAGTCATAGCTGACTGCACATCAAACAGAGACGACGTTTTCGTGCTCGCGGATGAAATTTACAGCAGAATAATCTACGAAGGCAAACATGAAAGTATCGCATCGCTGCCTGGAATGAAGGAGAAAACGATTTTGCTGGACGGCTTTTCAAAGACTTATGCTATGACGGGTTGGAGACTCGGCTATAGCGTATCGCGAAAAGACATTGCGCAGAAACTTGCACAGTTGATGACGAACTCGAACTCTTGCACAAGCACTTTTACTCAAATCGCAGGCATTGAAGCTCTCAAGGGTTCGCAAGCCGAGCCAGAAAGGATGATGGCAGAATTCAGGAAGCGCAGAGAAATTATTGTTTCAGGCTTGAACAGCATCAAAGGCATAACGTGCAGGACGCCCCATGGCGCGTTCTACGTGTTTCCAAACATAAAAGGCACAGGCATGGATTGCCGCAGGCTCGGTGATCATCTGCTTCATAATGCAGGCGTGGCCGTCTTGCCAGGAACATCCTTTGGCAAGTTTGGCGAGGATCATCTACGGTTGTCCTTCGCTAATTCGATCGAGAACATTAAGAAGGCTTTAAGCCGCATTGCCACTGCTCTTGAGAAGCGATAACCATTCATTCCTCTATTTTTTCTTCAGTCAACGTTTCAACTATGTCAGTAGCTAATCGTATCAGGTTATTGGCCTGTTTCATCACTTGTTCACCATCCATTTCCTCTACTTGCGCAAGCTGCTGAATACTCTCCTCAATCTCTACTAAGCATTTTAACACAGGATCTGCAGTAGGTTGCGTTTGAATTTTCTCAGCAGCTTCTCTGATAATGTTTTCTATGAAGGCAGGTTCGCCAAGGCTATAGTAGATGGCGTTTCGCGCCTTTCTTATAGATTCCAAAACTAAGCTTGGTGCCATGTAAGGTATCTTTCTTGCAGCTTCAAGCTCGGCTTTTGCTTCACGTAGATAACGGAGAGCCCAGCCTTTTCGGTATGCATCCATCAATCTGCGTTTCCTTCTTCTTGAAGTTCTTCAACCTGAGCTTCTGCCGAGTCTTCCCCACTATTGTAGTGTGTTATGTAGCCTGCTATCTGATTCCGCACTCTCGGGGTTGTTCCCTGTACGAGCTTACCGACCAAAAGCTTGTTTTCGTCAAAATTGGTTGAAAATTTGCCAGGAAAACGTTTGACTAATTCCCTAGCTGTTCGCTTAATCAGGTCTGTTCGAACATTCCCCAATCAATTTCCTCCAAGTGTATGCCATGGCTTTCTGGTTTCCTGTTCTATGGATACTCCAAAGTTAGCTGTCATAGAAGCAACAGACTAATTTAACTTTGTGCTCATTAATCACTGAATAAACACTCAGAAGCTAATCCGTTTTATCTA
>CAZGNE010000004.1:0-102394 GCA_964527165.1 uncultured Candidatus Bathyarchaeia archaeon
TTGTTTGGAAATTTGTTTTTGGTTGTGGTTTTTTGTGTGTTCGATTGTCCACTTTTGTTGTTAGGCTTGTTTGAGTTGGGTTATGAGAGTTATGGATGAGAGCAAGCTGTGCGAGTTTGGTTATTGTTGGGTTTTCTTAGTGTATGTTCTGTGTTGTTTTGAGAGGTTTGGGGGGTGGTTGTGATGGGTGGGTTTTCGAGGGTTTTGGTGACTGGCGGCGCGGGATTTTGCGGTTTGCGTCTGGTGGATGATTCGGTGCTTGACCAACATTGGGAAATGAGTTTACCTTTGTGATGCAAAAGACTTAACTATGTTTTGACCCAGATCAGACGAAAAGCGAAGAGTTTGTATGAACATGGTGAGTTGCGACTTGGGTGATAGTAGATATAACGTCTCACGCTGAACTGAGAATGAAGATATTGAAGTGGTTACCACGTTGTGGGTGGATAAAAGGAGGTTGAAAAGACTGGGCTTCACTCGAGTATGACTCGAGCTTTGCATTTATTATGTTTAAATTTTCTTTAGAATTTCAAGGAACTCTTCTTTCGTTAAACCTGCTTCAGCCATGATCTCCAGAAGTAATCCTCTTTTTATTTCTCTGTGTTCTGGAACTGGTACGATGTGTTCGTCTTTGACAAGGATTATGTGGCTGCCTTTCTGCCTGGCAACTCTGAAGCCGGCTTTAACTAGGACCTTAACAACATCACGCCAGGGCAATAGGGGGAGCTTCGACAACTACTTCGACCTTTTCTCCCTTAATCTTATTCTTGAAAAGTGCTGCTTTAACCTCTAAGTAACCCTCAATAGCCTCTTTGATGTTGGCTAAGGCCTCTTCCCTTGTCTCACCTTGGCTGGCAACAGGTAGCTCTAAGCATTTGACCACGAAGCCACCCTCTTCCGCAGGCTCCAGAATAACGGTAAACATACGGGTGACCATGGTAAAGCCTCAACATAATGGTGCTTAAGCGATCATATAAGCCTATCCGAACTCCTTCTTTTCACAAATCTCACTGCGGCGAAATTGAGACCTGCTTTGGTTTTGTTTGAGGGAGAAAGGGACGTTGTGGTAGCATTCACTTCTTCGGGGGTTCTGCAATGGTCTGCTTTAGCAGATGTTGTGGTTGAGGAATCTCATCCCGAATTTTTGTTGACACGGCTTAAGTGTTCTCTGTCGTGAACTGCCTTCCACGTTTTCTTTCGCGCGGGGTCTTCTTGCAAGGTTTTTCAGTAGAAACAGAGGAAGAAATCAAGTTTCTAGGGTGATTTCACGTATTTCCTTGATTCTTCTCGGATCTAGCGAAACTTCCAGACCATAACTGGTGATTTTAGCTATAATGTAACCTTTTCGGATAAGATTCTTCAACGCCTTTTCATGTCGCCACTCTCGTGCTTTTGGAAGCCCTTTGTGATATTATCCGCAGAAGCGTGTTTACCGCCTATGTAATGCTCATAAAGCATTTTTTCGAGGATTTTCTTTTCAATCTTGCTTATCAGGGTTTGGTGCCTCAGTTATCGTCTGTATGTAACAGTTGTGTTTAGGCATTACGTAAATGTCACATTGGAGCGTCATTGAAGTAATATTCCTAAGCCACATCAAGATCTTCATTCTCATGAAGATGTTACGTTGTTTCTAATCAGAAGAACATAGTTTAGAGCGCGGGCTATTTATGGCTAACCCGTTTCGAATGAGAAGCCACAGCAAAACCTACTGGACACAACATTGGTCTACCAGGCAACCAAACTGACGAAAGCATTGTCCTCGCCACAAAAAAAACCCAGCCAGCAATCCCCATGAAGCTCAACTTGGTTTTTCCAGTAAGCCGATCATTAAAGCAGATAGGCACTTCCTTAACCTTAAACCCATACTTCCTAGCAACAACCATCGCCTCAACCACCCATTCAAAACCTTTACTGCGAGTATCCTTCACTAACGCCTCAACACACCTTCTAGAATAAACTCTGAAATTACCCGTACACTCATGAACAGAATTTCCCACAAGAACCCGACACAACCCATTAGCAACAAAACTGACCAATCTTCTGGTTACGCCCCAACCGTTAATGCTACCGCCTTCAGCATAACGGCTTCCCTGAACCAAATCAGCCCCCTCAGCCGCACAAACCAACCTAGATATCTCACTCGGACTATGCGAAAAATCTCCATCCAACGTCACAACCAAGCAAGTATCATCCCATTCGAGAGCAAGCTTCAACCCCTCCAAAACAGCCGATCCCAACCCAAACTTTCCACCTCTGCGTCGAACAACAATATTCCCATAAAGCCCATTCAACAACTCAGCAACCTCAGCTGTTCCATCTGGACTATTATCATCTACAATTATCAACCGAAAATCATAACCGCGCATCAGCCTTTCAATCTCATGAACCAGCCCTGGAAGATTCCCAGCCTCATCATAAGTAGGCACCACAACACAAAGCCCACTCACTCAACCACCCCCTCAAACAGCTCGACTCCTCAAGTATTTCGTCGACTTTATAACAGGCCAAACCCCATACTCGCGACGAACAACATGATCAAACACAGACAACGCGTAAATCACGCCTTCAACCAAAATCGCCCCCATCAAGTACAAAGTCTCTCTCGGGCGCTCCAGTATCTCTTCAGCCAAAACCTCTGCCACAACATTCGGCTTTGACAAAACCAGAGTATCCAGCACTTTCGGATACTCACCTGTAAACTTCTTTGTTTGAAAATGCCCGTAAAGCCACCTTCTCCTTTGATTCACATAATCAAAAAGAGTGGAAGGCATCAAATTATAACAGACAGCCCCTTCAGCGAACTTTATCAGCCCTTTCTTCTTCGCCAAAATAGCAATGTAAGAATCATCAGCAGCACACTCCTCAGGAATCACCGTCCTAACGTCGCTTCTAATAGCCATAAACTCTCCACTGCAATGAGCCGCCTGACCCCTGTCATTAAGCTTGTACATGAGCCTACTCCACAGCCTATACGTCATATTAGCCAAATACCCCACAAACCCTTTAGGAACATGCCTAGGATCCTGCACGGGACGACCGCTAACAGCCGAAACCATCCTGTTCCTAAAAGGAATCAGAAGATTAAACAAAGCATCATGCGCTGGATACACGTCTGCAGGAGCCAAAACAACATAATCACCAGTCGAAACCGCAAAAGCCTTGTTCAACGCAGAAGCCTTGCCCAGCCGTTCAGCCTCTTCAATAAGCGATACGCAATCATACCTTTCCATGAACTGCTTAACAACATTCACAGTCTTGTCCGTACATCCTGAAGCCACAACAATGATCTCCCTAGACCCAATCTCCCTAGGAACCTTCTGCCTCATCAAATTCTCAATCAAAGGCCCAACAGACTTCTCCTCATTGTGAGCACAAACAACTATACTCAGCCTCAAAACCCTGCCACACCCTCCCATGCCTCCTGCAACTCCGCCGCCAATCTAGCACAAGTACAATTCTCATGAACAAACCGAGACCCATCCGCAGCAACCTGATTCATATCCTCTCGAGCACCCAACAACTCAGCAGCTTCTTCAGCAGCCTTTCTCACATCACCAGACAACATAAAACCACGAGTTCCCCGCAGAGGAGTCCCTACTGACGCTTTAAACGCAGCCACCGGCGTGCCACATGCAAGACTCTCCTGTATAGCTCCATCAAACCACCCGTCAACATCACAAACCCGAATAGGCGCAAAAGTCAACGCTGCAGACTGATAATACCGCGGCAATTCACTGTGAGACACGTAACCATGAAAAGAAACATGATCACCCAGTTTTAACACAGACGCCAAACGTTTACAGCCAGGCAGCCCTGGACCATCACCCACAACATCTAATGTAGCGTCTCTCAACCTAGGCAACAGATTCCGCAAAAGATGAAGAAGGATAAAAGGCGATTTTTCCCCATAGGCACCTTCAGGCTTAGGAATCCTGCCAACATACAACAAACGATTTGAAACGCTTCGTTTTTTGCGCTTGAAAATCTCAGGATCAATGCCTGGAACAGGCACTCTAACTGCCTTTTCAACGACTCCAAGCTTTCTATAAACATCCTCTTCCGGCTTATAACTGTAGAAAATCAAGTCAGCATTCTTAAGCGCCAAAAGAGAAGGTGCATAAAACCACTTTCGCCAAGCACTATTATCGTAGCCATGCAACTGCACAGTTAAAGGCCGCTTAAGCCTTTTCTTAACAAAAACTGCCATGTACGGAAAAGAGTACAAGTAATAATGGTGAAAATGCACAACGTCCGGCTGATCCTCACACGCTTCACGCATGATATCTGCAGGATTATGATCATTTCCAAACCGCAGAAACGGCGGAAGACGAAACTTTACCGGAAAAATCTTCACTGTCCCTTCATCTATCTGCCAAGTCTGAAGGTTCTTCATATGCTGATGGAACGTGTAAAGCAGGGGCTCCCACCCTTTTTGCCTGCAGAAACGAAGATAACGAAGAGAGAAATGCTGTCTGCTAAGTTTATCCCTTACTGTCCAACTGCTGAAACGTTCATCATGAAGAAGAAGGGTCAAGATCTTCATATTTCCCACCTCAGCTTTCCAGTTACATACCGCCACGACAACACGAGCCAACCTATCGTCAGCAATGACATCAAAAGCAAACGTGTCCAACCCAACGGGCCATCAGCAAAAGAAGTTGCCGCGGTGAGAGTCCAAGGAAGGGGAAGCCAAAGAAAAGCTATAGCAGGCACATGCACCATCACAAAACTCAAAAGCAACATCCAAAGCATGTGAGCAGTTCCAGAATCATTAGGGGTTAATAGAAAGACGGCTAAAGCTAAGAACCCGAAAACAAATATCAGATTCTGCTCAGAAACCCAGACGCGCGTCGTAAACAAGACAAGCAACAAAAGCAGCGACCATTTAACAGTAAATGCAAAACTCACCTTTCTCGGATCCGCTTGCACACGCCAAAGCAAAACGTAAACAGCAATGCAAGCTGGAATCCAAAGATAAACGAAAAACGATGGCAACTGAAGTGCTTCTCCGCTCAGATTATTCACTAGAGAAAAAACGTTGAAAGGACTAGCTGCACCATAAGGAAACGCCGCCAGATTATCATACGAAGGATTTGTCGTTGTAACATGATAAGCCACCGCATTGTAAAGATTAACAACAGGCCAAGCAAACGCCATCATAGGAATAATCGTAAACACGCTTGCAAAACCAACTACAAGCAAGAAAAACCCAGAAGCGCTCTTAATGTTCCGCGTTGACTTGTAAAGCAACAGAGAATACAAAGGAACTAGCACTAACGGAAACACCTTAAGAACAGAAGCCACTGCCAGATACAGGCAAGAAAGCTTCCAATTATTATGAAGAGCATACGCTGATAACACAACGAAAAATAACGCCAAAACGTCAAACATGCCCCAAACTGTTCCAACTGCAATTATAAATGGACAGAACAAAAACAGAAAAAAGGCCTTTGACGCTGTCTTCTCATCTGTTTGCGTCTTCAAAATCTTATAGACCAGAAACGCAAGGGCTAACTCAGCCAATATAACAGGCGTTTTCAAGGCGAAAACGTAAACATAAGGATTGCTTGATGAAATAGCCGAAGACAAAAAAAACATGAAACCGCTAATAAGGCCCCAAAATGGCGGATAGCCTATGCCAGGGAACGTTCCAAAAAGGTGAGGATGGGTCATCTCAGCAAACATGTCTTGAAGAACATATTGACCATAGGGCGTCATTCCTCTAGCCACAGCAGCTCCCACAGCCATGAAAATCCTCATGTCGAAAGGATGGCTTAGAAAAGGCGCGACAATGAGCCGAACCATAATGCCTATTGCCAAATAGCCACGTTTCGGAAAGTTCTGCAGCAAAGGTCGAATTTGAAACATGGAAATCAAGCCGTGATGGTCTTCCATTGTTTATTCATCTAGTTCCGTAAAGTATTAAGTATTATGTAGCAACAATTAAGACACGCTATATTTACACCCGAGCCTCATTCTCCACAAAACCAACAATCACCCAGCCAAAATCAGCTCGAATCCACCGAAATCGTCACACTAAAGCCTGTTATTCCAACAACATCCGAATCCACAACCAATGACAAAGTAACAGCAACCATCCCCCCAGACTCCAAACTCTCTCCACCATAATCCCATTCAACCCCTAAATAATCCGAGGCAGCCAAAGGATCCCAATTACCAACACCTAAAGAAAGAACAGTTTCGCTTTCGCCCTCGTTCCTAACGTAAACCGTCACGTTCTTCCTCTCGCCAGGACTAATCACTCCCCAATCTATGGCCTCAACAGGATCACTGCAGGCCTCATCCCAGTAAACATTAATGCTCTTCCCATAACCAACTGACTCAGCGAGGCTGACTTGATCCAAATTACCATCACCGTTAGAATCAGAAAACCTAATCACAGCAGCACGACCGAACAAACTCCAATACTCATAATCCGCCAAAAGCCTAGATGACACAAGAGTCCCAGAACCACCAAGCCCAGCCACAATCAACACCCAAAAGCCCAAATCAGAATCATAATGCAACGTTACAACACCATAGTCCGCTGTTATCTTGCCAGCTCCATCACGCTCAATAGTATAAGAACGCCCAGAAGAAACAACATAAACATAATCAGTCCCATTAGCATACTTGTCAAAATACACGGGCAAAACCCTGTCACCCGAAGAATTCCTCAAATTATTATAATGCCACCCAACCTGATTAACACCAGGGCCGCCAACAACTATCAGATTCTTTCCCACTGAAGAAATCGTAACCTGCGAAGTCCCATAATCATAAGATGAGATATGATCATCCAATGCTGAAGATGGAACACCAACTGCTGCGTCTAAGCCAAGTTGAGTGCCAATCAAAATTGCGCCCATCACATCCATAGTATGCGCCCCACCACAAGGGCCATGCCCACTGCTAGAAGCAACCACAACAGTACAATTCAACAACCCACCAGAAGAAACAAACGGATGTGAAAAATCCTTAAAAGTGTAAACCTCAAAACTAGGCGAACTTGAAACAGTAGCCATGACCAACTGTGAAGCCACAAACAAAAATAGCAACAAGTAAACTTTGGAAAAATGCTGCCTCCCAACAATCTTCTGTTTCAAAACTCTCCATTTAGACAGCAAAGGCAGCAACACCATCCACAACGGAAGATAACCCGAACTATTCAACATGAATCCTGATCCAAATACCTCCTCAACTATGGAAATCGTATCAAGCAAACCGTCACCATTGCTATCGTAATACCTGATTACAACAGCATCACCATGCAATTCCCACTCTTCCAAAGAAGACAACACCTTACAAGAAGCCCACGTGCCAGAACCGCCCAACCCCGCTGAGAGCAGTACAGAACGCCCTTCTTCATAGTACATTGTTATGACGCCATAGTCCGCTGTTATCTTGCCAGCTCCATCACGCTCAATAGTATAAGAACGCCCAGAAGAAACAACATAAACATAATCAGTCCCATTAGCATACTTGTCAAAATACACGGGCAAAACCCTGTCACCCGAAGAATTCCTCAAATTATTATAATGCCACCCAACCTGATTAACACCAGGGCCGCCAACAACTATCAGATTCTTTCCCACTGAAGAAATCGTAACCTGCGAAGTCCCATAATCATAAGATGAGATATGATCATCCAATGCTGAAGATGGAACACCAACTGCTGCGTCTAAGCCAAGTTGAGTGCCAATCAAAATTGCGCCCATCACATCCATAGTATGCGCCCCACCACAAGGGCCATGCCCACTGCTAGAAGCAACCACAACAGTACAATTCAACAACCCACCAGAAGAAACAAACGGAGCTGGAAGAGCCTCAAGCGCGGACACATCACCATAAACGTTAGAGGCTGATCCCAGGACCCAAATAAACAACAAGAAAGCCTCCAATACAACCAGAAGCGATTTGGTTTTCAACAATTCGCATTTGGCGAGTAAACCAAAATTCTTCATGCAAGCTCCCCAGTACTCATGAGCAGCTAATAAGCGATATCTTGTATCTTAATAAACATTATTGTCTAAACGTTCAACAAAAATACAACCATACCAAAACCCAACACACCCCAGCCAACCACAAAACTAACCCATCAATAAAACACGAACAACAACGCAACACTACCTCACAAGCTAAAAAGACAACAGCTTCATACTCGTGCAAGAGCGTGAAACTCGAAAAGCCAGTTCTCACGCTTCAAGCCATGATCACCCAGAATATTTCTTCACTAACCAACCGCCCACAAGTTCAAAGAATACGCAAACTCGACATTTCGTGAGGTCTCCCCGAGCAAGAAACAGGATACTGACCGAAACCTAATGGTTATAAGCCTTAATATGTCGATTTCACATTCTATGAAAACTATGATGAGGAACAAACATTGTTCGCAGTAGGCCATTTTGCACTCGGATACATTACAGGCAAAACATCGGCAACATTGTTAAAAACAAAGCTTAACCTCCCACTGATCTTCACACTCTCTATCATTCCAGATGTTGACATCCTGTTTCCATTTCTTCCACATCGCGGACCAACACACTCCATAATAATAGCCTTCATAATCTTCACACCACTGTTCGCAATTTACAGAAAAAAAGCAATACCATACTTCATAGCCTTGATTCAACACTTTCTAATCAGCGACTACATAGCTGGAGGAGGCGTGCAAATACTTTGGCCCCTAACAACGCAGACTTACGGAATTATCATGGACATAAAAAGCCCAACAAACATAACACTAGAATGGATACTGTTCCTCTCTTCAATTGCCATAATGCTCAAAGCCAAAGACACAGCTGCACTGCTTCAACCAAACAGCTCAAATCTAATCCTAGCCATACCAACATTCACAGTGCTTCTACCAACATTCCTAGCCTATCCATTGGAAGTCCCACTCTCACTAATCCCACCACACATCGCATATCTGATCCTATTCCTAGCATCAATCCTAGCATACGCCAAAGACGCATATCAGAAAAGACCGCTGCCAACAGAGACCTGACCCGTGAAGCCTCAGGCTTCCAAAACTAGACAAAAAACTCGCCTATTCTGAATAGGGTCAAGAGCTATGACCTGATTAGGTTAAACACAACATATAGAACCGTTCCAGCGTCATCACAACATTGCCCATTTCTTAAGTCAAAAACTGCTTATACACAGGATGCACTTTGAACCTCAACACGGTCTCCGACTTTTCAACAGTTCCACTCGGCAACCGCACACAAATCGAATTCACAATCGCTCCGTGAGGAACAAAACGCACACCATCCAAAAGCTCACCCTTCGTAACGCCTGAAGCCGCGAAAACCAGCTCCTTGCCCCTAGCTAATTCATCCTCACAATAAGTCTTCTCCACATCAACACCCTCCAACGTCAACCGCTCCAACCTCTTATCATCATCAGCCTTGTCCTTCCACACCTTCACAAACATTGTGCCCCCCAAACACTTCACAGCCGTAGCCGCAATCGTAGCCTCAGGACCAGCACCTGCACCCAAAAGCAAATCAACACCTGAATCTGGAATACAAGTAACTACGGCTCCAGCAATGTCGCCATCAGGAACCAAAATAATCCTCACACCCAACCGCCTAAGCGTCTTCAAAATCCCCAGATGCCTATCCCGCTCCAACATAATAACCGTAAAATTCCCCAAACGCAAACCCTTCTCCCGCGCCACCGTCTGCACAATATCCTCCACAGACATGTCCAAAGAAATCTTGTTAACTGAATGTGAATCAGTAGCCACCTTAAAATAATACCCGTCATCAGGCAACACCTGAAAACAACCAGCAGGCGCACAAGCCAAAGCAGAAATAGCGTCTTTCCTACCCTTAGAAGTAGCCATCGTGCCGTCAACCGGATCCACAACAAACTCAACTTTGGGTCCACGCCCTGTTCCAACCTTCTCCCGATTCAAAAATGCCGGCGCATTATCCTTAGGTCCTTCACAAGCAATCACCTCGCCTTCAATATCAGTCTGAGCCAAAGCTGCTCTTGAAAACTCAACAGCCTTCGCATCCACAGAATCAGGATCCCCCTGACCAATATGCAACGCAGCCCCAACAGCCCCAGCCACAGTAATCCGCGTCAGAGAAGGCGCCAAACCCCTCAAAGAAACCAAACCACATACACCCCCTCACGTTCACTAAGCCGTTCTCTCAGCCTAAATGCTTTTCTCTCACAATACACTAAACAACCATCTTCAACAAAACCATACAAACAATTGGTGTAAAGAGTGCTCAGCACATTCAAAAACGACCTAACACTTCTACTAAAATACTCCCAGCTATTTCCACTATGCTTCGCAGTTTTCGTCAGCATGCTAGGCTTCGGACTAGTCATGCCTCTTCTGCCAATATACGCAAGAAACTTCGGCGCAACCGGAACCCAACTAGGATTCCTCACCGCTTCCTTCGCAATAACCCGTACAATCACAACTTTCCCAGGAGGATGGTTCGCCGACAAAATCGGAAGAAAAAAACCCGTAATCACAGGACTACTCGCCTATTCCATTGTCATGGCTCTATACGGATTCACAGAAGACGTCAACCAACTAATACTCCTGCGAGCACTACAAGGCACAGCCTCAGGAATCGTCTGGCCCGTCCTAAGCACCATGATCGTAGACATCGTAGCACCCCAAGACCGAGGCAAAGCCCTAGGCTTATACGAGATGACATGGTTCTTAGGCATGATCGTAGGTCCAGGCCTAGGCGGAATACTAGCAGAATGGTTCACAATAGCCGTGCCTTTCTTCACCTGCGGTCTCCTAGCTTTCCTAAGCATGATCTTGATGATTTTCACAGTAAGAGAAACAGCCATAACAACAAACAGCAGAGACAACAATGCAAAAACTGACCCTCCACCCGAAACCGCACCCAACCAAAATGAACAAACATCCACAACAAAAGGAATAAAAGCGATCACGCCCTTCCCAGTCATTTTTGCAGGTCTCTGCATAGCCCAGTTAACCATGGCCTTCTCCAACTCTCTAATTCAGCCAGTCCTATCGGTATACGCAAACGAGATTCTAGGCGTACCAGAAGCAGGAGTAGGAATGCTCTTCACAGTCACGGGAATAATCACCCTATTAACCACCTTACCCATGGGATCAGCTGCAGACAAAATCGGCAGAAAACCCCTACTCATCTTCGGCAAAACCCTAGAAACCGTGTCTGCACTACTAATCATATTCTCAGGAAGCTTCTGGCCTCTGCTCCTAATAATGATGATGCGGGGATTCGGAAGAGCATCTATCAACCCATCTATCACCGCCATGTTCTCCAACACCCTTACAGCAGCAAAAAGAGGAAAAGGCATGGGCATCTTCAACACATTTCAAAATATTGGTCTGGTAGTAGGCGCCACATCAGGAGGTTTCCTTTACGAATTCTCGTCATCAGAAACACCATTCATAGCTTGTGCCGCTGTCGGCCTAATAGGAATCATCGTTGTTCTGCTAATGGCTTCCGAACCCAAACAAACCCCAACAAACCAGTAATCGCTCACAACAATTCCGATCAAGAAAAGCCTCTAGTCTCTCTCCACAACTTCTGCCTTTTTGCCCTTTCTAAAGCCCTTAAACCGCAGCTTCGCTGTTAGAACCTTCTCAGTCGCAAAAAGCCGCGAAGCCGCGTACATCACAACCAACGTGAAAGCTGTAACATAAACTATCCCCAACAAAGGCGTCAAATAATCTCCAACCACCACAGCCTTAGACGCAATAACAGGCTGACTGAAAGGAATAGCATAAAGAAACACTTGCAACGCAAACGGCAAAGCGTTAATGTCCACATACATCAAAACAAGCGCTGGAATAAACAGAAACGGGTAAATATAGCTAACAAGAGATTGGGCACCCCGCACATCTTCTGCAAAGGCAGACATAATCACAGCCAAAGCCAAAGCCGAAAGCAAAGTGACAAAAAGCGATATTCCCAAAAGCAAATAACCAAAAGCCGTGGGAACCAAACCCAAAGCAGCCAAATCCAACCCCACTTCAGCCGGAACTGCACCCATAAACGAGCCGATCATATAGTTATACCCAAGCATATAAGCCAAAGCACCGACACCGGCAACAAAAATCGAACCAGACAATTTCCCCATCAAAATCGCAAACCGATCCAAAGGCAAACTCAACAAAGTCTCCAAAGTCTTCTCCTCCTTCTCCATAGCCACAGAAGTCGCAGCAATCTGCATAGAATAAGTAAGCAAAATCATAATAGTAATCGGAATAGCAATCGACTGCGAAATCATCAAGCCAGCAACCAAACCAGGATCTACACCCTCAACAATAGCATCCTTAATAACAACAGACTTCTCAACAAGAACAACATCAGGAGCCATAACCCGGTTAAACCCATGAACCAAGCTGTCAACAATCGAAGAACCAACACCCTCAAACATACCACCGCCTGCGAAAATTCCATAAAACTTGACAGAAGCAGTAACACTCGAATTCCCTCCCAAATGCTCCGTCACATTCACACTGAAGCCATTGGGAATCATAATAAACTGTGTTGCGTTATGTTCCGGCAACAAACCTACAACCTCTGCAGGATCAGTGATATTACTAATCTCAGAAACCTTTACAGAATAATTCAAAACCTGTATGAAAACCTCAGACCAGTACCCCCCATCATTATTCACAACCAAAACCGCAGCCTTTTCAGCCTGCTCCTGAGCAGACTGAATCGAAAAACCCATTATTCCACCTAACACAGGAAACATCACCAAAGGAACAATTATCATACCTAACAATATCTTCGGATCCCGAATAAGCTCCTTAAGCTCCTTCATAAAAACATTAACAAACCCTTTAAGCAAACCCAACCACCTTCGCAAAAACCTCTTCAAGATTCACGCTGCCAAACTTCTCCTTAAGCTCCTGCGGCTTACCCTCAGCAACAACCTTACCCTTATCAATCAAAGCCACTCTATCACACAAATACTCAACCTCCAACATGTTATGACTAGAAAGCAAAACTGTTGCATCATGTTCCCGCACATAACGCTTGATAATATCTCTCACATGATAAGCATACAAAACATCCAACCCACTTGCAGGCTCATCCAAAATAGCAAGCTTAGGATTAGCCATCAAAGCCCGCGCCACCAAAAGCCGACGCTTCATCCCCTTACTATAGGTCTTAGCTTTGCTCTTCAAGCGATCGCCCAAACCGCAAATCTTCGCTGCCTCATCAACCATCTCACTGGCTTCACCCTTACTTCCAGCGTGAAACCTCGCCATAAACTCCAGATACTCCCAACCAGAAAGATTTCGATAAGCTCCAGCCTCCTCAGGAAGATAAGTAACAATTCTACGAACCTCAGCAGCCCTCTGCACAACATCAAACCCAAACACCCTCACAGAACCAGAAGTCGGCAACAACAAGGTAGAAATCACCCGCAAAGCCGTGGTTTTCCCCGCACCGTTAGGACCAATCAAACCAAAAATCTCACCCGCACTAACCCGAAAACTCAGCCCATCTAAAGCCCGAATACTACCAAAAATCTTGGTCAAACCCACAGCCTCAATAGCAACAACCAAACAACATCACACCAGCACACCACAACCAATAACACAACGATAAAAAAGTTTCTCTATCAAAATTCCCTATTTTCTAAACAAGAAACCCAAAAAAAACCCTAAATCATGACGTTTTCACGTCGAAAAGCCAAAAAAAGAGGTTAAAAACTTCGACCTTATCCGCAAAGTTTATAATGCAAAAGACAAGATAGCTAAAGCTTCGTGGGTTAAAATGAAAACAGAACAAATAGCTGAATGGGCCTACATCGCTTTTGTCGTCATAGCGATAGTAATGGGCCTAGCCGTAGGATACATGGCGTGGAATGCAGACCCCAACTACTTATCAACAAATGCCTGGGTTACTCTGATCCTACTCATTCTAGGAATCATCATTGGATTAACTAGCATAACCATGAAGGAAGTCACACCGTTCCTTATAGCAACAATCGCCCTAATAGTTGCCACCGCCGCCGACGTATGGCAACCGCTAAGAACCATTAGTGAACTTGAACTGTTATACTACTGGGCAGCAGCCATTACAAACTACATCGCGGCCTTCGCAGCACCAGCCGCAGTCATAATTGCGATCAAAGCAGTCCTTGCCATGGCAAAAGAGAAGTAGCTACCGCCATCAGCATAACTACTTCATTCTTCCATTTTTTTATTTCACAAAAGCAGAATATCAATGTAGATAGGACAAAACCCTCTTAGAAAATACATGTTTGTTTCGGGGAGTCACATATATATTCTGGCTTGCATATCCTAAAAAACTGGCACATCATAGCCAGGTGAAGTTTTCATGAACGTTGAACAGAAAGAAAACGCGGAACCTAAAACTTTGCAAGCTTTGGAGGAAGAGAAAAAGCGTTCCGAAGAATATCTTGTGCGGCTCAAGTATATGCAAGCGGACTTTGAGAACCTGAAAAAAAGAGTTGACCGTCAAATAGAAGAAGTTAAGAATTACTGTAATGAGCGGCTCATTGTCGAATTATTAGAAGTCATGGATGAATTAGAGATGGCTGTTAAATCAGGCCGCTCTTCAAACTCCGTGGAGGCTGTGGTTCAAGGAGTAGAGATGACCCTTAAGAAACTCAAGAAAGTGCTTGAACAAGAAGGAGTTTCTCCTATTGAGTGTGTAGGAAGTCCTTTTGATCCTTCAAAGCACAGTGCTGTCGCCAAAACCGAAAAAGGCGATAGTGACAGTTGTGTAATAGTCGAAGAAGTTAGAAGAGGCTATGTTATGAAAGAAAAGGTAATTAGACCAAGCATAGTCAAAGTTGCAGTTAAAACATCAAAACCGCGAAAGGAGATAAAACCAAATGAGTGACGTAAAACCTAGTGAAAAAGTCTTAGGCATAGACTTAGGAACAACAAACTCTGCCGCTGCCATTTTCGAGGGAGGACGCGCAACCGTAATACCTAGTGCTGAAGGACCGACAGCGGCTGGAAAAATGTTTCCATCCGTTGTCGCCTTCACCAAAGACGCACAATTGTTGATAGGAGAACCTGCAAAAAGACAGGCAACTGCCAACCCTGAAGGCACAATATTTGAAATAAAGAGACAAATGGGAACCGACTACAAAACCAGCATCTTCGGAAAGCAATATACTCCCCAACAAATCTCTGCCTTAATACTTCAAAAGATAAAGAGAGATTCTGAAACCTATCTGGGGGCTCCAATAAAGAAAGCCGTAATAACGATACCCGCCCACTTCAACGACAACCAACGACAAGCCACAAAAGACGCAGGAGAAATAGCTGGCTTCGAAGTTTCAAGAATAATAAACGAGCCCACAGCCGCCTGCCTCGCTTATGGGATCGACAAACTGGACAAGGAAATGAAAATACTGGTTTTCAGTTTCGGCGGCGGCACTCACGACGTTACTATAATGGATTTCGGCAAAGGAGTCTTCCAAGTATTATCCACCAGCGGCGATACACAGATAGGCGGCACTGACCTCGACAAAGCCGTCATGGATCATGTAATTAACGAATTCAGAAAACAAACAGGCATCGACCTCACCAATGATAAGGTGGCAACAGCACGACTGAAGGAAGCAGCCGAAAAAGCAAAAATAGAACTGTCAACAGTGCTGACCTCAGACATTGACCTGCCATTCATGTATTCTGACACTTCTGGACCTAAGCATTTACACCTCACACTAACCCGAGCTAAACTTGAAAGCCTCGCTGAACCAATAGTCCGAAAAACAGAAAAAACAATAATGAAAGCATTAGACGACGCGAAACTGACATCGAAGGATATACATAAGATAATTCTCATCGGCGGAATGACGAGAATGCCTCTCGTCCAGAAATTCGTAGAACAAATCATGGGAAAACCCGCGGAAAGAGGCGTAGACCCCATGGAATGCGTCGCAGTCGGCGCAGCCATCCAAGGAGCAGTACTTACCGGCGAAGTGAAAGATCTGCTATTGCTCGACGTAACACCATTATCACTCGGTGTCGAAACACTTGGCAGAATATTTACGAGAATAATCGAAAGAAACACCACCATTCCAACAAGAAGAAGCCAAATATTCACTACTGCAGCAGATTTTCAAAGAGCCGTAACAATTCATGTACTTCAGGGAGAACGCCAAATGGCAACCGACAACGTATCTCTCGGCATGTTCAATTTGGAGGACATACCACCAGCCCCCAGAGGCGTACCGCAGATTGAAGTTACATTTGACATAGACGCCAACGGAATACTCCATGTAACCGCCAAAGACCTAGGCACAAGCAAGGAATCAAAGATTACAATAACCGCCTCCACAAAACTATCCAAAGAAGAGAAGGAAAAAATGATTCAAGAATCAGAAAAGTTTGCTGAGCAAGACAAGAAGAAGCGAGAAGAAGCTGAGCTGAGAAACAATGCCGAAAGCCTCATTTACACTGCCGAGAAAACGAAAAAAGATCTGGCAGAAAAACTTGTCCAAGAACAAAAAGACAAAATAGACGTTGCAGTTTCCGCACTGCAAGACGCTATGGCTACTAATGATTTAGAGCAAATAGAAGCAAAATCTGACGAACTGACAAAACTACTGCAAGAAATTGGCACAGCAGTCTATCAACAAGCCGCAGCTGAATACGCAAAACAAAGAGGACAAACAGAAGGAAAAGCATCAGAAACAAGCGACGAAAAAGTTGTCGACTCAGACGATTATAAGGTGAAATGAAAACAATAGGTGCACCACCCTCATAACAACTCGATGATGCTAAGATGCCTACCAAAAAAAGAGATTACTACGAAATCCTCGGCGTTTCCAGAAACGCTGCAAAAGAAGAAATTAAGGACACTTACAGAAAACTAGCCTTTCAATACCATCCAGACCGGAATAAGTCACCTGACGCAGAAGAAAAATTCAAAGAAATATCAGAGGCTTACGCTGTCCTATCAGACAATGAAAAAAGAAGACAATACGATCTGCTAGGCCACGCAGGATTTGACCAACGTTACACCACAGAAGACATATTCCGAGGAGCAGACTTTGAATCTATATTCAAAGACTTAGGATCTGGCTTCGGCTTTGGAGATCTATTCAGCTTTTTCTTCGGTGACCGAGACTTCGTTGACCGAACCCCAAGAGGTCGGGACCTAGTCTACGATCTAGAGATCAGCCTAGAAGAAGCAGCAAAAGGCATAGAGAAAGAAATAGGAATTCCAAGAATAGAAAAATGCGATGTCTGCAAAGGAACAGGCGCCAGCCCCGGCACTTCGCCGAGTAACTGCATGAGATGCAAAGGAACTGGAAAAATCCAGAATTTAAGAAAAAACGGCTTCGCCTTATTCGTCCAAGTCACGCCATGTCCAACATGCAACGGAAAAGGCGAAATAATCGACTCGCCATGCAAACATTGCAGAGGCACAGGTCTGGCGAAGAAAGAAAGAAGAATAATGGTAAAAATGCCCCCAGGCATAGATGCGGGCTACCAGCTGAGACTAAAAGGCGAAGGCGAAACGCCTCCTGGCAGAGGCGCTCCAGGCGATCTATACGTTGTGATTTACCTAGCGCCGCACGAGTTCTTCAAAAGAGAAGAAGACCACCTAGTGTATAATCTCACCATAGGTTTTCCCCAAGCAACCCTTGGCGCAGAGATCTCAATTCCAACACTCGATGGAAATACCAGCCTACGAATCCACCCTGGAACGCAGCCCGGAGAAATCATCAGACTGAAAGGTAAAGGCATGCCTAAATTTAGAAGATATGGCAAAGGCGACCTACTGGTGCAGGTAAACATCAAAGTTCCTGAAAAACTGACAGAACGACAAAGGGCATTGATCGAAGAATTAGCTAAGGAGCTCGATCAGAATGTTCAACCGAAAAATCGCAGATTCAGGTTTCAAGGGCTTTAACAATCAGAATCCTACAGAAAAACTAGACAAAATCATAGAAGCTTATAACTGCTCGATTTTGCACTGAACATCTTTGAAATGGCCGCGAGATCAATCGCCCTTAACGGTTTGTTAAGAGTCTAAACAAGCTAGATTATGGTGTGGTGGGGCCGGCCGGATTTGAACCGACGACCTTTCCCCGGTAACAGTGTCTTGCACTGCTCCTACGGGTTTCTCCTGACAGCTCCAGAACTTCTTCATCCCAGCTTCTGGTCCGCAAACCCGATTATCTGCTTTCTGGAGCCCGTCGTCATACCTGTCTAGACTACAGCCCCTAGCCACACTGAGAATCAAAACCGATATTTCAAATATATGCATTATCCCTCTAGGCTTAACGCCTGTTTGTAAAGCAAAACACGGCAGACGCTTTTGAGCGATAAGTTTATGAATAGAGAGTTAACATGTACTTTGGAGTTTGCCGGCCATAGGGCGCGGGACCCACCCGATCCCATTCCGAACTCGGAAGTTAAACTGTGCTCCGTTCTCGGCTGTAGTATGGTCTTCGGCCACGCGAAACCGAGAAAGCTGGCAGCTCCTTTTCAGAATTGATCTTGCCAACTTGTTGTGGATTTACCTAAAACTTATAACTATGTACTTGATAGTTCTTCGAGAAAGGTGAGCGTCTCAGTGTTCGCTATAATTACAGCTTTGCAGAATGGGTTATTCCAGTTTCCAATAGGAGACACTTCGTGGATTCTAACCTTGCTTTTTTATGCTATGTTCATTGTTTTCATGTTCTATGGTCAGCGACTTCAACTGTATGTAATGCTAAGAGAAGTTGAAGGTTCACTTCATAAGCTCAAATACATCAAAGATGAAGGGCGGAAAACAGCAATAGAAACAATAAAAGAAATTGGGAAACCTCAAAATGACCCCACCTCAAGGGTTGACAGGTTCCTAGAATATTTCACAATAATGCCGCAGAGCCTCGACCCCGCAGGCGTAGTTTGGAAACTTGAACACATTCTAGATATCAGAGACGCTCGCTTCAAAGACGAAGTAAAAATGATTGCACCATCCGCGGACGAAAACCAAACAAACAATCTAGAAAACACTCTGGAAGCAGCAATGGCGCTTAACTACATTTACAAGGTGATAAGACACTTCTATCTGCTCGGCAAGAAAACCCTCAGCCTCTACATCATAATGCAAATTCAAATGTTACTGCCGCTTATAATGCGGGAAGCAGAAGCATACGCCAGTGCGCTCAGAGCCTTTGCCTATGGACAACCAATAGGCGACGGTGCAGGAGCTCTCGTAGCTGGCAGACTCATGCACGGACACAAAATAAAGAAAGTGCCCAAAGACTGCGTAGTTGCAGCCGTACCAATAGAAGGACGCACTGCTTACGTGACAAAAGCTGAAGGTCCAGGTGGAAACGTCGGCAAGCCTGGCGACGCAATCAAAACGATTGTTGAAGAAAACGGCGGGAAGATCTCCACAATAATTATGATTGATGCTGCCTTGAAGCTTGAAGGCGAAACAGTCGGCGAAGTGGCTGAAGGCATCGGCGCAGCCATAGGTGGACCAGGCGTTGACCAGTTCAAGATTGAAGAATCCATCCAGAAACATCGTATTCCAATATATGCAGTAATAATAAAACAAGACATTGGTGACGCGGTTTCCCCGATGCGTAAGGAAATCTTTGACGCTGTCGACAAAGCAGTTGAAAGAGTTAAACAAGTAATTTTGGAACGCACTAAAGAAGGAGACAAAGTGATAATCGCTGGAATAGGCAACACCATCGGTATCGGACAATAGAAAGGTGAAGAAAATGGGCAAGAATACAGGATCTCGAGCAACTAAGATCTCTTCATTCATGCTAATGATTATCTTCATAACCTTAGCATTATCAGTGGCAGCACTGATAGTAGCCATTCAAGCTTTTCAAACGGATCAAATTGTGGCAGGCTGGCTAATACTAATAGGGTTGATAGGAATAGCCCTCACAACCTATGTTTTGCTTCAAATAAGAAGACGAAACAGACATTTGAAAATCGAACTCCCCCCAGTGACAACTACCATTGAATGTAAAAAATGCGGCTTCAAAAACGTCAGAGAATTCCAGCGTGGCGACTATATTCTAAAAGAAGCTGAACCATGCCAAAAATGCAACGAAAAAATGTTGATAACAGCGATTTACAGAGAAGTCAAGGAAGGCCACAAAGAACGGTGAAAAAGCCTAGGTTAAGACAACACACCCATCCTTAACTATTAGAACCGTGTGTTCTGCTTGAGCAACAGGTTTTCGGCTAGCCTCAATAAAGATAGGATAAGACATAAGGGCTTTCGATGATAGAAGCTCATGAAAAGCCTTAGCATAATGCTCTTCGGGCACAACACTCTGCAACCAACGCTCAGCAAAAGGTAATGACCTAAAACTTGTCTCGACATGTTTTGAAAGTTTTTTTGCGTATGGATCTCTCTGTGAACGAGATTTCACAAAGCGGAATATCGTGTTTTCCTTACCATTTTCAACCTTACCTACAGCATCTGAAAGAGTTACAAAAGGCTCAATGGCATATACACCACCAAGTTCGATTCTCGAGGAGAACAACTGTGAAACATTAGGCAGGGAAGTGCCAGCGTGCACAAGAAATCGTCCAACCTGATGCCCAGTCAAGTTTGAAATGGGTTTGAACCCACGAGACTTGATCGAATTCTCGATAATTTTGCCCAGCTTTGACGTGGACATGCCTGGACCAATACTCTCTATGGCCTTTCCGAGTGCAGCTTCAGCTGTTTTCACAAGGCTCTCGTATTCTGGATTCAAACACACTGTAATCGCTGTATCGGTTACGTATCCGTCAACATGAGCACCTATGTCTATTTTGACCAACGCTTTTTCAGGAATTCGCTTCTCGTCATTTGGTGGAGACGTGTAATGGGCAGCTATCTCGTTTATCGAGACATTACATGGAAAAGCCGGTTTACCACCTCTTTCACGGATAATCTCTTCCGCCTTTTCACATACGTCAATTATCAGAATGCCTTCGTGAACAAAGCCTTTGATCTCTTCGCGTGCTTCACGGAGAATTTCTCCAGAAAGCCGAAAATTTTCATAGACTTCGTCATATTTACTCATCAATGCTACGCCCTATTTTTATTAAGGCTAAAGAGATTATAGTTTAAAAGGCTTGACAAAGGTGTGGAATAATTGGCAAAAATAACATGGTTTGGACATGCCGCATTCATAATCAGAATTGCCGACAAAACTGTGTTAATCGATCCATTTCTTGACGAAAACCCAACCTCACCAATAAAGGCTTCAGAAATAACCAAGGCAGATGTGGTATTTGTCACGCATGATCATGGAGACCACTTGGGCGATGCCTTCAATATCTGTAGAAGAACAGATGCAACTTTCGCGGCTGTTATCGAGCTTACAGATTATGCGGAAGAGAATGGCATTAAGAAAGTCGCTGGATTGAACATCGGCGGTAGCGTAAATATGAATGGTATAAATCTTACGGTTACGCAGGCAACACACACAAGCTCTAAAGGGGTAGCTACAGGGGTTATTCTAGAAAGCGAAGACAAAACGATTTATCACGCAGGAGACACTGGGCTTTTCGGAGATATGCGCCTTCTAGGAGAACTCTATGAAATCGACGTGGCTTTGCTCCCCATAGGAGGCTATTACACTATGGATGCGAAACAAGCATGCGAAGCTGTCAAGATGATTAACCCCGATGCGGTCATTCCAATGCATTACAAGACATTTTCAGTTCTGGCACAATCAGCTGACGAGTTCATCAAATGCTTGAAAGAAAAAACGCCTGAAGTGAAAGCAGTGCCGTTGAAGCCTGGAGAAAGCTATCAGTTCTAGTCTTGCAAACGTCAGGGCTTGGGCTTGAAGACCTTAGGCTCAAGGGTTGCAAAATCATCTCCGCCCATGTGGAAAACCATCTTTGCTTTTTCTAAATCATACTCTTCTCTGAACGCTTCTTTATCTGCACAAGCTGCGACTATTTCCCCGATGAAAACCGTATGATCGCCAGTTGTGAATTGACTGTGGAGTTTGCACTCCAAGTGGGCGACACATTCTTCTATCATCGGTGGTTTCACCTTCTTGGCTTGCAACGGTGTTAAACTTGCTTCCTCGAATTTGTCGTGGTTTTTACCGCTGATTCTGCCGCAAAGCAGAGTCGCATATAGTATATCCATTGTTGGAATGTTGACAACGAACTCCCTTATTTCTTCAATTAACGCGTGAGAATGCCGTTTTGGAGCGATGCTAATAGCAACTAACGGCGGAGTGATCGAGGTCGGCATCGCCCAAGCCAGGGTTATGATGTTGGGTTTTCCAGTTTTGCCCATGCATGAAACAAGCACAGTATGCATCGGATGAAGAAGCCTAAAGGACCCAGATATGGGAACATTCATCTTTTCCACCATAACTACCGCTTCCTACCGTTTAATATGAAACTTATCGATGATATTTCTTGCTTTTTCCCGTTTCTTCTGATGCTCACTGAGGAACTTGTTGATTCTTTCTGCAAGCTCTTTTTTGCATTCTCCGCATAATATTTCGCCAGCCTTGCACTGCCTCCTTCTTTCAACAAGCTTCTGGTCATCATCTTCAAACAGGTAAAGAAAGTATTGATAGACCGTGCAGATACTCGCGTCAGCGCCTGTTTTACGCTGTTCGGCCGCTGTCCCTTTCCCGCCAGTGAAGGCGTTCCAGATTTTTCGTTTGACATCTTCAGGCATGTCAATGGTGAAAATGCTTGTTTCAGGTTCTGAGGCACTCATTTTTCCACCTTGCCCTAGACCTGGCAGAAAGCGACAATGAACCTGAGCCGGCTTGTAATAGTCAAGTTTTGGAGCTATGTCGCGCGTTATCCGCCAGTACGGATCTTGATCTATGGCTGCTGGGATCAGCGCAGGGACATTTTCGCCTGTCAGTTTCTTATGGATAAAACAGGGCACTGCTTGGACAGCAGGCCAGAATATCCAGCCGAGGTTAGTGCTTTCTTGAAAACCAAAAGTTGCCCGGGCCGTTGAGTAGGTTATGCGTTTCGCCACTTCTAATGCAATATCATAAAGCAAGTCTATGTCTTGCACGTCGTAGATTATGAAGGTGTTTTCAGGTTTAAAGCCCAAAGCTATGAGATCTAAAGCATTTTCATATCCAAACTTTCTCATATCTGAAAGCTTGTTTTCGTCGTCCACTAAAAACTTCTCGTCATCAGTCATCTGAAAATAGAGTCTAGTATCGAATTTGTCTTGCAGATATTTCGTGAAAATCCATGGAACAAGATGTCCAATGTGAACTGGACCTGAAGGACCTCTGCCCGTGTATAAGACAGATTTTATGCCTTTTCCATACAAGTCCAGAATAACATCTAAGTCTCTGTGAGAAAAAAAGAGTTCTCTACGCAGTTGAAGGTGAAGCTCGCCAGTGTGTTTTTCAAGCCTTGTCAGCAACTCTTTTGTTAAGGGTTGGGTGCCGAACTCGCGGATTAAGCGTTCATAGTCGACCTTGCCCCTGACTTCCCAAGGAGTAACAACCATTTCATCATTTCCTTCATTGACCAAACATTTG
Source organism: uncultured Candidatus Bathyarchaeia archaeon (assembly GCA_964527165.1). Lineage (GTDB taxonomy): Archaea > Thermoproteota > Bathyarchaeia > Bathyarchaeales > Bathycorpusculaceae > CAZGNE01. Next base: position 23,482 of record CAZGNE010000004.1, read on the forward strand.
CCACCTCTGTAGTAGCTTCTTATACCATTCCGGAAAATATACTTAAATTTATGCGAACATAAATACCAAATATTCCGTGATCATTAAAGGAGAACCATGACATTGAAATATGAATCTCCAGAATTTTCGGAAGAATAGAAGAAACGGCTTAATGTTAACAGTGAATATCGCGAGAAAGCCAGGGGAATGAACTGGAAAACACTCTTCATAGTTAAAGATGTACGGTTCGTCACATATTCAAGTTATGCAGACTGGGAGCTAGTTGAGCGAAAACGTGTTGCACCGAGCGTCGAGGAACACAGAAAGAAAGCTGATTTCGTGGTTGAAATTCCAACTTACGAGTTGTCTGTTGAAATGGCAGCCGGCAAAAAAATCCAGGGAGTCATTATTCATGAGTGGAAAGTTGAAGTTGGAAGGTTCTATTTCAAGGCATTGCAGTACAGAGATGCCATTGGAAGCTCGACAAACGTAATAGCACAACTTACTAATGAGTCGACCGTCCTTTCGAAGGAAGAGTTCATAAAGATGCTTCGCGATGCGGGTTGATGTAGGTGCAAAAAAGCCGCTGAAACAACTAGTATTTCAGTTAGGACATAACCCATAAATACTGTTTGCACATGTGATGATCACGGATGATGAAGGGATGCCCCGCCAATTTCCATAGCAGAATCAAATACTTCTAAACATAAGCCAGTGGAGAACACACATACTTTTATTAAAACATCAATAACTAAATTACCAATTCTATTCAATCAAGTTCATGAAGGGAAACATTGTGGTTGAGCTAAGAGAACATGAACACAAAACGCTTTTGGCTTTGCATAAACTGGGAGGCAAAGCTTCGCTAGAACAATTGATCATAACTGCGGGACTGCCTGACGCAGCTGTGATGCGGACAACATTGACACTGCAGGAGAAAAAGATGGTGCAGACAAACCAGAAGAAACAAACACTTGTGAAGCTCACCACCGAAGGAAAAACCTATTCTAAAAGCGGATTGCCTGAACGACGCCTGATAGTTGCCCTTGGAAGACTAGGCGGCAAGGCTTTGATTAATGAAGCTTCTGAAGAAGCAGGTTTGGAAAAACACTTTGTTCCAATTGCACTAGGTTGGATTCAACGGAAAAAGTGGGCAACGTTAGACGCAAAAACCAAAACTCTGCGAATTGCAGGTGAACTGCTAGAAGATCGTGATGAAAAGCTTCTGAAATTGCTTGATAAAGCAAAGCAAGCTGTTCCTGTTGAAGAGTTAAGCCCAAAACTGCAAGAAGCAGTCAAAACTCTGAAAGGAAGAAAACTTTTGGAGGTAGACGAGAAAACCAAGAGAATCATCGAGTTAGCAGCTGCAGGACGAAGGGCAATAGAAAAGGGACTAAGAATCACTGCCGAGGTGACACAACTGAAGCCCGAGCTCATTATCAGCGGCAAATGGCGGAAAGTCAAACTGCAAAGATACAATATTAAAGCTCCAGTAGCTCGCACATGGCCTGGCAAGAAACATCCCTACTTGCAGTTTCTCGACGAAGTCAAGGAAAAACTGGTTGCATTAGGCTTTAAGGAGATGACAGGAACAGCTACTGAGACGGCGTTCTTCAATTTTGACGCACTTTACACGCCTCAAGAGCATCCAGCTCGAGAGCCCTCAGGCGTATATTACATTAAATCGCCAAAGTATGGTAACGTAGATGCATATAGGCAAATCGTGGCGAACGTGAAAAAAACGCATGAAAACGGTTGGAAAACTGGCTCAAGCGGATGGACGTACAAGTACTTGCCAAAAGAAGCAGGCCGGTTGGTTCTCCGCTCTCATACCACATGCCTTAGCGCTAGAAAACTCCTAAACAAGGATTTGGAAGTTCCAGGTATGTACTTTTCAATTGGCCGTTGCTACAGACCTGAGATGCTAGATAAGACACATTTGACCGAGTTCAACCAAGTTGAAGGCATTATAGTTGACAAAAATCTGACGCTCAGAGACCTACTGGGAGTTCTGGAGAAATTTGCTATTGAAATAGCGGGAGCTGATAAGGCCAAGTTTGTGCCTGACTACTTCCCATTCACTGAACCCAGCGTGGAGCTCCGCGCATATAAGAAAGGCTACGGGTGGATAGAGTTTGGCGGTTCAGGAATATTCAGACCAGAAGTAACTCTACCGTTAGGCATAGAGACACCAGTATTAGCTTGGGGCTTAGGCATAGACAGGCTGTTCATGATGAAAGCAGGCATTGACGACATACGAAAGATTTTCAGCTTAGATCTAGATTGGCTGAGGAAACAGGAGGTAACTTGAATGCCGACAATTGACATTGAATATACGGAGTTCGAGAAACTGCTTGAACTGAAAATGCATATGAACATGGAGAAGGTAAACGAGGTTTTAGAGTTTGCCAAAGGTGAAGTGAAGCTTTGGGACGAGAAAACTGGGGTTATGAGTGTTGAAATCAAGGACACTAGTCGCCCTGATGTTTGGAGCGTTGAGGGCTTAGCTCGAGCTTTGCGTGGTTTCTTGGGTTTAGAGATAGGCTTAAGAGATTACAAGGTCGGCGGACCGGCAGCGGATGTTTACGTTGACTCGAGACTTAACAGAATTCGTCCCTACATAGGCTGCTCAATAGTTAAAGATGTAAAATTGTCAGATTCGATTATCCGCGGACTCATGCACATGCAAGATAAACTAGACCAATCTTATGGACGGAACAGGCAGCGAACGTCTATTGGATTGTATGATTTTGACCTGGTAAGACCACCCCTAACGTACGGAGTTGTAAAGCCAACTGAGATCAGTTTTGCTCCACTTGACTTTGAAGAAAAAATGAATCTTAGAGAGATCTTGCAGAAACACCCAAAAGGACTAGAGTATAGTCACATTATAGACAAACACAATGTCTATCCAATTTTGTTAGATGTGGAAAAGAAAGTTCTCTCGTTTCCACCTATAATCAACTCAAATGACTTGGGTAAGATCACGAGCAATTCTAGAAACATACTTATTGAAGTCACCGGTACAATGCACAAGACAGTGCTTAACGTTTTAAAAATTGTCACGCTGTCACTAGCTGATCGAGGAGGAAAGGTCTACTCGACTAAGGTCCATTACCCAAAGCAGGAAAACCCAGTTATAACGCCGACATTTGAAGTTGGAACCATGGACTTAGACGTCGAGTACATAAACAAGGTTTCAGGCTTGAAGCTAACGGCAAGGCAAATTGCTAAGCTGCTTCCAAAGGCTGGTTACGATGCAAAGCAATCCGGCAATAGAATAGTCAGGGTACGTATTCCTTGCTACAGAGTTGATATTATGCATCCTGTCGACTTGGTTGAGGACATTACCATAACCTATGGATACAACAAGATTCTGCCATTATGGCGCAGACCAGCGATTACAGGCGGTATGAAGCCAGAACAGCGTTTGTTAGACGTCGCCAGAGAACTTGTGATCGGACTAGGATTCCAAGAAGTTTTTACCTATACCTTAACGAATCCTAAGAATTTGTTCTCTAGAATGAATCTGAACAAACAGCAAGCAATAGAGATTGCCAACCCTAAGGTTCAGACATTAACGTGTTTGAGGAATTGGCTTTTGCCAAGCCTAATGGAGTTTCTGAACAACAACTCGTCAGTTGAATATCCACAGAAGATATTTGAACTAGGTAAAGTCACATTACTAGACGAAGAGAGCGAGACCCGTACGAAAGATGAGGATCGACTGGCAGCAGTTGTCTCCCATGCTAACGCAAGCTTCAGTGAAATAAAGTCGAATTTGGACGTTTTCTTCATGAGTCTCGGGTTAGAACTGCAGATAGAAGAAACAAAGCATCCCAGCTTCATAGACGGAAGAGTTGGCACAGCAAAAACAAAAGGAACTATCGTCGGGATACTAGGCGAAGTACACCCGAAGGTACTAACAGCATGGAAACTGGAAAACCCAACATCAGCATTCGAACTAAACATGCAAAGAATAATCGAATCTAAGCAAAGATAGTCCCCCAAGAATTCCTGACTCGCAATTCAAAAAATAAGGATCGATGAAAATGCCGTAATAATAGAAGACTATGACTCTTCTACAAAATCCAACCATAGAAAAGACTGTTGTCACAATTAAGCTTATCAAAACAGAGAAAAAGGAATAATGTAGATTTCAGTTAGACTCCGAGGTTTCTCTAAACACCCTTGACTCTCTTTGGCTTTCTCCATGCTCTTCTCGGTCATAATACAAGGTTCCCGTCTTATCGTTCGGCTTGCGTTCTTTCAATATCAAAACTAGAAACACTTCCAAGAAATATTGTAGGCCCTCATAAACCTCTACCTGTTTTCAAGTGTCAGAAGCGTATCAGCCAGAAGCAACAAATCAATTGCAAGAACACTTCAATATGAGGGTTGCTGGTCGCCGTCTGCCTTGACAATATTGTAGCCAGAAGCCTTACGAAGCCTATTCATAATCGCTAAACCCAATCCTTCAGAGGAAACTCCTTCGGCAACTATAACATCAATGTCTTCAGCATCGAACTCCCGCAAAACCCTAAACAAATTCCTTGCAACATCAGACAAGGCACTTCTACTGCCTAATGTTTTCACCACATTCGCTGTGTAATGCTTAGTGGTCTCATCAGTACTCAGAACCCCGGTCTTTCTTCCTTCACTCTTAAAGCGTCTTATTAGCTCATTAACCTTAGCTACAATCATTTCCACTTCTCCTTCAACTAGAACCATCTCCGCTTTGGGTGCATAATGCTTATGCTTAATCCCAGGCGACCGAGCACGATCAATTGACAGAGGCTGTTCCGCCACAGCCACCGGACTAAGCTCCACTTTGCCAAGAACGTCCAACAAGGCCTCGAAGGGCATTCCACCCGGGCGCAAAACCTGTGGCGGATCAACTGTCAAATCCAATACTGTAGATTCTACACCAATTTGTGTTGGACCTGCATCCAAAATCGCATCAATTCGCCCGCCCAAATCGTCTAGAACATGTTCTGCGGATGTGGGACTAGGCTTTCCTGCTAAATTGGCACTAGGAGCCGCAATTGGACAAGCGCATTCCTTAATCAGAGCCCTAGCGACGCTATGGTTAGGCATTCTTATCGCAATTGTGTCTAAACCAGCTACTGTCACATCGGGTATGATTGATGAACGCCTAAAAATCAGTGTTAAAGGTCCAGGCCAAAACGCTTCCACTAGTTCTTCGGTTTTGGAAGGGACATCGTTAGCCAGTCTATAGACGTCCTCGACATTGCTTACATGTACAATTGGCGGATTATCAAGAGGACGTTTCTTCACCTCAAAAAGGGACAAAACTGCTTGAGCATTTAATGCGTCTGCTCCCAAACCATAAACGGTTTCAGTTGGAAATGCCACCAAACCGCCGCTTCTGATAAGGTTTGCAGCTATTCGTATCTTTTCCAATTCTGGTTTCTTCAGGTTAAGGGTTAATATCACAGTTTTCTTCATCGGCTATCTACGATGATTAAAACTATACCTGAACATTTAAACATCTTCAAGACTACTGTGAGAGTCCTAGACGACGTAGTAGTCGATGACCTTTTTCATGCTTTTCGGCGGAGCTTGCTTGGCGACAAGCTGCTTCAGTATTTTTATCATCTGAGGTTGAAAACGGGCAATATCTGTCAGGGACACTAGACCCATAAGCCTTTTTCCATCAACTACGGGTAGTTTCTTTATCTTCATCTGAAACATCAACTTAACAGCTTCTTCTAACTCCAGGTTAGGCTCAACAACAACCAAGGGACTCGACATGATGTCCTTAACCTTGGTCTTTTTTGCATCTCTTGCCTCAGCAACCACTCTTTTCAGAAGATCCCTTTCAGTAATTATTCCCATGGCTTTTCCCTTGCTAACTGCAATCAGACAACCTATTTCAAACTTGTTCATAATCTCGGAGGCCTCTCTAACCGTGGCGTCTTCATCCAAAGTTATCACTTCCCTAACCATGACATCCTCAACCTTCAAAGACAAACCATTTTCTTCCTGCTCTTTCCTTTTATGGTCTGACACCAAACCACCCAATCATTTATTCTCAATAACCCGAATATATAAGCTCATTTACGAATTTTCTTTTAGGTATCTTGCATCTCACGAACAATCTTCTCCAGCCGTTTGTTAACGGGAATCTTTGCCCGCTCAAATTTCTCTCTAGGCTTGCCAAAAGGTCTAGTCGCATCAACGCCCAATTTACTAGTTAGCCCTGTTTCTTGTTCGGCAGAAGAATCCAATGTCGACCCACGCACATTTTCAATGGTAATAAGGTCTTCGCTAGCTTGAAAACGTGTAGCAATCGCCCATTCAACCTCGCTAATGTCAAACACGTCGATGTCTGAATCAACAACCACTGCAAGTTTTAAGCTTGGGTGCGCCGCAAATGCAGCCAACAAAGCATTTTTCCCATCGCCGTCAACCTGTTTTTCAATAGAAATCATAGCATGAAGCCATCCGCTACCGCCTGTCGAAAGGTTGACAGCCAACACTTTTGGAACCACTTTTGAAACGGCTTCCCAAATCAACACTTCATGAGGCAAACCCATCAAAAGCCTATGCTCATTCCCAGACGGTAGAAGCCCATGGTAAACATAATTCTTTTGATGCATAATGCCCACAACTTCCACAACAGGTTGTTTCCTTGTGATATCATACGTTCCAGTGACGTCCACAAAAGGCCCTTCAACAACTTCCTTTTTCGCAGAAATCCTCCCTTCCAAAACCAATTCAGCATCAACTGGAGCACAAGCGTTTACATTTTTGCATTCAGTCAACCTTAATCTATTAGCCATCAATGTGTTTGCCACATTGAACTCGTTTATACCAAAAGCGACAGGTGAAGATGCCGCTAAAAGAACCGCTGGATGAACACCAATAGAAATAGCCACATCCAAATCCACACCCCTTTCTTTTGCCATACTCCACAATTTGAAAAGATGCCTAGGAACCAAACGAATCGCCAAACGTTTCTTATCCAACACCTGAAGTCGATGCACAGAGACGTTCTCTGTTTTTCCGTAAATGCTCTTAGCATGGACAATCGCTGAAGTAATGTAAAGTCCAGCGTCCTTTTCAAAATGTCTTAGAAACGGAAATCGCGAAAGATCAACATTTCTTTCCATAATCTCGTTGAAAATTCCATCAGAAACGATCTTCGGCTTTTTCGGCGATCGCCAAGCCTCAATGAACTTCCCATAAAGAGCATTTTGATCTATACCAAGTGCCGAGCAAATTCTCGTTCTAGTTCCGCAAACGTTAGCAACGACCTTGTTCTCAAAACCCTCAACATTTTCAAACAGAAGAATCTGTCCGTCATTGTCAAGACTCTTCATCATATACGACATCTCTAAATCCGTTGACACAGGGTCTCTGATGCGGAAAACCTTCTTTTCTGTCTCCATTTGTGTAAGAAAATCCCCGAGACTCATGCTGTAGTCCTCTCTTTGTCAGCTCCGGCTTCTAGGCGAATGACCCTTTCAATAAGCCTCTTGAAAATTGATTGTGCATGCACTTCACTAAAGGTCTCCAAATATATCGAAACCAAGGTTATTTTCCCCTTTCTCGAAGCAATATGCTCGGCAAACATACGAGCGGTGATAGCATTCTTGTCGCCTAAAAGAATAGATGATGTCGGCTGACCAAGCAGGCTCTTTGGCTTTGGAACAGCAACTGCGAGTGTTCCAAGCTTATCTTCCTTCTCGCTCAACAGAATCAAACACGAGTTCTCCGTCTCGATAAATACAGCCAGAAAATGCATATTTTGCTCAATTAGCTCATCCTTGAATATTTTCGCACGTTCCATCTTTCGAAGTCTCCATTGCTTATTAGTAGCTTTACACACTCACTATTTATTGCTTTCAAAAAGGCGATGCGATCGAATAAGTGAAAGCCAGGCAAAACTTCTATCAAAAATCCTTTGAGAAAATTCAGAAATATCTTAAGAAGCACTGGCAAATGTCCTGACTGGCAAACCGAACAATGCTTCACAAGTGGCTGGAGGACCTATACGAACTCTCGAGGATAAAGGTTTAATTGCCTTTCTAGATTACAGGTTTGCGGCAGAATATTGCTAGGTTTTTCCTTCATGGATAAAGTAGTAATCTGAAGATTTTGCGGGACAAAGATGTGGTCATTGTGCACGAGCTTGAGAGTCTTTTAGAGTTTGTTAAGACCAGCGGACTCTAATGGGCTTTCTTCTTCCAAAAATGGTATCTCTTTCATGTTCTTATCTAGTTTAATTTTCCCTATTTTGATGATCGATATCTCTTCAGAAACTGGTGTTAGTATTTTGAGGGTCCTTCTAAGATAATCAATCTCCTGTAACACGCCTATGCCCAGAAATCTTTCGCCAACATCATATAATGCGGAAAGTAGCCCTTCTTCTTCGCCTTTCCGAATTATGGTAACCTTCTTCTTCATGAGTTCCTCGGCTTTCTTCAAGTTTTCAGCGTTAATCCAGCGGCTTCTACCTATTATGATAGAAAGCTTATCCTTTTGCTCCACAAGGTGAAGGGGTTTCATTCCCAAGGCTTCGTAGATTTCCCTAGCTTTCTTGAGATCCGGACGAGTCCTGCTCAGACCAAAAAATTCATCTTCAATTCTTGCCCAGTCCATCGGATACGACTGTACTTTTGCATTTCGCAAGTATTTCACGTATCCTAACTCACGAAGATTCTTGCGCTTTTCTCTGCTTCTCTGATCAACAACTGTGGGAGAATCAACAATTATCATTGTGGATTTCTCAAGAGTGCCCAAAATCGGTGCCAATTCGTTGTTTTTCTGAATGCAAAAGACTATGTTCGGATTTATCTTGCTAACGAGCTGTACTTTGTACTTAACAGCTTCTTCGCCCTCAAACCAACCATCAGTGTTTACTATAACAAAGTCAGGATTGCTGCTTAGTGCTTCTTCTTTCAGTAAGGCTAGACTTTCAATCACTTTATCGGTTGCTCCGTTTGGTGAAGTAGCTCCAATAAACGAGGCATTCTTGGCTTTTAGATTGAACAAATCCGTTAGGGGTTTGGCTGGAAGGGTATATGCAACAGTACAGGGTGGGCCTATGTCTGATTGCCCCAAGTCACCATCTAAGATTGCGACGTTTTTTTTCTCGTTCAATAGTCGGTTTACTATATATGTGCAAAAACTTGTTTTTCCAGAATCCGTCGCACCTAGCACAATTGCGACTACAGGTTTGGTCTGAAAGCTTAATAGTTCTTCGCTTGACTTATTCCATGATTGTGGAATTGTATTTCCTTCTAGTTCCTCTATATTGGCTGTTTCTGAAAGTGAAATATCGAAGGTAGCTGTCTCTTCTACTGTAAAGGGCAATCGTTTTCCTTCTCGTATCACAATTCTGCGGGTGTTGCTAATTGCAAAACCAAACACTTCTACTAGACCTGAAAGCACGTTGACTGATGCCGGTCCGTCAACCAGTATCGTTTTGCCTTTTTCAACTGTTCGATTCATACACTTTTCTCCTTTGAAACTTATGCCCATTTCTGCCTGCTATTCTCGTTGCTGAGAGCATGTCTTTTAATTCCCGTCTGTGTTTAGCCTGATTCAGGTAGCGGCTGGTTCCAAATTCGCTAACACTCTCCAATGTCACATTTTGAGGTAGCAAATTGTCCAATGCTTGTAAAAGTTTCGCTTTGTACGCAGGAACACCATCGCCGATTTTAACCGAAATCGCGGTAATCGGTTTGATTTCAAAGTCTTGGGCAATATTCTTTACTCTTTCCAATGTTTCCTCGACACTAGAACAGTTTTCCGTCTGAATTACTTTTCCATCTGCCAAGACTGCTAGCCCAATGACTTCCCCTGGATCTATACCTATGACGATTTTTGTGTAGTATTTTTTTCCTTGGATGCTTTGCAGTACATTGTTGATCATTGTTTCCGAGTTCGCTCCGTCCTTATACAGTAAGACCCTTTCATGCTTTATTAGGTGTTTCTCTTTTTCGGTCGTTACGACCACTTTGGTTTCTATCGGTATGGTTTCGCCGGGTATAAGACTTATGAAAGGTATTTTTCTCTTCTGCAATTCATTAACAATGAGATAGTAGGCTTTCCCTGAAACTGTAACAACGGCAATGTTTGCTTTCATATGGCTTTCCTATTTACACGAGTTCTTAGACGACAAACAGAATTATTAATTTCGCAGTTTATATTATTTGATGTGCATGACCTTGTTACCCCGCATTTCAACAAGCTGCAAAACTATTGACGCGTTCTTGGACGGCGGTTTTCCGTTGGCCAGTGTAAGCCTAATCTATGGAGAGGCAGAAACAGGAAAAAGCACTTTAGCTATGCAATGCGCTGTGAACTGTGCAAGACAAGGTTACAAAACACTTTTCGTTGACTGCGACGGCACATTCTCGGCTGAAAGGCTTGATCAAATTGCATCGGGCGACTTCGGGAAAATTGCAGAACTGATAACTGTAATGAAACCAAATAACTTTCAAGAGCAGGCAATCGTTACAGATCGACTAGCAGATTATATAAACAAAAACGTAGGCTTGATAGCTGTTGACACAGTTACGTCACTTTATCGGGAGAGAATTGCAGAAACGCCTGCAAAAACTTTCGAGCTAAACCGAGAATTAAATAGACAACTGGCATCTGTGGCGCAGACAGCCAAAATTCAGAAGGTTGCAGTTCTTATGGTGAGCCAAGTTCATGCCGTTTTCAAAGAAGAGCAGATCAACATCGAACCTGTCGCCACAAGAGTTTTGAAGTTCTGGGCTGATGTGATAATAAACATGAAACCTACTGAAAACCCACGTATAATCAGAGCAATCGTGGAGAAAACTTTCGGAAAATCACAATCCTCAATAGTTTACCTAAAAATAGAAAAACATGGAATGCATGAATATCAAGCTCGTTAATGGTTGTGCCTATGGAATTGCTACTGTTAATTGCTGAAGCTTTGAAGTTCATTCTTCCGGCTTATTGCGCAAATGCCATACCAGTAGTCACTGCTGGAGGCTACCCATTGGATTTTGGGAAGAAGTTTCTTGATGGAAAACCAATCTTTGGAAAGAACAAGACATTCCGAGGGTTTTTTTTCGGATTGGCAACTGGAACACTTGTCGGCCTCGCGGAAAGCATAGTGTTTGAATATTCTCTTCTCTTCGGTTTTTTGTTGTCTTTGGGTGCTTTGTTTGGAGATTTATGCGGAGCTTTTGTAAAAAGAAGGCTGAAGTTAGCTCCTGGAGATAAGTTGCCCATTGTTGACCAGATTGATTTTGTTTTGGGAGCACTACTGTTTTCGCTGCCTGTTTCCTTGCACTTCTTGTCTCGGGAGCTTGTGCTAACTGTGCTGGTTATAACCCTACCTTTGCATTTATTGACAAATTTTGTTGCTTATAAGTTGGGTTTGAAAGATAATCCTTGGTAAATGGCTTTATCTTCTGACTTTGAGCTCTATTGTGGTTTCGAGGAGTATGTATGATAGGAATAGGAGGACGACTCCCATTAGGAACATCATGTAGGCCTGTCTCGGTTTGTAAGCGTATTTTGTGCTTTGGTAAATGACGATTAATCCTATTGCGCCAAGCGCATATAAAATCATGGCGACGAGACTGTCGGCTATGAACTGCTCTGAGAGTTGTGGGTATAAGAAGAGAAAGCGCCCACCGTAGTAAACTGCCGGATAGGGTTTCATTATTATGTTGTATAAACCGCCTCCAAAAAAGAATACGGCGATGGCTAGTACAACTATCGAAAGAATCAGCGTTGAAGGTTTTGCTGTTGAAATTTTCTTGTAGAATCTGTTCATTGAGAATGACATTGACAAGATCTCTTTCCTGATTTTCCGTGACATCAATCTTTCCTCGTTCTTGTTTAGGTGTTCAGTCCCTTCTGTGACCCATCTTGGTTAATGAATTCTTCACGATCTCACTTAAATACTCTTTCCAAGATATTTTAAGAGTCCTTTTCAAAAATCGCGATTCTTGATTGTTTTCTTAAGCTTTTGCTTGCGATTCAAGAATGGCGGTTGTTATGAATTATCCTGCTGTAGATTCCGCTTTAAGAATTTCTTGCTTCTTTCTTTTTTTGACGGGCAGTAGGAATTGAAGCAAAGGATCCATGGATGTTTTCCTCTTGTTCTGACCTGAATTGTGGGCCAGCTGCATTTTGGGCAGTATTTGCCGAGAGGTCTTATGATACCTTGTTGTGGAAGCGGGAAGGATGTGTTACATAGGTTTTTGAAGTAGTTTGTGCAGCCGACAAAGCGCTTGCCAGTCTTCCTTGAGTATGTTATCGTGAGTCTACCAGTTTTGCAGGTGGGGCATATGCCAATTGTTCTTTCTTCTGTTTTTGATTCTTCTATGGCTTTGCTCAACTGTTCACCGACTGGTTTCTCGTTTTCTTTCAGTTTTTCCAGTGAAGGTTTGAGGATTTCTATGGTGTGTTCTATAACATTCTCTTCTTTTTCGTTGTTTATGTGGATTTTGCTCATTTTCTCTTCTAGCTCTCTTGTGAGTTTTGTGGAAATAACTGTTGGGCAGTATTTTTCCAGAACGGCGAGAACTTCGAAGCCTAAGGTTGTTACAGTCATTTTTTCATCTTTCACATAATTTCTATCGAAGAGGGTTTGTATGACGTCTGCTCGAGTGGCTTTGGTTCCGATTTCGGTGTCTTCCATTTTTCTGAGTAGACTGCTGGGATTGTATCGTGGTGGTGGCTTGGTGAATCTTCCTTCTGAGATTATCTTCCTGATGGTAATTGGTTGACCTTCTTTTATTTGCGGCAAGAATGACTCTTGTCTTTTGGCGTATGGGTCATAGAATCGGAGCCAGCCTTCTTTCAGAGTGTGTCTTCCTGATAGGTAGAAATGGCGTCCACTAATGTTTATCGAGATTTTCACGGTTTGTCTTATGGCAGCTCCAGCAAATGCTGCCATAAATCTGCGAATTATGAGATCCCAAAGGTTTTTTCCAGAATTACCTAGAACTCTTTGTGGTAGGTTTCCAGTCGGGTATATAGCCGGATGAGCTGGGTCTTCTTTTTTTCCTTCATGTGGTCTCAGTTCCGATTTTGAAAGGAGTTCTGCTGTCAAGGTTCTGTATTCTTGAGCTTTGTTCAGGTTCTTCAGTATGGCTTCGTAGTCAATTACTGGCGGCAGTTTCTGACTGCTTGTTCTCGGGTAAGAGGTCAGTGCGTCTAAGTATAGGCGTTGGGCAATTTTTGAGGTGAGTCTTGGTGAATATCCAAATGTGCTGTATGCTTCGCTTTGTAGACTGCCAAAATCGAAGGGTGTTGGAGGCGGCTGGCTGAATTGTTTTCGTTCTGTTTTCTCGGCTATGCCTGTTTTTCCTTCGCAGGCTTTTAGGATGTTATTTGCTTCGTGCTTGGCTTCGATTTTTTCTTTTTCGTATTGTGCTTCGAAGATTTGCTCATCTATTGCGATTTGGGCTTTCAGTTCCCAATAAGGCGTCGGCACAAAGGTTTTGATGGCTTTTTCTCTTGTAGCTATGAATTTTAGAGTTGGTCCTTGTACTCTTCCTGTGCTGAGAGTGTAGTATTTTCCGCTGTGGTTTTTCGCCGCAGTGGTCAGGGCTCGTGAGAGGTTTATGCCATAAAGCCAGTCGACTTCGTGCCGGGTAAGACCAGCTTCGATCAGGGCAAAATCCAAGTTCGGAAGCGGTTCCTCGTAAGATTTTTCCAGTTCTTCTTTGGTTAGGGTGGAGTATTTCATGCGTTTTGCTTGTTTTTCTTTGTCGCCGCATGCGTATTTGAGTATGTTGTAGCCTATTATGCTTCCTTCGATATCGTAGTCGCAACCGTCAATGAATGCATCCGCATCTTTTGCCAATTCTCCGATGGTTTCTAGCCATGGACGGATGTGCTTGGCTTCTTTTTCAGCAATGTACCGGGGCACCCATTTGAAGCTGAAGACGGGGTAACGGGTTCTTGCAGTTTTTTCTGCAGCTGCTACCGTATATAAGTGTCCCAAAGCCGGTACAACGACTATTTCTTTGTCTCGTTTGACCATGTAGTAGGACATTCTGTTTTGCTTCATTTTTCTGGGTTTTCCGCCGATGTCAAGAGCCGAGGCTATTCTTCGCGCTGCATCTGGTTTTTCGGTGATAATTAGCGTGTATTTTCCCATTTCTGGCACAATCACACGGATATGTCTGGAAGCCTTTCTCAAAACTATTCTTTCAACGCAAAATTAAGAGTTTCTAGTGCTACACATTGTGTTAAAGACTATATGGGAAGGAACATCCCGGCTAAAGAGGTTCGGATCCTTCTTTCATGAATCGAAATAGAAGGCTCGGTAGCTAAATATCGGTGTAGACCTATTAGTGTGCTTTGATGATTATGGTAGACAGAAATCTTGTGGGTAGATGTGGGCTTTACTGCGGGTCTTGCACAATCTACAGGGCGGGTAAGGATTCGGAACAGCTTCGGAAGATCATTGCTGAGAGAGAAAAATGTAAACCTGAAGGTATTCGATGTGAGGGTTGTCAAACCGTGCTAGCTAATGGCTGGGACAATGTAGAGTGGGGTAGGAACTGCAAGATTGTGAAGTGCCAAGAAGCCAAGGGGTTGAAGCTCTGTTGCGAATGTGATGATTATCCAAAATGTGAAAAGTTCCATGACATCGCTGATTCCTGCCTAAAGCACGGTGAGAGGCTTATGGACAATCTGGAGAAGATTAAAAACGGAAAAATCGACGACTGGCTCATGGAAGAAGAGCGAAAATGGACATGTCCAAGTTGCAGCATGCCGAGAGCCATGCACCTGAGCGAATGTCATTGGTGCAAGGTAATGTTCTGAGTACTTGGATTTGATTTTGACTACTTGTAAACACGTTCATCGCTAGAGGATTTTCAAGCCCAGTTTTTCGACTGTTATCCTAGCTTCTTTGGTATGGTCTCCGTAGACGAGTGCAAACTCTTTGGCTTGGAGTTTGCGGATTATTTCTTCGTTTGGCAGCTGTGCGTATATGGTTATGCGGCAGTTGTCACCTTCTAGGTCTTTGCAGTCTTGCACTTCAGCCTTGGTTATGAGGATTTTGTCGCCGATTCCACAATTAACAAGCGTAACTTCTCCTTTTGGAAGTTGGCAGTAGGCAGTTACGGTATTTGACATGCTTCGCCACTGACGAAGTATTGGCTTGCCTTCTGACAGTTTTGTGGGCGAAAAGCAATGACGCAGTTCAAGAGTGTTGTTTTCGTGTAAAGACCCGTGCAGTTCGCACACGAAAACAGGCTTATGCGACGTTGCGTGAAGAATGAGCATGGGTAGCAGATTGTCGCCTTTCCAACAGCCTATAGGTATACCTTCATCGGCGATTTTTGCTATGGCAAAGCAGGGTTTGGTTCCAAAATCCTCTGTGAATTGACCACACCAAGGCATGTAAGCCGCATCTGCATCTGCTTCTTCTATGACGGCTTTTAGGGCAAGGTATACACGAGCGGATAGCACAACGTCTTCAGAAGAAGGTTCTTTAAGGGTGCACTCGCTGGTCCACTGTTTAGCCAAGCGCTCCGCTTCGGCTGAATCAACCTTCTTATGTGCTTCCAGCACCTGCTGCTTGCTCACGAAGAGGCTGTTAAGCTTGCCCAGCCCCAGGGGGTTCTTAAACCAAGCTGCATATTCAGGCACGATTTTCTCTAAACCGAAAACCGCAATTCTAGCGTTTTTCACCCATCTTGCAGCTTCTATAGCTTTAAGCTTGGTCTTGACTTCCTCATCCGATAAGGCTAATTCCACGTTTGAATAATCGGCAAGATAAGCGTAAGTGTCTACAGAATCCGAGAAGGACTTGCCTCCGCCGCTTATGATCGTGGGTAAGCCATTTTCAACAATGCGGATGAGAGGAGTAAACCGATAAGGACAACATGGAAAAATGACCAATGCATCAATTTTGCTTACGTCCACGTTGTTAAGGTCTTCTTCTTTTCGTATAAGAAATTTTGCACTTCTGCCTTTCTCTAGCTTTTTTAGCATTTCGTCTGTCTTGACTTCCAGTTCTCGTTTGTCTTGGCTTATCAGGTTCTGCTCCGTACCCAATAAGAAAACCGATGTTACTTTCATATTATGCTTCAGGGATTTCAAGCGTCTCACCAAACATGCACGTCTTTCAGGTGAAACTAGTAGGGAGACAGGTGGAATTTATGGTTAATGCTCACGCATGGCTGCTCCAACAAAACGAGGGCTCCTACTGGTAAATAGAAGTATGGATTACCATAGAAAAACAAGCCCCCGAAGACTAGAAAATCTGAAAAACGGTTCCAGTGGCTAGACCACATTACCGCTTAGAAACTATGGCGAAAAGTTTGATCTGTGGCTACCTGTCACGATAGTTTCTTCTCTATATCCATAAACTACCAAGTATTTTTCTATAGACTACTAGATAATTTGTATATTGAATAAGCTTCTTTAAGCGGATAGAACTTGCTTCTATATTTTAGTTCTAGGAAACGGCTAGATATCACTTGCGGGTTAATAGTAGATTTGCTGTAAGGATAGGAAAAAGGAAAATGAAAAAGTTATTCTCTACGATTTTGTTGACGCTGCTGCTAACAAGCATGTTGACTTTGACGTTTAACATTCAACCTGTTTTGGGAAGCGGAACCATTCACATACGGGCGGATGGAAGCATAGACCCGCCAGATGCCCCTATTTCAACAGTTGACAATGTAACTTATACCTTGACTGGAAACATCACTAGCGATGCCGATAGTATTGTGATGGAGAGGGGCAACATAGTGATCAATGGGGCTGGCTGCACGCTTCAAGGAACAGGAACATGGGTCTATCTGTCTAAAGGGATAGAGATATCTGGAAGAACAAACGTGACGGTCAAGAACACGCAAATCCAAAACTTCGCGGCCGGCATCTTTCTCAATAGCTCTTCTGATAACAGCGTTAGCGGAAACAACGTAACAAACAACTGGCGTGGCATCTATCTCGATGATTCTTCCCACAACAGCATAAGCGGCAACAACATGGCAAACAACCAAGTCGGCATTCAGCTCCGGCATTCTTCTAACAACATCATATGCCACAACAACTTCGTAAACAACACACAACAAGCCCGCTTCTATGAAACTGGCTACACCAATGTTTGGGATGACGGCTACCCCATTGGCGGAAACTACTGGAGCGACTACTTGGAGAGGTATCCGGACGCTGAAGAGATGGATGGCTCTGGCTTGTGGGACACGCCCTATGTTATTGATGAGGATAATCAAGACAATTATCCGCTTGTGAATCCTTGGTCGCCGCCAGAATTAACACCAACAGTAGACTTTCATCCGAGGGTGTTGAACTTGGGTTGAAAGGGCGACTGGGTAGCCGTCTACATTGAGCTTCCCGAAGGCTACAACGTTGCCGACATTAATGTTTTTTCAATACTGCTGAACAGCACCATACTCGTTGATCTGTCTGCACCTCGGATGATAGGCACCACGACGGTGATGGCTTTTTGGATTTGATGGTTTGCTTCAACAGAACTGCCGTCTCACAGTTCTTACTTGGCAGTGGCATAGTTGCGGACAACGTAACTCTGACCGTGGCTGGACAGCTAAATGACGGAACGCCGTTCAAAGCCAGCCAAACCATGCAGGTGCGGATGCCAGGCGACTTGAACATGGACGACAAAGTAGACATACTAGACATTGCAGCTGCAGCCAGCGCCTTCGGCTCCTACCCCGACCATGACAGATGGAATCCTGTGGCTGACGAAAACGAAGACGGCGTAATAAACATATTCGATCTAATCCCCATAGCCCAAAACTTCGGAAAAACCTACCCCTAAAACCCGCGTTTTTCTATACCTCTTAGCAATTATCCAAATAAGCTTAACCAAGCCCAACTTCAGAATTATCTTTTTTTGGCCTGTTCCTTATGAGGAACAAAGAGGGGTTCTATGCTGCGCACGCAAGCGCAAAACTGAAAACAGGAGCGTGCTGCCTTGTCCCTATATTGGTGTAAAATGGTGAAAAATCTTGTTTTCAGATTTCAGGGCGGTATTGAGCGGCATATCCATTTTTAGTCTTCTTGTGTGCCTCAAATCCCAAATTGGGTTAGGAGTAGCCTCAATGTGTCATGGGGTACCTTGCTCACTCCGGGGTTTGTTGGAGAGGCGTCACTTGCCATCTTTCAACGCAGCCAGAATTCGCCCATCAAAGAAGCCCAAATCGAGCACAGAATGGAAAAAGAGGACTTATGACCAATTTCAACGATTTTCGGGACAAGCCAGCGCGCTTTTTGTGTATTCAATAGTTCAATTTTTCTACCGAAGGAATTATCTCAGAGCTTACAAAGGTTATGCTAGAAAAGAGCGTATTGTTTTCATTGTTGAGGAAGCTCAGAATGTCTTTGATTCTGGTGTTGTTTCTAAAAAATTGTTCAATCGGCTACGGAAGATGTTTTCGGTTGCTAGAAATCTTGATTTGCATTTTATTTTGGCAGCGCAAAGACTTCGAGATTTGAACACGAAAATCAGAGGAAGGGCACGGTTGTTTTTAGGGTGTGTTTCTCTCGATGTCTATGAGTTAAAGGACTAGAGACTACTCAGAAACTCGAAATATCGTAGTGAAATCAGCGTTCCAACGTGGAGAATTCCTCTATCCATCTTTGGATAGCAAACTATGCTTTCCCAAGTTTGTGCAACAAGACAAACCCTATCAATGGGATCGGAGAAGGGCTAGTTGTTTGCGGTTGGTTGTGAATGACTACTGGGAGGACAACTGAAGGTGATAAAAACCTGATAATAGTCACCCATTTTCTCTGTTTAGTTCAGCATAGGCATCTTCAGGCCTTCCTTTTTTGCCAGCATCTGCGCCTTCTCGTACCCAGCGTCTGCATGTCTAACGACCGCGGTTCCCGGGTCAGTCGTTAGCACGGTTACTATGCGTTTTTCTGCTTCTTTTGTCCCGTCTGCCACCAAACACATACCAGCATGAATGCTGTAGCCAATGCCTACTCCACCTCCATGATGCACGCTGACCCATGTGGCCCCGGAGACCGCGTTGATCAAAGCGTTCAAGATAGGCCAATCCGCCACAGCGTCGCTACCGTCTTTCATGCCTTCTGTTTCGCGGTTAGGTGAAGCTACGCTTCCGCCATCTAGGTGGTCTCTACCAATCCATACAGGTCCGCTAAGCTCTCCGTTTGCTACCTTGTCATTGATGATTTTGCCAAATCTTGCTCTTTCGCCATAGCCCAACCAGCAAACCCTTGCCGGCAAGCCCTGAAACTTCACATACTGTTTTGCTTTGCGTATCCATCTGCACAGACCGACATCATCACTGAACTCTTTAAGAATGAAGTCATCCAGCTTGTAAATATCCTCCCTACTGCCAACTAGGCTTGTCCAGCGGAACGGTCCTTTCCCTTGGCAAAACATCGGTCTGATGTAAGCCTGCACAAATCCTGGATAAACAAACGCTTCTTTGAAGTCCGCGTCATAGGCCTGTTGCCGCAAATTATTTCCATAATCAAATACTACTGCGCCTTTCCGCATCATGCCGACCATGGCTTCGACCTGTCGGCGCATGCTTTGCATTGAATGCTTCAGATACTCCTTCGCATCGCGCTCTCTAAGCCCATCAGCTTCTTCCTTGCTAAAACCAACAGGATAATAACCATACAAGGGATCATGCGCGCTAGTCTGATCTGTAACCACATCAGGTATAATGTCTTTTTTCAGCAGTTCAGGATGCACTTCAGCTGCGTTACCAAGCAAGCCGATACTCTTTGCGATACCTTTCTCTCTGGCGTCCAGAACCATGCTCAAAGCCTCATCCAACCTGTCAGTCCAACCATCCAGATAGCCATGTTTAAGCCTACGCTCAATTGCCCACGGATTAACCTCTACGACCAATGCCACGCCTTCATTCATGGTAACAGCCAAAGGTTGAGCCCCGCCCATTTCACCTAAGCCTGCTGTCAAAACAAGTCTTCCCTTAAGGGACCCGCCAAAATGCTCCTTGCCTACAGCCGCTAACGTCTCATAAGTTCCTTGCAGTATACCTTGTGTTCCGATATATGCCCAACTGCCTGCTGTCATTTGTCCAAACATGATCAAACCTTTCTGTTCCAACTCGAGAAAATAGTCCCAAGTAGCCCATTTAGGAACAAGCATGGCGTTGCTTATCAGAACCCGTGGTGCCCACGCATGCGTCTTAAACACTGCAACAGGCTTACCGCTCTGGATAAGCAAAGTCTCATCAGAATCAAGCTCTGTAAGTGCTTCAACAATAGCCTCAAAACATTCCAAATTACGCGCAGCCTTTCCAGTACCTCCATAAACAATAAGACGCTCAGGATCCTTAGCCACTTCTGGATCCAAAACGTGGCACAACATGCGCAAAATACCCTCAATCTGCCAATTTCTACAGTGCAGCTCGTTCCCGACCAAAGCCCTGATAGGACGACCAACTTTGAACTTGCCCACTTTGAACTCACCACAAGCCAAAAAATAGCCAATACATGCTTTAATTCTTTTACTCAAAAATCGCCAAATTTCTAAACACCAACACCAAATAGCACAAGTCAATGAAGGAAACAACATGAGAGAAGCAATAATATTTCTCGCAGTCTTCTTTGTAGCATTAGCCGCCACCTTGGCTTATGCAGACTTGCCACCGGGAAAACAAATCTACGAAGCATTAAATGTTCCAACAACCGACTATCCAGTACCTGGAATACAAACCACGACTCTCATGATAGCAGTCTTCAATGGCGTCGTCTACGGCATAAGCGCATGGCTGACCTACACGACGCTACAAAAAAGAGGAATAATAAAACAAAAAACAAACCCGAAACCAGTTGCTATCCAGTTTTTTATTCTTCCAAACGGACAATCTGAGCTGGATTTGCTTCCTTATCCACCACAATTCTCCCATTCTTTACAACTTTATCCACCAAATTCGTGCCAAAATGATAACCTAAAAACTTGTGATTCGGCACGTCCAGAACTACAATGTCAGCCCGTTTCCCATCTTCCAAACTGCCAATATCATGCGCTCGACCTATAGCATGAGCCGCGTTGATCGTAGCCGCCGTTATGGCTTCAGCAGGCGTCAATCGCATAAAATGACATGAAAAAGCGATGACCAACTGCATATTTTCAACTAAGCAACTAGGGTTGTAATCAGTGCCCAAAGCCAATGGCACGCCCCAATTAATCATAAACCGTGCGTCCGCATAACGTCCCATCATCAAGCTGAAAGCCGCCGCTGGAAGCGAAACTCCGACTACACCTTTAGCAGCCATTGCCTTCAGACCTTCATTCGAGGAAAAAAGCATGTGCTCAGCAGATACAGCCTCAACATCAGCCGCAAGCTCCGCGCCACCTAACATGCTCATCTCGTCAGCATGAACCTTAGCTTTCAAGCCGTGGCTTTTGCCTGATATCAAGATTTTCCTAGACTGTTCCAGATTGAAGACCGTTCTTTCGCAAAAAACGTCGCAAAACTCCGCGAGTACTTTCTCGGCAACTTTAGGAATCGTGTCCTCAACTATCAAGTCAACATAGCCTTGCACGTTATCCCTATATTCAGGCGGAACAGCGTGTGCACCCATGAAGGTTGAAACCGCATCAATCGTGTGCAACTGGTTCACGCGCCGTGACGCCTCCAGGATTTTTAACTCATCTTTTGTTGTCAAACCATAGCCGCTTTTGACTTCAACCGTAGTTGTTCCATGTTCCAGCATCCGATCAAGCGTTCTGAGTCCAATATCTACAAGCTTATCCAGGCTAGCCTTGCGGGTTTCCTTAACGGTCTTCAATATGCCGCCGCCAGCATTCAGAATCTCCATGTATGAAGCGCCTTCAACCCGCATCTGAAACTCGTCTTCCCGTGAACCTGCAAAAATGAGGTGGGTATGTGCGTCAATGAAACCGGGAAGAACCGTTTTTCCATTAGCGCTTATCATATTATCAGATCGAAAACACTTTGTAACATCGGATGTTTTTCCAACTGCAACAATACGTCCTTCCTTGACCGCGAGGCTCCCATCACGTACTATGCCCAGCTCACGCATCCGCTTGCCTGTCCGTGGCTTCTGATTATTATCGGCAAGGGTAATCAGCTCACTAGCATTTACAATAAGCAGATCTGCTGCTTCTTTTGCACTCCTCTTGCTTCTACTTCTCAAACGCACCGCCCTTCTCCATAGCATTGAACACTGCTAGTTCCAAAACACGGTCTCCACTCAAATTATCCGCCTTCAAATAATACCATGCAACCTCGATCAAAGCCTTCAAAGGAGCCAACCCACAAAACTCCGAACCAACGATTGGCACATTATACCGTGCACATTCAGCCTTAAGTGTTTCAAAAACTCGATAAAGCGGCGTCTTCTCAAAATCGTTTACACTCATACCAATCTGCGTAATGTTCTGTTCAGGAATATATGCTGCCATAGCCTTAACATCAGCAAAGCCGCCCTTCTTCGCATGCAAAGCCTTAGCAATCTTCTTTGCAATCTTCAAATCAGCCGTACCCAAATTAACGTTGAAACCAGCCATAACTTTGCGAGCCCCCGCACACGTAGCTCCAGACCTTGCATTAAACACAGCAGAACCGAAATTAGGCTTCCGTTCAGGTTTCACAATGTTCTCTGCTAACTTCTCATAATCGCCCTCACGGATCCAATCCAGATCACCACGCTGGATATTCTCAGCGGCTACACCATAAAGATAAACAGGCACACTACATTTCTCTGCGAAAGCTTTTCCAAATTTCTTTGCAAGTTCAACACAATGCTCCATTGACACGTTCTTCAACGGAATGAAGGGAACCACGTCGACTGCACCCATACGAGGATGCTGCCCCTTATGATTACGCATGTCAATAAGCTCCACAGCTTTAACCGCTGACTTTAAAGCCGCTTCAAGAACTGACTCTTTACTGCCAACAAAGGAAACAACAAGCCTATTGTAGTAATCGTCAAAGGTATAATCTAACAGAAAAGCGTTTTTCGTTTTCCTTATCTCTTCAAGAATAGCTTCAACAGTTGCTGGATCCGAAGTGCTGAAATTTGGGACACATTCAATAGTTTCCATCCCTTTTAACCACCACCAGTCTTAAGTAACTTCCACTACAACGTAATTAAGATTACCAAAAAACACAGGCAAAAACTTAATTTTCTAAATTTTATTAAGCTGCAGCAGACTCTCTTAACATGGGAAAAACTGTGAGCGGAGAACTGGAGTTCGAAGTTCCAACATGGAACCAAATATACGTCATGCTCGTGAATCTAGCTGAAAAAATACGCAGAGACGGCTTCAAACCAGAAGTGATCGTGGGCGTCTCCAGAGGTGGATGGCCACCCGCAAGAGTCCTTTCAGACTTGCTAAATAATCCAAACCTTGCAAATGTTAAAGCAGAATTCTATCTGGGAGTGACAGAAACAAAAGGCGAACCCAGCTTAACTCAACCGGTCTCAGTCCCAGTCAAAAATAAAAAAGTGCTTATCGTGGACGAAGTTGCAGACACAGGAAAAAGTCTGAAACTTGTGAAAGAACACATCATTCAACAAGAGTCCAGTGAAGCAAAAATCGTCACTGTCTACTACAAACCATGGAGCATAGTTAGACCAGACTATTATGAAAAAAAGACGACCCGCTGGATAGTCTTCCCTTGGGAAATAAAAGAAACCTTGCTAAAACTCTGTAGAAAATGCAGAGAAGAAAACATGTCATTAGAAAAGGAAATAGCAAAACTTGTGACATCAGGAATACCTGCAAAACTTGTTAACAGATTCTTGAAAGAAATCTCTGAGGAAGTATGTTGCTGAGATTTATCGAAGAATTTCAGAAATACGTTGTGATAACAGGCTTCAAAAACGTGAAAATCAACAATGTAGACAGATTTCTAAAAAGGATTGATGAAGAAAGACCTTTAAGCGTGAAGATCCAGGTTTTCGATGCCAAGTTTGTAGCTACATGGCAACACCTATATTTTGCAGTTTTGAACGCATTAACAGCCTTCAAAAACAGAAAAAACATTTCAAGAGACCTAGCTATGGAAACCCTTCTTTACGCTTCTGCACAAAGACAAATCCGAAAGGCCACAGAAACCCTCGGAATTAAATCAGACACGACAAGGATAGCCGTGTTGATAATCGGAGAAAAACCAAAAATTGTAGAAACAACCCTACCGAAGATTTCAAGACTAGCTGACTCCAAAGAAGATGAAAGCGTTCTCGAAATGACGAACAAAAAAAAAGTGCAGATTCAAAAGACCTTTGGAATCTCTGATGAAGAACTTGGAACAATTATGAAAGACGAGAAGCTAGAAGACGCCTTAATCAACCTTGTAATAGAACGAATAGCGTTGCTGTCAACAGAGCGCTAACCCTAAAGCACTTTTTCCTTCATAACACATAAAATGCCATCAGGTTTTATCACAGATAAGCCGGTTAACTCACCGACAACTTCGATTAGCAAAATCTTGTTAGGTTTGCTCAAATCAACTTTTCTTCTAATGTTCGCAGCGGTAGCTTCGATAATCTCTTGTGCATGAACACTGGTGAAACGTTTTTCCACCGTCACCCTGAAAGTCTCATATTTCCCAATTTTCGAACTAAGCTCTACTGCTGCGCTTTGAATTTCACCCAAGTCTGTATGAACAATCTTCTCGACTGGAATTATCCTAAGGGTGTATCGAAACTCGTATGGACGATCATGCAGTATGTGACGGAGCTTCTGTATAACTTCACATGGGTTGAAAACGGTTTTCGCTGCTATCAAACCTGTGATGCCAGTTTTGGCTACGGATGGGTTGGCGTCACCTATTTGCTGAAGCAAATGGTTTAACTCAGAGCATGCTGCAAACTCCATCCTGCGAAAAGTGGTGGCTAAAATATTAAAGTCATTAATCATGATTTCACCGTTATATGCTGAGCATATTGTACTACTCTAATTCTTCTGGACGAATTTTAATGTTTCAAGAAGTGGTTTAGGGTCAGTGCAGGTTAGTGGCTTTGTCACAGCTTATGGCTCTTAGCCGTCGCCTCACATCATCCCAAAAGTAACATTTCATCACATAGATTTATCTATTTTGATGTTTTTGGAACATTAGGCTTAAATTTGGGCTAACAAATTCAGAGTTTGGAACAGAAAGGAAGGAAGATGTCGTGGATAAGGAACGAAAACCAGTAATTGTCGTTCATGGTGGAGCAGGAACATGGCATTCTGAACGCAGCCAACAGGGCTTGGAAGGAGTCAAGAAAGCTAGTATTATCGGTTTTGACGTACTGAGAAAGAGAGAAACAGCTTTGGACAGCGTCATTGAAGCCGTTGCAGTCTTGGAGGACGATGGCACATTTAACGCAGGTTACGGTTCAAGCTTAAATATTGAAAAGAATGTGGAAATGGAATCATCTATTATGGATGGAAAAACGCTTCAAGCTGGAGCTGCCGGACTCCTGAAGAACATCAAGAATCCTGTTCGCTTGGCAAGAATAGTCATGGAAAAAACAGATCATGTTTTTGTAGTAGGCGCAGGTGCCGAAAAGCTTGCCAAACTCTACAAGCTTGAAGAAAGAAATCCCGCGTCAGAGCTTAGGCTGAAATATTATGACGAACAAAAAAAAGCCTTGCTCCAAGGGAAATTTGAACTGCCTAAACTCCTAAATCTGGTAAAGAGCTATCCGGGAATGTTCGATTTGGAAACCGTAGGCGCAGTTGCATTGGATTTGGATGGAAATGTTGCTGCTGCAACCTCTACTGGAGGTTTTCCGTTGAAGCTTCCCGGAAGGATTGGAGACTCGCCGCTAATTGGATGTGGCACATACGCGGATAATCAAAGCGGAGCATGTTCAGCCACGGGAGTTGGTGAAGTCGCTATAAGACTGGTTTTGGCGAAAACTGTTTGTAACTATATCGAAAACGGAAAAAGGGCGCAGGAAGCGGTTCAAGAGGCAATAAGGCTAGTTAATAGGAGGCTTTCACTCGCCTATAATGCCATGGGATTGATTTCTGTTGATATTCAAGGAACGATTGGTGCCGCGCATAATTCGCCAAACATGTGTTGGGCATATTTCAGATCTGACATGACAGAACCTATCGCTTCTTTAGCGGCGAAGATTGTGAAATAAATCCTCTTATGAGACTTCTCTGATCATGCTCTCTTGTTTTAATTCTCGACACTTGACGAACAACAATGCTTAAAATGCTCGCCAGTTGTCTCAATATGCATCTGAAAATCCGGAGGTGGAAAAGCATGATAAGAGAGGAAGAAGAATGGGAAGACGAAGACTGGGAAGAAGAAGACTGGGAAGACGAGGAAACGTTGAAAGTTTAAATGCGTTAACCTCATTTTGCGTTTCTTCTTCGCATTGGAAGTACTAAACGTTTTTTATTATTTTGGGTTCATGTTTATAATCTACAACTTACGACTACTTTGAACGGGTTACCCATGGCAAGAGTTGCAGTATTAGACAAGGACAGATGTAAACCAAAACGTTGTAATAGGTTGTGCCATAGATTTTGCCCAATAGTACGAAGCCGTATAGAAGCTATACGGTTTGAGGGTGACAAACCAGTTATTGTGGAATCCTTATGCACTGGATGTGGCATATGCATAAAAAAATGTCCTTTTAACGCGATTTCGATAGTTAACCTTCCAGATGAATTGGAAAAAGATTGTAGCCATCGCTTCGGAGAAAACACTTTCAAGCTTTTTAGGCTGCCGATACCTTCACAGAGCATTGTTTTAGGCTTGTTGGGACAAAACGGTATAGGCAAAACAACTACGCTTAGAATATTGGCTGGAGAGACCAAATTAAACCTTGGGATCTTTGAAAGCCCGCCAGAGTGGAGTGAGACAGTTCAGCATTTTAGAGGCTCGACACTGCAAGACTATTTCCAGAGGATGAGCGAAGGCAAACTCGGGATTTCACACAAGCCGCAATATGTGAACAAGATTCCAAAAGTCATATCTGGAAACGTTGGAGAACTATTGGAAAAAGTGAATGAAAGAGAAAAACTAGAAGAAATCGCAGAACAGCTTGAACTCAAACAGCTTTGGAAACGTCCTCTCGAAGTTTTGAGCGGAGGAGAACTACAGCGGGTGGCAGTGACCGCGGCGATATGCCGCGAGGCTGATGTCTACCTTTTCGACGAACCGTCAAGTTATCTGGATGTAAAACAAAGACTAGAGGTTGCTAAAGCCATACGAGGTCTGAAAGACGACCGAAAAACCATTATCGTAGCGGAACATGACCTCGCAATAATAGATTACCTGTCTGACCAAATCTGCCTTTTCTACGGAGAACCAGGTGTTTACGGTATTGTTTCAAACGTACACGGTGTAAGAGCAGGCATAAACATTTACCTACAAGGATATATCCCAGATGAAAACGTACGATTCAGAAAAGAAGCCATAATGTTCCATGAAAAACCACCTACACAGACAGTTGATACTAACGAAATACTGCTACAATGGGAACCAATGGAAAAAACGTATAAAGGGTTTAAGCTTGTGGCTCAAGATGGAAAAATAAAAAGGGGAGAAATCATCGGAATTCTAGGGGCAAATGGCATTGGCAAAACAACCTTTGTGAAGATTTTGGCTGGACTTGAAAAGACAGACGACAAAAAAAAGTTCGACAAGTTGAAGGTGAGTTACAAGCCCCAGTATATTTCAGCAGAATACGAGGGCACTGTTCAAATGCTTCTTGTGGGTGTTGCTAAAGAGAACTTCTCATCAAGCTGGTACAAAACGGAAATCCTGCAACCTCTAAAGATAAATCAGCTTTTAGACAGAAATGTAACTGAACTCAGCGGTGGCGAACTGCAAAAAGTCGCGATTGCCACGTGTTTGTCCAAAGAAGCTGAGCTTTACTTGCTCGATGAACCGAGTGCATATCTGGATGTTGAGGAACGGTTAAACATGGCACGAACCATCAGAAGAGTTGTCGAAAACCATAATGTCACAGCCTTCGTTGTGGAGCATGATGTAGTTACGCAAGATTTCATAGCTGACTATTTGATGGTTTTTACAGGAAAACCTGGCGAGAACGGAATTGCAAATCCACCCACAAGCTTGAGAAAAGGCATGAACATGTTTCTGAAGGAAATGGAAGTGACTTTTCGTAGAGACCCAACCACAAAGAGACCACGAGTCAACAAGGAAGGCTCAAAGCTTGACAAAATTCAAAAACAATTCGGCGAATACTATTATGTGCGTATGCTGCAGAAAGGAAACGGCAGGAAAAATCATGGTTAGAATCAGCAAAAGCAAAGATAGACTGTTGAAAACGGCTCTGAAAGGCATCGACAAGTCGCATATGCTCCTGGGATTTGGAGTTGGTGCAACCGTACTTGGAGAAATGTGAAAACCTATTAAGGCGGCAATATTGAGAGTTAGGTTTCTAGACCAGATATCTATTCTGAAAGAAACGCGATTAACAATGCTATTTTCCAAGGAGATTGAAAAATCGAAAATAGCTCTAGTTATGGATAAGAGCAACAGTAACGAGCTTAGGTCATGTGAAGTATGTCTACAGAGTATTTCTGATTTTGCTAAGAGCCCGGATGTTAGGATTATTATGGCAACAGCAAAAAAACGATAAAAACATTTTTGAAACTATTGTTGTAAAGATTATTAGGGAGTTGTTGCCGTTTCCTTAGGGAAATAAGCAGCTTTCTCGGTAAAGATGCAGTTAAATTAAAGAATAAGCAGAGTACATTGTAAAAGCGATTTGCAGTTGGAGGATACCTGGTGGAGGCTCGTTTGGCTCAGACAACGTTTGAAGAGATAAGCGCTGCTGACTTTTTCTATCGAAATAGAGACATCGCAGGCTTCACAAACCCATCTCGAGCGGTCTTTGCAGCCATACGAGAGCTGGTGGAAAACAGTTTAGACGCTGCAGAAAGCCTCAAAATTCCGCCTGAGATCTATGTCAGACTCTCATATGAAGGAGAAGCTAGTGCTGAAACCCAGATCTACAGGTTAAGGGTTGAAGATAACGGAATAGGAGTGCAGCCAAGACACATACCATCCGCTTTTGGTCAGGTGCTCTTCGGTTCAAAATACAAATTGAAACAGCAAAGAGGCACATTTGGTTTAGGCGGAAAAATGGCAATTCTGTACGGACAGATTACGACACATCAGCCCGCCACCATAAATTCCAGCACTGGCATGTCGAAGATTTACATGTACAAGCTTATGATTGACATTCAAAGAAACCGCCCACTGATACTCGACAGAAAAGTACTGATTAACAAGGAACAATGGCGAGGAACTGTAGTCGAGTTCACGCTTGAAGGTGACTATTTGCGGGCAATGCCGAAAATCCTAGATTATTTCAAGCAAACTGCTATGGTCAATCCCTATGCAAACTTGACTTTTGTCGACCCTAAAGGAAGACTCTATAGATTCACGCGGGTTACAAAGGAGATGCCGACGCCGCCAAGAGAGACCAGACCTCATCCCTATGGTGTGGATGTTGAACTCCTCCAGCGGCTTGTTCAAGTTACTCCTTACAAGACAATGCTCGAGTTTCTGAAGAACCATTTTCACAGAGTTGGAGAAATCACTGCACAAAAATTCTTGGAATTCAGCAATCTTAGCCCTTCCAAAAATCCCAAGAGACTATCGCATGAAGAAACTGTAAGATTAATGCAGATGTTGAAAAGATTCAAAGAATTCCTACCACCAGACGCAAGCTGCCTTTCACCCCTAGGCAAAGACCTATTGAAAGCGGGAATATTGAAAGAGCTGAAACCAGAATTCGTCGTGGTTCACCAACGCAAACCTGCAACATATGCTGGGCATCCCTTCATCGTTGAAGTTGGGATTGCCTACGGTGGAGAAATCCCAAAAAGAGGCAACTTCATTCTTTATCGTTTCGCCAACCGAATACCCCTTCTGTATGATGAAGCAAGCGACATCTCGATGAGAGTTATAACTGCAATGAACTGGCGCAGGTACAAAGTTGGACCAGATATGCCGATAGCAATAGTTGTGCACATTTGCAGCACAAAGGTGCCTTACAAGACTGTTGGGAAAGAATTCATTGCTGATAGATCAGAAGTTAGAAGAGAAATAGCCAATGCATTGCGTGAAGCCGCTCGCCAGATTCAACACTTCATGTCGAAAAGAGAACATATAGATAGAGAACGGAAACGATTTGGTGTTTACAGTAAATATTTGCCCAAGATAGCCCAGTTTTCAACTGAGCTTGCTGGAAAAGATAGGTTACCTAATATTGAGAAGCTTTTGAAGAGTGTGCAAAAACATGGATCAGAAGAAGCATAGTAGTATAATGAATAAAAAGAAAGAAATTTTAGATAGATTAGAAGAGATTGGACTCGAGATTTATGCACAACTGGACGATGGATACTTTCCGTCAGTAGACATGCCCAGCCGCTCAACGGAGAACATTACCTATGACAAACAACTTAGACAGTTCATTCTAGGCGACAGAAAAGTTCGAAGAAGCGCCCGCAACATCCGCCATCTAAAGCCTTTTACACAACTCGTGTGGGCTGCGTTCTTCTCCAACGAACTCTCTTCACAGCGCAAAACATCAACCCTGAGGGATGTCTACTATTCCGCTCAAGCCTATGAAATGACCTTCAAAGATCAACAAGAATCAAACAACATTATAACAGATCTAGAGACAATCTTAGGATTGTCGCGGGAAGATTTCAACATCTTTCCAGAAGAGCGCTCAGCCGTCTTCGGCGACCTTACGATAGAATACACGGTACCAGGCTACGAAGGAAAAACGCTCAACCTGGATTCTCATCCTGACGGAGTCCTGATAGGACCAGCTTTGACCTCTTCTGAATTTGTGAAAACAACAGCCGACAAGGTCATAGCCATAGAGAAAGGCGGTTTGTTCACACGATTCATAGAAGAGAACGTCCACAAAAAGTATAATGCCTTGCTTGTTTTGACGGCTGGACAGGCACCACGAGCCACAAGACATTTCATAAAGCGCTTGAGCAGCGAACTGGAACTTCCCGTTTACATTTTCACAGATGGTGACCCATGGGGAATGCATATAGCCCAAGTGATAATCTCAGGCTCTGCAAACGCTGCGCATTTGAGAGAGTTAACGACGCCCGACGCAAAATGGAGCGGTGTCTGGGCAACAGACATTGTGGATTACAAACTTCCCACTGACCCATTGGACGAAGTGGACATAAAAAGGCTATATGAGCTGCAAAAAGACCCAAGGTATAAAGAAGACCCATTATGGCAGAGAGAAATCAAGACTTTCATGAAAATCAGACGAAAGGCAGAGCAAGAAGCTTTCAGCAGATACGGCTTAACGTACATTGTAGATGAATATTTGCCTGCAAAGCTTGCAGAAACAAAGTAAGAATATGGGAAATCTAAAATAAGTGAATAGTGTTTTATTCAGAATCATACTTGAAGAAGTGAAAAAGAGATGAGTGAAGAAGGCGGTTTCGGATTAGCTCTAGCTGAAAAATTCTTCGGCTTACTGCTCCTCATCATCGGAGTGCTCGCCATGTATTACGTGTTTACAGCTGCTCAAGTATTGGGCGCTTTCGCTGGATTTTTCGGCTTCTTAAACATCATACTAATAGCATTGGGTTTGTTTCTTTTGATTGCAAAAACCGAGTAGATTCATTCTCTTCTTTCAACAACTATTTTACAGTTTGTGGCCAAAGCAGCTATAACTCCTAAAGCGGCAAGCCAAGGGGCAATAACAACCCCTATTACACCTACAGTAACTGGAATCTCAAGTAAGGTCTTTCCTTGTTCACCTTTAACAATTATTCGAGTGACGTTTCCTTCATGAAGCAACTCCTTAACTCTCTCAATGAGGTTGTCTGCAGAAATTGTGTATTCTTCTCTAACCACGTTTGTGGCTGGAGCGCCACAAGCATAGCAAAATTTGTCAGTTTCTTTCCTTTTTGCTCCACATTTCGTACAGAAAGCCAAAACAATCCACCCACAAAAGCAGAGTTTAGCAGCAACTTAAAAATGTTATGAAGAGTTCGCTAAGCGTTTTTCAAATTGATACTTTAAAAACTGTTAAATGCCTCTTTGAATAGTTGACTTGTCAGATCTTACTACAGGAGATTCAGAAAAATGTCCATACGCCAACCAATTGTATGCGTTCTCGGTCACGTAGACACGGGTAAAACATTGCTCTTAGATAAGATTCGCAAGACAAGTGTCCAAGCCCGCGAGACAGGAGGCATAACACAACATATCGGAGCAAGCTTCTTCCCCGTGGACACCCTCAAACAGCTCATAGGTCCATCTCTCGCTATGATTAAAGGCGATATCGAGGTTCCAGGCCTGCTTATTGTTGACACGCCTGGGCATGAAGCTTTCACGAATCTACGCAAAAGAGGAGGCAGTGTAGCTGACATCGCCATCCTTGTACTCGATGTTTTGAGAGGCTTTGAGGCTCAGACTTACGAGTGCATAGATATTCTAAAAGCCCGAAAAACACCATTTCTAGTTGCTGTAAACAAGATTGACCGCGTGCCAGGCTGGAATTCATATCCAGATACGCCTTTTTTGAAGAGCTATAAACTGCAGGATCCTTATGTTAGGCAGGATCTAGATGCGAGAATTTACGATATTCTCGGCATGTTCTCTCGTTCAGGATTCAGAGTGGACCGCTTTGATAATATAAAAGAGTTCACGAAAACGATTGCGGCAGTACCCACCAGTGCAAAAACCGGCGAAGGCATAACCGAGCTGCTCATGGTTCTTGTGGGACTGACACAACAATATCTGAAGAAAAGCCTGAAGATAACCAAGGGACCCGCTAAGGGCACAGTTTTGGAGGTTAAGGAAGAACCAGGATTAGGTTTGACGCTTAACGCTATCATTTATGATGGTGTATTGCGGAAGGATGACGTAATAGCTGTTGGAGGTAAGGAAAAACCAATAATAACGCGCATAAGGGCGATTTTGGTGCCCAAACCTCTAGATGAAATTAGAGACCCACGTGACAAATTTTCTTCAGTGAAATCTGTTTCGGCAGCAGCCGGAATAAAGATCATTGCACCCGATTGGGAAGGAGCATTAGCTGGTGCACCTTTATACGTTGTTCCTGTTGGTGAAGAAGAGAAATATGCAAAGCTTGTTTCAGAAGAAGTTGGAAAAATCAGAATTGCAATTGACGTTAATGGAGTTATTTTGAAAACAGACACTTTGGGTTCGTTGGAAGCCATAGCAGAAATTCTGAAGCAGAATAATGTACCAATCAGACTTGCAGATGTAGGAGATGTTTCAAAGAGAGATGTTATCGAAGCAGCGGTTGTAAAAGAACGTGACCCATTATATGGTGCGCTTCTGGCCTTCGGCGTTAGAGTTCTACCAGATGCTGAAGAGGAAGCTGCAAACAGAGGAGTTCGGATTTTCCGCAAGGAGATTATCTATCACGTGATAGAGGATTACTTGGCTTGGCTCAAACAACAACGCGAAACAGAAGCAGAGCAGAAATTCGAAGATCTTGTAAAACCGGCCAAAATCCAAGTTCTAGGAGGATTCATCTTTAGAAGAGCCAGACCAGCGATCTTCGGAGTGGAGATATTAGCCGGAAGAATCTCGCCAGGAGTTTCTCTTGTGAAGGCTGAAGATGGAGAAGAAATAGGCGAAATACAACAAATACAGGAAAAGGGAAAGGCCTTGTCAGAAGGAGTCAGAGGAATGCAGGTAGCTGTATCTATGGATAAACCTATAGTAGGCAGACACGTTTTTGAAAACGACGTGTTGTATGCAAAGGTTCCTGAAGCTCACACAAAGATGCTATTGACAACGTTTATGGACAGACTGGCAACCGAAGAACAACAAGCACTAAATGAATATTCAGAACTAATGCGAAAGAAAATCCCCTTTTGGGCTGCTTAACCCAGAACCACTACAGCCTATCACTTCATATGAAATCGACTTATACATCGGTTTTGTCCTCGTACAAAATTCAGTTCTTTTTCAGAATGACGACAGGTAAACAGGAACGATTTCTAAAAAGCAAACACTGGCTATTCACAATAACCTCAAGAGGATAATACAGATACACTCTCTCCTCCATTCATTCTATCTCAAATGTTCCCAGAAAAAGGGACACTAGGCATTTTCCAATCTATAAAAGGTTCAAATCATGATTAGCCATTAAGCAAACGTTCATACGTGGATAAACAACGCCGGACAGGCAACCTGCATTATTGATCATGCACAAGATTATGTATTTTTGGTTGCATTTATAAGAGACGATGAATACTGTTACACAGTGACGTTCTGGCGTTCAGAGCAGAAAAGACGCGGCAACGTTACACGCGACAATCAACAATAAAAGGAGTGAAGAAAAAATGGCTGAAAAACCAAACACCGTTTTCGTTGGACGGAAACCAGCAATGAGTTATGTCTTGGCCATCATTACAAGCCTATCTTCTGGCGACATTAAAGAAGTAACATTGAAAGCCCGTGGGCAAGCAATCACTACCGCTGTCGATGTAGCTGAAATAACTCGGAATCGATTCCTGAAGGATCTGAAAATAAGCAAGATTGACATAGGTACAGAAGAAATGCCACCAAAAGAAGGCGAAGACAGGACAAGAATGGTTTCCACAATGGAAATAACACTGAAAAAAGATTAAACAATGCAGAACAAGAAATGTCAGTAGACAAATATCTCGTTTTTCTTTTTTTCTACAATACAAATCTAACCTAGCCAAGTTTCTGAGGTTATCTTTTCATTGGAAAGGCATTTCTGCCTATTCACAGGCAGTCTTGCCTGATAGGGGGTTGAACACCACAAGCGAGTGTTTATCTTGCTTGAAACGTTTCCACAGCTTTGACAAAAATCTTAAATGTTTCGGACCATGTATTACTTAACATCAGTTGCAGACGTGCTGAACTTCATGACCACATTTAAAAACGTGATAGAGAAAATAAAGATGCTGGAATCAGAGCGCAGAAATCTTGTGCTCGAAATTGAAGAGCTTAAGAAAATGGCTGATTCCAGAGCTAAAGCATTGGAAAACGAGGTAAATATGTTAAGAGAAGAGGTTAAATCACTGAGAATACTGTTAGGCGCCGGCGAACCGGAACTCGAGCCTGAGCCAAAGAAGAAACAAAGATAGCTACCCTTGAATTATGTGGAACGCTAGAAAGACAAGACACATATCCATTCAGATCAGGGAAGTGTTAAGGGTATTGCCGATAAAATATGTAGAAGCGTTCGATGTCAAGAAGCTTGTTGAAGAGATTGTGGATAACCTAGGATTTTTCCATGTTGTTCCGCAATTCGTTCATTGTTTTAGAAGTACAGGATCAACTTCCAAACGCATCATCGCTCGCATTCACGGATTAGGAAAGATCTGGCAAGAGGCTCTTCAACTTCCATCCTCCTACACAATAGAAGTTATCTCGGAACGATATGATAAACTGAGTAAAGAAGAAAAAGAGAAAACTATTATACATGAGCTTCTTCACGTTCCAAAAGGATTCGCTGGAGGATTCCGCCCTCATAAAGGCTACATAGATGAAAGAACCGTTGGTGCATTGCATCAAAAACTGCAAGAGCAAAGAGACCGATCGGAGAAATCTTATCAAAGTTTTTAAGTAGGATAAAGAATGTAAAAGAAAACTCCAAATATCAACTTCAACGGTGCAGATCTGATGGCATGGTTAACCATCTCTCTTTGGGAATTAGCTTCATCTAGGCGAGGCAAATGAAGTATCTTATGAAAAGCCTCAAGCACAATGGAGTTTATGTTCCCCCATATGAACATCAGGGTTTAATTGTGCAGATTAAGAGAAATACAATGAAACTGAGTCCGAAAACCGAACAAATGGCGCTTGCTTGGGTAAGGAAAGAACAATCTCAAACATCACCGCCTGACAAGGTTTTCTATAAGAATCTCATGCGAGTGTTTTTAAGCACTTTAAGAATGGAAAATCCATCCACAAGTTTTCTGCAAGATTTGCAGATTAGTGACGTTGAGCCCTTAGTTAATGGAAAGCCTAGAGAAGATATGGAAATTGACTTTTCTGAAGTTAGAGAATATGTGACTCGCGAACAAGAAAAAAAGAAAAATATGACCCAAGAAGAGAAAAAGAAGCTTTCAATTGAAAGAAAAACAAGAAGAGAGAAATTGAAGAAAATCTATGGCTATGCAATAGTCGACGGCAGAGAAATAGAAATATCGAATTGGACAGCAGAACCATCTTGTCTTTTTGCTGGTAGAGGTGACCACCCCAAAAGGGGAAGCTGGAAAGAAGGACCGAAACAAAACGATATAATCCTCAACCTTTCTCCAGATGCTTCAATACCCTCAGGTGATTGGAAAGGTAAAGTCTGGGAACCCGACAAAATGTACATCGCAAAGTGGGAAGATGCGCTTTCAGGGAAAATCAAGTATGTCTGGTTTTCAGATTCCACATTTATGAAGCAAATGAGAGAGAAAGAAAAATACAAAAAAGCCCAAAAACTGGGTGGCAAAATCAAAGAAATTGAAGACCATATAATTAGGAACCTCGATTCTGAGAAGGAAGAAAGAAGAAAAATAGCTACAGTGTGTTGGTTAATCTTCAATTTGAATATGCGAGTCGGTGATGAGAAAGATCCAGACGAAGCTGACACAGTCGGAGCCATAACTTTGAGGACAGAACACATTAAGATAGAAAAGGACACACTACGTTTCGATTTTCTAGGAAAGGACGCAGTAAGGTGGACCAAAGAGATTAAAGCCCCACCTATCATAATTGAGAATATTAAGCATTTTTCAAACACGTGTAGAGAGTATCTTTTTGAAGGTATAGATTCAAGGAAAGTGGCTAGATTCTTTTCTGAAAAAATGAAAGGGTTGACGGGCAAAGTTTTCAGAACATGGCGATGCACCACAACTGTTGAGGAACTCCTTAAAAGCTGCGAAATCAAGAAGGAAGATCTAGAGCATATGAAGAAGTTCTGTGCTAAAATGGCTAATTTAGAAGCTGCTAAGGTGGCTAATCATAAGCGTAAGATTCCAGCTAACTTTGGTGAACGGTTAACAGAGAAAGAGACCAAACTCGAAGAGCTTGAAGTTACCTTGAAAGTGAAAGCTGAGCAAGGAAAGAAGACCGAAGCCCTTCTTAAGAGAATAGAAAAAACTAGATTGGACATCAAATTAGCAAGGGAGACAAAAGAATACAATCTAGGAACTTCCCTCAAATCGTACATTGACCCGATGGCATATGCAAAGTGGGCTAATCATGTCGATTTTGATCTGGAAAAGTTTTATCCGAAGACTTTGAGAAACAAGTTCAGCTGGGCCTTGAAAAAACTGAAGACCGCAATCGAAAATTAAATGGACGAGTCTTGCCGAAAGAAAACGAAATAAGTCGCGTTAGATAGCACAAAAATTGCTTGCTCACGGCACGACATCATCTACTATTTGTTCTCCTTCCGCTGTAAAACTGCTAGGACTCTTGCATGCTTCGATTCTTTCTCTGTTGCTCTTGCTTATGATCAAATGCAGAATCCGATCATAATAACTCTCCCGTTTACTGCCGATTTTCTGCAAAGATTTAGATGAAACTTCGAGTGTTTAATCAGTTAAGATTCAGATTTGCCATAGAAACATCTCTCATCTAAGTTCTGGCAAAGCATTATATAGCATTAGCATCAGATAGAGCAAATGCTGAAAGTATGTGTGAAGAAATAGAAAGGGTAAGAGAAGCCAGCAGTCTTTAGGATTTTTCGTGTTCAAAAAACTGAAACGTAGCTATTGAAGTTGTTTTTGGCTAGTGCGCCAGTGAATCAGTATATTGCGAGATATCAGATGCTTGCAAGATTTCTCTTCTTTTCACAATTTCATTGAAATCGACAAAGTCGCCGCCGACTATTTTCAGTTTGGCTTCAATCCTTTTTCCTTTCATAGTTATTACGTTGTAAGAGTTGCAGAAGAAGCCTCTTAGTTTTTCGCATGATACGCTCCCAGCGTGAACTACCAGCATGTCTTCCATTTTCCATCTCCAAGGTCTATGCCTATGTCCGCAGAGAACCAGATTTGCTCGAGATTTTATGAGGCTCCGCAGAACATCGCCAGCGTCTATGATTGTAATCTGGTCTGCTCCGGTGTCTGGAACTGGGATTATGTGGTGATGTATCGCCACTATCTTGGCTTTGTTTTTATACTTTTCCAGAGTGTGTTCGAGCCAAAGGTTCTGTCGGTTGCCAACTTCGCCGTCGTCTCGGTCTGGTCTGGCCGAGCTTAGGACTATTATGGCAGCATCGTCGATTTCCGTTACTTGAGCAAACGAGAAAAACTCTTTGAAGAGCAGATATCCCGTTGAGCGATAGTCGTGGTTTCCGCTTATGTAAATTATCTTCTTCGCCCTCAGCGCCTTCAACTCTTTTGAAGACGTCTGAAATTCGGATATCAAACCGTTTTCTGTTAAATCGCCAGTTACTAGCACAACATCTGGATGCAATCCGTTGATTTCCTTAATTGCTGCTCTGAGGGTTTGTTTGCGAAACATTGGACCGCAATGAACGTCTGAAATTTGAACTAGCAACATGGTTTCGTCAGCATCTCTTATTCACGGCTTGAAAGTATCACTATATAGTCAGCTGTGTCAGCGCACATGTCGGCAGCTTGCTCTATAAATTCTATCAGGTCGTCAAATATCACCATCGCACCTGCATTGATCTGCGCCCCGTATTTGACAAAGGCTGACTTTGTTCTAAGATAATATTCGTCGAGTTCATGTTCAATCTTTTCAACTCTTCTGGCACCTTCTATGGCTTCAGATGGATTTACCGTAATCTTTTCTATGCTGCCTCGTAGAGCGTGGGCACATTCTACCAGTTTGGAGGTCATTTTGACCGTGTTTTCGCAGAATTCCTTCGGAAGCTTGGTTTCTGCTAGCATTTCTACACATCTGGCAGCGTCTTTCACATGATCTGCAAGAGTATCAAGTCTCTTGACAAGGTGAAGCAGATCTTCACGATAATCAGCAAATAAGGCGGCTCCTTTAGACAGTTCTTTGAAAACTTCTGTTCTAAGCCTGTCTACTTCTTCTTCTGCTTCAAAAAGGCGCTCGATGCGTTGCGCCGCCTCTTTTCTTGTTCCCTCGGCTGTGCTCTGAACGGCTTGGTGAAGCAAGGTCACAGTATCTAAGGCTTTTGTTATTTGTGCTTGGGCTAAATCCAAGGCTTTTGATCTACGACGTTTTTCGAACCATGCATAGCTTTTCTTCTCCATTTTTACATCTCCATTTTACATTACTATTTTGAGTATGCATATAACACTTAAGATTAATGCAGCCATACGAACAATCACCTAATAAGCAGCTTTTCGCCAGTAACAATGTAAATTATTGATTCACCCACATAAGCCGAATGATCTGCTATTCTCTCCAAGTATCTAACTACGAGAATATCACATGCTGCACACTGCGTTGTTGGAGGAACCTTAGAAAGGTGATCCAAGTATTCAAGATAGATCTTGTCCACTTCCTTTTCGGGTTGTCCAAGAGTTTTTGCCAGGTTTACGTCATAATTTCTCAATGCTCTTATACTTGTGTGAACCATTTTGGCCACTTTTTCAGTCAATCCTTCCATAGGAACGTGAGGATGGCCACATTTTTGTGACTTGTTAAGTACTTTGTGGGCAAAAGAAATATCCCAAGCATAACGACCGTATCTTTCAAGGTCGTAAGCGATTTTCATGTAGGATTTTATAATTCTCAAATCAGAGGCTACTGGCTGATACTTGGCTATCAACTCGAACACTTTGTCCTCAACATCTACGCTCATAATGTTCAGCATTTCAGATAGTAAGTGAACTTCATTGTTGACATCCAATCCTTTTAGAAAACCGTCGATAGCAGTTTTCACGGATTTTTCCGCTGCTTCTCCCATCTTAAGCAACATTGTTGAGAGTTCTTCTAAACCTATATCTAACAATCTGCTCAAAATCCTGTCTCCTCTATCCAAATTCTCCTGTAATATACTTCTCTGTAAGCTCAGTCTTCGGATTTTCAAAAATCGTTCTTGTATTTCCATATTCCACAAGCTTCCCTAGATAAAGAAAAGCAGTGTAATCAGACACTCTTGCTGCCTGTTGCATGTTATGCGTAACAATAATCACCGTGTATTCCTCCTTTAGCAATCGTATAAGATGTTCTATTTTCGACGCGGCAGTAGGATCAAGCGCTGAAGTCGGTTCATCCATCAAAATCACTTCAGGCTCCACAGCCAAAGCTCTGGCAATACAGAGTCTTTGCTGCTGTCCGCCTGACAAGCTTGCGCCTGATTTGCATAATTCTGTTGCAACTTCGTCCCATAGGTGGGCGGCTTTCAGGCTTCTTTCAGCTATCTTGTCTAGTTTGTGTTTATCATTAACACCGTTCAGTTTAAGACCAGCTACAACGTTATCACATATTGACATCATCGGAAAAGGATTTGGTTTCTGGAAAACCATGCCGATCTTTCGTCTAATCGTAACAGGGTCAACATCATTATCGTAGATGTTTTTCCCTCCCATTGACACATTTCCCGAGATTTTCGCATTTGGTGCGAGTTCATGCATTCTGTTGAGACATCTTATAAGTGTCGTTTTTCCACATCCTGAAGGACCTATTATGGCTGTAACAACATTCTCTCTTATCTTCAGTGTAATATCTTGTAAGACTTGTTTGCTTCCGAACCATGCGCTTAAACCTTCGATTTCGATTTTGTGACTCATCTGTCAGCCTATCCATATTTTTCTCTTGTAATGTATCTCGCAATTACGTTGATTCCCAGAATCATGAAAACAAGAGTTAAAGATGCACC
Organism: uncultured Candidatus Bathyarchaeia archaeon; assembly: GCA_964527165.1. Lineage (GTDB taxonomy): Archaea > Thermoproteota > Bathyarchaeia > Bathyarchaeales > Bathycorpusculaceae > CAZGNE01. The sequence goes on from CAZGNE010000004.1 coordinate 64,213, forward strand.
CCATGCCCGAGGCCAATCGATCAGGCTGTAGGGTGACTGCGAAAAGTTGAATATTATCAATGGTAGTGCTGCTGTAGGCTCGGTGAGTCCGCCAAACCAGAATCGACTACCCAGTATAGTCAAGAGCAAGGGGGCGGTTTCTCCAGATATTCTAGCAACAGAAAGCAATATTCCCGTAACAATACCCTTTTTGGCACTGCTGAGAACGACAGTCATTGTTGTTTTCCACCGAGGCACTCCTAAAGCAATCGCGGCTTCTCTGATTGACTCAGGGACAAGCTTTATTGCTTCTTCAGTCGTTCGGGTCACTATTGGAATCATAATAATTGATAAAGCAACAGCACCTGCGATCACAGACCAACCTATTGCCACTACTATTATCGCCCAGCCTAAGATGCCTAAAACTATTGAAGGCATATTAGAAGATACATCGTTGAGAAATCTGGCTCCTAAAGCAAGCTTGGTTTCACGAAACTCTGCCAAGTAGATGCCTGAAAAAACCCCGACAGGCACTCCAATAATGGATGCTAGTCCAACCACAATTAATGTACCTTGAATAGCTGGCCCAATTCCTCCGCCAGCTTGACCTAAAGGAGGTATTTGTTCAAGGAAAAAGCCTAAACTCATCACAGGCAGTCCTCTTAACACTATTTCCATCAAAATACTTATGAGCGGGATGAGGACAACTATCAAGGCCATATAAGAAAGAGATATCATTATTCGGTTTTTGGTTTTTCTAATCAAGTATTTGTTCATGTTAAATCATCTCAGCGCCTCTGAATTTTTTCATCGACCACCAAACTGCCAATCTCGCTAAAGCGTTAATGATTACTGCAAGAGCGAACAACACGAGACCTACTTGCATTAGTGCAGAAATGTAAACTGTGGGATAGCTGGCTTCTGTAAATTCGTTTGCAATAATCGAGGCTAACGTGTAGCCCGGGTCAAAGAGCGAGGTGAACATGTTGAACGAATTTCCGATAACCATAGTGATGGCCATTGTTTCGCCTACAGCTCTGCCGAGACCAAGCAGTATCGCCCCAATTGTTCCTGATTGCCCATACTTCATCACAATTCTTGCTTTTTCCCATCTTGTAGCACCCAACGCGATAATAGCCTCTCGTTGAGAGTTTGGAACCGCGGCAAAAACGTCTCTAGAGATGGCTGATACCATTGGAATGATCATTATCGCAAGGACTATGCCGCCAGTGAGCACTGAAGGACCACGTATTGGACCTTGGAAGACAGGTAGAAATCCGAAGATTGCCTGAAGAGATGGGTAAACATTGTATTGTAGAAAGGGTATTAGGACAAAAATTCCCCATAATCCGTATATTACGCTTGGAATTGCAGCCAGTAGCTCGACGAGAAAGGAGACGAAATAGTTGAAACGTTTTGGAGCAAACTCTGAAAGGGCCAGTCCTATTCCTAGGCTTATTGGTACACCAAGGAGAAGCGCTATAGCAGAAGTGACAAGTGTGCCCCAAATGAGAGGCAAAGCTCCAAAAGAAGGCAAAATGTTTGGATCGGGAGGGATTGGTCGCCATGTGGTACCCCATAAAAAGCTAAAACCGTAAGTTTGAATTGACAGCCAAGAGGTCTGAAGGAGCCTAAATACGATAAGAAACAATACAGCGAAAATATTGCAGGCTACTAGCCCAACAACTACTTTAAATACAATATCTCCAGAAAATCTTCTTCTAGCAATTATCCTAAATTTCGAAAGAAAAGCGGAGTATTTTTTGTTTGACTTCATCTCTAAGCCCAATTATTGACTTGTTGACCCTTGAAGGTAATCATTCGCAGAGTCGATTCGTTATGTGTTACAACTGCTTGAGGCAATGGAACATATGTAAGCGCCGGCGCATAGTGCTGTCCATCATGTATTATCCACCAAAGAAACCATGCAAAAGCTTTAGCTTTCTCCACAGTCATTCCTGGCAGAACGTCTAGTTCCCTGTAGACTATGATGTATGAGAAGGCGGTTATAGGATAACCGTTGCCTGGTTCTTCGACATCATGGAGGTTGAAGTAGCTGCCCACAATGGCCCAGCTTTCGTCTCCCTGCGGCAACTCGAGTGACACTGCAGCAGCAGCCTCTGCAAGAGTTTCCATAGTTGGTTTGACGTATTTTCCGGCGGCATTTCGCACGTTTCCGTATGAGATGTTGTTCTGAATCGCATAGGAAATTTCCACGTAACCTATTGAGTGGAGATTTTGCTGTACTAATGTAGCTACGCCTGGATTTCCTTTTCCTCCGAAGGTTTGTGCAGGCCAATCTATCACGTTAGCTGCTCCAAAGGTAGTTTTCCATATTGAGCTTTCATCCGAAAGGAAGCTTGTGAACACTTTTGTAGTTCCACTTGAATCTGATCTGCGGCAGACAACAACGTCTGCATTGGGTAAATTGGCTCCTGGATTGATAGCCGTGATTTGTGCATCATTCCATTTTGTTATATTGAGTCTGAAAATGTCAGCAATGATTTCGCCTGTGAAGTTTAGTCCCTCGGTTATTTCTGGAATGTTGTATATTACTACGACACCGCCGATTGTGATAGGTATGTGTAATGTCGAAGGAGCTGCGTTAAACTCGTCGAGTTTCATTGGGGGGTCAGTGGCTCCAAAATCGACTGTTTTGTCTGTATGTTGTCTTACTCCGCCGCCGCTGCCTATTCCTTCATAGTTCACTAAAACGCCAGTAAAATCATGAAATTCTTGGCTCCATTTTTGAATAAGTGGAGCTGGAAAAGTTGCTCCGGCCCCGGTCAATCTAATCGGTTGTTTGACAGAATACATTGTATAAGCTCCAAAGCCTGTTAAAAGGGCAATTAATGCTACAGCTTCTACGTATGCAATGAGTTTATAGTTCATTTTATACACCTCTTTCCTGATTTTCAGGTCCTAAGGTAGCAGTTTGAGGGTATATAGATTTCCTTTATAAGATTTATAGACTATATAGAAGAAGCATTTATCAATATTGAATACTCCATAAGTATCGAAGGTATCTTAATTGACGCGTGTTTCGGGAAGACAGGATAGAGAAGCTCGAAAGCTCCAATTTACAGGTGGGTCCACATATATAATTTCTTTACCCAAAGAATGGATAACGCGAAATCAGCTTAAGAAAGGCAGTTCTTTATTACTGGCCGAAGAAGAAGATGGCTCATTATCAATATTGCATTCTGAATTGAAGAAGCCAGAAAAAACAGAAGAGGCATTCATCAGAATTTCGCCTAATGATAACCCAGATGCAACCATAAGAAAAGTTGTTTCTGCCTATCTCGTTGGCTACAATGTAATTCATGTAAAAGCTCTGAACCAGCAACAATTGTCTCCGAGGCAAAGAAACGCTTTAAAAACCTTCGTTCGGCATTTACTTGTCGGAACAGAGATTGTAATAGATACCACAGATGAATTAACATTACAAGTGCTACTGAGTTATCCTGAGCTGTCTGTGCAGAGCGCTTTGAGAAGAATGTCAATCATCACTTCTTCCATGCACAAAGATGCAATAACAGCCCTCAGAAAACTAGATCGCCAGCTAGCAAAAAGCGTTATTGAAACGGATAACGAAGTCGACAGATTCAACCTATACATTATACGCCAGCTTAAAACGGCAATAGTGAACCCTAGGATTATTAAGGAAATAGGATTAAACAATGCTAGAGACTGCCTTGGCTATAGACTTATAACAAAATCTGTCGAGAGAACAGCAGACCATGCAACCAACATTGCTGAAAACGTTATTCTCCTCAAAAGACGCATAAATGAAGATGTACTCAGAAAAATTGAGGAAATGAGTGCTTTAGCTATTTCCATGTTTGAAAACTCTGCAGATTCGCTTTTCAAACGAGATTTCAACCTGGCTGAAAGCATAATAAAAAAAACAGAAGAAATCGCTTTATTAGAGAAAGAAACTGCGCTTTCTACCCAAGAAATCGAAATTCAAGAAATCGCAAATCTAAGACTACTTACAGAAAGTGTAAGAAGAACAGCAGAATACGCTAGCGACATCGCGGAAATCGTTCTCAACTTGAACATAGAATCTGCAATAGAATGAAAGGGTATCAGAAGACAGACAGAGAGGTGAAGCCATGTTGGTCTATGAAAATTACTTAGGACTATAATGAGCTTTTGTGTTCAGTTACCCAATAAGCTCGTGGCTCACCCTTTCCAGATTTAACATATTCTTTCTTGAAAATTGGAACTTCTCTCTTGTATCTATCTACAGCCTCTTTCAACACGGAAAAAACAATTTCACGATGGGAACCTGCAACTAAAGCATAGATGAGGTCATCGCCAACGCTAAATTCGCCAAGTAAATGGTGGATTTGAACATCGATTATGCCTTGCTTCTTTCGTAAATCGTCGCAAATCTTTGCTAACACTTCATTCGCCTTCTCCTCATAGGCTTCCATCATCAATTTCTGAACGCTCTCGCCTTTGGCTGTTTCTCCGCGAACAACACCAATAAATGTGGCAATGGCTCCAACTTTTCGAAAATCCTTTCTGCTTCTCATTTTGTCAATTGTATTCAGAAATGAGAAAGTACCTTTTTCATGAACCCCTGTTTCGGTTGTCACATTAATCGCCTCTTCATAAGAAGAATGCAGATTCTGCTATTATTTTCTTATTGATCCTTAACCAGTCTTTTGTTTAGGTTCTTTAACAGTTTGTCGTATTCCCGCAGTTTTTTGTGTGCCTCTTTCAAAGTAATTTTTGAAAATTCTACTGCATCGTTCGGCTTAGCCTGCCCAACCATGGAAAGATCAGAGCTTATTATTACAGCAATTTTGGGATAGCCACCAGTTGTTTGTGCATCCCGCATCATCACGATAGGCTTTCCATTTTTCGGTACTTGAATCGCGCCGGGCAAAAGTGCGTCTGATACAATATCAGCTTTCCTTCCTTCATGCGCAATCGGTATACCTTCCAGCCGGTATCCCATACGGTCAGCTTCTAACGTTACTCTGTATGGGCTGGATAAAAAAGTGTTCACTTCTTTGTCTGTGAACATGTCGACCTGTGGACCGAGAACCACATGTACCGTAAAATGGTTTGTGAATTGCGGTATCAGATCTTCTGGCATTGAATATCCAATTTCCAGAATCTCAGTGCCGAAGCCGTCTATTATGTCTCCAGTTTTCAGTTGCCTGCCTTTTATTCCACCGAATCCTCCGCGAATGTAAGTTGATCTGCTTCCGAGCACTTTGGGAACATCTATTCCTCCTCTTACTGAAATGTATGCTCGACACCCATCTTTCATTTTTCCAAGACTAATTATGTCATTTTCTTGTGCGGTCAACGTTTGCCACATTGGTACGTTTGCACCTTTGATTTTGGGTGAACATTCTCCGCCAGTTATGGCTATTTGCGTTTTCGTTAACGCTTGAAGTTCTGGCCCAATAAGGGTTGTTTCTAGACATGCATCATTTGGGTCGTTTCCAACTAGCGAATTGGCTGCAACGAGTGAGAATTGATCCATGGCTCCGGAGATTGGGACCCCGTATCTCAGATAGCCGTATCTTCCCACATCTTGAATGGTTGTGAATAGTCCGGCTTTGATGACTTCGAAACGTTTCATCGTACTTTATTCCCCGAAAAGTTTCCTGAGCTTTGCGAAAACGGCTCAAATTTCACTGTGTCGCCTGGATTTAGAAGTGCTGGCGGATGTTGATGTGGATTGAAAAGCTCGAGAGATGTTCTGCCGACTATTCGCCATCCACCCGGTGCTTCGCAAGGATATATGCCCGTTTGTTTTCCTGCTATGCCGACTGAACCAGCTGGCACTTTCAGTCGCGGTGTTTCCAAGCGTGGTGTTGCAATCTCATCCACAACTTCGCCTAAATAGGGGAAGCCAGCGACAAAACCAAGCATATAGACTCTATATTCCCTTTCAGAATGCAGTTTCACCACTTGTTCTTCGGTTAAGCCACGATATTTGGCAACAAAGCCCAAGTCTGGTCCGTATTCTCCGCCATAAATAACTGGAATTGTGATTTTCCTTCCTACCGTTTTTACGCTAAAGTTTTCGAGGTTTTTTTCAAAGTCTTTAACGCGAAAAACGAGTTGTTCATAACTCGTTATCAACGGATCATAGCGAATGAGTAATGACCTGTAGGTTGGCACAAGCTCCTTAACTCCTCTGATTCCAGCTTCAAGAACTGCATTGTTCAAACTAATGACTTTATGATTTATCTCTGAACTTATTGCATTGCCAAATTCGACGAGCAAACCAGTATCGCCGAAAGGCAAATACCGCCCAGCACTCCGCAATTCATTTTTCATAATTAAACCCTAAAAAGTGGTGTGAGAAAATTGCCCACGGGTTCAACTTTTACACCTGCATTTAGCAATCCCTTCCTCATTGCCTCTGCAAGTTTTACGGCTGATGGCGTGTCTCCATGTACACAAATCGTATCTACTTCGCCTAGATTCAGGATTTTGTCATCAACTGTTGAAACGATGCCTTCTTCAACGATTTTGATGACTCTTTCAACAACTTTACGAGGAGTTCTTATAATCGCGTTTGTCTTTTTCCTTGAAACCAAACTACCATCTAAATTGTATGCTCTGTCTGCGAAAAACTCGCGTGCAACTCGCAACCCAGCGTTGGTAGCAATTTTGGCTAGCGTTGACCTTGGCGGTGCGAATATTATCAGGTTGTTGTCTAATGCTTTGGCAGCGTGCACTATTGCTTTCGCCAAGTTTTCATCGGTTGCTGCCAGGTTGTATAGTGCGCCATGAGGTTTTACATGTTGGAGATTGACGTTGAGTGCTTTGGCAAAACCTTGAAGTGCGCTCATTTGATAGAGTGTGTAGTTTCTTGCCTCTTCAGGTGATAGGCGCATTTCTCTTCGTCCAAAACCCACTAAGTCTGGAAAGCCCGGATGAGCCCCCACGGCAACCTTGTGTTTTTTTGCCAAATCGATGGTTTGGGCCATCGTCATCGGATCGCCAGCATGGAAACCACACGCAATGTTTGCAGAGGTTAGATAGGGCATAATTTTTGCGTCGGTTCCGATTTTGTAAGCTCCGTAACTTTCGCCTAAATCACAGTTAATGTCCATTTTGGCTTTCAATGCACATCGCTCTAATGAGGAGTAAGTTCAAATTGAAAGGTATTTTCTCATGTCTTCTACGGCGGCTGAGGGAACCAACAGATCCTTCATGGTAAGTAAACCTGCGGGTGCATTAATTACTTTCGGAATCATGTTTATGATCGTGGCTGTTGTGCCTATATCACCGTGCACACAAGGCTGTATCTTCTGTTTAATGTTTGGAATGCCTGTTATCGTTATGGCGTCATATTCTTCTTCAGCTCCTATGTAAGCCTGAAAATCTAGGGTAATGACCTCTTTACCTTTCATTATACCTTTTGCCTTTTGTTTCAAACCAGTTACATAGCCAGCCATAATTCTCAAGTCCTTACTTTCGATTGTTTTCTCAGCTTTGACTGGCTGAACCGATTCGACTAATATTTTTTCAAGCTTCCATGCTAATGCCGAGGCAACCATCGCGATTGACTGCTCAAGCCCCACATGACCGCTAATTTCCTTCTTTCTCATTCCTTGTTTGAATTCTCCAATAGTCAAGCCTGCACCTATTTTTCTCTGGAATGGCAACCGCCTTGTAGCCGCATTCACAACTCTAACGGCTTCAATTTTCTCGATTTTCAGGCACAGCGCGGTAAGGGTTATCACGAGAGTATCCATCAAGAAACCAGGGTTAATGCCTGTGCCCAGAACTGTTCCACCATACTTCTGCGCGAGGGCATCAAGTTTTTCGGCAAGTTTTGGTTCCGTAGTTTCCGGATAAGACAACTCCTCGCATGTCGAAATAACGTTCACACCATGCTTCACTATTGTGGCTATTTGCGAGTATGTGTTTCTGAGAAAGGATGAAGTCGCATGAATGACTATGTCAGGCTTGCTCTTCGATAGCAACAAGTCAGCATCATCTGAAACTCTTATCCCAAGTATTCTTTCTAAACCTAGGATTTCACCTAGGTCTTTGCCCACTTTATCTTTAGCAGTGTCAATAACACCTATTACATCTACTCCTTCCTTTTCGAGCAGAGCCTTTGCAATCAAACTGCCGACTGCACCCACTCCAAACAGAACAATTTTCACTTTTCTCATGACATTGCTTCTCCTTGCTACCGTTTTCTGTCATGTCTAACTTTATAAAATGTGATGGCAGCTCTGCAAAATGAGAGTTTACGGCAAAATCTTTACGTTTGTAAACTTTATATCTCTGTGAAACTCCAATACTAGAGAGGCCTCCGACATTGGCAACCGCAGAAACCATTGTCCCCAAACATGTTCTTGACCAGCTTCTCGATGCTGAGAAACTCAAACACTGTTATGAATGCGGTATCTGCACCGCCAGCTGCCCAATGGTAGAAATACTGGGAAAAGATTACAACCCTCGAGTCTTGCTTGAGAAGATACTCCTAGACCCAGAGGACGTTCTTTCTTCGGAGGAGCTTTGGTTTTGTGCTTGGTGTTATCGTTGCCACAGACGCTGCAACCAAGGTTTGAAGCTTCCCGAAATATTTCTTGTCATACGGAAAATCGCTGTAGAACGGGGTCATACGCAACCGATTGAAAGGGCTCTCCGGAAAATCGCTGAGAATGTACCTCTTCCACTCACAACGGCACTGGCTTGTTTCCATCCGGAACGAGCTGGACTGAACAGAGAGAGAATCTTGGAGAAAATTGAAGAAATATACAATGAGCATCTAGCAAAGGAAAAAGCAAGAAGAGCTCAGAAAGTGGCTGAAGAGCGAATCGCCGTCATAGGTTCTGGACCAGCTGGACTAACAGTGGCATATGAACTTAGTCGAAAAGGATATGGAGTTACTATTTTTGAAAGCCTCCCAGAAGCTGGTGGTATGCTTAGAAAATGCATACCCGAGTTCCGTTTGCCTAAACGATTCTTGGAAAAAGAATTACAGGCGATTAAGGATATGGGCGTGGAAATAAGAACAGGAGTGAAAATTGGTCAAGATTTGAATATTAATGGTCTGTGGAGAGAAGGCTACAAGGCAATTTTTGTTGGCATAGGCGCTCATAAAACTCGAAAATTGAGAATTGAAGGGGAAGAGCTGGAGGGCGTAGTACACGCTCTTGATTTTTTGTGGAGTGTTAATTCTGGCGAAAACGTGCATATTGGCAAAAATGTTGTTGTGGTTGGTGGTGGAAATGTTGCAGTCGACGCTGCTAGAACTGCCTTAACTGCCAGAGAAGCTTTAAAGCTGGGAGCTAAAGATGTGACTATTCTTTATCGCAGGTCAAGGGAGGAGATGCCTGCAATTCCATGGGAAGTTAAGGAAGCTGAAAATGAAGGTGTCAAAATAGAGTTTTTAGTTTCGCCTAGAAAGATTATCGGAGATAATGGAAGAGTATCTGCTATTGAATGTACACGAATGCAACTGGGCGAACCTGATGAAACTGGAAGAAGAAAAGCGACATCAATAGCAGGGTCAGAATTCACGCGAGAAACTGACATGTTGATTCTTGCAATCGGCGAGGCGCCAGATGTAGAGTTTCTACCAAAAGAAGTCGATTTAAATGATGATGGAACTGTCTGGGTTGACCCAATAACAATGGAGACCAGCATGAAAGGCATCTTTGCTGCTGGGGACGCTGTTACAGGATCTGCCACGGTGATTGAGGCAATCATGGGCGGACAAAGTGTAGCAGAATCCATTGAAAGATACTTAGAACTGGCAAGGAGGCAGACGCAATAACAGAGGAAAAAGAAAGGGGAACTAGGCAAAAAGCTGAAGAACCACGAGTCGGAGTTTACGTTTGCCATTGTGGCTTGAACATTGCTGGCTCGGTAGATTGTGAAGAAGTTGCAAAATATGCTACAACTTTGCCGCATGTTGTTTTAGCTCAAGATAACCGATATACATGTTCGGATCAAGGTCAGGAAGGAATAAAGAAAGATATTAAGGAGCATAAACTGAACCGCGTGGTGGTCGCGTCATGTTCGCCTCGTCTTCACGAGCCTACTTTCAGAAAGGCATGTGAAAACGCTGGGTTAAACAAGTATCTTTTTGAAATGGCCAACATACGTGAGCACTGTAGCTGGGTTCATCTGTATGATCGAGAAGCAGCAACGGAAAAAGCTAAAGATCTTGTGAAGACGGCTGTAGCCAAGGCTGTTTTGCTTGAGCCGGCGGAAGAGATTGAAGTGCCCATAAATCGTACAGCTTTGGTCATCGGGGGCGGCGTAGCAGGCATTCAGGCTGCTTTGGACTTGGCTGATACGGGCTATAAGGTGTACTTGGTTGAGAAAGAACCGAGCATAGGAGGGATGATGGCTCGTATAGACAAGACTTTTCCAACCATGGACTGTTCCATCTGTATTCTTGCACCTAAAATGTCTGATGTGGGGCATCATCCGAATATCGAGTTGCTAGCTAACAGTGAAGTTGCAGAAGTGAAAGGATACATCGGTAACTTCCATGTTAAGGTTTTGAAGAAACCCCGTTATGTTACGAAGGATTGCACTGCCTGCGGAGACTGCGCAACTGTTTGCCCAGTAACTGCTCCGAACCAGTTTGACGTGGGATTAGCCACAAGACACGCAATTTACACGCCTTTTGCCCAAGCTGTCCCTGCCACATATATGATCGACATGAATCTTTGCCTAAACAAAGAAGGTATCATCGTCTGTGACAAATGCATGAAAGCATGCGAACGACAAGCCATAAGCTACGAGATGAAAACAGAAACCGTTGAACTTGAGATTGGCACAATAATAGTGGCTACAGGCGCAGATGTCTTCGACCCATCCACACTACCCCAGTATGGCTATGGCAAATATCCCAACGTGATTACTTCGCTTGAGTTTGAACGGCTAATTAACGCTGGCGGTCCTTCTGGCGGGCATTTGATAAGACCCAGTGACCTTCAGATTCCTAGGCGTGTAGCGTTTATCCAATGTGTGGGTTCGCGTTCGAACAAGAATGATAGGCTCTATTGCAGTAATGTTTGCTGCATGAACACCATCAAGGACAGTTTACTTATCAAAGAGCATTGGCCTGATACTGAGATTTATGTTTTCTATGTGGACATACGAGCTTATGGGAAGGGTTTTGAAGATCTTTATAAACGAGCTAAGAAGGCGGGTGTCAGGTTCATACGAGGACTTCCTGCAGAGATAAAAGAGGATAGGAAAACCCGTAACTTGTGGCTTTTGGGTGAGAATACTCTGCAGAAAGAGCTTTACAGGATTAACGCGGACATGGCAATCTTATCTGTGGGATTGGAAGCTAGAAAGGACAGCGAAATGATCCAGCGGTTGCTGACGCTTTCCAGAAATCAAGATGGCTTCTTTCTGGAGGCACATCCGAAACTGAGGCCAGTGGACGCGGCAACAGGCGGAGTGTTCTTTGCGGGCTGTGCAGAATCGCCAAAAGACATCAAGGATAGTGTAACTCAAGCAAGTGCCACAGCTGCCCGAGCTGGGATTCTGATGGCTAAAGGAAAAGTAACGGTTGAAGCCATTACGCCTATTGTTTTTCCGGACAAGTGCAAAGCTTGTGGGCTGTGCACCAAAGTTTGCCCTTACAACGCCATAACTTTGGATGAGGATTTGAAGCGGATCACAGTTATTGAGGCTGCTTGTGCCGGCTGTGGAACATGCTCTGCAGAATGTCCGTTTGACGCTTTAACGCAAAACCACTTTACTGATGAACAGATTGTGGCACAGATTGATGCGGTGACAGAACATGACGCTGACAAGAAAATTGTGGCTTTCTGTTGTAATTGGTGTTCTTATGCAGCAGCAGACTTTGCTGGTGTAAGTAGAATGCAGTATCCGCCAAACGTGCGAATCATCAGGACAATGTGTTCGGGACGCGTTGCTCCGAAATTTGTTGAGAGAGCATTTGCACGAGGAGCGGCAGCTGTAATGGTAACTGGTTGCCACTTGGGCGATTGTCACTATATAAACGCGAATTATCAAACGCAGAAACGTGTGGAACGTTTATGGAAAAAAATGGAGCAGAGTGGCTTACGCAAGGAGAGGCTGCAGTTGCTTTGGGCGTCCGCTGCTGAAGGCGAAAGATTTGCTTCAAAAGTGAGGGAGATGAAAGCAATAGTGGAAAGTGTCACGTTAGAAGAATTGGAAAAGGCTCGAAAGGTTTTTGAAAAGGCTTTGAAGGTTGATTGAATATGCCTGAACGAATCAAACACGAATCCCTTGATCTCAAAAATATGAAGCAGCCCAAGGCAGAAATTCACCTCATCAAAGATCAGTGTAAAGGATGCGGCTATTGCATTGAATATTGTCCCAAGAAGGTTTTTGAGGAATCAGAAGAAATAAACGCGAGAGGAGTGCGTCCACCAAGAGTTGTAGACGAAAACGCTTGCATCCTTTGCGGTTTCTGCACAGCAGTCTGTCCTGATTTTGCAATTTTCGTTGTTGAAAAACATTGTAATGGAGAATGTTGAGCATGTCTGGAAAAAGAACCTTACTTACCGGAGCCCATTTTCTAAATGGTAATGTTGCATGCGCAGAAGGAGCAATAGCCGCTGGTTGTAGATTCTTCGCAGGCTATCCCATCACACCTTCAACCGAAATTGGTGAGCACCTTGCACAAAGGATGCCTGAATTTGGCGGAATCTACATACAGATGGAAGACGAAATTGCATCCATGGCAGCCATCATCGGAGCCTCCTACACTGGGCTAAAAGCTATGACAGCCACCTCTGGACCAGGCTTCAGCCTCATGCAAGAAAATATCGGCTTAGCAGTTATGACAGAAACTCCATGCGTTGTCGTGGACATTATGCGAGGCGGACCCAGCACTGGCCAACCTACCTTGCCTGGACAACAAGATGTCATGCAGGCAAAATGGGGCAGTCATGGAGATTATGGAATTATTGCCTTGTCACCTTGTTCGGTTCAGGAAATGTTTGATTTAACAGTTGAAGCCTTCAACCTTTCTGAGATCTACCGTGTGCCAGTTTTGCTAATGGGAGACGAGATAGTTGGGCATATGTGGGAGAAAGTCATAATTCCGTCACCGGAAAACATTAAAATTGTGAACCGCAAGAAACCTAATGTTCCGCGTGAGCAGTACCAGCCTTTCATGCCTGAAGACGATCTTGTTCCACCAATGGCTTGTTTTGGAGAAGGCTATCGTTTTCATGCCACAGGATTGACGCATGATGAGCACGGTTATCCTCGGACATCCAGTTCAGAGGTTCAAGCTAGACTTGTCAAGCGATTATGCGATAAGATAAACAGAAATGCGAATAAGATAATAAGGATTGATGAGGTCATGTTGGAAGATGCCGATATCGTGGTTGTTGCTTACGGCATAGTAGCAAGAGCAGCGCTAAGTGCAGTTCGAGAAGCACGAAAATCCGGGATAAAGGCTGGGCTTCTGCGTTTAATCACTTTGTGGCCCTTCCCAGAAGAACAAGTGGCAAAAGTTGCGAAACATGCAAAAGCGATGGTTGTTCCTGAGATGAATTGTGGACAGATGGTACGAGAAGTTGAAAGGGTGGCAAAAGAAACCCGAGTAACGTTTGTCTCAAAGCTAGGTGAAGATCCTCATACACCAATGGAGATTTTGGAGGTCATAAGGGGGAACTGTTGATGGCACAGGTATTGGAGCATCCGTTTCTGAAATATTTGAGGTCAGCGATGATCCCGCACATATGGTGCCCAGGTTGCGGCAACGGTGTTGTTCTAAACTGCTTTGCCCATGCGCTAGAAGAAGTTCAAACAGACTTGGACAAACTCGTGGTCGTGTCGGGCATAGGTTGCATTGGACGCACAGCTGGATACACAAACACAGATTCCTTTCATACGACGCATGGTCGTGCGTTAGCTTTTGCTTCTGGAGTCAAAATGGCAAATCCCCAATTAGAGGTTGTGGTTGTAAGCGGTGACGGAGATCTCTTTGCAATTGGAGGAAACCACTTCATTCATGCTGCACGAAGAAACATCGGAGTAAAGGTGATTTGTGTTAATAATTTCAACTATGGGATGACGGGGGGACAACAGGGACCGACAACGCCGCTCGAATCTTTGACAACGACTAGCCCTTACGGAAACATTGAACATCCGTTCAATTTGGTACATTTGGCTGCTGCTTCAGGAGCTATATATGTGGCGAGGTGGACAACTTTGCATGTACGAAGACTTACGCAATCGATAGACAAGTTGTTGCAGAAAAAAGGCTTCTGCTTTGTTGAGGTAGTCTCACCTTGTCCTGAAATTTTCGGGCGCTACAATAAGATGCGGTCTGGGCTTGAAATGATGGCTTGGTTCAAGAAGGCTTCTGTGCTTGAAAGCTTCTCAGATCCTGCGAAAGCAGAAATCTCGCCTGAAAGGATTGTTGTGGGCGAGTTTGTTGACATTGAGAAGTTGAGTTATGAAAAACTGGTTCATGAGAAGATTTCTCAAATTAATGAAAAAGTAGTGGGAAAGGTGGGTTGATCATGCGATTGGAAATTAGGTTTGCAGGTTTTGGCGGTCAAGGCATAATAAAATCTGGAATTATCACGGCAGCTGCAGCATGTCTCCACAGTGGAAAGAACGCGGTGCAAACACAGTCTTATGGCCCAGAATCCAGAGGTGGAGCATGCAAATCTGAAGTTGTGATTTCAGAGGACACCATTGATTTTCCAAAAGTAGTTGAGCCAGACGTTCTAGTAGTCATGTCTCAACACGCTTACAATGATTATGCAGAGGACATTAAAGTTGGCGGAACAGTCATTTTGGACCCTGACATGATTCCTCGTGAAAAAGAGATAAAGAATGTGAAGGTCTTCCGCATGCCGGCTACAAAAATCGCCGACGAACTTGGAAGGAGAATAGTTGCCAACATCGTAATGCTAGGCGCGTTTGCAGCGATTACAGGAAAAGTAGATGAAAAAGCTCTGAAAGAAGCAATAAAGGAGAATGTGCCAAGGGGCACTGAAGAATTGAATTTAGCGGCTTTCCAAAAAGGATACGAACATGGCAAAAATCTTGTTCAGGTTCAATCCTAAGCGGCTTTTTCTGGTTGCGGCACCAGTTGACTTGTGAGTTTCGATTTTTTAATGCCTACGTGGCGCATCGGCGCTATTTTCTTGGCTTCATTGTATATGTCGGAGGCTATTTTCCCAAGGACCATTTCTTGTGCAAACTCTGCCATTGTCAAAGCGGAAGCTTTTTCTTTGATTATTTTAGCCATTATAGCGCGTATGGCGTGTTCCTGTGAGGTTCTAACTCGTGTGAGGGTGAAGGCTGTTGCGTCTACGCGTAAGTTGTATCCGTCTTTTGTGGCTACGTTGAATAATCCATCTATTTTTGTGGTTCTTCTTCGGACCAAGCTGCGTAAATAGTCTCTAGAATACTCGTGCCCTTTGAAAATCGTTCGTGCAGTTTTGCCGTCAACTTCGTTGATTTGAAAATACATGTTCAGATATTGATGTGAATAGTCCCCTGTAACATCATAAAGTGTTGCATCCACTGTTCTGCCAATCAGTTTTTCTGGCTGATCTGTTGGCACCGCTCCTAGCTCAGTGTTTCCGAAGTATGGCGGTGTGGTTACCATGAACCATGTTTTGCTTCGCCATTTATCTCTTACTTTTTTGGTTTTTGATGACACGTTTATCCTCCGAATTTACCCTGAGAATTCGCACCAGAGTATTAAAAGTTTTACCGTTTAGGTTGGATTCTTTCTATGCCATACATGTATTTCTTAAGTACTTCAGGCATGATAACTGAGCCATCTGGCTGTTGATAGTTTTCAAGGATGGCTACCATAGTTCTGCCTGTTGCTAAGGCTGTACTATTAAGAGTATGTACGAAGCCTTTCGGAGGTTCGCCTTCTTTTTCACGATATTTAATGTTAAGCCTTCGTGCTTGATAATCTGTACAATTGCTACAGCTGATAATCTCGCGATAATTGTTCTGGGCTGGCATCCAAGCTTCTAGGTCATATTTTTTGGCGGCGACAGTGCCAATATCGCCCGTGCAGACGTCGACTACACGATAGGGCAAGCCGAGTTTTTGGATAAGGTCTTCTGCATTTCCTGCTAGTTCTTCATGATATCTCCATGAATCTTCAGGCTTGCAGAAGACAAATTGCTCAACTTTGTTGAATTGGCGGGTGCGAAATATGCCGCGTGTGTCTTTACCGTGTGCTCCTGCTTCTCTTCTGAAGTTTGTGCTTACTCCAACTAGCTTCATGGGAAGATCATCAGCCTTGAGAGTCTCGTTCATGTACATTGCGGCCATCGGATGCTCGCTCGTAGCTATGAGATACAAGTCTTCATTTTCCACTTTGTACAACATCTCTTCGAAGTCGCTCATGGCGGTAACGCCTTCGTAAGCCTCTCGTCTCATCAATAGCGGCGGCTCTATCGGCACATAGCCTTTCTTAAGCATTTCGTCAAGGGCGAAGCTTATCAAGGCCATATCCAACAAAACGCCTTCACCTTTCAAGTAGAAAAATCTGGCACCTGCAATTTTGCTTGCTCTTTCAATGTCTAGGATTTCAAGATCTGAGCCTAATTCTACGTGTCCTTTAAGTTGAAATGTAAACTGAGGCGGCTTTCCCCAAGTTTTCATTTGAACGTTATCATTTTCGTCTTTACCTATTGGTACTGATACGTGTAAGAGATTGGGCAAATGCAATAGTAGAAAGTGCACTTTTTGCTCAGTTTCTGCAACATGCTTTTCCAATGCTGTTATCTCGACGTCAATGGCTTTTCCTTTGCTGATCTCTTTGGCGGCGTTCTTTCCTTTTTTTCTCAAAGAGGCTATCTCCATAACTACTTGTCGCCTGTCGTGACGAAGTTCATTCAGCTTAGTGAGGCTTTTACGCCATTGATGATCAAAATCAACGAGCTCGTCAAGCATTTGAAGATTAGCAGGGTTACCTCTCTTCTGTAAATTGCCCTTTATCAACTCTGGTTTTTCACGAACAAGTCTAATATCAAGCAAGTTTTTTCACCTATAACTTGCCCACGTGGCATTGGTATAGCTCTAATTTTAGTTTTAGATAAACTATTTAACCTTACGATGAAGGAGCTAAGCGTAAGATTATCCCTGTGAGAATCCTAGCTGATATCATTGGAAGTGCTCGATTTTGTTTCCTCGGAGAGACTCCGTAGCTTGTGCAAATAACGAACTTTAGAATCTGCTACTGAATGGACCGCGTTTTCTCATATTTCCGTAATTAACCCACAATTTTACCTAGATCTAACGCGTAACAGCATAGAATATGTAGCGAGTGTAAGAATATGAATCGCTCCTTTTTTTGGAACCCTACAAGCTTATGGTGTTAACCTGAATTTGTCTCTCGGATACAGGGTTACTTCTCTTATGTTCTTCTTCCCTGTAAGTAACATCGTTAGTCTCTCCAGCCCGATAGCCCATCCGGCATGTGGCGGCATTCCGTAGTCAAAGGCTTGCAGATGGTGTTTGAAGGATTCAGGGTTCAAACCTTTATCCTTCAGCCGTTTAATCAAGAGCTCTTTAGAAGCAACTCTGGTTCCACCAGAAACTAGCTCCAGCCAACGCCACATCAAATCGAAGCCCTCGCACAAGTTTGGATTGTCATCTCGTGGCTTAATATAGAAAGCTTTGGAATGAGTAGGCCAGTCATTAATATAGTAGAAGCCTGGGTGAATCCTTCCTAACACTCGGCAGGCTTGCATCGGTACGTCCTCGCCCCATGGGATGTCTAGACCTTCTTGTTTCAAATCCCGCAATGCATCATCATAAGTCAAACGTTTAAACGGCACCTCAGGCACCTCTACGCTGTGCTTCAACGTCACTAACTCTGTTTGGCACTTCTCATTCACAGCTTTGCAGACGTGCTGCATAAGCTGCTCCAGTAATTGCATAACATGTTTAGCCGTGGCAAAAGCTTGTTCAATGTCTATCGACACGAACTCGCTTAAATGGCGGCGTGTATGAGATTCTTCAGCTCTGAAGAATGATCCTACTTCAAAGACCTTTTCAAAACTCATTACTAGTTGTTCCTTATACAACTGCGGACTTTGAGCAAGAAACGCTTTCCCATCGAAATAATCAACAGAAAATAAGGCTGCACCGCCTTCAGTTGCTGACCCAATAATGCGTGGTGTGTGCACCTCCAAAAAGTTTCGTTTAAACAAGAAATCTCGAATTGCTCCCACAGCCACATGTTGAATTCTGAAGGCTGCGATATTGTCTTCTCGACACAAATCCAATGCCCGTGCATCCAACCGAACCTCTAGATTCGCAGGTGTCCTTCCAGTAATGTCAATCGGTAATTGCAACTCAGCTGTACTGAAAACTCTAATTTCCTCCGGAATCACTTCGATGCCTCTAGGTGTCATGTCAGTTTTTTTAACAATACCCCTTATGCCTATGCTGTAGCGCTTCTGCAAGGTTTCAGACTTTGACAAGATTTCGCTACTTGCTTTCTTCTTCAGCACGGTAATTTGAAGCGTTCCCTCTCGGTCCTGCAATATGACAAAACGGAGCGCACCCAAATCGCGGATTTCTTGTACCCAACCAAAAAGCGTAACCTCTTCTCCATCCATCTCAGGCTTGACGTCACTAGAATAGTGAGTCCTACACCAATCACCAATGGAATCCAACTTCATACTTGAGCTCTCCACGTGATCCTAGTCTGCAAATTCTACCCGCAAAGTCATGTCTCGGACTTTACTGGCTATTTCCTTTAAAGCTTTTACATCAAAAGGCGGCGGTGATCCCCGTCTCTTTCTCAAAATTGCTCTTGTTTCAGTGCTCCCGTCAGGCAGCCAAATCGTATTAATAGTGACGATGCTTAGAGGAGCGAACAAGTCTTCCAGAAACTTTCTCTCAGCAACCCCATGCTCCAAAACCCGAACACTCCTACCTGTCTCTTCAGTTAGACCTTTGATGATCTTGCCACCATAACCCAAAAGGCGTGGAACGTCACCATGACCCACAATTAGGGCCAGAGTCTTGCCAACATCAACAGCCTTATGGA
The DNA here is from genome assembly GCA_964527165.1 of uncultured Candidatus Bathyarchaeia archaeon. GTDB lineage: Archaea > Thermoproteota > Bathyarchaeia > Bathyarchaeales > Bathycorpusculaceae > CAZGNE01. The sequence continues at coordinate 83,201 of CAZGNE010000004.1, forward strand.
AATAAACATTCTGAAGCGAAGGATACTTCTCCTCAAAAGACAATAAAATCCTAGCGATTTTCAGATCTAAATCAGTTATTTCTCCAGACTTTAGTCTAGCTAAACACTTTTGACATAGTATTCCACTCTTCAGACAGAAACTGCATAGTACCGTCTTCACTGGTAGAAGCACCCTCCACCACGAACAAAGGAGGGGCGGCGGAGCTCTGCAAGTTCATGTTCAACTCTGCTCTAACGTTCTAACGTTATTTCGATAGTGCTAACGTTCGAAGGCGAGCCACCCTCTTCTCTAGGTATCATCTGGTCGGTTCCAATGCCAACTTTCTTAATCTTAGCGTCGGGTAAGAATCGGCGTCTAACGACTTCAACAATATCAACCGCTCGACTTATGGATCGTCCTCTCGCTTTAATTTTCACTTCTTTTGCTCCGCCGTGAAAGAGGGTTATGCATGCCAGTACATAATTCATTACTGGTTTATTTCCGACCAACACTGAATTGTTCTCTGTCATGTTGTACCGCCTCACTCCAATTTTTTGTTTTTCTATAGGTTTCATTACCCAATTTTATCGGCAAATAAATACATTGTGGTTTTAACTTCCATTCAATGAAAATTGAAGGCTAGAATTGTTGTTCTCTCGGAGTATTTGCTAGATATTTAAATAAGCAATACTATTGTAAAGCTTGTTCTTAACAAAATGTTCAAAAGAGGAAGTAACGTTGGAAACTCTTACTAGACGTTCACTGCAACTGCTTAAGCTTCTTTACGAAAAAGGCAAATCCACAAATACATACAGCTTACGAGTCAAGCAAGATCAGCTGGCAGAAGAACTGGCCATAAGTAGACAGGCACTAAACGTTCACCTTCGAAAACTCAGAAACGTGAGCTACATACGCACAGGCAGAGGCTTTATTGACGTAACCGAAAAAGGACTGAATGCATTAGGCGTATCTGCAGCCCCAGCATTCATATTGATGAAAATATCACCCCCGAAACGGATCCACATTTATGAAAGAATCAAAGAACTCGCAATTCAAAGAGCTTTCAGAATAGCAGGTGATGTGGACGCACTTCTGATAGTTGAAAGAGAAAAACTTGATGATGTTTTGAAAAAGTTATATTCCGTTGACGGTATACAAGAAACAAGATCCTATGTAACCATAGAGACTATCAAATAAGGAGAAGATTCTAATGAAGCTTTTCGAATACGAAGCAAAAACAATACTTGCGAAACATGGAATCCCTACACCATGTGGAGAATTAGCAACAAACGTTAAACAAGCCCGCGAAATCGCAAGCAGACTAAAACCCCCATTTGTAGTTAAAGCTCAAGTGTTGGTAGCTGGGAGAGGCAAGGCAGGGGGAATACTTTTTGCCAACACGCGGGAAGAAGTGGAAGATGCTGCAGCCAAAATGCTGACAATGCAGATAAAAGGCATACCTGTAAAAAGCGTATGGATAGAAGAAAAAATCCAGATAAAAAGAGAACTATATTTTGGGATAACAACAGACAGATTTAACCGAAGCTATGTTGCAGTTGCTTCTGCAATTGGCGGAATGGAAATAGAGGAAATTGCTACAAAAACCCCTGAAAAAGTCATAAAGAGCTCGATCAATCCACAACAAGGTTTTCGTTCTTTCCACTCACGACAATTCGCACGGAAAATGGGATGTGGCGGAAAACAGATTTCCGAGCTTGGAACAACTCTTGAAAAGTTATACAAGATTGGCATGGATAATGACGCAGAGCTAATCGAGATGAATCCCTTGGTGGAAACGAAAGATGGAGAATTCGTAGCTGCCGATGCTCGAATCATAATAGATGATAATGCTCTGTTCCGCCATCCCGAATATAAGAAGAGGCTTCTAGAAGGCGAAAGCGAGCTTACGTCACAAGAGTTAGAAGCGATGAAAAACGATTTAGCTTACGTTAAACTGGACGGAAACATAGGCGTTATAGGCAATGGCGCTGGTCTAGTTATGGCAACTTTGGACACTATTCAGTATTATGGTGGAAAACCAGCGAACTTTTTAGATGTTGGAGGCGGTGCGCCTTCCGAAAAAATAGCATTAGCACTCGAAATAGTGCTTTCAGACCCAAACGCGAAGACCCTGTTCATAAATATCTTAGGTGGAATCACGCGCTGTGATGATGTTGCACTGGGGATCTTGAAAGCAAAAGAAAAAGTTGGGGTAACAAAATCCATGGTCATCCGATTGGTAGGCACAAATGAAGAAAAAGGGAAAGAAATACTGACAGAAGCAGGAATACAAGTGCTCGAAAGCATGGAAGAAGCGGCTCAGCGTGTTGTTGGATTTTCTGAATGTCGAGGCAACTAAGCATGGGAATAATAATCGGCAAACACACACGCGCGATTGTTCAGGGCATAACAGGAGCCCAAGGAAGCTTTCACACAAAACTAATGGTTGATTATGGAACTGAAATCGTTGCCGGCGTAACTCCTGGAAAAGGCGGAACACAGGTACACAACATTCCAGTTTATGATACGGTTGAAGAAGCACAAGAAAAACATTCTGCAAATGCCTCAATAATCTTTGTTCCAGCCCCTTATGCTTCGGACGCTGCCTTGGAAGCTATGGAAAACAGAATAAAGACCATCATAATAATAACAGAGCACATTCCAATAAAAGACGCAATTGGTTTAATGGCTTATTCAAGACAAAACAACGCAACAGTAATTGGACCAAACACTCCTGGAATAATAACCCCAAGCCAATGCAAATTGGGCATAATGCCTGCCCACATTTTTGAACAAGGTAGCATAGGCATGGTTTCTAGAAGCGGAACACTCACTTACGAAATAGCCGCAAGCCTAACCCGAAGACAACTTGGTCAATCTACATGTCTAGGCTTGGGAGGAGACCCTATAACAGGCCTAAACTTCATAGATGCTCTGAAAATGTTTGAAAAAGACGAGCTTACAAAGGCCGTTGTTTTGATTGGAGAAATCGGCGGCAACCTTGAAGAACTGACGGCAGCTTACGTTGCAGACACAAAATACCCTAAGCCTGTTGTAGCCTTCATTGCTGGGAGATCTGCACCTCCAGGAAAGCGTATGGGGCACGCAGGTGCAATAGTGATGGGAAAAGCTGGAACAGCTGAACAGAAGATAGAAGCTTTTAAGAATGCGGAAGTTAAAGTTGCTGAAAAACCAGCGGATGTGGCAGAGCTTCTCGCAAAAAGTCGATGCGTAGAGAAATTATAATTAGTGTTTATTTTGCTGAGTGAGGAAAAGTATATTTGTCAGCGAGCCATGTGGGTTTCAACACTGAAAAGTGAAGATGTGAGCATATGCCAATCTTAGATCCGTTCAAGAAGACTCTTGCTCAAAAACATAGGTTGTACATGAAAATCTGTCGAGAATGTGGTGCCAGAAACGCTGCAACTGCTGTGAAGTGCAGAAAGTGTCGAAGCAAGAGCTTGCGTTGGAAGAAGAGAGAAATAGTTAAATAATCTCTTCGTCACAGGGTTTTGGCTAAGGTGTCTGTGTTAAAAACGGTGTTTGCGCAGCCGTTTTTTATCAAAGGAATAGCTTGTCCTGTTATACCTATATCGGTCAGTACTTCGCCAATAAGTCTTATCTCTTCGCCACAAGCAACTCCAACAGCTCCTTCATAACCTTTGGTTTTCAAGATTTTTGTAACGCAAGAGCCGCCAGGCACGATGTAAACGTCATAGCCTTTTCTTTCTGCAAAAGACGTTGCCTTGTTGACCAAGCAGTCTGGCGAGCAGTGTGCACAGATATACGATGGAATAGTCGAATCAAAAAATGCGTTGCATTGATTATCCATGTACTTTCTTGAACAATGTGGCAGAAAGAGCGCTCTTTTTTTGGTTAACACAAACTTTTCTCTTTCTATGAGATTTCTGGCATGTACGTCTATGAGGTCTTCAAGAAGAACTAGGGCGTCAGACAATTCGAGACCTGTTGCTTCTTGGATTTTGAATTTCTTTATCATTTCTTGGGCATTTCTGCCTATTCTTTGATGTACCCTTTTCTGATAGCTAGTCTTCGCTATTTCAGCAAAGAAGAAACGTGGAATCTTTGAGAGGTCGAACGTAAACTTGTAAGGCATAGAATACATTAGGGCAAGACAAACCTTTAAAATTATCTACTGTTTATAGTTAATTTTAAATTGAGTTCAAGATATTAAGGCTAGAGAGGATTAACAATGGATTTCCTAGGAAGGTCTAAGAAAAAGGAAGCAAAGGTATTTCCTGCACAAAAACAATTCACAAATGTGCCAAGTGAACTTGAGCGGCTTTGTGGTGATGACAAAGAAAGCTATGAAGCACTGGCGCATACAATGTTTCTTGATCCGACAAAAATTGATACCCCGATGAAAGAAGCGGCAGAAAAAGCAAAGAAGTTCGAAAAAGAGAAGAATTTGAACAGGGCAAGGACATGGTATGACATTGCTGGCGGATTAGCAATTCATGAAGGAAACATTAAGAAAGTTAGTGAATACTTCAGCGAATCTGAAAGAATCTCTGGCAAAAAATATCCAATCGTAGAAATAGCAGAAAAAGCCGTAGCCATAGCACAGGAATATTACAAAAAACACCTAAAAAGCTAACAGGATAGTTTTGCCGCCAATTATGAACAGGCATATTCAACAAGTGTGGCGATGATGTTATTTTTCGGTTTCGCCTGTATAGCCCAAAAGGTCTCTCAATGATTTGACTTCTTCGCGCAACATGCTTACTTCGCTCTCAAGGGCGCTTGCTCTTGATTCCGCAACTTTTCTCAGCTTGTCGATTTCAATCATCAAATTGGCCCGTTCTGTTTCTAAGGTTTTTATTTTTTCATGTAGGTTTTTCAGTGTATGCATGAGTTCTCCTCTTATTCCTCTAATTCTTTCAACCATGTTCTTAATATTTGTTGTTTCTTCTATTTCGGATTCTGCTTCTGCAGATGCTCTGAACCGAGCCTTGCAGTTTGAGCATTCGAATATTCCTGTAAGCTTAGGCGTCTCATCTTCTTTGATTGATTTTCGAGAAGGAATGGGCCATGTCTTAACCGGAGCAGTCACTTGAACCCCGCATTTTGGACAGTTGACCACGTTGCAAGCCTCTCTACACCATAATCATCAGGCTTGAGTTTAAAATGTGTTTTGCTCAAAAATCTTGTTAAATGCAGATTTACTAGTTAGAAGAACTGAAAAAAAAGAAGAAGTGAAAAGGTGTTACAGGGTCATATCGAACATTAGTCGGTCAACTAGCTCTTTGTATCGGTTTCGAATAGTAACTTCTGTCACTTGGGCAATTTCGGCGATTTCTCTTTGAGTTTTTCTCTCGCCAGTTAGAACCGATGCGATGTAACTTGCGGCGGCTGCGATGCCGGTGGGACCGCGACCTGAAGTGAGCTTTAGCTCTTTTGCAGTTGCCAAGATTTTGTGGGCAATTTCTTCAACTTTGCCTTGCATGGTTAACTGGTTAGAGAATTTCGTAATGTACTGGCTCGGCCTAAGAGGGGGGATAGAATAGTCCAGTTCTCTTATGAGGAAACGGTAACTGCGACCAACCTCTTTCTTGTTTACACTTGATGACTGAGCTATTTCTTCTAATGTCCTTGCCAGTCCACATTGCCTACAAGCCAAGTAAATTGACGCGGCAGTCACGCCTTGAATGGATCTTCCACGGATAAGGCGTTCCTTAACGGCTTTTCGGTAGATAACTGACGCTGTTTCAAGAATGTTTTTCGGAAGATTCAGATTATTGGCGATTTTTGTGATTTCAGACAGGGCAAATGCGAGATTGCGCTCGGTTGCATCTGAAACTCTTATGCGCCGTTGCCATTTTCTGAGCCTGTAAACCTGTGCCTTCTGGCCGGGTGATAGGCTCTTTCCATATATGTCTCGGTCGTGCCAATCAATCATCGTTGATAAGCCTTTATCATGTATGGTATAGGTTAGAGGAGCGCCAACTCTCGTCCGTTTCGTTCTTTGTTCATCATCAAAAGCCCTCCATTCAGGTCCTCTGTCAGCTATTTTTGATGCGACAACTATGCCACAATTCATGCAAACTATCTCAGCGTTCTCATAGTCACGCATAAGTCTGGTACTATGGCATTCCGGGCATTGTTGAACCTTAACGGCTTGAGGGTTTTGCCCCGTCGATGACATGTCTGGATTGTCAGGTCCTTCTTCTTCGCTCATTTTTCTGTTTCTCCTTTCTCCTCTTTGAGGGGAGTGAATACAACCTTTGACGCACTAGTTCTTCTGGTTCCTGCATTTTAGGTCTAACTGCCACATAAGGTGAGGACACTGGACCAAAAATGTCAAAGACCTCTCCAATGGTTTTAAAGTTTTCATCGACGACGGTCTCACCGATTTTCGGAACGTTTTCAGCTTTTATTACAATTTTCCTACTTGGACTTATATGAAGGACCAGACCTAATCTTTGCAAGCTCTCGGTTTCCCCTCGAAAAGTGTGATGTTTGAACGAAACAGTTTATTTAAACCTTTCCCAATGAAACATGCAGCTATGGGCTGAACCATGTTAATTTCTTCACTATTTTTCCGTGGAATTTCTGTAAATGAAAAATAAGCCTTTTGCCATATTCAGGGAAAGGCTTTCCGAAGCGAGAGCATGCTTTTGATTTCCAGCAAAGCGTCGTGGGATCTGAAACCGTCAGCCATTTTAACGGTTATCTAGATAACTTTGGGTGGAAACCTTCATGAAAAAAATTTGAATAGTTTCAATTTTTCCTGAAGACACTACTTTTCTTGGACTTTTGCGCAGAGATAGCCTATCACCTTTCTTTTTTTTTTAATAGCCTACACTGAGTGTCAAAATTATCACTATTGTTTTAACTGTTCTTCCGGAAAGCCTATGCTTTGCGGAGCAAATTATGGTTGAACAATTTTTGAGGTCGCATGCGAGGTCATAGTTCACACTGGCTTGCCCGAGTGATTCCTGGCGGAGTTTCCTCTTGTCTAATGTTTCTAAGTGAATTGCCTTCACATGCTATTATTTTACTAGCTAACTGTTCTAACACATGAATACTGTATGAACATGTCAGTCCCGTTCAATCGTCATGCTTTGGAGAAGACGCGTAGGAGAGACGTGAAGTCCTCAGACGCACATTCCACGATCAAATCTCTGGATGAGGTTTGTGAGGATGTTGAACATGGAACGGTAGTGGCAGTGAAAAAGTTAACACTGAATCTGTCATTCTTGCCTATAAGATCGAGACCAGCGTAGTCAAGGTCATAACACTTTATTACAGAAACTGTGGCCATGCTTCCGGTTTGCGTGTGTGTATTAGGCTCATGTTTACTTGGAAAGCGTTCTTGGTTCAATCAAAAACACAACCATAAAATTCTTATCTACTGTTGGAATAGAATTTGTGAGGAGTCTTGAAGAAGCTAGAGATCACTGTAGTGATAGACCAATCAGAGAAGGTCGAAGAACTGTTCAAAAAGATGGAACTTTTATACACTTTTTCAACAATCAACGTTGGAGATGGAAAGTGCAAGGTTTACTCTGTCCTTATACCAGATCAATTGGTCGATAAAGTAATAGATGAGATCTCACAAAGGATGGACTTGCGCCTTAAAGAAAACACGGTAAGTGTTTATTGCGTTGAAGCGTTTGTTTCCACGTTTCTGGATAGGTTGAAGGAAAAAGTAGTGAAGGCTGCTCCTCCTTCCAATCCGCTGGAAAGACTTGTGGAAAGCACCGAGCGGTACACACGCTTGAACAGAGACATGGTGATTATGGCTCTTTTTGCAACACTAATAGCTCTTATGGGGCTTTTTCTCGATAACATTGCCATAGTCATAGGCGCCATGCTAATCTCGCCGCTGCTGGGTCCCATAAATGCTTTTGCCGTTAATGCTAGTCTTGGAAGAATTAAGAATTTGATAAAATGCCAATTTTCAATCCTCATCCTCGTCGCTACCATAATGGCTATGTCTGCTGTCGCCACGCTCGTTGCTTCACGCTTCGTTGCTTTGCACATAACTCCTCAAATCGCAATCCGTGAACAAGCAGCATTAACTGACCTTTTAATCGCATTAATACTTGGGTTTGCCGCAGAGCTAGCCTTGTTCATTGCAGTACCAGAAATGCTAGTGGGAGTGGCTATTGCAGTGGCTCTTGTACCGCCTGCTGCAGTCACTGGAATTGGTCTAGCATTGTCTGATGGGAATCTTTGCCTAGGCGCATTTATTCTGACTCTTGTGTATCTTCTTGGGCTTCAATTGGGAAGCACCATAATGTTGAAGGTGAAAGGGGTTTCACCAAGGAGATACTATCAGAAGAAAGAAGCCGAGCTACGATCTGCATATTCCATCGTCACACTCGCTCTGCTGTTGTTTGTCATTGGCTTAGTCGTTGCACTAGTATAGCCCTAGCTTACCCTGACCACTGAACAAAATCTGCACGTTTGGATTCATTCTTGAATCATCAGGAATGAGGAGTTGCCGCCGATAAGAGCGGCTAAGCATAGATGGGGAGGATGAAGTGGACCCAAACAAACACAACAGCGATCGTAACGAAACTTGACACCGCATCCTAGCCAACTCGCTGAGACCCAACAAATCGAATGAAGACCAACGGTCATACAAGTTTAAGCGAAGGAAGAACGCAATTGCAAGCCGATCTGTTTCAAAGTTTGGATGAAGAATCATACAGCTTGACCCAAGATTTTACTGAACAGAGAAACTGGCACCTAAAATACGCAAAATCTAGCCGACGTTCCCACCAATCTCTCATAGCGCATAATCCAAATGTTGCATCGTTATCTTCTTCGATTTTAGGTTTCCTGAATAAAGAATGATCTAATCCAAACGCCAGAAAGCTCCTCCACTCCCCTCATCGTTTTCCCAAAACACCTCACCCGAGAAACACGAGTCTCCATAAGCCGGAGATACTACCGCCTCGAACCAAAAAACAACAACATGCCAATCTGAGCAAAAACGCTTTATGACCAGTAGAAGAAAAACAGCCGAAACTTACATGCCAGGGTCGAAACCTTCATTAATAGGAATGCTGGATTAGACTGTGCATTTGAAGGGTGAGGCTTATGTCCAAACCATTTTACGTAAAACATGAAGTGCCAAAGGAAATTGCAGATGCGGCCTATGAAGCCCTGCAAATAGCCACAAAAACAGGCACCGTCAGAAAAGGCACAAATGAGACAACAAAGGCTGTCGAAAGGGCTCAAGCGAAGCTTATAGTCATCGCGGAAGATGTTGACCCGCCAGAAGTCGTTGCCCATCTGCCACTGCTATGCGAAGAGAGAAAAATCCCATACGTGTTTGTTCCTACCAAAGAAGGAATAGGCAAAGCCATGGGTATCGATGTTCCAGCAGCCGCAGCATGCATCGCCAGAGAAGGAGATGCCGCAGGCTTGGTAAAGGAGATAATCACTAGAATTGAGCAGTTGAAAAGAGGAACTTGATAATGAGCAAAGACGAGAAAGGGGCAAAACAGACGGTTGTAGAAACTGAAATGACACCTGCAGAAGTAATACAAGTCATTAGTCGTACAGGCGTAACAGGCGAGATCTCACAGGTTAGAGTGCGGATCTTAGAAGGAAAAGACAAGGGACGCATCATAACACGGAACGTGAAAGGCCCGGTACGCGCTCAAGATATCTTGATGCTCAGAGAAACTGAAAGAGAAGCAAAGAAAATCACCAGATAAAGAGAAAACACGACAACGTAGAGGGAAAACTCTTGCCTAGGCCTAGAAAATGCTCATTCTGCGGCAGCGAATTTCCAGCAGGCACAGGCATGATGTACATCAGAAATGACGGTTCAATACTGTGGTTTTGCTCAAGCAAATGTCGGAAAAGTTCCCTGAAATTCGGAAAAGACGCTCGTAGACTGAAATGGACCAAATATTTTGGCAAAGAAGAAAAAGGAAAAGCATAAACCCAAAAAACAATATCCTCCCAACCCAAACTCTTTTCGCTGACAATCAGCAATCACAGGCTAAGGCAGCTCAATAAACATATATAAGATAATGACGGGCCCTGAGTTTCAAAAGCATACTCGATAACATGTGAAATAGCACAGTCCTCATTAGTCAAAGCAGTTTGGACGGATACTCCTGCAATAGGGTTTTCTCAGGGGCAAAAGTTAAGAATCTCAATCTGTTCAATAGCTGTTATGAGACAGAAACGCAAACTGCACCTCGCATTTCTTCTTATATTTATGCTGGGCACAGTTTCTCCAGCTTTCATCTGGAGTTATGCTTCTGAAAACTTCGAGATAGAGTTTGAAGTGATCGGAATCGGAGACATGAGTGGATATTGTGAGGAAGCATATCTTGTGGTGAGAACCGAAACTGAATGGGAAGCAATATGGGAAAAACACACACTTTCTGAATTATCCGCGACACCACACCCAAGAATAGATTTCACAGGCAGCATTGTAGTCTGTGCTTTCATGGGCAGACGCCCCACAGCAGGCTACAGCATATCCATACAGAGAATCTGGACCGATGGGAAACAAGTACATGTGGAAATAGCCAAGAGCAGCCCACCTGAGGATTTTGCAGTAGCACAGGTCATAACATGTCTCTTCACGTTTGCCATGCTAGAAAAAACAGACCTGCACTTCATCTTTCAAGCGACAGAAGAAAACTGGTCAACTAATGAATACGTACTGCCCGAATTCTCGACAATAACACACGTACTCTTAACACTAGTGATTCTTTCTGCAGCTATTGTGAAAATGAAATTCTCTAAGAGACTAAATGCAGAGAACACCATAAAAACAAATATCTCTCAACAGGCATAGCCGTTTACATACTAAACAAGCAAAAATGGATGCTGACCTAAACGATGCCGCTTTCATTTTACAATAAAAAATGGGAGTTGAGAGTAGAGCTGTCTACTCATCTAGTCGGTCAGTGGTATCGGCGCGAATCTTCCTCGGGTAAAGACGTGGGCTCTGAACAAGGCGTGGTCTGCTTGGAGCCATCCTGCTCCCCAGTCGGTGCCGAGCCATTCGTAATGCCATGTCCCAACCGCTGGGTGATACATAACCAATGCGCCGTCACATGCCAGTGGAAGGTGTCGTGCTGCGTTCTTGAGGATAAACTCCATTGCATACTGGTCGAGGTGCGGGTATTGTTGAAGTACTATCGCTGCGATTCCCGAGACATGAGGTGCGGCCATGCTTGTGCCCGACACTAAGTAGTATCCAAGTGCTGTGCTGAAATAGGGCTTGAAGGGTCCAACGACCCACATGCCCGGCGCTGTGACGTCAAGGTGGAATGGTTTCTGTCCCAAGTCCAAGTTGGGTCTTGAGCTGAAATCAGTGAGGTACATTTGCCAGTTGTTGCCCCAATCATCTTCGGTGTTAAGTTTCTCTGGAACATCTGTGAGCCACCACCTGTAAGGACTTGGCGGGGTTGAAGGTGGATAGCCAACCCATTGCATAGTCCAGCCGCCTGCTGCAGCCGAAATCACTTGGGGATATGCGCCTGGCCAGCCCATTCCAGCATAACCCATGTTGCCTGCCGAAGCCACGATAATCACGCCTTTGCCAATTGCATAGTTTATTGCTTCCTCAACCATGTTTAAGGGTACACCAGCGCCTAGGCTCATGTTGATGATTATCTTGATGCCTTCTTCCTCAGCCAAGTCAGCGACATATCGGATTCCAGCTGCAACCATTTCATCAGAACCGCCAGTAGCCCTATAAAACGTGCCATCGGGTAATTCGACTTGCCAAGCATCCAAGACTAGCACTGGGATGATTGTGGCTTTCGGTGCAACTCCCTGAACGATCATGCCAGCAAAACTGTAGCCCACTATCGTACTTGTAACATGTGTGCCGTGGCCTGAGCCTTCAAACGGTTTAGTGATGAAGCCTCTGTCGTCTCGAAGTGGACCCCACACGATTTGTTCTGTTTCGGTGCACCAATAGACGTCATATGAAAAGCCCTTGCCCCATTCCCATGCGATGTCTGCATGGCCGAAGAAGAACGGCCACAGCTCCAATAGTCCCGTGTCTAAGACTGCTACATATATGCCTTCGCCGCCATTAGGGTAGTATTCTGCGTTGACCATGTCTACCCAGAAAGGCTTAACTACAGGAGTATTTACTGGCTCCATGTCCAAATCGTACGCAAATTCTGCTTTGTACATGTCCGGTTGGAAAACAAGCATCTGGTTAGATGTGGTTTCTGTTCTGCCGATCGGAAATGCCGCAAACGCTAACAACGCTACTAGCATTATCGAAGCTAGAATTGTCTTTTTCATTTTTCCTTTCTCCTTTCAAAGCAATTACAATTAGGCTATTAGGAGATATTTTAGACTTGTGGAACTTAATTCTATCCGCAAAGGAGCATAGGAATCAAGTTTGTTTGCATCAAATTACTCCTGTTTGAGCTAGTTTATCATAATCTAGACAAGATATCACAGTGGAACCAAGCGTTCATATGAAGAATGGTAGCGGGGAGTAGATTTGAACTACTGATCTCTGGGTTATGAGCCCAGCGGGTTAATCCTGGCTACCCCACCCCGCTGCGTCTACGTTGACGTATTGCTTGTCTAAGTCTTTTAGGAAATACCTCTGTGATAATATATTAGCGTTCTTGTTGTGAAAACGTTTTAGTATTGCGTAAGCATTATCGAGTTTGATGTGGATCACGTGGACAAGTCTCACTTTCGCCAAATATCCAGTCCAGTTCTGAAGAATTCGATTTTTGTGCAAGGGCTTCCAGGTTTTGGAAACGTCGGGAAAATTGCAGCACATCTTGCGATCAAGTTTTTTAGTGCTAAACTTTTTGCAGAGTGGTATTCTCCTTCTTTTCCTGATTACGTTTCTGTCAGCTCTAAAGGCCTTTGCCACTTGCCCAAATACGAGTTTTACGCGGCGCCTACAGAGAAGAACGACTATGTTATCATGACGGGCGATACACAGCCTTCGTTTGATGATGTGCTTGCGCATTATGCGATTTGCAGTGAAATACTGGACGTTGCCAAAAAGCAAGGTTGCCGTTTTCTAGTAACGATTGGCGGCGTCCCCATACTGGAAGATAAAGCACAAGTGTATGTTGCTGCCACCTCGTCTAAGCTTGCCCAGGAGTACATGGATAAAGGTGCTGTAATCTACAGCAAAGGCAGAATTATGGGTGCAGCCGGCTTAATGTTGGGGCTTGCCAAAGAACAAGGTCTAGAAGGAATATGTCTATTGGGCGCTACAACGGGCTTCAAGGCAGATCGTGGCGCAGCTTTTTCTGTTTTCAAGTTTCTGATGAAAGCCCTGGGGAACGAGGTGAAGGAAGGATTATAAGAGAGAATTCCAAGAAATCAGGGTTTTTCCTCTACGATTTCCCTTTTTTTATGAAACTTATCTCTTCTATATGCCTCCTGAAATCCTCTTTTCCTTTTGTTTATCAAATTAGTTAATCGCTTTTGGATGATAGAATAAGAGTTTAGTAGTCCGTCAGGTTTCTGTGGTTGTATCCTCTTATTGCGTCGTAGATGGCTTTAGTCGTGTAGCCTGAGAAGCTTAGAAGATTTGATGCTGAGGAATATAAGAGAAGCAGATATTTCCTAAAATCCGAGTTTGTATTTTCCTCTATTAGTTGCTCGGCTCTCACTCGTCGCTCATGCCGCCTGTTTTCTGTGTCTGTGAAAAGAAATCTGATGTTCTTGCCAGCGTGAATTTCAGCGCCTCCTTTCATGAGCTGTTCAGCAGCGATTACTTGGCTGACTTTTTGTTTGTATCTTTTCGGATTTTTTGACAAATGCTTGGTAACAATCAGGTTCCAAGTAGGGATTTCTCCGTTGAGCAGCCTTTGCCTATAATCTTTCACAATCTTTAGCACGTCAGGTATCTTTTCGAAGAACTCTTTAGAGTTGTCAGCAGAAGACAAGACTTCAATCATTTCGCTTTGAGCATCATAAACAAAACGGGGCGTGTCTCTTCTCCGAACCTCTAAGCCTCTGACCTTTACCTTGCCGTTTTCCATTACTCCATAATACCTGTTCAAAACACCTATTCTGGGATGAAGTTTTGAAGGAAGAAAAACAATCCATTTGTAACGTCCCTCAAAACTCAACGGAACTCCTATTTCTTCACTTATCTCATGACACAAATCAACATATTCTTGAACAGAAGCCTCTTCTTTTCTAAGCCATAGTGAATCAACAATCCCGTGAATAACGGTGAAATCTCGCCGCTCGGACATTCGCGCAGCCTTCAGGAAGGCATCTCTGCCAAAAGCACATACTCCCATGTGACCGTCAACAGTACCGAACTTTGCATTTCTATAGCCTAAATAGCCAAAACACGTCACCAGAATCCATTTCAAAGCTGTTTGCCGCCTATCATAGACTTCTCTGAGAATGGGATCTTGGGTTTGCTCTTTCAGCTGCTTGTACTTCAGCCTTTTGGCCAGAATTAGTGCCAATGTTTTTGGAACTATGCCTATCCGTTTCTCGCAGGTGTGGTAGTTTAGCTCTGGAATCCGCACATGCGAGTTTGGGCAGCATTTACACAGAACTGTTTCAGCGGATATGTTGTTCTTTGCCATCAGAGAAGGGTACATTGACGTGAAATCTACTTCGCCAACCTGTTCATGAATGCCGACTATTGGTTCGTAAATGAAGCCTCCGCGGTCTCCTACGAGAAGCTCATAAGCAGATTTGAAGGATTCTGGTATGCTCTTGTTTCTAGGAATTAAAACATCGTTTTTTATGGCTTGGTAAAACTGAAGTGCTGACATGCTTGAGCCTATTGATGATCTTGCAGCTTTATGTAACGGCACTCTACATGTTCTTGCTATTTCGATTAGACCTTCAAATCCGCATTCGCGCAAGACAAGCGTGTTATATTCATCAATGTGGATTCTTCCGAACAGCCTGTTTGTCGGTGCGCGATAATATGTTCGCCCGTATGAAAAGAAGGTTCTGCCACGCGTATTTTTAGAAACAAAGGGAATATCATCTCTGCTTAGCATAAGCCTGTCGAGAATGTTGTTGATTATTGCTCTTCTTATGAGATAAGGGAAAACGTGTGAGTCTCCGCCAGTCGTTAAAATGATGTCGGGATCAAGCTTTTTAACTGTCTCTGCAAGTTGTAGTAGTTTCTCTTTTTCCTCTCCCGAGTCAAAGACCGTTTGATTGGCTGCTTGGGTGATCTGTATCTTGCTTATTGGATCATTAAAGTTTGCTATTTTGCCTTTTTTAGCAACTTCCAAGGAAAACTTCATGATTCGCAAGGGCGGAATTGTGTAGTCTACGTTTTCTATAGAATCTAGAAGAGTGTACCTTAACTTTGCATTCTCGATTTCTGCTTTGACAAGGGCAAGAGGAAATACGTCGTGACTGAAAAGGTAGGCTTGGTCTCCACGTAAGTCGCAGTCGTGAACCTCATGTTTCAGAAAGTCGCCCATCTTCAAAATACTGCGAGTGAACGTGGAAGTTTTTCTGCAGTCTTTGAGAGTGACTTCTAGAACCTTTGATTTTTCCGTGTCTTTAGCATGTGCATATTTGTATGTGAATTCGAATGAATGGATAGTCTTGCTGGAAAAGAGCCGGCTAGCTAGTTTTTCCACAGCTTCTTTTTTTCCAGAAACGTAGAGTTTAGGTTGAAACTTGTCTGTTAGCTTGATTCTTTCTCCTTTTTCTCCGATAATCCAGACGGCAACTTCGCCAAAGCCCGAAGGATAGACATCCAGTATCCAGCCTTTAACATGCTTAGGACCTGCTGGATTGCTGCTTGATTGCATTTAATTCCTTCTCTAGCTTAGCCAGCTTCTTTTGCTGAAATAGTAGAATCGACATTAGCATAGGCTCAAAGAGCACGGGTTGGGTGGCGTTGCTTCCTGCTGAGGCGAAACTTCTGCAAGCATCCATTAGTTCTTCAAAGGCGTTTTTGTCTTCAGTGCGCAGTGCTTTTGAGAATCCGTCCCATCTTCGAATTTCATCTTCTAGCGCCATTCTGTAAGATTCAACAGTCTTGCCCATTATCTGCTACTCTCCATGAACCTGGTGAGTGTGAGGTTTTCAAAAGGAAACTCTGCGTGTCCTAGCGTTAAGTATGGATGCTTCTCCAAGAAAAGTTTCTGACAATATTTGGATTGCCTAATTGATATGATTACGTTTGCTCTTCCACAAGTTAGTGCATGCAAAAAGGTGTTTCGCTTTGACCCGTGATGTTGGGGATATGTGGCTAACATTATTAGCTGGTTTTCTCGTGCAAATTTAGAAAGGTAAGCGGTAAGTTGGCCGAAAACTATTTTTGCTTCTTCTGTTGGGAGGTCATTGTCCAAGTATAGTCCTGCTATGTCTGAAATTACTACCAGTTTTGCTTGATACTTGTCGGTGGTTTCTTCTAGTTGTTCAAAAATTATTGATGACATTTGATGTGCTGTAAATGCTCGGGAAATATAGATGCGCTTTAGCACTTGTCTTGGATCTAATTGATAGAGCTGTGCAATGCGAGATACTTGATAGAGCCTGAACGTGTTTCCACCGTCAACAAAGATAACATTGGTCCCTAGGCCTCCCAGTTGATTTGGCAATTGGGCTCTCACGCAAAGCAGAGAGGATAAAGATAGAACAGTAGGTGCGCCGTAAAGCACGGCAAAATCTCCGTTTGCTAAGCCGTGAAATAGGTTGTCTATGTTCGGCATGTTTAGTGTAAGCAGTGGTCGAGACAGGAAAGGCTTGGCTATTGTGTTTTGAGACAGAACTCTCACTCTCCCCCGAGTCTTGAGGGAATGAAAAAGGCGTTTTTCAAGCTTTTTAAGCTATCACCGAAACGACATTTTGGAAAAGTGGAGAGTAGAGTGAAAATGGAAATACTGGAATGGAGATTAAAGTTAATCGGCTTATTTGAAATAATAGTATTTAGAGCGTGCAATCTTTGAAGGACTATCTCGTTGGGACTGGCGGATGGGCTCACTTTAAGGTTCCTGACAAGTCTTCTCTGAAAGCGTATTCTGAAGTGTTCAATTTTGTCGAAATCAACTACACCTTTTACGAGTATCCAGATACGCGAACCGTAGAACGATGGCGTAGAACAGTGCCTAAGGATTTTACGTTCGCTGTGCGTTGCCATCAAGATCTTACGCATAAAATAGGGTTGAAGCCAATCAACGAAGCCTATCACGTTCTTGATCAAATGACAACCTATTGCAGGATTCTTGATGCTTCTTTTTTGGTTTTGGAAACACCTCATAGTTATGTTCTGAACAAAGATAATGTGTGCAACGTGAGGGACTTTTTTTCATCATTGAATCTTAGAGAAAGCCGTCTTGTTTGGGAGATTAGATCTCCATTAACAACAGAGCTTGTTAAGACGATGCAAGATTTCAACGTAGTGCATTGTGTTGACCTAGCCCAGGAAGAACCGAGTTTCATGTCTGATGTTGTTTACACTAGGCTTTTCGGCAAGGGAAAACACAACATTTACCAGTTCAGTGATGAAGAGGTTGTGGAGATTGACCAGAAAATCTCAAAGTCCGAGGCTATGATAGCTGCTGTGTCATACCATACTGTCAAGATGACCACAGATGCTATAAGAATGATGCAATACAAGAAAACTGGAGAATTCCTTCCTGTGACTGCATTTACGGGTGTTGATTCAGTCAGAGCTGCTCTTTCCGAAGATGCTGAATTTCCTTCCTCTAAAAAAGATCTGGTCGAACATCAAGGCTGGAAGGTAGTTGATCTAACTTCTGAAAAAAGAGTTCACTTGTTCGAGTTACTATCCAAAATCCCTCAAAAGATCTATAACAATGCGGATGACATCATTCAAGAGTTAGAGGTGCAATAATGGTTAAAGGCAATATTTTTCTAGGCACCTCCGGATGGAGTTACAAGGAATGGGAAGAATCCTTTTATCAAAAAGGTGAAAAACGGAAGTTACGAGCCTACTCGCAAGTGTTCAAAACTGCAGAAATCGATTCAACATTCTATCGCTATCCTTCTAAAGGCATGGTGCTGGGTTGGCTGCGGTATTCGCCTTCCGATTTTGTGTTTACTGCAAAGATGCCAAAACTTGTTACTCATGATAAGAGGCTTGGCTTGAAAGAAGACGTCAAGTTGGATTTGGCGGCATTTTTGGAGATTATGCGACCGTTGCAATTGGGAGGCAAACTTGCCTGCCTCTTGATACAGCTTCCGCCAAAATACGATTTCAACCTTGAGAATCTGGAATCATTCTTCAAGTTGCTTGACCCAGTTTTCAGGTATGCAGCGGAGTTTCGCCATCTGTCTTGGATGAGACAGGAAACTTGGGATTTGCTAAAAAAACATAAAGTGGCATATGTCAATGTTGATGAACCTCTTTTGCCGCCTGAAATTCATCTGACGGCTGATTTCTCGTATTTTCGATGGCACGGGAAAGGAGAAAAGCCTTGGTTCGATTACAAGTACAGTAATAAAGAGCTAGATGACTGGGCTCCCAAAGTAGAAGATGCAGCAGGAAAAGTGAAGAAGATTTTAGGTTATTTTAACAATCATTTTCATGGATATGCACCTGAAAACTGCTTGCACCTCCTGGATAGACTTGGGATCTCGACTGAACAACAAACAAAGGCTAAGACCAGATTTTCCAAGAAACAAAGTGGGCTAGCTGATTACATTCACAATTAAAAACCGACAGTCGGGTAGACCGCACTTCCGCAGAACAGCACAACTGAGACAACCACAATGCGTTTTGGATGTAGAAAGCGTGAACTTTTCTGATTTCTTACTTGTTAACGAGTGAATAGCATTGCTTTTGAACCTTCGAGGTAACAGTGAACACATGCAGAATGCGATAGCAGCCTCGGCGCTAGAGCTTGAAAAACATGCTGCTTCAACAACTTATGAAAGACGGGGAAAACCTTAACTAATTCGAGAGTTGTTAAAGAAAACGTTAACTTACAAAGACCATGGAATGTGAAAGAATGACTGAGGGAAAGAAGAACAAAACCGCTACCAGAGTTGATTTGAGTTCAGGTTTTCAGAAAACACTGTTGATAGTTCTAGCCGCGGTCTTGACTTTTGGCTGTCCTTGGCTTGTTTACTTCGCTGCAAGCATTTTGAAAATTGATTATGCTATTTCAATGGTCTCTGGACTCGTAGTTTTCATAATTGGACTAATGCTCATATTATACTTGATCAAGAAAAAAGTCATTTCTTAATATCGCGTGTTTTTTGCCTCCGATACCCTAGAGGCTGTAAAGCAAAAGGCAGTGGTAACGGATGTA
>CAZGNE010000005.1:0-66953 GCA_964527165.1 uncultured Candidatus Bathyarchaeia archaeon
AATAAGGCAAAAAGCATAGTTTCTAAGCGTCAAGTATGCGAACTCTTGACAAGAGAGTCGAAAAACTTGACCAATACACAGGATCCGCTAGAAAATGGGCTGGCGGGAGCCACAAAAACCCCAAGCGAGAACCTCCCCGGCAAAATCGTCGAGTACAGCTTCTGGCTACTGAAACAGGGCTACGCAAAAACTACCATAGAAGGCAGAGCCAAGCTCATGAAAAGATTCGTCAAGCTGGGCGCTGACATTTATGACCCAGAGTCGATCAAGGAAACAATCGCAAAACAGCCTTGGAGCGAGGGCAGAAAGGAGTTCGCCGTCGAAGCCTACAGCAACTTCCTAATCATGGCCGGCGGCAAATGGGATCCACCAAGATACCGCAGAATAGAGAAACTGCCCTTTATACCAACAGAACAGGAAATAGACGCACTCATAGCAGGATGCGGAGAGAAGACAGCAACATTCCTTCAGCTGCTTAAAGAGACGGGAATGCGAGCAGGCGAAGCGTGGATCCTCAACTGGACAGACATAGACTTCGTCAACACCACAGTCAGAATCACGCCGGAGAAACGCAGCAACCCAAGAATGTTCAAGATATCAAGCAAGCTCCTCGCGATGCTTTCAATACTGCCAAAGAAATCAGATCGCCTATTCGGAAGCTACGACATCCGAGGATTCACACGGTCATACCAGAGACAGAGAGCAAGAACAGCACAGAAACTCGGAAACCCAAGACTCAAGCAGATAACGTTCCACACGTTCCGTCACTGGAAAGCCACCATGGAATACCACAAAACCAAAGACATCCTCTACGTAATGCGCCTGCTTGGTCACAAGAACATCAAGAACCCGCTCGTCTACACTCAGCTTGTGACTTTCGAAGACGACGACTATGTCTGCAAAGCAGCAACCAACATCAAAGAAGCCACAGAGCTCATAGAAACAGGATATGAGTACATATGCGACATGGAACATGTCAAGCTATTCAGAAAGCGGAAATAGCGCAGACCGCGGGTTCGCCCCGAGACCCGGGATGTATGCTGAAAAGCCGGGGATGGGAGTTGAACCCATATAGAGCGGCTCTGCAGGCCGCCGCTTCAACCGTTCAGCCACCCCGGCAAACGTATATTCTTTGAAACGATAATAAATATGTTATTCGGCTAGTTCTAGCTTACTAGACACTTCTTTGTAGATGGCTAGAGCTGATTTTTTGTTATTCACGTTTTTGATCAGCATGCGTCCGTTGCTGAATAGGCTGATTTCAAAGTTTTTGTAGTTGAATATTATGGCAAGTTTGGACTTTATGCGAACTTTGAAATGTTGCTTAACTGAATCATAGACTTCTTGAAGATCCAATTGCAACGTTTTTTCGGGGTTGATGTTAGCCGTGTTTCGTCCGCACAGCCATACGAGGTTTTCCTTCATTTTTGAAGTGTCTGTCTCACGCTTGCATCCTTGGCAATTGTCTCTTTTGAAAATATCTATCGTGGTGAAGTACATGTCGCTGAAATCGCAGATCAACAGCTTACTCTTCAACGGAGAGCCTATTCCTGTTAGAACTTTTATTGTTTCCATAGCTTCCATTGTCCCGATGATGCCTGGAGTGGCGCCTAGCACTCCGCGGATGTCGCATGACAACGTGTGGCTATCGTTGATATTTGGGAAGATGCATTCTAAACATGGAGTTTCAGGGGGAACAAAGACCGATAGGTTTCCCTCAATGCCTATTGCTGCGCCAAAGACATATGGAATTCCAAGCTTTGTGCATGCACGGTTTACAGAATAACGTGTATGCATGTTGTCTAATCCGTCCACAACGCAGTCCATTCCAGAAAGAAGCCTTTCCGCATTATTTGGGTTCAAGTTCTCAGGGACAGGTTCAACCTTAACTAGAGGATTGGCCTTTTCAAGCCTTTTTGCGGAGACTTCAACCTTCGGATAAAGCAGTTCATCTGGACTGTACAAGACCTGTCGATGTAGATTGTTTAGCTCTACCGTGTCTAGGTCTATTAAGCGTAAATGCCCAACTCCACCAAGGGCCAGATAAAGCGAAGAAACAGTTCCTAATCCGCCAAGTCCAACCACTGCAACCTTTGATTCTGCAAGTTTCTTCTGCCCTTTCCTGCCAAGTTCTTCCAGAATGATTTGCCGATCATAATACTCATCATAAATCGAGGCCTTCTTGGTTTGATGCATTCTAGTTTCTCCTCAACCATTTTTCTGTTGCTAACCAGTTTTATATCTATCCTTTTTCAAGAACTGCTTTTCATAAATCTCTTTGACTCTTTGAATGGTATCCGCTTCCTCCGCGGTCTTGTCTTCTCTGATCCGGGTTATCCTTGCGAAACGCAAAGCCATGCCACACTTGTATTTGGGGCTTTTCTGAATCTCATTGTACGCAACTTCTACAACAATTTTTGGAGGAACAAACACTTGACCGAACGCCTCTTCGGTTGCCATTGCTTTAAGCCGGTTAGTCATCTCTATAATTTCAAAGTCAGTCAGTCCTTTGAACGTTTTACCTACTTCTAGGAATTCGCCGGTTTCAGCATCTCGGGCTGCCAGATGATAGTCTGAGAGCCATCCGTGTCTTCGTCCGTATCCGTATTCAGCAGCGACGATGACCAAGTCTAAAGGTTCAAGAATGGGCTTTATCTTTAGCCAGTGTTTTCCACGAACGCCGGGCGTGTATGGGCTATCAAGTCTTTTCGCCATCACACCTTCCTGACCAGCATTTATTGCCTCTCTCAGGAAAACCTCAGCTTCCTCAAAGCTGTCTGTAACCGTTTGCTTTGATAACTGCATGCCTCCTGCGTTTTCAGCTAGTATCTGTCTCCGACCAAAGTATGGAATAGAAATCAAGCTTTTCCCGTTCAAGTAGAGAACGTCAAACAGGTATAGTTCAACTGGAATTTCTTCAGTAGCAGTTTCGATTTCATGGATTCTTCGAATCCTCCGCATCAAATGTTGAAAAGGAACAGGTTGCCCACTGCTGTCGACAGCTATCACTTCACCTTCCAAGATTGCCTCTTCTGCCTTGATGTTTGTGCTTATTGATTCAATGATTTCTGGCAAGCTCCCAGTCAAATCGGTTAGCCGTCTGCTGAAAACCTTGATTTCATCCTTGAGCTTGTGAATTTGAACCCTAGCTCCATCATACTTGTATTCAAAAGCCGTTCGACCACCATGCTCTTCTAGAGCTTTGGCAACGTCATCCGCCATCTGAGCCAACATGAGATTAACAGGCCCGAAAACTTTGAAGCCGACCTTTGAGAAGCCTTTGACGCCATCAGTTTTGGCTACAAAAGCGACTTCTCCAATATCGCCTGCCGTCATGTTTGCACTCTGCAAAGTTTCCAACGGAATTTCAAAAGCCCTTGCAACAGCTTGCTCCATTAAGCCTTCATGGAAACCCGTGCGCATTTCGCCTATGAAGATCTTTACGAGATATTTCGCTTCCACGGGCGAGGCGCGGCTTAGCAAAGCTTCTATCAAACGTTCCTTCTTTTCTCTGGAACCAGAGCCAACCACTTCAACCATTGCCTCAAAACTTCGCCTAACCTCCATAATCGTTAATGTTCCTGCGAGAAGCAACGTTTGCCTCTTAATTATGCTATTTTCAAGAATTGTTTTGGTTGCAGAACCTACATCGCCAGTTTTGCTGAGGGCTTCTCTGAAAACAGCCCAATCGATCCCTGTTATGCGTTTAATAGTTTCGCTGATAGTGGACCAGCTTACTTCAAGTGTTTGTTGACTCCATTTCGGGAAAGGCCTCCCGAGAACCATTGATACAGCGGGCTCAACTTCTTGGTTTTCCAAAGCTTTCAGAAAATCTGCTACAAGGCTTATCATGACAAGTCTTTTCTTAGTAGCTTCCAGTTCTTCGCAGAGGTCAGCTAAAGCTTTAAACGGTGTAGGCATAGTTTTACCCTTAAGGCGAACTAGTATTCTCAATTATGCTTTCGAGAAATAAGTGTTCTCTTGCTCAATAGCAAAAAGAAAGAAGTTGATGAACTGGCTTTCTCGTTTAGAATGAAGCTTCAAGTTTTGCTTTTGATTCTTTTATTTTCTTCTCTATTTCCTTAATCTTCTTTTTCTCTTTCAATGCCATGTAGCAGTCTCTTGCATATTCGAGTGCGCTGACGCCGAACCTGTCGAATCCTTTTTGAGAAGAAAGTTCAGCTGACTTTAGGAAATTTTCAACTGCCGCCTCGTAATCTTTGAGTGCAAATGAGCATTCGCCGGCTTTGTAGAGCATGGATGTTGAGTCGAAAAAGTTTTGTCTTTTGCGGTATAGTTCTGCGGCTTTCAGGAAAAGCTCTCCAGCTTCTTTGTATTTGCCAGCGTCATACAATGCTCCTGCGTCCTTGTGCATTTTAACTGGGTCTTCATTTCCTTGGCTCATTGCTGTCAACTCGTGGTTTGCTACCTAACTGTATGAGACTCACATTTAGGCTTTCCCATTGCAAACGCCCAATCCTGCGCGTTAACACCAAATCCTTTTGATCTTCTGAAGAGCATAATGCTTTCTTTCTGTGTTACACAGTCAAAGCCTGCTGCCAGGACATTCTTGGCTTCTGCAATTGCACTTGTTCGCGGTTCTTCAGTTTGAAGTCTGTTGTTGACGCAATAGCTGCGGATTCTGATGAGAAAGTTTCGGCTGATGGACCAGTTTTTGTCGGGGCATGTAATGCGACTATGGTCGTCGATTATGTGGGTGTTTATTCTTCGCGTATGCATCCGCTTAGGTATGTTGGGCGCCCTATAGAGTATGAGCCGGTTGAGGAGTTGGGAAGCGTTTCTGTTGCTGTTCGAGGGGAAAGTGCTGGGAGGATCCGAGTTGTTGGTGTTGAAACCCGCTTGGGCAAGCTTGAAAAGGCTTGGGTTAAGGGATTAGCTAGACAGTTTGAGGGTTTTGCGGAAGACTTCGCCACTCAATTGCCGATCCAGCACATACATGTCTACGAAACTGTTGGAAGCAAGGATCAAGTTCGCGTAGACCAATATCTTGGTCTTAAGCCAAACTCGACGCAAACAGTATGCAGTCCAAGTATTTGTCCAGTAAGCCGCCTCTACATAATAGAGATGCTGCTACTTGTAGGTCGACTGGGAAAAATGTCGTGAGCCTTTTTGCTGTGGGCGTCATTCTAGAAGCTTACAAGAGCATCGAGACCTTGGATTTATCTTAGCATTGTCTCAACCGCTGAAAGAAATTCTTTGGCTTTGTTCAGGCAATATTCTGTCGCCTCTTCACTGCTCTCGGTTTCTAGTCCATAAAGCGTCTCATGTCTATCTATTCTGATAGAGTCCAGATCGTTGATCAGGTATCCACTAAGTCTACCAGTTTTCACGTATTTTTCCCTCAAGTACACGACCAAGCAAACATGACTCTTCTCAACAACTCCATCTCTGAACAATATTGCTCTTGCCGCATGGAACATGGTGGTGTATGCTAATACCACCGTTGCATCATGCAACCCGTGCTTAAATGCTCTCTGGGCTTCACCCAACTTCGCTGCTGCGACCTCGATCGACTTCTTGCATTTTTCCAAATCGGGTCTTTCTCTTCTCAGCAGTCTTTTTTGGAAGCACTCACCTAACCTCACGGTCTCACCACCGGAAGATTGCCTTGAAGCACTATGCCGTCAATCAATATTCTCTCGTAGAACGCCCTGTCCTTTTTTGCTTTTTCTTCCCATTCGGTGTATGTATACATGAGAACCGTGATTCGTCTTTCCAAACTTTTTTCAAATCGACCAAGATCAAGCCGCTCCATTTTCCTACAAATTATAAGCAAATCCACGTCACTTTGAGGATCATCCTCGCCGCGAGCGCAACTCCCGTACAGTGTGACTGAAGTGCTGGGAAGTGTGCGCTCAAGGAAGTCCATCAGAGGCTTAAGCCTTGTTGTGAAGTAGGCAAGTTTCATGTACCTAAAACTGAGGTTTTCCAAGTTGGCTTTCAGCAACACAAGATTGGCTTTCCTGCTCCTTAAAAGAAAACCGTTCTTGCTGTAATAATCAAGGTATCTCTTCGCCGTGCTTGCGCTTATACCTGCAAGCTTCGCTATTTCTCTTAAATGGAACTCGCGATACGGTTCGTCGAAAAAGACAGTGAGAATCCTGAATCCCGCATAATGGAATGGATTATTCATGGAACAATCGTTCTATACATAGAACAAATATTCCCTTAAAAACCTTCTCGCCACCTACTGGGGTAACACGCCAATCTTCACTATTCTTCTCTCTCATTTCCTTAGCAGTTGTGTTAGGATAAACATCCAAAAAGGGGGAGCTGCCGGTGACATCTCCACTGTGGTGGGGGTTCAACTCCCATCCCCGGCTCCAAAAAAAGAATGCTACTCTGTTTTGTGGAGGAAGAAACCAGCTCACTTCACTGCTTCAATGATTATCGACTGTGGAATTTTCCTATGCTTTTTCAGCTGTGGGTATTTTGAGGTTCCTCTTGCCGTGGGTTTAGGTTCGGCAAGTCTTTGAACCAACAATCTGCTCTTGTATAATGCTTGGAAGTAATCTGTCAGAGTTCTGTGGAAAAATGTAGTTTTGAAGGGTTTGACGAGCCTCTCCATGTTCCACGAGTTTTCACATTGAACAATGCCAAAATACCTTTTTACCTCGAAGTGCAGGACCTTTCTCTCCAGCATGCTCTTTTTTCGTTCTTCATATTTCCAATCTCCAATGTGTTGCCCATTTGTCGTCACTATCCCCCATTCAAAACATGGATGAGTTACCGAGAAGATGAATCTGCCACCTTTCTTCATGACTCTGGCTACCTCACGTATAGCCCCTTCATAATCTTCAATGTCCATGAGCGCCATAAAACATGTTACTACGTCAAAAAAGTCATTCTGAAACTCTTTCATGTTAGCTGCATCTGAAACATAATAATTAATACCCAACTTCTCCTTCTTTTCTGTTTGTCTTGCGAGTTCTATCATCTTCTTCGAGAAATCCACGCCAACTACCTTGGCACCCTTTCTGGCCAGAATCTGTGCGTTGGATCCTTCACCACATGCCAAGTCCAAGATCTGTTTATCCCTTACGTTTCCAACCAAGTTGAAGAAAGCAGGATTATTCATTTCCTCTCGGTAATAGTCCTTGCCTTCTCGAACGAAGTGAGCCCAAGATTCTAATGCTGCATCCCACTCTTCGGACAACTTGCCACCTTTAACCATAAAATCATCTAACAAGAAAATCTCGCAAAACAGAATATAAGCTTGCAGATGGGTCAATGCTAGGCAAAAAAGAGGAGAAACGCGGGAGAATCCGCCACTTTCTGGGATTTCCCATTGCAAACCTTAAAATCAGTTTCAAAACGAATAATACTACGTCACTAAAAGCGAAGGAGACACTTCTCATGAAAATATGTGATGCCCATGTGCACCTGGGAAAATCGGGTCCATGGCAGCCTTACATGAACCCGACGATCTACTTGGAGTCTCTGATCCGCCTTCTCGACAAGCATAACATCGAACAGGCAATTGTTTTCCCAAATCCAAACACAGGAGACGAATATCCAAAAATGAACGAGTACATCGCGACATGCGTCAAAACGCTTCCAACCCGCCTCATTGGTTTCGGACGGGTTGACCCAAGAAGACAAGATGCAATAAAAGAATTAATGCGCATCAAGAAAAGCCTTGATCTAACAGGACTCAAATTGCATCCAATGGTAGAATGCTTCAGACCAGACCATCCATTTTTCACCAAGCTTTTCCAGAAAACCAACGAATTGAAACTACCCATACTGTTTCACACTGGCGATGGATTCTCATCGCCCAGCTTGATCGTAAAAATCGCTAAGAAACATTCAAAACTCCCAATGATCTTGGGACATCTGAGAGAAGGATGCCTCAACCCACTAAGAGAATGCAAAAACATTTATGTGGAAACTTCAGGAACACTGCCTGGCTTCATCGAACTTGCTGCAGACATAGATGAAAACAGAATACTATTCGGGTCCGACATTCCATATTATCGTTATCCAACGCAAATAGCCACAGTTGAATCCACTGAAATCCCTCAAAAAACAAAAAGAAAAATTCTCCACGATAACTTCCAAAAACTGTTTCACGGAAATAGTAAGCTATGAAATATTTCTTGTGAGCATCTAAATACTAAAAATTCATGAAAATTCTCATCATGATTCTGCAAAAGGCTAATATCAGCACCCAGCACAAACACTGTTGAGAGGGCCTAGATTAGTATGAGGCATAGTGGGCAAGTAGCGCTAAATTTGGCGACTGCGGTGGTTTTTGCAGCGCTTGTATGCATTGCAACCGTAGGTTTTACCATCAGCATCCCGGCGACAACAGGATACTTCAACTTAGGCGAGATCGTGATATATACCGCTGCATTGCTTTTCGGTCCATACGTAGGCGCTTTCGCCGGAGGCATAGGCGCTGCAGCAGCAGACATGTTAATTGCCCCGCAGTTCGCCCTTGCGACACTGATAATAAAAGGCTTTGAAGGGGCTATAGTCGGATTCCTAAATAAGAAACTCTATAAAAAAACTTCAAAATATGATTTAAGCGCTGTCATATCTGTGATGATTGGTGGACTAGAAATGGTTATTGGATATTTCCTTTTCCAACAGTTGACAGTAGGCATTCCTGCCGCCATCGTGGAAATTCCATTCAACATTGTTCAGATGGTTGTCGGACTAATCGTTGCGCTTTTCATCACAAAAGTCATCTTACGCGTACTTCCGCAACTTAAAAGATAGAACAACGAGCTACTTCAGGAGGTAACCTTGAAATGAAACTGCCACATGGAAAAATTCCAACTGATATTTTGAAAGAAATCGTATTCAAAAACCTTGGCGCTGAACGCGAAGAAGTTGTTTTCGGTCCATCTGTAGGAGTGGATGGGGCAGTTATAGATGTAGGAAGCCATTCTCTGATTGCTTCAATGGATCCTATAACAGGAGCGATAGAGCGGATTGGTTGGCTCGCAGTAAACATCAACGCAAATGACGTGGCAACCTTTGGCGTTCAACCTGCCTTCCTCTTCTCATGCATTCTACTTCCAGAAGATGAAGATAGCAAGATTGTTGAGGATATTTGCACTCAGATGGACAAAGCAGCAAAACGCTTGGAAATAGCCATCGTCGGAGGACACTGCGAAGCAACCCCTGGTTTGGCAAATCCTATAGTTGTAGGCTGCACAATAGGCATAACTGAAAAGGGGAAATACGTGACAGCAGCAGGAGCCAAACCTGGCGACAAACTCATTTTGACGAAAAGTGCTGGAATTGAAGGCACAACAATTCTTGCATCAGACAGAGAAAAGCAGTTGACGAAAAAGCTGAACAGAGAACTGGTAGACACAGCAAAGGGATTATACGATCAGATAAGTGTTGTCAAAGAAGCAGTTTCTGCCTTCAAAACAGGCGACGTACATGCCATGCATGATCCAACAGAGGGCGGTGTGGCTGGCGGAATTCATGAAATGGCAGACGCATCAAACTTGGGTGTAAAAGTCTCCGAAGAGAAAATCAGGATTGAAACTGCAACCAAGGAAATCTGTAATTTCTTTGGCATTGATCCATTACAGCTAAGTGGCTCTGGAGCCTTGCTCATCGCAGTCAAGCATGACTCAGTTAACAAGGTAATTGCAGGATTAGAGCGAGAAAATATACCTGCGTCTGTCATTGGCGAATTCCTCAAGAACTTCCACGAGCGCATAATCGTGAAAAGGAAAGGCGATACGCAAGTGCTACCAAGACCATTATCTGACCATCTTTGGCTCGCCCTTTCAAAGAAACAAACCTAACAGGCCCTTAGCCAGTCTAAACCATAGGTTTGCTTTTCTTCCGATGAGGCTTCAGCAGTTGATATATGCTTCCAAACATGAACGCAAAAGCCCTGGCAATGTCTATGAACGGATAGATTATCATGTTTCCGAAATCCTTGTTTCCTTTCTTTAGGTTTTGATACACATAGAACCATGCCAGCCCAACAGGCGGAAGCAGAAGAACGGTTACAAGCCCCACCAACGGCCACAGAGAACCAGTCAGCAAAGCACTAATGATCAGGGAGAAAATCAATGAGAACCAGAAGATCATGCCAAGGACGCATAGAAAAATCCATTTTGAAAACGTGCTTTTGATTCCCTTCGTTTTCGGCAAAAGAGCAATGCCTCTTCCATACTTGAAGTTCAGCCTTAAGAGTTCAGACAAGCTTGAACGATGTTTGTGCATAATCAGAACATTCTTGTCCAAAACCATCTTGTTTCCTTCTTCACAAATACGCTCAACAAGCTCGTCCTCGTCGAAGCCATACATGATGTTCTCATCGAATAAGCCGACACTCTCTACGACGTCACGCCTAATAGCCATGTTGCAGCCTGCCGGATACTTAAGAGGAGGTTTGACGGCATCTAAGACTTCACGCTTGTCAAACCTTCTCAGCACGGGTACTAGGCTCTCGTCAGAATACTTAGAAAGAAGATTATCATAATGGCCCTTAGTGCTTCCGCCTACGCAGCCAACTTTTTCGTCTTGAAAATTCTGAACTATCAGTTTTATCCAGTCTGGAGGCACTACACAATCGCTGTCGGTAAAAGCTATTATCTTGCCTTTGCAGTGCTTTATTCCAGTGTTTCTCGCAGCGTTTATACCTCGTCTTTCTTCCATCAAGAGCTTGAAATTGTACTGTGAAACAATTTCTCTTGTATTGTCAGTGGAATGCCCGTCTATAACTATTATTTCTAATTTGTCTTGAGGATAATCAGCCTGCATGAGCGAGTCTAGCAAATCCTTAATTGTGTCTCCCCCGTTTTTGACTGGAATGATCACGGAGACCATTGGGTGAGATTCAGTTTTGTTGGGCAAGGATCACTCCTACCGAGGTTTCATTTTGTTTAGGCTCAGGGTAGCTTTTGCAGCTTTTCTAACTGCTTGGCGACTGTCTAATTTGGGTTTCCACCCGATGTTTCTCAGCTTTTCAACGCTCAGAAGCATTATTTTTACGTCGCCCTTCCAGCCTCTTCCTCCATCCACTCCGCCAGTGTATTTGTATCTTACGCCTTTTTTCCCCATCTCTTGGCAAACGATATCAGCTATATCCTTAACGCTTACTTGATCCTCAGAACCAACATTGAAGATTTCCACTCTATTTCTGCTCTTTGTTACGCCTGTCAAAATAGCGTCAACACAATCTTCTACAGCCAAGTAGGATTTGGTCTGACTCCCGTCGCCTAGTATCTCAAGAGTTCTTGGATTGCGCTTAAGCTTATTCAAAAAATCAAGAATAATACCGTGCTGGGACCTGGCTCCTACAACGTTAGCTAACCTGTACAAGATTGCATTGTAACCGTAGGTGTAAGCATAACTGCTTATCAAAGCTTCAGATGCAAGCTTAGAAGCGCCATAAATGGATACCGGCTTGAGGGGCGCATAATCCTCCGGGGTTGGAAGCCTTTCCACATCGCCATACACGGTTGAAGAAGAAGTAAAGACTATTGTATGAACCTCGCTGGTTCTTCGGATTGCCTCAAGCAAGTTAAATGTTGCCGCAATGTTCTGCTGAAAATGCTCCACCGGATCTTCAACGCCAAGCCGAACTTCCGGGTTAGCAGCTAAATGGAACACAGCGTCGCAGCTAACCAAAGCAGCACACGCTTCCTCCAAGTTCAAGAGAGATCCTTGCACAAAAGCAAAGCTAGGCTTGTTCAAACAAGCCTTGATATTCTCAAGCTTTCCCGCGCTAAGATTGTCAAATACTACCACATTGATTCCACTGCTGACTAACTTGTCCGCTAAATGGCTTCCTATGAAGCCCGCCCCACCAGTTACACAAGCTTTCTTGAAAGGAAGTTTTGCAGTCATGGGCTGTCGATCCATCACACGCTAATCTCAAACAGATTCATATAAAGACTTTATGGGAAATGAATTACACAACAAAACAGGAAAGGAGCTATCAAGAAAGTACTATGACTACTGGCCCATAAATCAGAAGCTGTAGTAAGAAGGTCTGATTCGTTCTAACCTAGTATAGGAACTTCTTGGTCGTCTGAAGTGCCTGATTTGTTTCCTAATTCGGCGCCAAACTAGATATTTCTGAACTAGCTGTGCAAACGTTTCTTGATGCGAATGACAAACATTGAACCTCGGCTCCACAACCAGTTTGTACCCCCTTGCCTGCATCTCCTCTGCCCAATCGTAATCTTCTCCCCCAAATCGCTTTGCAAGCGGAATTTCAACAGGCAGCTTTTCATCAAAAGGATACGACTTCCACAATGATCTTCTGAGAATACAGTTCACAGTCGAAAAATAGTTGTCCTCAACAAAAGCTTTGGTTATCTCATTTCGCCTTTTCCACCACCAATCATAGACGAGCTTTTCCCAAAAAGTCCCGTCCTCATGAGAAGTGAAGTAACCGCCTACAGCAGCCACCAATGGACTTATGAAGTGGGCTGCACCAATCTCAAGCCAACTATCCGAAGAGGGCAACGAATGCCCATTAACTATACACACAAGCTCGCTGCTTGCAACAAAAACCCCCACGTTTGCAGAGTAGGGATATGAGAACTCGCCATCAGTCAATGGAACAAGCTTTATAGACGTTCGATCATCAAAGAGTCTTCTCTCCACAGAAAACAAAAAACACTGCATTTCTTCTAGCTTTTTCCTAGAGGAGAAATTATCTATGATGACGATCTCCGCACACTTCAACGTTTGATGAGACAATCTTGACAAGAGTTCAGAAAAACGGCTTTCTATGTCTTTTGTTCGAATAACAACTGTTACAGGATAACTCTGAGGCATTTGAGACTTGAATGTGTGAGAGTATCTAATAAATCTGTTTTCTATGATCGACCGACGCTAGATTAATGGAAGAAGAAACGTTCTCATGATAGTTGCTGCAAACACTGAAACAATGCGCCTATAACAGGGCGTCTATGGTGGAAATCGGCAAAATATATATCGTGGTCACCTTCCTTTTGCAATAAACGTTCGGTGCAAAGCTTAATGAAGCCAACAAAGTACAAGATTTCTTGGAAAACAATTCTCTTACCAGTAATCGGAATCCTGGCGTTCGTAATTTACTTGTACTTCTTCAATGTGGACATTCCAACAATTATCTCGATTATTAAAATCATCAATCTGCCTCTCTATATTTTGGCGATTCTTTTTGTTCTGCTTGACACGTTCTTCTATACACTCTCATGGCGCTTGCTGCTAAAGTTTCTATCCGTGAAAATCTCAATCGTGAAATCTTTTCTCTTCGTTTGGTATGGCATATTCATGGACATAATCATACCAGCTGAGTCCATAAGCGGAGAAGTTTCAAGAGTTTACTTGATCGAACGAGAACAGAACGGAACAAGTGGCAAAGTCGTGGCTTCCCTCGTCACTCACAGGCTTATGGGCATGACCATAAACGTCATAAGTCTAATCGTGGGCATGGGAATCCTCCTGAAAGAGCGCCATGTTGGCGAACTCGTTTTCAACCTATCCCTGTTCTTCATCTTAGCAAATGTGTTTTTCCTGTTTTTGATAATTTCATTATGCTACAGAGAAAAATGGACGTTGAAAATAGTCCATGCTATAATAGGATTTCTGCGACGCATAGATCGTGGACAATGGAAACTGGACAGAATAAGAGGTGAAGTCATCAAAGCTACGAGAATATTTCACGACTCAATGAAAGAGTTTATGCATGCACCAAAAACTCTTTTCGGCTCACTTTGCTTTTCCACTCTCTCATGGTTATCTAATCTAATTGTGACTTACCTCGTATTTTTGGCACTAGGTTACGAGGTTCAATGGAGCATAGTTCTTGTAACATGTTCGATAGTAATAGCCGTAAAAGCAATTCCCATCGGCGTTCCTTTCGAAGTCGGATTACCTGAAATAACGATGACCACATTGTACATTTTGCTGGGGATTCCACCTGATATAGCTGCAACATCAACAATTCTGAACAGGATTCTTACTGTGTGGTTAAGATTTTTCTTAGGGTTCGCAACTCAACAATGGCTTGAAATCAAAATGATCACAAAAACAAGCGAGAATATTGAGAATCTTCATAGAAACGACGACCAGGCTTAGAGACGTGCCAGCATAATCTCGAGTATGGTGCAGCAGAGATAATCCTCCTTTTAGCATTCAAAATGTAGACTCGATATATTGCGTTTTTGCGCTACTTTAAAATACTCATTGTGAAAAGTTTAATGGCAAAAGCAAGATGAAGTGACCCTTTTGATTATGGCACTGGAAAAAGCTGCTAGAATTGCCAAGTGTACCGTGGTTCCAAACAGGCCATACCATGTACAATGGCTTGTCACTAGAAAGTGCAACTACCGATGCAAAGGCTGCAACGTTTGGCGAGAGCAGGACACCGAAGAGCTTTCAACCGAAGAGGTCATAAAAGGATTGGACATCCTCAAGGAATTGGGGGTTATAGACCTCGTATTCTCTGGAGGAGCTCCCCTTCTAAGGGAAGATATTGGCACAATCTTAGATTATGCTTCCCGCTTCTTCGTAACAACCGTCTACGACAACGGTAGTCTCGCAGCAGAAAAAGTCGATGCCCTACGAAACGTAGATTTCGTCGCCATATCCCTAGATACGCTAAATCCGGAGAAGAATGACCATGCTAAAGGTGTTAAGGACTCTTGGTACACAGCCATGAGAACGATCAATATTTTGCACGAAGAGAGAATCCCGATAAATATAAGCCCGACAATTTCTCAATTTAACCTTCATGAAATCGTTGACTTGACCGAGTTCTTCCTAGAAAAAGGCATTCCATTATGGTATTGCCTCTATTCTTACGACAAATCAGTCGATTCAACTCAGCTTTTCAAAATAGGGAAAAAGAATGATGAATTCGAAATCAAGGACAGAGAATACATGGTAAAACTCTGTAGCATCCTCGCTGAAATGAAAAGGCATGATAGCAACATTCTCATAACCACCAAGACGTTGGAAGCCGTCAAACACCTGTACTTATACGGTAAAAGATTGTGGAAATGTCAGGCACTACAAAGCTTTTTCATGATAGACCATCTCGGCAGAGTCGCAGGCTGCCACCTTCGCAAGCCAGTTGCAACAGTCTTCGACTTGCTTCATTCGTGGAATAGCATCCGATTTGATGATCTTCGCGAAGCCTACAGCAAATGTGATCAATGCACCTATCTGTGCTACATTTTCTATTCAATACACGGAAGCGTCATCGGCAACTTCCAAATCGCACGCGACAGATGGAAAAACGTAAAACTGCTAATTAACAGAAATAAGCTCATGTCTCCAAATTTGGCAAAACACTGATGACATCAACCATCCTTTCCCTGAGCCTTTTTTCCCAGATTTTTCAAATCTAGAAAGCGCAGGTAAAAGCATCATGAAAATGAAGACCGAACCTCCTAAAACCAACAGAGCAAATGCCATCGAAGTCCAATCTGAAAGCATGCACATTCCTTTTGTCTTAATTCATATTATAACTGTTTCCATTGCCTGTTGTGATTTTTGAAAAACCATTTTTTTACTCAAAGAGGACCTATAAGACCATTCAACCATATGAGCGACTTTCCCTTTCAAACCGCCTCAGAAATGCCCACGACACATGTTTCCTGTTACTCACTTTCCAACATCCTTAAGGCTATAGTCAACCATGTTTCTTGTTCTAGGTCAATAGGCAATATTAGCCAGTTGAAATGTGACGAGAGCTAATCGGCGAATAGATAGATTGCTTTCAGCTAAAAGTTAGAAGGTTTTTCGATGTTTTCCATGACTTTGCTTAAGGACGCATTTATCGACTACTGTACAAAGTATTTGAAAAACCTCTTCGGCCTTCAAATTGTCTGTATCCAAAATCAGATGAAAAGGAGAAAAATCTTCTCCGAGATTGAAGCCGTATATTCGTCTGTAAATATTTCTTGTTTGCTTTTCCTTGTTATTAACTGCCCGCAAGGCTTGCTCAAAACTGATTCCATCTCTCTTCGCCACTCTCTCTGCTCTTTTTTTGGGGGAAGCCATCAACCATATCTTGAAGCCCTTTTCAAGAAGCCAAGGCATCGTCCAACTATCCAGAACAACATTCTCTTTTTGGGCCACTTTCAACAATTTCCTATCTATTGCCTCATCAAAGTTACGGTCTTTAGTTCTTTTTTCCAAGAAGCGCATTCCTTGGCTGCTTTCCCACCATCCACATTCAACATTTCTGTACCCTTTCTCCAAGGCTAACGCCTTCAGTGCATCTCCTCCTGAGTAATATTTGAAACCGGAATTTTCAGCAAGTCTCCTTGCTGCCGTGCTTTTTCCGCTTCCAGCCATTCCGCAAATACAGATAACCAGAGATTCTACTTTTTTTGCTGTTGTCTTGTCTTTGCTCATTTGTTGTCCTCAAAATTAGGGTAAAATATTCCTTGCAGCTTTTTTCAATCTAAGTTGAAGACAATTATGGCATATTTGCCCGCCAAAGATTCGCCAGATTCTTCTTTTGCTGCGATTGAGTCTGCTTAGCTGCAAACGCGAAACATGTTTAGTGCCTCCCAATGTTTGTTGACAAATGTGGCAAAGCCTTGGGGCTGCAGGTCTTCGTTTATAGAGAAGACTCCTGTTATTGTGAGGTAGATGCTTGTATATACGTGTCCTAGTTTGCGTCCGGTTGCTTGGTTTCGGCATTTATTCGCTCACCTCTATTAATCCGAATAAGTGAGAAAAAACGGTGCCAAAGAACATAGAGCATAGCAGATACCACCATATGAGAGAGATGTTGAAAAATGGCAAGGGAAGTGTGGAGCCGATGCCTGGGAAATAGGCAATGGGGACTGGCTGGGGTGGATCAGCAGACATGTTGGTGTATGCTCCTCCTAGAAACTGCCATATAAGTAGCAGGGGAACAATGAATAGCAATGTCACCTTCATGGATTGCCACATCATTTTAGACTGTAGCTGAAGAATGTGCTTTTGTTTTTTCATCAGCTTATCCACGGTTTTCTTGTCGCCGCTGCGTTGGGCTTTGCGCAGTTGCGCATTGTGTTCAGCGATTTCCTTTCTCCATTCTTTTGATCTTGTTGGATTTGTTAGAAGACGATTTGCTAATGAAGTGAGTAGAGATATGAGAGCAGCCAATAGGAATATGAAAATAGTAGAGAGGGGAATAATTGTTGGTGGAAACTCCAACATTTCTACGAGTCTCCTACACGTCTCAATTTTTGAACCGAAGCTTCTTTCATAATGTCTTACCTTCCTGTTATCATCCTTTCATTTTTGTTGAAATATCGCTTGATTGCGCTTATCTGGTTTACTCTCCAAATATGCGCCTAAAAGCTGGAATCGTTTCAGCAGCTCTCTCCCTCACCAGTATCTCGTAATACTGATAAATTATTCCTACCGAAAGCAAGATGCCCATTCCAGAACCAAAGACTCCAAAGAAGTCTGACACGCCGGCAACCATTCCGACAACTATTCCACCCAGAATCGTAACTGCAGGGATATAGCGTTTCAAAATTGACTCAATAGCTTTTTCAGAACGCCTATATCCTGGAATTTGCATTCCTGCTCCCACCAGTTGCTTAGCCACGGTTGATGGTCCCAAACCGCCGACTTCAAGCCAGGTGAGCGAAAAAACGACACAGAAAGCAACAAGGATCCCTAGATAACCAAGGGCTCTGAATGGATCTTCCGCAACATTTATGAAATTTCGAGGAGCAGTAACGTAATAGACTAAACCACCGGCAGGTGCAAACCCTGAAGCCTGACCCGTTGCCTCATCCATTATAGGTCTAAATTGACCCAAGAGGTCAAGCCAAAAGTTTTGTCCAGGCAAAGGCTGACCATTCATGCTCCAGAACATTTGTGAGAAGAAGTATACGTTGGCGAAGAGAGCTGACGCAAAGATTACTGGCAGGTTAGATACGTAAAGCAATTTTATCGGATACCGACTGCGGAAGCCTCTATAGCCAGCGTAGGACAATGGTAGTTCTATTCTCACTCCTTCCATGTAGATTATTATCAGAAAAGCTGCGATTGTAGCCATTAGACCAAGCATTGATGGGTTTTGCGGGTTTTCTCTCAACCACATTATGGATATCGGTTCTCCCACCGACAAGATCTGACCTAGAGCGACAAAAAAACCATAGCCACGACCCTCTCCTAAGGCGGGTGCAGGCGAAAAACTCTCCCAGAAAATATGTTGTGCCACACCGGCCATGATGAAAAGGCTTATTCCACTGCCGAATCCCCAACCTTTCTGCACCAACTCGTCCATTAACAGAACAATAATCCCGGCTGCTAGCAACTGCATAAAAACAATTATGGCTGTTGCACCTGGCAAAGCTCCGTACATTCCTCCGATTATGTAAGCTGACGCTTGAACTCCTGTCAGGACTATTGAAAAAATCTTGCTGGCTGTCGTGAACAAGCTTCGGTCCTGAGGATTTGACATGTCGCATTGTATCATGGCTGAACCTACGAGAAGCTGTAATATCAGTCCTGCCGTGACAATTGGACCTATTCCAAGTTCCATAAGGCTACCACGGCTGGAAGCGAAAATTATTCGAAGAGCAGCAAGCTCTCCTAAGGCTGTTTTTTCAATGCCGAATAGAGGGATTTCAGACATTATTAGATAGACAATCAGCACGATGGCTGTCCAGAAGATTTTTTCGTTAAAACGAACTCTGCGTTCGGGTTTCTTGATCTCCGGTACGATCCGCGCAATGGATTTGAAAAGGTTCAGAAATCTTCCGGCCATGGCTTAAGAACTACTCTCCCTTTTCTTCAGCTTCCAACAAGACTTCTCCGCCAGCCTCTTTGATTTTCTCAGCCGCGGATTTTGAGCAAAATGTCACTTTTACGGCTAATGGTTTTGTGACTTTGCCTGTTCCAAGAAGTTTAGTGAATCCAAGTTTTTCTAAATCTATGAAAAATCTGTCCATTCGTTTTTCTTCAGAAATCTTTTGAGCATTCTCATCTAGTTGCCCAACATTTATGGTGTTGATTCTTCGCCTAAGACTCTTAGGTGAAGTAAACCCTCTTTTGCCGAAATAGTCAGGCTCATATGTTGTGACATAAGACCATTTGTGTTTATGCCGTCCAACCTTCGTATACGGTTTAGACCCTTGATCTCTATGTTGACCCACTTTACCCCAACCGCATGTTCTTGAACCCCGTTGCTTCCGACTTTTTCTGAGTTTATGTGGCATTTTCTAATCAGCTGCCTTACCTATGGGTTTTTCTTCAACAACTTTTTTAAGCAGTATTTCAAGTACACCATTCTTATACTTTGTACGCATGGTTTCTGGAATCACTCTCTTAGGAAGATTTAAACTTTTATAGTATTTGCGGTCCAGTTCCTCAGCAGACAATATCAGTCGCTGATCTTTTACATAAACTCTCATGTTTTCTCTGTTGAATCCAGAGAACCCTGCAACAACTAGTATCTCATCTTTTCTTTCCAAAACATCAATAAGAGGTCCGGGTTCTCTGATTCTTTTTCCTTTTTGGAATCTACCAATACTGAAACAAGATGGAACCGTATGTGTTTTGCTTTTGGGGTTGCGAACATAAAACCAACGGGATCTTTTCTTGTTTTGGGCTTTGCCTATAGGTTTGGAAATGTCTAACCGCTTCGATTTTCTCTTATTCCTACGCCACTTTGCACTCAACTATTCCTTCCTCCGAGATTACAATGCCATTAGAGTAGTAGCTATAAAATGTATCGCAAAAGAACGCAGATATAAGAATTTACACCATTCGTTTTATCAATACGTTGATTTGTTCTCCGCGATAACCCAGCTCGCCGCCTGCTCTATAGCTCTTTTTGATGTTGCCCTTGAAGCCTTTTGTAGGTGGATGCAACCTAAAAACTGGTTGAATGCTTTTCAACTTCCAATATTCAGAGCGGCAAGTGAAAATGGCTTCTCCAAGCTCGCCTATTGAAGCATAACCAATCTTTTGTAAATGTTCTTCTGTCAATTTCTTGTTGCCGGCAATTCTTCCTCGCTTTTCTATGAGGAGCTTAACAATCTCCTTTGAAGCTTCGCCCCATGTCACATAGTCCTGAATTGCTTTCAGCATTCCAAGGAATGATGAACGGTCATCAATTAAAACGGCATAATTGTTCCTTGTCAAGCGGAGCATACGTAAAGTTTCTCGGACTTCGCGTTGAGCGCTGATTGTCCCGCGAATTCTCACAGCTACAATGCATTTGTTTCCCATTGCCTTTTCGGTCATCTACAACACCCAATCTGCCGGAGTTATCAAGCTGTAAGTGTTCTTTAATGCGTCAAAAACTGCGTGCGCAAAAGAAGGAACGGTTCTTGTTGAGCCATAGCTTCTGGTCCAGCAGTCTCTTATGCCTGCAAGACCGAGGATAATCTTTGCCACTTCGCTTGCAACTAAGCCCAAACCGCGTGGTCCTGGAATAATGTCTATTCTTACGCTACCGCATCTTCCTTCAATGTTAAAGGGTACAGAGTGGGTTTTTCCACAGCCGCACTCCCAGCTTCCGCAACCTCGTCTCACTGGGACAATCTTGAGACGAGCATCTGCTGCAGCTTTCTCTATTGCGTTTCGCACTTGGCTTGCTTTTCCATATCCTAAGCCGATGTATCCGTCTCTGTTTCCTACGGCAACTATTGCCTTAAACCTTGATTTCTCCCCAGCATCAGTTTGTTTTTGAACCAAGTTGATGTTTATGACCTCTTCTTGAAGGTCGGGGATCAAAGCGTCAACAATTTGGGGCTCGCGTAATTGCATTCCGCCCATAAAAACTTCTTCGATAGATGTTATTCTGCCTTCTTGAATCATCTTTCCAAGACGAGTTCGTGGAGCCCACTGCTCCTGACTTGAAGATTCTCTTCTTTTGCTTCTGCGGTCTCGCCTTTGAGTTCTCAAGCTTTTTTACCTCCACTTTTGAATGCAGCAACAATCTTCTTCTTGACTTGGGTAAAGCTCTTGGTCAAATCCTCTGGAGAAAGTTTTCTTTCCAGATATTTTGAGAATCTTGTTTGATATTCTTCCTGATTAGAAGACAAACTTTTTGCATACTGCGCAATATATTCACCCGCTATTCCTTTATCATCAGGCAATTTTTCTTCACTGTGAGGAATGTTTACTCCACCATCTAGAACTCCCCTTAATACAGCAAAAACTCGGGCACCTTTAGAAGGTGCATGCAATCCTATGTCCAGAATTGCTTCCTCTATGCCTTGAGCCTTTGCTTTCAGACCACATAGAAGACCAGTTAAATATGCTGCGGGCAAATCTCCTCCAGACGCTTTCCAACCGTACTTCTTAACCAGCTCACGACTGTGGGCACAAACTAGAACTTCATCACCATTTGGCTTTGCTACAATTACTTGAGCTGTTATGTTCCTGAGACTACCACGAACCACTACACGAGGTTTGCTAGAAAGTACAAAAGCTTTCCTAGCCTTATAGTCTGTTTTTCCCTCTCTTCTTCGCCGAAATGGAACAGAGTAACGAGAATGTCCCCTCATGCTAACGTTTCCTCCAAAGATCATGCGCCTTTAGATGCCGTTCAAGGTCTGCAACTGAGGTGAATTTTCCGCTACTGGCCATCCTGTATAGTTTGCTATAGGAACTCTCTGTGATTATTTTCTTTGTTTTCAACTCTCGAAGCCTTTTGCGCAAAACGCGGATTCTCTTCATCCATGCCTCTTTCTTGGTGAGTCTTGCACGAGGGGAACCTGTTCTGCTACCAACACCGCTGCGCAGTCCTTTCCTCTTCTTTTTATGCAAAATTCGCGCTCTACCGAGGCTCACTCCCTTTTTGGGTAGAGATTGGATTACACCCTCATGGATTAGCTTTCTAATCTCTTCTCTGGTTATAGCCGCTTCTACTTCATCAACCTTTTCAGGATCTATCCACACACGGTTTTGCCCTGCTTTTAGTAGCTGTGCTGCAAGGCGCCGTTGGCTACTAAGATCTGTCATAGTTAGTCTGTCCCCTTTGTACGTTTTCTAGTATTACCTCTTTTCCGTTTAGGTTTCTCGGTGTCCTCTAATTTCTCGCTTACCTCTTCTTCCTCGAGTTTGCCCTCTTCAGTTTCCCTTTTTTCTTCAGGAATAACCTCTTTCACTTGTTTGATGTTCAAAACGGTTATTCTCTTCTTTTTTGCTTCAGCAAGAATTTGAGCTCTTTTTCTTTTGCCAACTGTGTGCCCAATTCTTACAGCTTGGGTTTTAGGATCAACATTCTTAAGCTCTTCAGCATTGTGTGCCAAGACTTCCATGTAACCAGAGGGGTGAAGACCTCTAGTGGCTTTTGGTCCTCTATATCCCACGCTTACGGTCGGCGGCCAACCCGCATATTTAATACGCATTTTGTGGTCCAAACCTTGGGGTTTTCGCCAGTTTTCTTTCAAACGGTGGTATCGCCAGCTTTCTGGTCGAACAAATTTAGGTTTCTTTCGTTTGATTCGTTGTCTCAATTTCAGTGCATGTTCTAAATCTTTGGCTTTTTGTTCAGTCATCCTTCCATTCCCTCAGTTCGTTCGTAGACGAATACGCCATCCAAGAATACTCGGGGGTCTTTCTTCCTCACCTTAGTGGCTTGTTCAATGTTTGCTGCGGTTTGGCTTACATCCTCCAAGTTTATGCCTTGAACAATCACGTCTTCACCTTGTATCTTGACTTTGGCATCGCCTATTATCTTGGCTTTTCTGGGGCTGCGTTCGCCTGTGAAGTTTTCAATTAGAACTGTTTTCTCCTTAACTTTGACCGAAATCGGAAAGTGGGAGAAGACCATTTTGAGTTTGTATGTAAAGCCTTTTTGAACTCCTGTAATCATATTCTGAAAGTGTGAATATACCGTGCCTATGAGGGCAGCTTCTTTTTTTCGAGGCCATTCTACCCATACGCGGATGGTCTTACTGTTCAATTCGATTCTTATGGGTGCATGTTGGAAGTCTTTGGTTACCACTCCTTTAGGACCTTTTATTGTTGCTTTTCTTCCTTCCAATGTGACTTCCACATCGGCTGGGGTTTCAATAGTTTTCGAGATTTCTGTAGCGCGCATTTGATTATCCCTTCTAATAAATGAAAGCTAGTAGTTTTCCTCCAATGTGTTTTTCTTTTGCTTCTCTGTGTGATATTACACCTTTCGGTGTTGAAGTAATAATCATGCCTACATCTCTTGATGGAAGAAGCTTCTTTTCCCATTCTTCCAGCTCGTCCACTCTAACCGAAGAGCGCGGCCTGACTGCGCCGCATCTGTTTATTCTTCCCAGTAGTTGAATCTTGAACATTTTAGCGCGACCATCATCTACAAACTCGAATTCGCCAATGTAGCCGTTCAACTGCATAATCCTGAGAACTCGACCCAAAAGTATAGAAGCTGGGCTAATTACACATTCGCGCTTATTACGCATCTCATTGTTCAGAATTGTTGTTAGACCATTTGCCAAAGTGTCCATAGTATTTTTCCTCATTACTCATATTTCTTGAAGCCGAGTTTCTTGGCTACTTCCCTGAAACAATGCCGACATAGATATAAATTGTAACGTTTAATAACAGGTCCATAGGATCCACATCGACCGCAAGATCTAACGCCTCTACCGTATTTTCGTTCCTTTTTAGGTTTTTGCTTACCCATAAATATGCCTTCTACCCTAGATAACTTCAACCCCTAATGCATCTTTAGCGAATATTATGGATTCCTCAGACGTCAGAATATGCGTTGACCCAATTTTTGTTTTTCCTCTCCGTCGTTTTTTGACACGATATCCAGGTCTAATCATGGAGACACAGACATCCATGCCAAATATGCCGATATCTGGATCGTATTTTACACCTTGAATTTCAATGTGTTCCTTGATTCCAAAAGAAAAGTTGCCATTTCGGTCAAAGCTTTCCTTAGAGATTTTCTTGTCGACTACAGGCAATACTTTGCTTAGAAAATCGAGGGCTTTCTGTTTCCTGAGTGACACCATACAGGCTATAGGTTCTCCTTGTCTCACCCCAAAATCCCTTATTGATTGCTTTGCCTTTCTCTTGCACGGAGTTTGACCCGTTAGTTCCTTCAAGACCCTTGCTGCCTTTTCTAGAGGTTCTCCAGATTTTCCAACACTTAGGTTGACAACAACTTTGTCTATTTTCGGTTTGAGCATAGGGTTGTCTTCCCACGTTTTGCGAATTTCATCCTCAGACAAGTGGAGGCACCTCTGGTAATGTTATGATGGGCTGTGCTTCACCGATGGCGAAAACGAAACGCAAAATTGTTTGGTAGCGATTGCCTTTCTCGTCTTCGATTGTTGCAAGAATGTTTCTACGTTTCTTTCCTTCAGCTTTCTCAATTTCTACGATTCTACCGTGTTTACCAATGTTTTTCCCGCCTGTGATTATCGCGGAATTTTTCTCTTTCAGTTTTATATGCTCAAGAATTTGTTTTTCAGGAAGGCTGATTTTTATTGTGTTGAGTGTTTCGTAAACATCTTCTTGTGGATTTTTCGGATCTGCCACTTTCACTAGTATGTTTGAACCGTCGTGGAGGTTGAGCTGTACGTTTCCGTTTTCAACAATTTTCTTATTTTCTATTCTACAAAGTTTGAATTTTGTCTCTTCCTTATCAACTTGGTGAAAGACTAGACCTTTTGCCGAAGGTAATAAACGGAAGTTTTTGTCAGCATCTGGAATAGAAATGACATCCCACAAGCCTACTGGAAAATCGTCTTCATGCTGAAGGATTCCGTCCACATAGACCTTTCCTTGGGAAACTATGGTTTTGGCTTCCTTTCTCGTTTTAGCAAACTGTAAACCATCACGTAGTACTATCGCTAACGGCAGACAACCTTCACGGCTATGTGGACCCTGAGAAGGTTTGACTGCCCAAGTAAACTCCTTCCGGTGAATGGACCAGAATCTTGGTGCTGGTTTGCGTTTCAGCGTTGTTGATGTTCCTCTTGTACCCAACTTCACGGTTCTCCTTCAGATTTCCTCTTGGTCTTTCTTTTTGCTCTAGGTTTCTTTGCTTTGGGCTTCTCTTCCGGTTCAGCTTCTACTTTTTCTTTTTCGGTTTTTTCTGCAACCGCTTCTTTAGTTATTTTAACCTTTCTTTTCCTTGGTCTTTGCTCTTTTAGCTTCTTTTTAGGTACTGCTTTTTCTTTGATAATCTCTGCGGAAACTTCCTCTTTGATTTCGACAGGTTCTTTCAATGGTTTCTTCTCAAGCTCTTCTGTCCTCTTTAGGGCAGTTTTCTTTTTCTCCAAAATCTTCTTTCGCCATTTATCGTCAAGAGTCAAGTTAGTAATAGTGACCTTAGAAGGATGTACAGAAACAAATATGGTGCTTCCATCAACTTTTTCGCGTGTCAATCCTTCTAAGTAAATCCTGTATTTTTTGCGATCTATGCGTGTGACTTTCCCCTCGAGTCCTTTGTGGTCTCCTCGCATGATTTGAACTGTGTCACCGCTTCTCACTGGGAGGGATTTAACTCTGTGTGAAGCTCTTAGGTTGTCTGAGAGACGTGAGGAAAAAAGCCTATGGCGTATGTGGTTTGGTGCTTGGAAAAGCATTTTTCTCTGTTTCGACGGCTTTGT
This sequence comes from uncultured Candidatus Bathyarchaeia archaeon, assembly GCA_964527165.1. GTDB lineage: Archaea > Thermoproteota > Bathyarchaeia > Bathyarchaeales > Bathycorpusculaceae > CAZGNE01. The sequence goes on from CAZGNE010000005.1 coordinate 25,533, forward strand.
TACATTCTTAGATGTTTGCATCTTCTATTTCTCCAATTACACTATTATGCTTGCAGCGCTTGCTATCCTTGGCCATCTTTCCGCCGCTTCTTTTGCCACTGGTCCGCGAACTTCTGAACCTTTCATTTCTCCTTCAGGAGTTATTATTACTGCAGCATTGTCTTCGAACTGAATCCAGACGCCATCAACCCTTCTGTAAGGTCTTCTTTGCCTAACAATTACTCCTTGAAAAATCTTCTTTCTCATGTCTGGTGTTCCACGCCTAACGGAGAGGGTTATTTTGTCGCCCACAGTTGCAGTGGGATAGCGCCGCAATCGTCCCTTGTATCCCACGACCTGTACTACCCGAAGTAATCTTGCTCCACTGTTATCAGCACATTTAAGAACTGAACCCGGTTGAAGACCCCTCGAGAGTTTGGGTCCTTGACCAATCATTCCCTTCGCAACTAATGCTCTCTGCTTTGCTTTTGAAGCCATCTCACTTTCCCTCCAATCTTTCAACAACAACAAATGAGACAGTTTTGCTTATTGGACGACACTCGGCTATGGTAACTCTGTCGCCTTCCTTGGCGTCTATGCATGGAGGGTTATGTGACGGAATACGGCTACGCCTTCTTTCATATCGCATAAACTTCCGAACATAATGCAGATAGTCACGTCTAACCACTACTGCCTTATCCATTTTGGCAGAGACCACGACTCCTTCGAACACACGACCTCTCACTGCGAGTTCTCCATGGAAAGGACAATTCAGGTCATCGCAACTCTTCTTGGGCTTTTTGAAAATAAGTGACATTACCATAACCTCCGGATGCTCTTCTTAAGACGGTCTTCAGGTCTCCCCACAAGAAGCTTGCCTTCAATCATAACCACTGTGCCGTCAGGAAATTCTAAATGAAAAACATTGGGTTTCTTAGCAATGATTTTCCTTTTTCCACCATCTAGAAACGTGAAGGTGTTTCGTGTCTCGTCTACTATTTTGCCAGAGACTCCAGAATAGCCAAAATGTGTGCTATTTGTGATTTTTGCTTGAATTCCGATGAACTCTTGGCGAACTATTTCTGGAGTTACTTTCATCTCTTTTTCTTCTCCTTCCTTTTCTTTTTCCCTGGCTTTGTTTTGACCAGCCCAAGCTTCTCCTCGTGGTCTATTGTCATTATTTGAGCAATTGTTCTGCGAAGTTGTTTTATCCTTGCTGGGTTTTCGATTGTGCCACCTGCCTGGATCATGGTTTTTAATCTGAGAAGCTCTGTCTCGAGGTCGCTGAGTTTTCCGATTCGTTCCTCAGAAGGCATGTCTCTTATCTCTTTGACGCGTATTATTGGCATTTTACTTCGCCTTTTCCTCTTCGCTATCGCTTGGTTCCTCAGGTTCCTCTTCAGTTGCCAGCGTCTTTGATGTCTCCTCTGCTTTTTCTTCCTCAGGAAATTCTTGTGATATTTCGAGTTTATCTGGAAATTGCGCGTCTGGAGGCATTATTCTAACTCTTATCCCGAATATACCGGGCTTCAGTTGAACGTGAGCCTCGGTTTTTCGCACATATTTCTGTGGGGGATCTCCGCATTTTGGTAAATATCCCGCTCGGAACTTTTCATATCTTGCTCTCTCAGTTCGCAATTTGCCACTTATGATTATTTCTGCACCAAGAGCTCCAGCTTCCATGACTTGATTTAGAGCCCAGAATCCAGCACGCCTAAAGTGTACGCCTCTTTGCAGTGCAGCGGCGAGTTTAGAGGCAACAACAAAAGCGTTTAATTCTGGAATTTCGATTTCAGAAACCGAGATTTGCGGGTTTGGCATCTTAAATTTCTCTTCTAATAGAATTGCGAGCTCTCTTATGGTTTCTCCGCCTCGTCCTATTACCAAGCCTGGGCGCATCGCATAAATCACTATGTGAGTCCCCAATGGCGTCTTTGATATAGTTACACCGCCATATCCAGCTCTGTCAAGTTTTCGCTGCAAAAACTCGTCGATTTCTGTCTTCTTTATGGATTCTGTTATGAAGTGTTTGACGACAGCCATCATGTTTGTCCTCCAGTCTCTGGTTTCTCTTCAAGAGCTATCTCTATGTGACATAGAGTCTCAAATTTCGGTGTTGCTCTTCCTTGGGCTCTTGGCATATACCGCTTCATTTTCATTCCAGGAAATGCTGAGGCGTGGATAATGCGCAGTCTGTCAATATCAAGACCCTTGTTCTCTGCGTTAGCTTCTGCACCGTCAAGTAATTTTAGAACCTGCATTGATGTTTTTATGGGATATCGACCTGCAGAAGCCTTGTCTAAGCCATGGCAATGCCCAAGTTTCTTTGTAAACCTTCGGTATGGAACTGGTCTCTTTTTGGCTATAACATCATTAAGATATTGCTTTGCCTTGGAAAGCATCATTCCTTTAATTGTTCTGCACACTTCTCGCGCCGACTTATGGGATACTCTAATCTCTCGAGCGCTGGCTTTCGCTGTTTTTTCAGGGTCTAATTCTTCTTCGCCTATGGAGTATCCCCATTTTGGCACTTTATACTCTCTCCAATTGTGCAATTGAACAGCAACATGGCGATTTATATGGCTTTCCTTTAACGAAAACGCTTCTTAGACCGATTTACACCTTCTAAACTGTTTTATGGGGTCGCAAAGGTTCTTTTCTTTGACTGTTTCTGATGAAGCAAAGTGCGAAACAATTGTGAAGACATTTCTTGTACTTGCCATTTCTATAGCTATTTCTATGATCTTTGCCGGTAAGATTGTTTACACTTACGGGCTAATAGGGAGAAGCTTTGAGCAGTTTTTATCGCGGCTTCCGTTTTTGGAAAAGAAGAACTATGCCAGTTAACACTAGCGCTACGCCGATTATCTGAATTGGCTCGAATTTTTCTCCGAGTATTATTGTTGAAAAGAATGCTGCTGACAAGGGTTCTATGACTGAAAGTATGCTACCCTTTGAGGGTTCAACGTATTTCAGTGCATAGGAGAAGAGAAGGTATGCCATGAGGGAAGGAAATAGAGCGATCGTGAATATGAGCAGCCAAAGGTGCTGTGTATAGCTGGCAATTTCAGAGATAGAAAAGCAAATTACAGGTGTTAAGGCTAAGGCGCCTATCCCGTCTCCATAAAGCAGCAAAGTCCAATTTGTGTAGTTGTTCCTTAATCTTTTGGTCATTAAGAAGTACAGAGCGAAAAGCATGGCTGCCAGTAAGCCGAAGACTAGCCCTGGAAGATTGATACTTATCCATGTGGATTCATAAGCCTTCACGACAAGCACTACTCCTAGAAAAGTGAGAGCTACTGCAGATACGATAAAGAGAGTAATTCTCTCCTTAAGAAGTAGCGTAGCATAAACTGTGACAAAGACGGGATAAGTATAAAACAGCACCGCAGCTATCGTGGCAGTGGTCAAATCAACAGCATAGAAATAAACTATCCTTTGAAACGCCACAGCAAAAAGACCGAGTATTAATAATTGAGGCATATCTTTTCTCTCGAGTCTCAGCAGCTTTCTTCTGAATATACTAACTGGGACTAGCATTGTGGTGGAGGAGATTAGGATTCTAAGAGCAGTTAACGTTACCGGATCTATTCCGTATTCAAAAGCAAGCTTCGCGAAAATGCCCATTGTTCCCCATATAACGGATGCGGCAACAATCAGAAAATATGCAAACGCTTCCTTCATGATTTATGAAAAAACATTCTCAAGTTAAAAATACTGACTGCAAATTCTCTGCATTTTTACGATGTATTTATGTTTACCCTTTAATGTCTAGAGTAACTGAGGTTGACAAGAAATGGTGGAAAAACGTGAGCATATTACCATGTTGCACGGTGCAGGCGGAATGGTCATGCACGATTTGGTAAAAAATTATGTTGTGAAGTATTTTGGTGGTGCAAGCATTGCTGATGTTCCTCTTGAGGCAATGGATGATGCAGCCGTCATCGGCGATGTGGTCCTGAAAAGCGATTCTCATGTTGTTAAGCCCATTTTCTTCCCAGGCGGAGATATTGGACGCTTGGCAGTTTCAGGCACAGTTAATGATATCGCCGCCATAGGCGCCGAACCCTATGCGCTAGCTTGCGGTCTTGTTTTGGAAGAAGGTCTAGCCCTAGCTGATCTGGAAAGAATTCTAGGAAGCATGCGAAAGACCTGCAATGAAGCGGGTGTAAGCATTGTTACAGGAGACACCAAAGTTGTTGAGAAAGGAAACCTTGGTGGCTGCATAATTAACACATCGGGAGTTGGCAGAAGAACCACGGCCCTAGACAAGAACTTGGAAGTTGTGAAAGGATTCAGAAGCGATTTTGAACCACGCTGGATTCTCGACTCAAACCTTAATGCTGAAGACAAAATCATCCTGTCTGGAACCATTGGCGACCATGGATTGGCTGTTCTGTCTGCCCAAGAAGGTCTAAGCTTCGGAAGTGACATAAAATCTGATGTTCAGCCCTTAAATCGTCTTGTCCAAGATTTATTGGAGAAAATAGGAGGTATCGTAGCTTTGAAAGATCCCACCCGAGGAGGCTTAGCTGACGCCCTTAACGAGTTCAGCGAAAAATCTGATAGAGGCATACTAATTTATGAGGACAAAATACCGATCAGAGAAGACGTGGTCAATGCATGTGAAATGCTGGGCTTAGACCCCTTTGAAGTTGGAAATGAAGGAAAACTAGTTATCGGTGCTCTAAAGGAGAAAGCTGAAGATGTCCTAAGGTTTCTAAAGACAACTGAGGAAGGAAAGAACGCGGAAATCATAGGTGAGACAACCACGAAGCTCAAGGGAGTAGCCATGCAAACAGTTGTTGGTGGCAAAAGGATAATTGCCAGACCAGTAGGAGATCCTATTCCAAGAATTTGCTAGACTGCACACAATTACGTTCATTATTTCTGATTTTTCCACAAATCTGAAACCTTACCAGCTTTTACAAGCTTCCACTTGCCAAAGAAGTCCTTCCTATAGAAATGGTACAAACCGCAACGGACACACTGCAGTATACGCCTTTTCTTATCAAAATCGATCTCATACAACTCCAGAGGTGAACGACAATCAACACATTTCAAATCTTGAAACTTGTGACCCTTTATGACCATCCAAACATTCCTTCTACAGAACATATAAAAAGAAAACGTTGATTTTTAAAAATTTCCTTTCATCTGTGTTCAGAAGTGGATTGGTCAGTTGATTATGGAACAAACTGGTGCCAGTTAATCAATGGTTGAAAGCTCACTAAACGGCACAAGGAACTTGTCCAGTATTGGTGTTCGGTCTTTTGGAGCTTAAATCATCTTTGTCCGTTTGAAAAATCTTACAATATTCTCTGTTTATCATATCTTGTTCTTCTCAAAGAAGCCTAAATACTTGCTTGAATAAGTTAGGGCAATGTGATCTAAAATCAAAAAAAGGTTAGGGTGGTGGCGGGGGTCGACTGTCTTCCGCAAAGACTAATTTGATTCCACCGATTCTTGGGGCAAGGACGTTGTAAATTACTGCAATGATCAAGCCCTGTATAAGTCCTCCTATAAAGCCTGCAATAGGCATTATGATAATCATGGCTACTCCAAGGATTCCAGCGAAACCAGCCACTTCACCTGCACCGGGAATAGAAGCCATCATAGCGCCGAAGCCTACAGCCCAAAAAATGCCAACTACTAATCCTATTACTGCCGAAATTGCACCCATCATCACAGCAAAAGGCACCGCAGGTATATTTTTTATTGTCTTCTCTTCCATATTAATCCACCAATGTATTCTTCAGTCTTACAGTGATCCGAATATAAGGCTTTCTGTTCATCACTTATCTAAGGCAAAAGACGATAAATCTTTCAAAAATCAAAAAACATTTGAAGATCTCGAGTACGATTCGCTTGTCTCAATACTATTCTCCAAGGTTGTTTGTTGTCTTCGCCCATATTCGGCAAGTTCCTTCTATGCCAACCATGCAAGCACCAACAGGTTTTTGTGGCGTACAAGCCTTCATGAAAAGTGGGCATTCTGTGGGCTTGATTTTGCCAATTATGATCAAGTGGCATCTGCAACCAGTTTGTGAATCGACGCCTTCCTCCTTTGTTACACCATATCTCAAATGTGCATCATAGATTGCATATTCTTTGCGGAGTTTGAGACTTGAAGAAGGAACTGTACCAAGCCCCCGCCATTTTCCATCCGTAGTTTCAAAGACCTTTTGCATTAACTCTCGTGCCTTGACATTGCCTTCCAAATGCACAGCCCGTGCATACTCGTTTTCTAAGGCAGGTTTGCCCAATTTTAGCTGTTTCAAAATCATGTACACCCCTATTAAAACATCTAGGGGCTCAAAACCTGCTACAACTACGGGCATGCTGTAACTTTTTGGAAAGATTTCGTAGGGTTTGAGTCCGATGATTGTGCTTACATGGCCTGGTGCGATAAATCCATCAAGGTTCAGGTCTTGCATACTCACTAACAATTCCATAGCGGGTGGAATCACACGATGAGAAATCAGAAAGCTCATGTTTTCAGGCGGTTTGTTCAAAATTTCGACAGCGGTTGAAGGGGCAGTAGTCTCAAAACCAATAGCAAAAAAGACAAACTCCATATTAGAGTCTCTATGTGCCATTTTGACCGCGTCGTTCACTCCGTATACCACACGGACATCAGCGCCTTCCGTCTTTGCGTCTAAAAGAGACTTGTTAGAACCTGGCACACGGAAAAGATCGCCGAAACATGCAACGGTCACTCCTTTCAAAGCAAGCTGGATGGCCTCATCAATTTCTGATGCAGGTACTATGCAGACTGGGCATCCTGGACCAGCAATGACTTCCACGCTTTTTGGAAGAAGACTACGCAAGCCGTAGTGTGTTATTGTCCATTCATGAGTCCCGCAAACATGGCAAATCTTAACTGATCCTTCTTTTGGCGCGATTCTGTGGATTTTTTTTGCTATGCGTTTTGCAAGTTCTGGATCTCTGAACCTTAATAATGTCGCCATTTTACTCAGCTTTCCAGATCCTCAGCTTCAAGGATCTCACTCCACAATTGCAAGGTTTCTCGGGCTTCTTTTTCGTTTAGAACTTGAATGGCGTAGCCAGCATGCACCAGAACATAGTCATCTATCTTGGCGTTTACAAGCGTTATGTTGATTTCTCTTAGAACTCCTTCGCCGAAATCCACTTTTGCCTTATCTTCTATGATGCTTACGACTTTTGCTGGAATAGCCAAGCACATCTTCATCAAGAGTATAAGCAAATTGCACGGCAATAAATCGGTTATGGTTTACATATGGAAAAAGCCACCTACGACAGCTTGACCGAAAGAGGTGCTGCCGTCTCCAGGTGGAACCGCTTCATGAACAATGAACTGCAAGCCAGCGTCTTCTACAGTTTTCCGCATGATCATAGTCAGCATCTGGTTGCATGCAACTCCGCCTGAAAAACCTATAGTTTTTATGCTGTTTTCGAATGCTTTGTCTATAGCTAATGTTGCTAGACCCTTGGCCAAGTAAGTATGAGCAGAGCAAGCCAGATCCGCTTTGGAAAGTCTTTCACTATTTTCAAACATCTCCAGAAGTAGATGAGTAGTTTCCAGTGTGTTGTTCTTCACTATTGGCTGCAGATTCAACAAGTCTTCTCCTTTTGTTGCTGCTGATTCGAGTTTCATGGCTGGCTCGCCTTCGTAAGTGCGCTCAAAGCATATGCCTAAGGTAGCCGCGACAGCGTCCAAGACTCTTCCGCAACTGGTCGTTTCAGCTACGCCTGAACCTTTCTTGATTTGATCTATAAGTATCTGGATCTCCTTTTCGCGATGGGGAAAATGCTGTTTGTTTTCTAATAGCCAGGGTTCTATGGCCGTTTTCTTTGACAGTATAGCCGCAGCTATCCTCAGAGGGAATCTAGTTGCCAAATCTCCACCTACTAAAGGCTGTTTTTCAAGATAAGCCAAACGCGCAAAACCTGAAGCATTTTGGGCGCCTAGTATGATTTCACCGCCCCATGCCGTCCCATCAACACCATAGCCATATCCGTCGCAACATATACCAATAATTTCTCTGACCCTGTGTTCAGCCATTAATGCTGCGACATGTGCATAATGGTGCTGCACTTGGACTAGATGCCAACCATTCTTTTCCACTAATTCTTTGGCAAGCTTTGTCGTCGTGAATTTTGGGTGTAAATCGCAGGCTACGGCCTCTATCTTACTGTTTGTCAAATGGATCAAATGCCTTATGGTGTCTTCTAGGAATGTTCTAGTTTCGACGTTTTCAACATCGCCTACATGTTGGCTGATAAAGGCCTTGTTTCCGAGCAGAATGCAGGCTGTATTGTTTAGTTCTCCACCTAAGCCTATGACACAATGTTTCGTCTCTTCCTTCAGTATTATCGGTGCAGGAGCGTAACCACGTGAACGCCTGATGAAAACCTTACGATTACCGTGCACACGGATTACAGAATCATCGCATCGATAGGCAATTTGCCTATCGTGAAAAAGGAAATAATCAACAGTATCACTGAGCAGTTTCAGAGCTTCATCGTTTTCTGTTATTATCGGCTCATTGGGCGGATTGGCACTTGTCATCACAAAAGCCACATCATCCACATCATCGAAAAGCATGTAGTGCATACCAGTGTAGGGTAGCATGACGCCGACATTGTGCAGGTCAGGCGCAACTAGCTTGGATAGATAGCAGTCTTTCTTCTTGTTCAGTAACACTATGGGACGGGTATAAGATGTTAGCAATTCAGCTTCTTCCCTGCTTAGTTCAGCAAAGGTTTTTGTTGCTTCCAAGCTTCTCGCCATTATTGCGAAGGGTTTCTGACTTCGATGCTTGACTTCTCTGAGCCTGATTAAAGGTTGGTCTTTAGTTGTTGAAGCTGCAACGTGAAAGCCTCCGTATCCTTTTATGGCTAGAATGTTGCCTTCTGAAAGCAATCGACCAGCCTCGCGAATTGGTTCTCTCTCCTGAACTAGTTTTCCTTTGTTGGTTGTCAGGTAAGCTTTTGGTCCGCATTTTGGGCAAGCGACAGTTTGGGCGTGGAATCTTCTGTTTAGCGGATCCTTGTATTCGTCTTTGCAGAAGCTACATATTGGGAAGTGTCTCATGGTAGTGTTTTCGCGGTCATAAGGCAGGTGTTCAATTATTGTAAATCTGGGTCCGCAGTTTGTACAAGTATTAAAGAAGTAATCGTGTCTTGGGTCTTTTGGGTCTCTCAACTCTCTTGAACAGTCGTTGCATATAGCTATGTCTGGAGGTATGACTGAGCCGGCATGTTCAGCTTCGTGGCTGCTTTTTTGGATGGTGAAGTTGTCATATTCTTGTTTTCCTTCTATTTCTTCTGAGATGATCCTGTAGATTTGGGCTAGAGGTGGTTTATCTTTTTCCAGATCTCTTAGAAAAGCTCCAATGTTTGATTCTTCCCCGTCTAGCAGAATTTCGACGCCAGCGTCGCCTCGATTTTTCACGTATCCCTTTAAACCGTTTTTGACTGCAGTAACGTAGATGAAAGGACGAAAGCCTACTCCTTGCACGATCCCTGTTACGGTTATTTTTATCCGCACTTTACTGCATCTCTTTTGATTTTGGAAGTCAAGTATGTAACATATTTTGGCTCTGTCGGTGTTTTAGTCTTTGCGATTAAGACCGCCGCTTGCATAGTAAAGAAAAGGCAAAGCTAAGAGAATGGTGTCACGACCTCGTCTGGTTATGCTGTATCTAACCTTTAAGGGTGGTCCTTGTTCGACTGTTCTTGATATGTACAGGTATTGTGTTAGAGTTTTGAGTTTGTCCGACAGAGTGCGTGAGTTCACGCTGAGTATGTTTTTTAGCTCGGTGAAGCCAGTTGTTTTCCTTAGGAATAGGACGTATAGTATTTGGAGAGTCCATTTTTGCGAAAGCAGCGTGAAGCTTTCTTCGAGGCTTTCCATTGTTCCTTTAAGATCTTCTACGTTTAGTTCTCGAACTTGGAATATTTGGCGAAGAGTATCTTCTATTCCGTCTAGGTTAATTTTGAGTTTTGATTCTACAAGTTTGCGAAGCTCGGTGCTCAAGATGGGCTTGTGGTTCACGAGTTCACACCTAGTGTGCAGTGGCTTACTACAAGATTTATTAAGTTTAACTTTTAAATCTGATGTACAATTAACAGCAATTTATGCTTATCCGGGAGCGAAATCATGGCGAAAACACAAGAGATTCGGAATCTCGAATATTACTCGATTAGCTTGTGTCCAGTTTGCACGAGCCGTATTCCTATGCAAATTTACGAAGAAAAGGGCGTCATCTATTTACGCAAAAATTGCCCCGAGCACGGACAATTTGAGGATGTTTATTGGGGAGACGCCGAGCTTTTCAAATGGTTCTATGATAACTGGTATACTGCACGTTACAAGGGCAATGGTTTAGAGAACTCCCATACAAAAACGGAGAAAGGGTGTCCATTTGACTGTGGAATTTGTCCGCAGCACAAGTCACCTACGATTTTGGGCATAATTGACGTTACAAACCGCTGCAATATGGCTTGTCCTGTCTGCTTTGCATATGCTGGCGCTTCAAACTATGTTTATGAGCCATCTTACAAACAGATTGTAGAAATGATAAAGCTGTTGAGAGCTAACAGCCCATGGGCTTGCAATGCTCTTCAGTTCAGCGGAGGTGAACCAACCATAAGGAATGATTTGCCAGACCTGATTCGCGAAGCCATTAACGCTGGAATAACCCATATCGAGGTTAATACAAATGGTCTGCGTCTTGCCGAGGATGTTGAGTATTTCAAGAAGTTGCTGAATTCAGGTTTAAGTACGCTCTATCTGCAGTTTGACGGTCTAAAAGACTCCATTTACTCTAAGACGCGTGCAAGGAAGGAACTTGTGGCCACCAAACAGAAGGTTGTTGACAACGCAAGAAAGATTGGGCTGGATTCGATTGTTTTGGTGGTTACACTTGCAAAGGGTGTGAATGACAAAGAGTTAGGTGCAATTATTGATTACGCAGTGAGTAACCATGATGTCGTAAGATGCATCAACATTCAGCCTGTTTCAATGGCTGGACGAGCCCGGAAAGACACGATGCGAAAAATGCGAATAACAATTCCTGACACGATGAAAGAGATTGAAGTACAAACAAAAGGCAATGTCTCGCGCTGGGATTGGAGACCAGTTAACTGGCCGGCACCAGTGGCAAAGGGCATGGGTATTGTTAAGAATAGGATTTATCCCGAGTTTACAATGCATCCGATGTGCGGTGCAGCAACCTTCTTAATCGTGGATAAGGATGGTTCTTACAAGCCGATTATGCATTATGTTGACGTGGACAAGTTTGCCGAAGTATTCTGGGACATTTATTATTCAGGGATTAAAGGCAAGAAGAAAATGGCAAAGCTGAACATGCTGAAGCTTCTGCCTATGGCCAGAAGCGACTTTGTAAGAGGATTGATTAAGGACGTGATTACTAAGGGAAGCTACGATGCCTTAGGCAGACTTATGCGCAGAATGGTCATGATCGGGATAATGCATTTTCAAGATGTTTGGAACTTTGACTTGGACAGAGTCCAACAATGTGCGATTCATTATGTGACCCCGGACATGAAGATAAGAAGCTTCTGCACTTACAACAGTATACACAGACCAAACGTAGAAAAACAATTCGCCATTTCAATAGATGAATGGATGAAGAAAACAGGCAGAAAAATAACGGAGCCAGTATAATAGCCCAACATTCTTTTCGCTATTGCTGTGGGTAAATGCTTTTATACAGCATTTGTGTGTCTTACGGATGTCACATTAACTAGTGCATGAATAGAAGGAAGCTTTTCGAACAGAGAGCTTTTGGGATTTTCACGCAAGAATTTTGTGACAGGAGAAATGAAAAATATGCAACATATAAGATACTTTGAAGATTTAGAGCTGAGTCCGCAGGTTATGAAAGCGGTAGAAGAGCTTGGGTTTCGCGAGGTTTTTCCAATTCAGGCTCAAGCAATACTTCCGCTGTTGGAAGGTAAGGACGTGATTGGGCAAGCTCAAACTGGGACTGGCAAAACCGCTGCCTTTGGAATCCCTATGATAGAACGTCTAGACGCGAGAACTAGTAGCGTTCAAGGTTTGGTTTTGACGCCTACGCGAGAGCTTGCAGTTCAAGTTGCTGACCATATAGGCAAGTTCGGTAAATATAAGGAATTTAAGGTTCTTCCAGTTTATGGCGGCGAATCCATCCAAAAGCAAACTTGGGCTATTGAGAAAGGCATTCACATAATCGTAGGTACACCAGGTCGCATAATTGACCTCTTGAATCGAGGGATACTCAACCTTTCATATGTAAAAATCCTTGTGCTTGATGAGGCTGACCGAATGCTTGACATGGGATTCATTGAAGACATCGACTACATCCTTCAAAGACTACCTAGAAACAGACAGACTAGCTTATTCTCAGCGACAATTGATGAGAATGTGATGAGCGTCTGCGATAAGTACATGAAAAACCCAGAAAAAATACTTGTAAGCAAAGACGAAATAGCCCTCACACAGATAAGCCAATACTATATGCTCGTAAACCCAGCAAACAAGATGAAAGCACTATGCGATATACTAGACGAAAACCATATACAACGGGCCATGGTATTCTGCAGAACACGCTTTGGTACGAGTAGATTAGCAGACATACTCAGACAAAAAGGATACAACGCAAAACCATTACACGCTGGCTTCACACAACCCCAAAGAGACTTTGTAACTAACCTGTTTAGACAGAGAAAACTGAAAATACTAGTGGCAACAGATGTAGCAGCAAGAGGCCTAGACATTCAAGGTGTAACACACATAATAAATTACGACATTCCATCTGAGGCCCTAACATATTTCCACCGAATCGGCAGAACCGCAAGAAAAGGCGAACAGGGTACAGCTATTACTCTCGTGGGATATGGTGAATTAGCGGAACTCGAAAACATACAAGCTCTGACCAAAACCACAATCGAAGAAATGGAACAGGCAGATTTTAAAGGTACAATTCTCTAACCGCATTTATAAGAGAGGCTGCACAATATTACAGAGTTGTCTTATGATAAAGAGGATGAATACTGCAAACAAGAAGCGATGCCAAGAAGAGTGGGAAAATTGAGGAGCAAAATATCCACAAGCGAATATTTAGCCTTTCTCTCAACAAAACATGAATTAGATCCAGACCAATTCTTTGATGCAATAATCTCAGCTGAGAAAAACCAAGAAGCTGTCTGCGGCGATCTTTTCATAAAATGCCGCAGTAAGAACCAAGATAAAATAGTCATTTTTATATCCAAAGGTCCAAAAGTTGTGGCACAATTCCCAATATCAAAAGAATTCTTTGTAGACCAGAATAACCCTATCAAAAGTTTCATAGCCACCCGATTTGCCAGCAGATGCTCAACGAGAAGAAATCGACAATCGTCCTCTTTCCAAATAAAAGACTTGAGACACGGAATGAAACAGATCAACCTGAAAGCCAAAGTGCTCGAGATTCCTGAACCTAGAATTGTTTACACACGATTCGGAAACTACGCTACTGTATCGAATATCCTAGTAGGAGACGAGACTGGAAAGGTCAAGCTATGCTTGTGGAACGAGCAAATAACCTCCATAACTGTCGGAGATATCATTCAAATTGAGAACGCAAGCATGTCAACGTTCAAAGGAGAAAATCAGCTGAGAATTGGTAAGAAAGGGAAGCTTAGCTCTTTAGAGAAGCGAGTTCCACAACTAGAAGCACACTGCTAAAACCAAAAAGGAATTTCTCATTCTTCAAGCAAAGAGAAAGAGAGAACTAAGCCGTCTTAGGCTTTAGCAGCTCCTTGTTTTTCTTCTTCTTGGAGGACTCTTCTGAGAACTTTGCCTACCAAAGTCATAGGCAGATCTTTTCTAAATTCCAAGTCTCTTATTGCTTTGTACGGTGCTACTTTTTCGTTCACGAATCTTTTGATTTCTTCTTCAGTTACAGTTGCTCCGCCTTTCAACACCACAAATGCTTTTGGAATCTCGCCAGCCACAGCGTCGGGCTTACCCACAACAGCGCATAGCTTCACAGCCGGATGCTCATATAGCACATCTTCAACCTCTCTCGGATAAACGCTGTAGCCTTTGTACTTGATCAGATCTTTCTTTCTGTCAGTTATGTAAAAGTAACCGTCCTCGTCCATCTTCCCAATATCGCCCGTATACAGCCACTCATCCCGCAAAACCGCAGCCGTCTCTTCGAGCATCTTCCAGTATCCCTTCATTACTTGTGGTCCTTTAATTATAAGCTCGCCTGTCTCGCCAAGCGCAAGCTCATTCTCACCTGTTTCGATATCCATTATTTTCGCATCAGTATCTGGCCAAGGCAAACCAATGCTGCCGATCCTAACTGTTCGCAGTGTTTTGTCTAGCGGGTTGCAGTGTGTAACAGGTGAAGATTCGGTTAGACCATAGCCTTCTACCAGAACGCCACCAGTCGCATCCATCCATTTCTTCTGCACTTCGGGAGGAAGCGGAGCTGAACCAGAAATACAGAATCGCACAGACGAAAGGTCATGTTTGCCAAAATCTGGATGAGCCAGAAGCATCGCGTACATGGTCGGCGCTCCACAGAAGCATGTAACCTTGTTTTTTTGAATGGCTTTCAAAGTGGTTCGAAGGTCAAACTTGGGCAGCATAACCATCTTGCCACCCAGATGAATCGGGGCATTCATGCCTGTTGTCATGCCATAGATGTGGAACAAAGGTAACACTGTCAAAAAAGTTTCTTCGCCTTCTATGCCACGTAACCAAGCAGCACAACAAACCGCATTTGAAACAAGATTCATGTGTGTGAGCATGGCGCCCTTTGAAGTGCCCGTAGTTCCGCCTGTATACTGCAAAGCCACCAAATCTTCTTTAGGGTTGATGCTGACTTCCGGTGGATTAGGAGGGTACTTTGCTAAAAGCTCTTGGAAAAAGTAGATGTCAGGTTTGCGCTCAACCTTGTACGAAGGGATCTTCTTCAATAACGAACCAATGAATGACAAAGGGCTAGGCATATACTCCTTCAGACTCGTCACAACAACTCGCTTAACCCTGGTCTTGGCCAAAACCTTCTCAACAACAGGATAAAGTGCATCCAAAACCACGATTGTTTCAGCCTCAGAATTGTTCAGCTGATGCTCAACTTCACGTTCTCTATACAATGGGCTTATAGCCGTTTCAACAGCGCCAATCGTGACGATGCCATAATAGGAAATAACGAACTGAGGAACGTTCGGCAGATAAATCGCGACTTTGTCACCTTTTCTTACGCCTAAATCAGCCAAAGCAGTTGCGAATTTATCGCTTGCCACATCCAATTCTCTATATGTCATTGGCTTGTCAAAATAAACAACCGCCGTCTTGTCAGGATGCTTCTTCGCAGTATTCTTTAGCAAGTGATGGAGCGGAATTTCAGGATAATCAATACGCTTCGGCACGTCCTCAGGCCAAAAGTTGAACCATGGTTTTTCAACCACTTGGGTCGGTTTAGACGGTTGTTTCCTAATCTTTCTAGCCTTCTTTGGCGACATGTTTCAAAACCCGTTTTCTTATATATGAAAAGTAAGAAGTAATAATGCTTTCTGAAGAAGGCTATTTCAGTGAAAAAAGAACACGTATGGATTCAATGTGAAAAGGCAGAGTTATATGCTGAAATGTACATACCAAAGGCTGCTCCGGCGCCAGCTGTACTCATCTGCCACGGCTTGAATGCACAGGGCTTCAGAGGATTGAGAGTCTACACGCAGCTGGCTGAAACTGCCTGCAAACAAGGCTTCTTAGCGTTTGTCTTTGGCTTCAGGGACGTAGGAGAAAGCATCGGAAACTTTGATTATGGAATCGGCGAACAAGAAGACGTCAAATGTGCCTTGAACTATTTAGATTCAAGACCTGAAGTTGCTCAAAACAGCATTTTTGTTGTCGGCCACAGCCTCGGCGGAGCAGTTGCACTTCATGCACTGCAAACTGAAAAAAGGGTAAAAGCGCTAGCCCTGTGGTCAACTCCCAAAAACCATGATTGCAACGTCAGGAAGTTCATAAAGCACCCCAGAGGAACACGAGGCTTGTATGCATTTCTGATCCTCTCTCGAATAGATAAGACCTTCAACATTTCCAAACTCTTCAAACTCGAGGTTTACGGCGTAAGCCTCCGCCCCAAGTCTGTCAGAGAGAAACTAATGAAGCTTGACGGGCGCAAAGCCGTTTCAAAGCTCCACATGCCCTTATTTATTGTGATAGGCGCCAGTGATGACATTGTTAGTACGGAGGAGGCACAAGAGATTTACCGAAAAGCCAATGAACCAAAAACGCTTATTATAGTAGAAGGAGCAGACCACATATACAGAGGAAAAGAACAGGAATTAATCAACAAGACAATCGAATAGATGAAGCAGCAGACATAGCCCCATCAGCTCTCTCAGCATACTTGTTCATATGGCACAAACTCGTAGGTGGGATTCGATTCCTCTGAAACTTTTGCCACAAGCTTAACCTTCATCCCTACTTTGATTTGCGACAGTCTAAACCCAGTCAGCCAAGCAAGCACCTTCACACCTTCACTCAGTCTCCCAATGGCCACCGTATAAGGCTTGTACTGACAGAATGAGGTCGGCCTTACCACTACATGCGTGAATGCTTCAATTTCCGCCTCATCACTCAGCTCAATCCACCGCATCTCAGAACACAAACAGTCAGAGCAGTCGACAGCTGGTGGGAAATACAGTCGGCTGCACTTGCAACATTGTGTAGCATAGATCTTTCCTTCTTTCAAACCTTCCCAGAACTTCAAAGTTTTGCTTATTGGAATATCTTCCACAATCGTTATCGATCTAGACTTTATAAAAGGCATAGACGCTGAAGACATAATCATCTCCTCAATATCGTTACATAACAATAATGCCCTGTCCCACCAACATTATGGGCTAAGCCAACATAGTTTTTCAAAGGAACTTGTCGGCTTTTTTCAACAGTCTCTTCCCTAAGCTGGCGTGTCAACTCGTAAATCATAGAGCAGCCAGTCGCACCTATTGGGTGTCCTTTCGCCTTTAGTCCACCATCCAAGTTCACTGGAATCCGCCCGCCGATCTCAGTTTGACCTTCTATCAGAAGCCCCACCCCTTCGCCTCGGCTACAGAACCCTAGGTCTTCATAAGCCATTATCTCCGCAATAGTGAAGCAGTCATGAACCTCAGCAAAGTCTATCTGATTCGGCGTGATTCCAGCAGCCTTGTAGGCTCTCTGCGCAGCCAACACACTTGCGTCTAAACTGACGAAATCAGAGCGCTTGCTTAGGTTAGCGGTTCCAGAGGAGTATCCTATTCCTGCAACCCAAACAGGAGTGTCAACTCTAAGCTCTCTGATTTTCTCTTCAGAAGCAACAATAACGGCGGCAGCACCGTCTGTCATGGGAGAACAGTCATAAAGCTTAAGCGGCGAAGCAATAACCATGGAGGACATCACATCATCAACTGTAATCTTGTTTTGCAAATGTGCGACAGGATTCATAGCCGCATATTTGTGATTCTTGACAGCCACTAATGCCATATCCTCTTCAGAAGTGCCATACCTTGCCATATGCGCATTAGCATACAAAGCGTAGTAAGCTGGAAAGGTTAGACCGAAATTGTGAAATTCCCAAAGATAGTAGCCTGCCCTTCCAATCCACTCCATAGCGGTTGGAGTATCAATCTGCCTCATTTTCTCCACGCCTAGTGCCATTGCAATTTCCACTTCCCCGCACGCTACTGCAGAATAAGCCGCAAAAAATGCTGCGCTGCCGCTTGCACACGCAGCTTCGCATCGCATTAGCCCAGCCTCTGTGAAGCCGCAATATTCGCTGATGACGACAGCTGGAAGAAGCTCTTCATACCATGCGCCGGCCCCTGTGGAGCCCAGAGTAACAAACTCGATGTCCTTTGGGGTTAAGCGTGCATCTTCTAAGGCCGGTTTTGTAGCTTCAAACGCTAGCTCTGAAATGTTAACATCATTTCTGATGCCGAATTTTGAGTTTCCAACACCAATTACAGCTATTTTTCGCACATTGACGCCCTCTGTTACTTGGCTTCTCTTGGGGGTAAGAGCTGGATATAAGGAAAAAAGGGGATTTTTCGTTTATTTGCCTTTGAACTCTGCCTTTCTTCTTGACATGAATGCTTCAACGCCTTCTTTGAGGTCTTCGGTGGAAAATGTCAAACCCATCATGCTTGCTTCGATGCGTAGGCCTGCTTCTAAAGGCACTTGTGTTCCGAAGTTCAAAGCATGCTTGGCGTATTTCATTGCCACGGGTGGTCCGTCAGAAAGTTTCTGAGCCATGGCTTGGACTTCCTCTTTAAGTTTCTCGTAGTGCACAACCTTGTTGACCAAACCTGTTTTTAGTGCTTCTTCTGCTTTCCACCTGTTTCCTAATATCACCAATTCCTTAGCTCTTGCCAAGCCAACTAGCCTAACAAGTCTTTGGGTTCCTCCCCAACCTGGAATCAGTCCTAGCATTGTTTCGGGACTTCCTAACTCTGCGTGTTCTGCGGCGATTCGGAAGTCGCATGCTAAAGCTAGTTCCAATCCTCCTCCAAGGGCAAAACCGTTTATAGCAGCTATGACTGGCTTGGACATTTCTTCTATTTTGCCAAACACTTTTTGTCCAATTCTTGAGAATTCTTCGGCTTTGACTGGCGTCGCCTTTGGAAACATGGTTACGTCTGCACCTGCACTGAAGGCTCGGTCGCCCTCACCTGTTATGACGACACAACGTACGCTTGGGTCTTTTTCTGCAGTGTCCAGCATGTCTGCAAGCTCTTCCATCAAAACGTCGTTGAAAGCATTCAGTCTATGCGGTCTGTTGAGAGTGATCCATAAGGTGCTTTGATCTCTTTCTACTTTTACAGTCTCGTAGGTTTTACTCATTTTTTCACCACGTATAGTGTTTAGCTCGTGTGTCTATATTACATTTTTAGAATTTACGTAATAAGTACTTAAGCACTGTAAGCTTCTGGATTTCTTTTGTTCCTTCGTAAATCTCTGTAATCTTGGCATCACGATGATAACGCTCAACACGATACTCGCCTAGATAGCCGTACCCGCCCAGCACTTGTATGGCAAAATCAGTGACTTCCATAGCGATTTGTCCAGCATAGTATTTCGCCATGGCCGTTGCCATCGGGTCCATTTTTCCATCGTCAACAAGCCAAGCTGCTCTATATGTAAGCCATCTTGCCGCTTCGACTTTTGTAATGGCTTCAGCTAAACCGCAGCCTATTAACTCGTGCTGTAGCAGTGGTTGTCCAAAGGCTTCTCGCTGTTTTGAGTATTTGAAAGCTATTTCCCACGCTCCTTGAGCCATTCCAACTGCCTGCGCGGCGACACCTACTCGTGTTTTATCGAAGAATTCCATTGAATGGTGAAACCCACGATTTAGTTCGCCAACGATGTTTGCGTCAGTGACTCTTACGTTGTCGAAGCGAACCTCGCCTGTGACAGAACACCGAACGCCCATCTTATTATGCAGCTTTGTGGTTTCGATTCCTGGTGTGTTCTTGTCTGCCACAAAGAGTGTCTCACCTCTGTATGTAGGTCTGATTTTTGCGTCGGTTTGAGCAAGGACTATCATGAAATCTGCTATTGTAGCATTCGTTATGAAGGTTTTTGTTCCGTTTATCCACCATTCAGAGCCATATTTTGTGGCGGTTGTTTCCATGCGGGTTATGTCGCTTCCGCTTACGTTCGGCTCAGTGAAGCATGCCGCACTTAGCCATTCGCCTTTACAAGTCGGCGGTAAATACTTCTCTTTCTGTTCCTTTGCGCCATAAGTGATGATGAATTCGCTGCCAAAATTTCCGCTTGAAATAGCCACACCAAGAGAAGAGTCTGCTCTGCACATTTCCTCAATCGCTAAGCAAGTTTCAAGCAGTCCTAAGCCCTGACCACCGTATTCTTCTGGGAAGCTTAGGCTTGTGAAACCTAGTTTTGCCGCTTGTCTATATAGCTCAAGCGGATATTCCTCTTGCTTATCAAGCTCCAATGCGAGTTCAGGTTTGAACTCTTTGGCGCAAAACTCCCTTACTGCGTTCAGAATACCTAATTGCTCTTCGGTCAATTCAAACTTCATTCAGTAAAACCCCTTTCCGACCTTCTTTCCCGTCCAGCCCTTGTTTACATAGTCTTCAAGCATTGGGCAGGGTTTATACATTTCCATGCCATAGTTGTCATATAGCTCTTTTAGTTTGTTGAGTATGACTTCGAGACCTGTTCTATCAGCGTATTCACATGGACCTGAAGGCCAGTATGTGCCAAGTTTCATTGCCGTGTCTACGTCTGCCGAATTTGCTGCATCATCATTAATCAGCCAGGCTGCTTCGTTCACAGCAACTGCCCAACTCCTGTCAACGTCATATTCGTCAAGCAGGTTGAAAGGTATTCGCGGTCTGCCCTTTGTCCAATCGTAAAAACCTGCTCCTGTTTTCTGTCCAAGCTTCTTCTCTTTTACCAGTGGTTCGATAATGTCGGTGCATGGTTTGAGTCGTTCGCCATAGGCCTCATACAGGATTCTCCCAACCTCGTAAGCAATGTCGAGTCCGACGAAATCGCCGAGTTCGAACCATCCCATTGGGAAGCCTCCCGTATATTTGACTGAAGCGTCTATGCCTTCCATTGTGGCTTCTCCGCGTTTGTATGCCCAAAAAGCTTCGTTGAAAACAGCGCCTAGGATGCGGTTTACTATGAAGCCACGCACGTCCTTTCGCACGGTCACTGGTGTTTTCCCAAGCTTCTTGGCGAGTTGAGCAAGTGCATCTATTGTTTCTTGGCTAGTGTCTTCGCCTTTTATGACTTCAACAAGAGCCATCATCATTGGTGGGTTAAAGAAGTGCATACCAGCAACTCTATTTGGGCGTTTTGTGGCTCTGCCCATTTCCGTAATGCTTAACGTTGAAGTGTTAGAAGCCAATATTGCGTGCTCTGGAGCAGTGCTGTCGAGTCTGGCAAAAATGCTTTTTTTCAGCTCGATATTTTCTGGTGCAGCCTCTATCGCGATGTCTATGTCCTTTCCACCTTGCTCGTAACTGGTTGTTGTGGTTACCCGCTCCATAGCGGCACTTGCATCTTCCAGTCTAATTCGCTTTTTCTCGACAAATTTGCTGAGACTCCATTGAATTTTTTCCTTTGCCTTTGCCAGGATCTCATCGTTTATATCCACCATGATGGCTTCGATGCCGTTCAGAGCGAAAAGCTGAGTGATTCCATGACCCATGGCGCCCGATCCTATGACTACAGCTTTTTTGATTTTTTCGGCCGCCAAAAATTTTCTCCTCTTTGTCAACCAATGTTTATTGAAAAACGTAATAAAACTTTTTAAAGGGGTCTTTCTACTGCTAGAAAAAAAAGATGAAGGGACGAAGTTATGGTTGTTTTGCTAGGAAATTGCTTATTGTTAGTTTTTGGATCTCGCTTGTTCCTTCGTAGATTTCGGTTATCTTTGCACAGCGGTGGAAACGTTCTACATGATAGTCAGCTAGGTAGCCGTATCCGCCAAATATTTGTATTGCCTCGTCAGTTACCTCCATTGCCATACGGCTTGCATACGTTTTGGCCATACTAGTTGCGACGGGGTTCGGTTTCTCTTTATCGTAGAGCCACGCAGCTTTATACATCAGAAGGCGTGCACATTCGATTTTCATGAGCATTTCTGCGAGTTTAAAGCTCACACCTTGAAAGTTGATGATTGGCTGCCCAAACTGTTTGCGCGTTTTTGCATAAGCCAAAGCTTTTTCGAAGGCGCCTTGAGCCATGCCAACTGCTTGTGCTGCGACTGTTATTCGGGTTCCGTCAAAAAGCTCAAGCGTGTAGTAAAAGCCTTTTCCAAGCTCGCCTACAAGGTTGGCTTCTGGAACTTTCAAATCGCTCATGGACAACGAACCGGTTACGCAGGGTCTTATACCCATCTTGCCATGCAGTTTTGTGGCCTCTAATCCAGACATGCCTTTTTCGGCAATGAACAAGCTCTGTCCTCGATGAGATGGCTGTGCGTTTGGGTCTGTTTGACAGAGAATAATGAAGGTATCAGCGATAGTAGCGTTGGTTATGAATTCTTTAGCGCCGTTGATTACCCATTCGTTGCCGTTTTTGACGGCTGTTGAGTCCATGCGTGTTATGTCGCTTCCATGCTCAGGCTCGGTGAAAGCGGCCGCGGCTATTTTTTCGCCTCTTGCTAGAGGTGGGATGTATCTGCTTTTTTGTTCGCCTGTATCATGTTTTAGTAGCACATCTGGGATCATAAGGTTGCCGAGTGATATGGCAACGCCTAAGCCTGGGTCGACTCTGCACATTTCTTCTACGACTATGCAGTCTTCAAGTACGCCTAGACCTTGTCCATCGTATTGTTCGGGTATACGCATGCTGATGAAGCCTAGATGTGCGGCTTTCTTGTAGAGTTCCATTGGAAATTCTTCTTTTTGGTCATATTCCAGCGCTAACTCAGGTGTGAATTCTTTCTCTGCAAATTCGCGGACGGCTCGCTTGATTTCTTGTTGTTCAGGGGCTAGTTTGAATTCCATCTTAGTTTTTCTCCTTTCTTTTTTGTTCAGAGTTATGTTTTTTGTATTCGTAGTTCATTAATCTTGTTTTTCAAAGGTGGCATTATCTTGAACAGATCTTCGACTATACCATAGTCTGCGAAGCTGAAGATCGGCGCCTTTGGGTCTTTGTTAACGGCTATGATTAGGTCTGAACTTTTCATGCCGAGCACATGTTGAAATGCGCCGCTTATGCCTAAAGCTAGGTAGAACTTTGGTTTAACGGTCTTGCCAGAACTGCCCACTTGTCTATCTGTTGGCAACCAGCCTTTGTCCACTATAGGACGCGAACAGGCCAAAACTGCACCAATTGCTTTTGCAAGTTCTTCCAACATGGGCATGTTAGCTTGATCTTTTATGCCTCTGCCGATGCCTACGAGTTTTTCGGCTGCAGTTATGTCCACGCCCCCTGGCGGGGGCAAAACGTATTGTAAGAACTGTTTTTCAGTGATTTCCTCTGTGAGCGGAGAAGGGGTTTCGATGATTTGACCATTTGCCTGTGGTTCTGGCTTCTTCGGCTGGAAGGTCGCTTGTCTAATAGTTGCAAAGTAGGTTTCAGATTTACGAGCCTTGGCCTTAGCGTTTACTTTTCCACCATAAAGTTGACGAATCACAATGAAAGCATCATCTTCAAAGGTTAGGTCGACCAAATCGGTCGCCAACGGCGCGTTCAAGGCAATAGCAAGTCTAGGAGCCAAATCTATGCCTTGGCTTGTATGTCCCATCATAACGAGCAAAGGTTTGTGCTCTATTATTAAGGGCGTTAATACTTTTCTGTAAGTTTCTGAACTGAAGTTTTCCAGTTTCGGATCTTCAATTACAATTACTGTTTTAGCATATTCTGCTAAGGCTCCAGCATATTCCTTAACATTGTGACCGAGCAAAATAGCAGTTAGATTAGCGCATGTCTTCTCAGCCAGTTCTCTTGCCTTGGTCAACATTTCGTAGGTTATATCGCGAATTTGTCCCTGACGGTGTTCAGTTAGAACAAATATTTCTGCCATTTTAGATCAACCCTTTTGCTTTAAGGATTTCTGCGATCTTAGCCGCGATCTCGTCTGTTGTGCCCTTGAGAAATTCAGCTTGTTTCTCGACTGGCGGCACGTATAGCTCTTCTAGAGCTAGCCAGGATCCTGCATGGCCCACGTCTGCTTCATTTAAGCCCGTATCAGCCAAGCCCATTATTTTTATCTCTTTTTGCATAGCCTTGCGAATACCCATAATTGAAACGTATCGGGGCTCGTTTATGCCTGTTTGTATCGTGAATAGTGCGGGCAATTTGACTTCTAACTGTTCTTCCAATCCTCCTTCAAGTTCTCGGTTGATTTTAGCAGTGTCTGTTTCCAGTTCGAGTTTCTTGACCATGGTAGCGTGGGGAGTGCCTAGCAGATGTGCAAGAATCGGACCGACCATGGCGTAGCCGTCGTCACCTGCTTGCATGCCTGTTAGGACCAAGTCATAGTGGAGAGTTTTAATTATGCTGTGCAAAATTCTGGCAACTGCGTAGCCGTCTGAACCATCAAATTTCGGGTCGGTAAGCCTAATAGCCCTGTCTGCTCCACGGGCTAAACACTTTCGCAATGTGCTATCGGAGTCTTCTGAACCAATAGTTATGGCTGTAACTGTCCCTCCAAGTTTTTCTTTTATGCGTACCGCTTCTTCAAGTGCATAGTCATCCCACTCGTTTATGTCAAAGACTAAGCCGGTCTTTTCGACAGTTTTGCCTGTATTGTCGATTTTCAGTTCGACCTCTGCTGTCTCTGGAACATGCTTAACACAAACGACAATATCCATTGTCAACTCATACTCCATTAGGGATAACATAGTCTTACAACCATTTTCATAAAACTTTTGCTAGATTTCAGCGATACTATACATAGAAACAAATGAAGACACTGATCCATTCCATTCACGAGTTAACGCATGGTCTTCGGTGCTGAGAGGAGATCGTTTTTTTTCCAATGAAGATGCTAGAGCAAATTTGCACGATTATTTTATTTTGTCTATGATACTGTTTGGCTCGTGATTGAATTGATACATTCTTATTTGGGCTCTTGGTGTAGACCTTTCATTTTGATTGTATGCTTCTTTTGTTCAGATTTGGAAGCGGAAACGGAGATGGCTCTGTTGCCCACCTGTGTATTTTTTCCACATATTCCTCGTTAAACTTCTTTTAATTGCTTTCAGATAGAAGCTTGAAAAGCTTGTCAATGTCCTGAGTAATCAGTTGAAGCGTGCTGAGCATGACGAATGACATGTGTGCCCATATAGCTTCTGGATAGTCGCGGGCTTTGTAGGAGACTGTTCTATCATCTGTTTGGAAGGCTCTTGGCATGTAAGATCCAAATCTCGCTAGTTCAGGAGTCGTGAAGATTAGGTCTATTTTGATAGGTGGCGGAAGTTTCTGTGGTTTGAACTTTCTCAGATTTTTAAGTGCTTTCGATGCTGCCTTTTCTATCAATTCTCCTGCCTCATCTTCTGGCAAGCATTCAGCCTTATCTCTTGATCGAGCTGTCTTAACAGTCACGCCCTCGATTTCTGGGAAAAAAGTCTGGGCTTCTCTGACTGCTGCAGCATCGCCTGTGACCATTATTGTTGGGACATCATAATAGCCGAGCAGCCATGTTTGCCATTCAATCTCTCCTACGTATTGTCCGTTTATGCGGAGTGCAGTATTGTCGGAATGGGTATGGCTTACAAAGCCATCAGGGGTTCCTGCCATTGCGTGTTCGCCTACGATCACTTGTGCATCATATGATCTCAAAAGGTCTTCACTGGAACGTGTTAACTCAAGTATGTCCCAGCCCCCAATGGTTTTGTTTATTCCCGGGTCGATTTCAGCCTTGATGATGTTTTGAGGACCTGGGCGAGTCGGCCAAACCGTGCTGTGGCTGTCAACGATATGAATCTCAGTAGCACCTGCTGTTTTCAGTCCTTTGACCGCAGCGTTGATGTCTTTGGTTAGATTTTCACAAGCTTTTTGGTATATGCGACCCGTAGGGATGAGAAGATGATAATCGCCTACTCCAGAAACACCTTCCAAATCGGCAAGGACTAGAATTTTCAAGCAAATTACCATCTCTTCAATCTTCTGGGTTTATTTATTGCTTTGTGTCCGAAACATAATGCTTAACAAATAGCATTAAGTACGGATAGCCTAGTTCACTGTCAATGATTGGACAGATTAACGGCATAATTCATGAGTTAGATTTCCATATGAAGAGTTGATGGCAAAAATCAAATCGCCTTCCAAGTATCAGAAGTTCGATCGTAGCTTAGAAGGTTAGTGCAGAGTAACGCTAAACAAAAGAAATAAGACTTGGATTTCTTGGTCTTCAGAGCTTCGAAACAGATGTTCGCTCATATGCAGCACCAATGTTAAGAACAAGTTACAATAATTAGTTTTGTAAACGTAACCTAGAAAAAGCGAAACTGAAGAGCGGAGACAACGTTTGAACCAACTTATAAAAATAATAATCCTGGGCATAATCCAAGGCTTAACAGAATGGCTTCCAATATCAAGCACAGGGCATCTGAGGCTGGCTCAACAGTTTCTCGGTTTGGACACACCGATACTCTTAGACGTTATCCTGCATGTTGGAACATTAACCGTCGTGCTACTTTTCTTCAAGAATGATGTCAAAACCATCCTCACAGCACTGGCTCACCTAGATTTTAAAACAGAACACGGACAGTTCATACCCTTAATATTTGTTGGAACAATTCCTACAGTGTTAATAGGCTTAATATTCGGCGACTTCATCGAAGACAGATTCAAAACCGCCTTACCTATCGCCACAGCCTTCATCTTATGCGGGACGATGCTTTACATCTCAAGGACTGGAAAAGAAGAAACAAATACCGTTAGCTATACTGCAGCCCTGTTAATTGGCACAGCCCAAGGTATAGCTATAATTCCAGGGATCTCCAGAAGCGGAACGACCATAGCCATAGCACTGTTGCTTGGCTTAAGACGGGAAGAAGCTTTTAAATTTTCGTTTCTCTTGTCAATTCCAGCCATAATTGGTGCATTAGGCTTAACGTTGTACACTCAAACTGAAGAATTGGCAACAGCAGGATTTGGCTTCATCGAAATCAGCATAGGAGTAGTTATCGCAGTGTTTGTTGGTTATTTTGCTTTGAAGCTGCTCTGGACAATTCTCGCAAAGAGAAAATTCCATACCTTCGCATTCTACTGTTGGCTGCTTGGTCTAGCATTAATAGCACTCAGCATGGGCATTTTTTAGCCATTTAGGCGTACCGAGAAGAAACTCGGTCAAAAATTTTGCAAACTCGCCATTTTTCCTATAAACCGAAACAATATCCTCATCGACAAATATTCCAAAGTGTTTCCTTATCACTTGTGAAACTTGATCCGCAACACCAGTTCTTCTGCCTCCATCTTTCAATGTCTCACCAAACAAAGCAACAACATCCGTATATTTTCTTTGAAGCAATACAGCCCATCTTCCATCTTCAAGATATGGTCCCGAAATAGTGCCCAAACCATTTTGATGTTTAGCCAAAAACTTCTGACAATCACGCTCCTTATCAAGCGGTGGCCCAAGATGCTTCTTTACAGGTGAAATGCGACCCTGCTCAAGTTCAAAGACAAACATGTTGAGATTCTTCTCATCACTCCATGCGACATCTCTCAAAACGTTGAAATCAGTGAGCTGAAGAAGTTTGCGTAGAGATCGCTGAGACTTGTAGAGCTGCCCCCACAGAACATCCGGAACCACATTCACTTTCCCAAATGCTAAAAACATTAGAGTAGAACCACGCTTCTCCAGTTTTGTTTTTAATGCTTTTGCCGATAAAGGGATTGTTTCTAGCGGATAGAAGAAATCCTTGCTTGGACATTTCAGAAATGCCTGAGCCCCAGCTACTAAAGTACAAAGCTTCAGAGGTTTGACCGCCGAAGCAACGTTTCTCCCTTGATCAACAGGGTCGACAAGAACCAGCGGCTCTTTGAACAAAAGCTTAAGCTCATTAGCCCTATTTGCGTAATAATTTTCAATGTCTATGGCAGTATTCTGTTTGTGTTTCGCAAAGGCTTTCAACGTGTTTATGAAAGATCTGTGATGAAGAATCAGAAGTTCGCAGAGGTAGCCGCTGAAACCACCGACTCTGATTTCGGCACCATAAACTCCTATGCCTTTCATGAATCTCTTTAGTAAACGCACTTCACTCCGCAATTTTGAGTTCAAGTGTTTCCTCATGTAATCAGTATGGAACGGTGTTCGGTCAGTAGCGCTAATCCATTCACCACGCTTAACAGCATAGCAAGGCACAATGTTCACTCGGACACGATCGATAAAAGCCTCCAAATATGGATGTTCAGCAAATCTTTCGATTTGTCTATAGCCTTTTGTGGCTTTTCTGGCAATTTTCAAACATATCTCACCCAATGCATTTCGAGGTATTGACGCTGACACCCGCATAAAAATGTCAATTTCGGGTTCTTCACCAAGCCACGTGTCCTTTGCAACGGAGCCTTCTACGCGAACCTCGGTGCTAACACCTAACTCTTTTGCTGCAGAAGCCACTTTCTTCTCAAGTCTTTTGACCAAAGCTTCTATTTCTGCACGTTCTCTATCTTTCGGTATAATCTGCTCCAGAACATCGTTACAAACCTTCTTCTTTTTCGTTGACATGACAAGTCCTTTTTTATTTCTTTGGGCAATACTCTTCAAGTGTGGAGTAAATGGGTCCTTTAGGGGTTAAATCACTTCGCTTAAGCCTCAAGCATTCAGCGTTGATAATGCCAAACTTGAAATTCGCGTTTTCAGCAATGAACTCTTCAAGATCAGCCTTATTTCTCCCTGATTTTACCCGGGCAATCGTTAAATGTGGATTAAAACCCTTTGGATCAGGCGCAAAACCCAAACTACGTAGATGAATTTCGAGCTGGTTAAAGATACTTTTTAGCTGATCAGTTCCTTCGGTAATTCCAGCCCACACAACTCGAGCATAACGCGTGTTTGGAAAAGCACCGACGCCTTGAATTTTTATGTCAAAAGGCATAAATGGTACATTTTTCATTGCTCCGAATATTTTTCCAACCATGTTTGAGGTGATGTTTCCGAGAAAGCGCACAGTAACATGTATGTTCTTGGGTTCAACGAGCTTCAGATCTGCTCCTGTCTTAACTAAGAGTTTTTGCGTTTCCATTATTTCTCCCAAAACTGATTCGTTGTCAATTTCAAACGCTATAAAACTTCTTATAGTTTCAGCCATTGGCATTCCTTCAAGTATTTTTTCACTATTTCCTCTCATAAATGCTTTTTATGTAAAGGAATATCAGATATTAAAAATATAGTAAATGAAAGGGAATGATATGACCTCTAAGAAGCTTGTTGTGGGCGTTGTAGGAATGGCGGGTTCAGGAAAATCCGTGGTCGTGAACATGGCGATGCAAATGGGTTATGAGATTGTGGTAATGGGAGATGAAGTCCGTGATGAGGCTATGATGAGAGGAATGGAACTGACTCCTGAGAACCTTGGAAAGGTAATGCTTGAACTTAGACAGAAAGAGGGAGAAAACGTCATAGCCAGAAGATGTACACTTAAAATAGAAAAGACGCCGAAGCAAAAAGTTCTTGTAGACGGTATAAGAAGCCTTAGCGAAGTTGAAGAATTCAAGAAGCATTTTCCGGCTTTCACTTCAATCTCAGTTCATTCTTCTCCAAAAACGAGGTTCCAGAGACTTTATAACCGTCGAAGAAGCGACGATCCTAAAAATTGGGTGATTTTCCATGAAAGAGACGTACGAGAACTAAGCGTGGGATTAGGAAATGCTATAGCCATGGCTGAGCATATAATAGTGAATGAAGGAGCTTTGTCGCAAGTTAAAGATAAAGTGAGAGAGGTTTTACGAAAGGTTGAGACGCAATGGATCAGATAAGCGTTCGTGTGGAAGCTGAAATCAACCCTACAGAATCTGAGGATAAGGTCAAAAGAGCGGTTGAAAATGTTTTCGGCATCACAAACGTTCAGATAAAACCTTTAGGAAAAGGAAAACTGCTTATTGATGAAGCTCACGGTAGGGAAGCGCTTACGAAATTTCACAATCTGCTCCGTCGAGAACTCATACGTGCTGCTGCAAGAATGGTCCTTCTAGAAGGACTAGATAAGAAAACGGTTAGCTTCTGTTTGAACAAGCAAGTAGCCTACGCAGGTCATATCTCTTTTGCCAAGGAAGTAGGAGAATCACCGTTAGGTCCAATAAAAGTTAGGATAAAATGCGAAAACCCGAAAGAACTTGTAAACTGGCTCACCTCGGAACAAATCTGATTGTGTTGCTTATGTCTATGAAAGCTTCAGTGACACGTCGAGGAGCGATTCAGCTTGGGAAAAATGTCGCTTGCGATGCTTTCGACGAAACTAGACCATTGAGAGTAGTTACTCATGCCCACGCTGATCACATGATAGGTTTGCCGCAAAGCTTGCACACCTGTGAAAAAGTTTTAATGACCAGTGCCACGAAAGACTTGATCGATGTTATGCGAGGTTCGTATTTACTTACAAGTGGTCTTGTAGAAACGTTAAATTATAGCAGAACGCTTCAATATAAAGAGGATAGAGTAACCTTCTTCAAAGCTGACCACATCTTGGGCTCAGCACAAGTGCTTGTCGAAGATGCAGAGGGAAACCGGATAGTTTTTACTGGAGATTTTAGAATTAATGAGACTCCTGTTTTGGATGCTGATGTTCTTGTTATGGAAGCTACTTACGGAAGCCCTTCATGTAAACGTTCTTTCGGTGTGAACATCAAAAATCTGCTTGTTTCCTTGACGCAAAAGGGATTGAAGGAGGGGCCTGTTTACGTTTTTGGTTACCATGGCAAACTTCAAGAAGTAATGGAAACCTTGTACATGGCTGGCGTGAAGGTTCCCTTTCTTGTTTCTGAGAAAATTTTTCGTGTCTCAAAAGCATGTGAAAGGCATGGCATACGCATAGGGCACTTGCTGCTATCCGATGAACTGGAAGCCCGAGAGCTTGTAAGAAAGCGTTCTCCATGTGTGATCTTTTGTCATATGAACTTGCGACATAAGACTGAATCTACAAATTTCCGTATTTGTGTAACTGGTTGGGAATTCGACTCTCCAGTCCGCCAAACAGCTGAAAAAGAATACATAGTTGCACTTAGTGACCATTCTGACTTTGATGGATTAATGGAATATGTGAGACGTTCAAAACCTCAATTGGTTATAACTGATGGTTTTCGAGGCGGTCATGCTGAAACACTGTCCAGGGAAATCCGGAGACGTTTGGGAATTTATTCTGTTGCTCTTCCAAAACGTTAGCTCAAGCTCTCCGCACTATAACATTCGTGAGCAAAAATAGTAAAATGCTTAAAAAACGAATGACTCCAAGAGCCTTGGCAAGAGTTATCATGGCTGCCCCATTAAGATATAAACGGAAAGAATGCTTTATACTTCTAGTCCATAATAATTGAACGTTGGTGAACAAGCTGTGAGTAAGTCATCTTTGCTCGCGGGGTTTTACAAGCTTAGCCCAAAAGAACGACTGCAATTAGTCAGAGATTTTGCCGATCTTACCGATGAGGAAGTAGCTTTATTGCAGAATACTGGTTCTTTGCCTTTGGATTTAGCTGATCGCATGATAGAAAACGTTGTCGGTACAGTTCCTGTACCATTAGGCATAGGTGTTAACTTTCTCATAAACGACCATGACTATTTGATTCCTATGGCTATTGAAGAGCCATCAGTTGTGGCTGCCGCAAGCTACGCGGCGAAAATGGCTAGAGATGGAGGAGGCTTTCACACGAGCAGCACGTCACCAGTGATGATTGGACAAATACAAGTGGTTGGCGTCAAGGATCCTTACGCCGCTAAGATGCGGATAATCCAAGCGAGGGAGGAGCTTTTGGAAAAGGCGAATGATGTGGACCCTGTGCTTGTTTCAGCTGGAGGCGGGGCAAGAGACATAGAGGCAAAAATAATCGGTACTACCAAAGGAAACATGCTTATTGTTGAGTTGCACGTAGACTGCCGCGATGCCATGGGTGCTAATGCGGTCAACACTATGGCTGAGGCTGTAGCTCCGGCAATAGAGAGAATTACAGGCGGTCGCGTCTATTTGCGCATAATCTCGAATTTGGCGGTGAAACGGTTAGTAAGAGCATGGTGCACTGTTCCTAATGAAACAATCGGAGGTGAAGAAGTCGTAGACGGCATCGTGTATGCATCCGCCTTTGCAGTTGCTGATCCCTACCGAGCGGCAACACACAACAAGGGCATTCTGAACGGTATAATAGCAGTCATACTTGCAACATGCAACGACCATCGCGCCATCGAGGCTGGCGCACATGCTTACGCTGCAAAAAACGGTCAATACACAACGCTTTCTACATGGGAGAAAAACAAGAACGGCGACTTGGTAGGCTCAATCGAGTTGCCGATGGCTGTAGGCCTGATTGGCGGAGCAGTACGAACTCATCCTATAGCAAAAATAGCCGTGAAAATCCTTGGCGTGAAGACAGCTAACGAGTTTGGCGAAGTCTTAGCAGCGGTTGGTTTAGCTCAGAATTTAGGTGCACTAAGAGCCTTAGCTCATGAAGGCATTCAACGTGGTCACATGTCGCTCCACGCGAGAAACATTGCCATAGCGGCTGGTGCAACAGGTGAACTGGTTGATATAATCGCTCAAAAGATGGTACAAGAACACAAAATAAGGATGGATAGAGCAAAGGAACTTGTAAAACATTACAAGACCTCGGGAAAAACCTAAAAGATTAAAAAACCTCATGTAAACACGGCGAGAGAATGAAAATAGTACCTGGACCAGCATCGAAAGAACTGGGCGAAACAATAGCTAGACTTCTGAATGGGACAATTGTTCCTGTTATCTTCAAGACTTTTCCAGACGGTGAATCTTATATACGATTTGAGGCTGAATCATTAGAAGATGAAGAAGTAGTAATAGTCCAAACTACGAGTCCACCTCAAGACCAAAGACTCATGCAACTTTTTCTGATGGCTGACACAGCCATGGACATGAAAGCAAAAAACATAACGGCTGTAATGCCATATTTTGCCTATAGCCGTCAAGATAAACGTTTTTTGCCAAATGAAGCTTTCAGCCTGAGAACAGTCGTGAAGTTGCTGAGAGATTGTGGAGTATGCAGAATCATAAGTGTGAATACTCACAATCCTGACTTGCTGAAGACCTTAGAAATCCCAATCGATGATTTATCTGCTGTTTCACTTCTAGCAGAGTATTTTAAGGCAAAAAATCTGGCTTTGAAGCCTATTTCATTATCTCTTGGCAAAAAGGCCTTGAGCGTAGCAGCAGAAGCTGACAGTGTTTTGAAAAGCGGATTTGATCACATAGCAACAAAAAGAGATGTTTATACTGGGAATGTTATGCTTGAACAGAAGAAGCTGCCTGTTGAGAACCGTGATGTGATAATATTCGATGACATCATAAGCAGTGGTGGGACAATGGCTAAAGCAGTGAAGCTTGTGAAAGACCAAGGTGCAAAAAAGGTTTTTGTAGCCTGTGTGCATCCGTTACTAATAGGCGATTCTTACGATAGAATCATGAAAATGGGGGCAGAAGAGATAGTCGGCACCGACAGTGTTCCAAACTCTGCCAGCAAAGTTTCAATTGCTCCATTAATAAGCAAGGCGTTATCCCTGAAGGAGCATAGTTTTGGCTAAGCTTTTCTTTCTGCTTTCAGGAGAGCATGAAACCTTACCGGTTGCCGAATTGAAAGCTGTCCTTGAGAGTGAAGGCCATTACTACGAGATTTTAGAAAGGCTCGATCAAGTTGTCAGAATTAGAGCAAATATGAAATGCATAGAATCTTTAAAACGTAGAGCCGCATTAACAAGAATTTGCGGACTAGAACTAATCAGTTGCAACGCAGAAACAGAGGACATACTTGAAGCTGTTCAGAACATAAATCTAAGCGAGGTTTTAGGCAAAAAAGTAACCTTTGCAGTTCGTGTAAAACGGATAAAAGATTATTCTTTGAAAATTAGCAGCTTAGCCCTTGAAAGATCAATCGGCAAACAGCTACTATGCAACCAAACATGTGCTAAAGTAGGCTTGGAAAATCCGACTGTGACTTTTTTTGGAATTTTGACAGGCAAAAGATTTGTTTTCGGCATCAAGCTCGCCGAGCTTCGGGCAAAACCATTTGTAGAGAGAAGACCAAGGAAGAAACCATTCTTCCATCCTTCGGCAATGCAATCCAAACTCGCCAGGTGCATGGTAAACTTGGTTAAGCCTAAAACTGGAGATCTGATAATTGACCCATTCTGCGGAACAGGAAGCATGCTTATTGAAGCCTCCCTCGTTGGCTGTCATGTATTAGGTCTGGATATCCAACGACGTATGACAGAGGGGACATCGCGAAATTTGGCTCACTTTGATATTGAACCTGAAGGTCTAGTAGTTGCAGATGTGCGATACTTGCCGCTTACCAAGGTTGACTGTGTTGTAACCGACCCTCCTTATGGAACCTCTTCAACGACACTAAGGCGAACCACTCGGCAAGTAGTCAAAGAGCTTTTTACCGACGTACATGGAATGCTTGATAATGGAAGACGAATTTGCATAGCTGCTCCCCAAACACTGAAAATCAAACAGGTCGGGATCGCTTTAGGATATAAACATTTAGAGTCGCATTTCGTACACGTTCATAGGAGTTTGACAAGAGAAATAGCTGTGTTTGAAAAGGTGTAATACAATGAGTATACGCGTAATTTTCTTGGGCACTGGCGGAAGCATTCCTACACCTAAGAGAAGCTTGCCCGCCATTCTCATACAGCGTAAAGGCGAACAGATAATGTTCGATTGTGGTGAAGGCGTACAAAGACAGATGATAAAAGCCAAAGGCAGTTTTCACAAAAAAATGAGAATATTCATAACGCACATGCACGGTGACCATGTCTTAGGCTTGCCTGGACTTCTCCAGACCATGGCTCTGCTCGACCGCGAAAAAAAGCTCGAAATTTACGGACCTGTAGGAATAAGACGTTTCTTAGAATGTGTTAAAGAAACGGTGCAGTTTTTCTTAACCTATCCAACTGAGATTTATGAAGTAGAAAAAGCTGGCGTTGTCTGCGACGAAGCAGAGTACACTGTTCAAGCAGTTCATGCTGATCATGTAAGCCCAAGCTGGTCCTATGCGTTCGTAGAAAAACCCAGACCCGGAAGGTTCAATCTGAAGAAAGCCAGAGCCTTAGGCATTCCTGAAGGACCATTATGGTCAAAGCTTCAACAAGGACAGAAAATAAGATTGGACAACGGTGAGGTCGTAAAGCCAGAACAAATTGTTGGATCTCTTCGGAAAGGTA
Source organism: uncultured Candidatus Bathyarchaeia archaeon (assembly GCA_964527165.1). Taxonomy (GTDB): domain Archaea; phylum Thermoproteota; class Bathyarchaeia; order Bathyarchaeales; family Bathycorpusculaceae; genus CAZGNE01. The sequence goes on from CAZGNE010000005.1 coordinate 60,383, forward strand.
GAAAAATGATTTACACAGGCGACACAAAACCGTCACAAAGCTTGGTGAATTTTGCGATAAATGCAGACCTTCTAATTCACGACGCTACTTTGGATGATGCTCTAGCTGAAAGAGCCGAGGAAGATGGACATTCCACCCCTTGTCAAGCAGCTGACACCGCAAAAAAAGCCAAAGCGAAGCAACTTGTTCTCATGCATATCAGCGCAAGATACGACGATACAGATTTGCTACTAGAACAAGCCAAAAAAATCTTTGGAAACACGATTGTGGCACATGATTTCATGAAAATAGAAATCCCTCTTTCCAACAGTTAAGCCAATAATCTTTTTAACCTTTGCAAACTCTCCTCAACATGCTCGATAGATTCGATGATCAAAACCTTGTCATAAGACACCTCTTTAATCAAATTCACGATTTTTTCCCAATCTAATGAACCATAACCTATTCCGAGATGCTGATCACTCTTACGGTCATTATCGCTCATATGCATGTGGACAATCTTATTCGCAAAAGTTGTCATGAAAAGCTCGACTTGTCCGTTTAGATTTGCATGACCTATATCCAAAACCAAGTCTATGTCTTCAGTTACTTCATCATAGAATTTTTTAAAGTCTTCTACGCTTTTCATTGTGAAGTGGTACGGCTCCGGCACATTTTCGATGGCTATTTTCACCCCGTAATCCCTTGCTAGCCTAACCAGCGATTCCACGGTTTTCAGGTTTTGCAGCCAATCCATGTTCGGATAAAACATACTAATACCTGTCTTGATCCCAGGATGAAAAACCCATATGTACGCGTCTAAATCGCGAGCATACGCTAAGGATTTTTCCATTCTTCTTAACATGGCCTTAAGCAATGGTTTGGATGGTGAAGCGATATTTATGTCCGCAAAAGGGGCGTGCACAGAATACTTCAAACCGCAAGACATACCTATGCTTTTCAACATTGAAACTCTCTGTTTGTCTAAGGTGTGAAGACCATCATCCACAATCTCTACGCATTTTGCATTCGATCGGGTGAGATGTTCAATCATTTTCTTGAAAGGCTCATTCAAGAGGTATAGCATAGATAAGCCGACATGTGGTTTTGTCACGAATCATTCCCTAACCATATCTGATTGAGAAACTGATTTTCTTGCTTATAACTTGATTTATAGGATGTGCTGATGATGACCATGATTGCAAAGTTCTAAATAAGAGTTAAAATTGCATAATAATGGAGCATGATGTATGGTTACAACTCCAACTCGCTATTTGACGATTCTTGTTTTAATCTGCTTCTTACTCTCAGGGGTGGTTGCTGCTGTTCTGCTCAATACAGATTTCGGGAATGTTGATGTGAAAAATATCTCGATACCCAATTATGCAGGGCATGCAAATGCTTTGCTGTACCGTCCACAATATGCAACTAGCATAAACCCTTTGCCAGCAGTCGTTCTGGTTCATGGCATAAGCAATGCTAAGCAAGCCATGAGCAGTATCGCACTTGAACTTGCCAGAAACGGTTTTGTGGCTCTAGCCATCGACATTGTAGGACATGGTAGCTCTGATGGACAGCTTAGGAGTTCCATCAGTGATCCCACGCTAGGAACTCTAGCAGCGGTGCATTACTTGGAATCACAAGTATTTGTCAATGCATCGCTAATTGGTCTCATAGGTCACAGTCTCGGTGCAGGAGCCATTCGAGCAACAGCAGTTTCCCATGGAAACATACTTGCCTCAGTTTTTATCGGTGGAGGATTAGACAATATAACAAGAGATCCTGCATATGGCTTGCTCAACTCTACTTTTCCGAAAAACCTGTTGGTAGCCGTAGGGAAATATGATGTTCTGTACAATCTAGCCCAACTCAAAACACAACTGCTCTTACCAGTTTTTGACACTTCCCACGAAGTAGTTCCAAATGATCTTTATGGCAACTTCTCCTACCAAACCGCTCGAAAGCTTATCACACCGGCGACTGCCCACATATTTGAGCCTTTAGACCCGATGATCGTTTCCGAAATTGTCAGTTGGATGACCAACTCCCTGAAGCCAGAACAGGTTAGACAAAATGAATCATCAGAGATTAGCATGGTTTATTTCTATCGTGAAGGCGCAATACTGATAAGCATGATATCTTCTATCTGTCTCATTTTCCCAGTTTCTAGGATAATCTGGCAATCTCTGCCTCACAAAACGAAAAAGCTGAGTATTGCAACTAAAGAAGTAGTTGAAGATTGGAAAGTGTTGATAATTTGGGGCGGACTTGCTTTAGTCTTATATTTGCCCATGTCGTTTGTAGGTTTTCTAATCTCTTTTCCGCCTCTAATATTTGGTGCTTCGATTGCATGGTGGATGCTGGCCACAGCAGCTACAGGATTGCTGGTTCTTCTGCTATGGTCAAGATTTTCCAAATTGCATCTTGGTTTCAAAGAAACCATGTCTGAGACGTTTGAATGGCAAGCAACAGTAACGGCAATTAGTGTTTTCTTAGTGTTGTATTTGATTGCCAGTTCTTTGGAAGTATTTTTGGCTATTAACTTGCAGATTGTAGTACCATTATTCAGAAGCTTCACTCCGCCATTCCGAGTTCTGATGTTCGCAACGTTTATCCCGTTTTTCTTTTTCTATTTCTTTGTGGAGCGCTTCTATTTTAGCAGATTCCTGAACCAACAATTCCGGCAAAATGGGTTCAAGCCAAAGTTCTTTGCTGTCAACAAAGCTATCTGGGTTAAAATTAGCCCTTATCTTGCTGTTCTCTGTGTCCAATACGTTCCAATGGTCTTGCTAAACATTCGTTTTTTCTCGACTTATGTTGCTTTTTTGATTGAATTCTTCTGGATGCTTGTACCTATATTCATAATTTCCACAGCCTGCTCCTATTGGTTTTGTCAGAACAATTCAGATGGCGCAGCCGTGATTTTCAACGCGTTTCTTTTCTCGTGGGTAGCCGCAACAGTCTTTCCTTTTTGACAACAGAAAACCACTGTCTTGAATATTGGCTCAGAATCTCCCGAATTCAGGGATTGAAGTTTTTCAGATGTTTGTTCCAGATGATTGCTGCAAAGTAACCAGCTGCGGCACCGCTGAGAGTGCCAGCCACAAGTATGCTGACTTCCATAATGGGATTGCGCGGAAGTAATTCCATCGAGACAGACATGTAATAGCTGGAAAGACCCACGAGCATTGTGCTCAAGGTCATCGCAACTACTAATCTGCTACTTCGAACTCTGCCATCTTTTATGTTAACCTTGAAAAGGTAGAAGAACCCATCAATAAAAAAGCCGAATAAGACAGCAAACAAGAGAGTGAAAGGGGCGAGCGCTGTTCGCCATAAGGCGGTTAGGATTCCTCCGATTGCCGCAACATAAGTGGCACCCATCCTTCGTAAGAGCAAGGCACCTAAAGCTAGAAGAAGAGCTTGGACAAATATGAGCATCTTATCTATAGGCGAAGGGGCAAGAGTTTTAACTATAAAGATTGTGGCTCCGAAAATAGTAGTGATGGCTACTCTCTTAGCTTGAACTGCCAATTTTTCACCATCTTACTAATCTCACGTTCTTCTTTTAAATCTGATAGGAAAAGTCACAATTCCTGAAAATATAAGAAGACTTGTGATGTTGTCAGAAATATTATACTAGTGCATTTCTTTGTATATGATGCGAAATTTCACCAAGAAAACTTTCCAAGCAAACGACTGACCAGATGCTGTGCAGCTAGTTTTCTCGCCATTTTGCTTTAAACGCTGTTATGATGGCAAAGACTGCAGTTGTTATTATCAGAATTAGCCAACGGGCAACAGCCATCTCGAACGGCAGATTTAAAGAGCCAGAGTAAAATCTGATCAAGCCTGCTGCATTTGATGTGGGAAACAAGACAGCTATCCAGCTGAAGCTGCCTAGCATTTCTTCGGGATAGTAAACAGGTGGTAAGAAGCCCAATACTATACCCAGAATGTTGGCAACGTTGTTTAAGGTGTATGGAGATGCCCTCAATAAATAAGTGGAGATTAGAAAGCCTATACTGCTGACAGTTGCCCAACAGAGAACCAAAGCTAATGCTGCCCATAATAGAGATGTATACGTCAAGCCGCCTAGCCATAAAGCCATTGCACCAAAGAAAATCAAGCTGGGCGTAGAAATTATCAGTGGTGCCAAGGCAACACCCAAAGCATATGATAATGGATGGACAGGCATGGCTACAACCATCTCACGAATTTTCACATATCTGTCCCACGCAACGTCTTGAATAGCCGCTGACATGCCGATGAAGCTGATCGTGGAAACCATCGCACCGGTTAATCCAATGGTGATGTCTGCCCCGAAGACGAGGATGAAGAACAATGGCAAGGAGCTTATTAACCCGATAAGAATTAGCATCAAAGGTTGTCTTTTTAGGTCTGGCACGGATTTCAAAGCAGTGATAACTAGTATGTCTTTTATGGCTTTTAGTTTCATGTGGGTTCTGCTCCTACAAGTTTGACAAATGCGTCTTCAAGCGTAACCGGCGAAATTTCTGCTTTCAATCCTTTCTTAAGAGCCTTCCCAGCTAGCTTTAGGGCTTCATTTTCATCTTTGAGATAGATTACATGTTTGTTGCCGAATTTTGCTGTGTGGTTATTGTTTTCTGCTAAGTCTATGTCAGCTAGTTTTCCTTCTATGATCACTCTAAAACGGTCTTTGATAGCTCGTTTGATTTGGTCAGGTGTTCCTTCGGCAGCTATAACTCCCTTGTGCATTATTGCCAGTCGGTCTGAAACCATTTCAGCCTCTTCCATAATATGCGTCGTTAACAATATTGTTTTGCCTTCTTCAACCATCTCTCTCAAAACAGCCCAGACGTTTCTCCTGGCAACCGCGTCCAAGCCGCTTGTAGGTTCATCAAGCATAAAAACATCGGCGCCTGAAGCCAATGCTGACGCTATTATGGCACGTTTCTTCTCTCCGCCCGAAAGGGTCGCACATGGTCGGTTCTTCAGTTGTGATAATCCAACAGATCTCAAAGCTTTTTCTGAAGCTCCTTCTGCTTGTTGCTTAGTCATGCCTCGGAGCATTGAAAAGTAGTAGCCGTACTCCCACGGTGTAAAATTGCCATAGGTGGCAACATCCTGAGGAACCACTGTAATGTGTTTTCGCACATCTTCTGCCGCTTTTCGCACATCATAGCCTAGGACAGTTGCTTCTCCTTTTGTAGGCAAAAGTTGTGTTGAGATGATTCGCAAAAAAGTTGTTTTGCCAGCACCATTTTGTCCAAGCAAAGTGAAAAGTTCCCCTTTGTTAATGGATAAGCTGATGCCTCTCAGTGCTTCTACAGTTTCCTTTCCGCGATAGATCTTGACAAGTCCTGCTGACTCTACGGCTTTCATAGCTGCCAGTTCTCCTTGGCATTCACTGAATGTATTTGTTGGATCATGTTGTTAAAGGTTATAGAAATAAGTGACCATAAATCTGACCACTTCATCAGTTTCTCCGATCAACCTGCAACTCCTATTGTGAGGCGCACTAGAAACAGATTATTGCCGATTTTCTCCACTATTGGTTTAACAATTACTACTTGTCACACTTCTCTAAGCATTTTGGGGCAAGCAGTCTCTCAAAACACATTCTCTTATGCTTAATATGTCCTTTGACGACGATTGCTTAGGCAACATGCTCTTTTACTTTGGTGCACCCATCTTTCGTTTCTGCAAGCTTTGATTCATCTGTCAGCACAAGACCTAAGCATTCGGCGTGAAGTCTGCTTATTAATCTGATTTGATGAATGCTTCTCAGATTCGCTAGCGTCAATTGTTGGAGATGCTGGTTTTTCGAATCTTTTCAAATGTACGCTCAGAGATATCCAGCTAATCCATGGGTCCAAGAAATTGGAAAATGCTTAGGCAAACCAGCTTTTGAAGTAGTTTTATATTGCTTGTCGCGAAGTCCAATGGCGATTTCTACGAATTCTTTCAATGTTTCAGATGCAAATTCCCATGTTGGCGGACCGTATCTCAAACCGCTGCACATAGGATCCGCATAAACAAAAAGTATTTGGCTGCCATAATGATATGTTGCTTCTTTGGCGTATCCGAACTCTGGTCGGCTCGAAATTTTGAAAGGCCAAAGCTGACACGCTTTGGGCTTCATATACTGCAGTCCACAAGCATACCCATTTGGATATCTGCAGAGGAAGTCGCATGAGCCGTCTCCTCTTCGTTTGAGGTAAAGCTTGTCTAGGCCAGATGCTGTGTGTTCAATTCCGCAGCTTTTGACTATTTGGAGCCATTCATTGAAGTTCAAGACGACGCTGTAGAGTCTGCAACAATCACCACATGCATTGCATTTCCAGTTCTCAATGTGTCTCCATGGAACAAACAGCATCTTGCGTCTCTCTTAGAAACCAGGATTTGCCTATTTAATCTATTTGCAGAAAGGTTTGAGCTTCTCTGCAATTTCTTTTGGAATTGGTATCGCCTTTCCAGTTTCTTTGTCCGCTGTCACGATTATTATGTGACCTGTTGCCAGCAATGTTGCAGTATCCTTGTTAGAGACTTTAAAGCTATATTTTAATGATTTTTCTTTCATTTCTTCTATTGTCAATTCTACTTCGAG
>CAZGNE010000006.1:0-66122 GCA_964527165.1 uncultured Candidatus Bathyarchaeia archaeon
ATTACACCCGCAAACACACCACAATAACGCCAGAAACATATAACCTTTTTGAATCCTTAATCAAATATATGGTGTATATGGCGAAATGGTAATTCTCTATTCAGGAATAGCATAACGTTTTTTTAAGGTAAGTCTAAATAAGGTTTTCAGGTAGTTCAAAATTATCTGAATTCTCATCTGCAAGTTTTTCTGAATAATAACAACGGATAATGATGGTTTTCATGAAAAGTAAGCGTAGCTCCAAAACCGTTTTGACACACTTAACCAGCCTGAGCTCAAGAGTGTCACTGCTATGGTTGATCAAAACGTAGGCTATTGCCATAGCTTAGCAAACAATATATTTCACGCTTGGGTTAGCAAATTTCCATAATAGAACCGAAGGCGCATGTCGGTGAATTTAGTCGACAAGATACTTAAGCTGAAAAGAGAGAAAAAAGCAATAATTCTGGCCCACAATTACCAGCGTTCAGAAATCCAAGACATCGCTGATTATGTAGGTGACAGTATAGAACTCTGCAGAAAAACCATGGAAGAAACAGAAGCAGAGATATTGGTTTTCGCCGCCGTGGATTTCATGGCACAATCTGCTGCAATTCTGAACCCAAAACGGAAAGTCTTGTTGCCAACTCTTGGCGCTCGCTGTCCAATGGCTCAAATGCTCACGGTTGACGAGATCAAACGAGCAAAAGCTCATTACCCAAATGCACCACTGGTGTTATACGTTAACACTCTGGCTTCCTCCAAAGCATACTGTGACATTTGCTGTACGTCTGCAAATGTAGTGAGAGTTATAGAATTCTTAGAAGCAGAAACAGTGCTTTTTGGACCGGACCGCAATTTAGCTGAATTTGCCCAAAGAAAAACTGGAAAAACAGTAATTCCTGTTCCTGAATGGGGATTCTGTCCAACTCATTTGCTTTTCCAAACTGAAGATGTGCAAATGCTCAAACTGCAATATCCCAACGCCGTTGTCATGGTTCATCCTGAATGCAGCATTGAAATGCAGAATATGTCCGACTTCATCGGAAGCACATCTCAAATGTGTCACTATGCAAAGAAAGCCAGAGCCAAAACATTCATTGTAGGCACTGAAGAAGGGCTGTTACACCGATTAAGAAAAGACAATCCGGACAAAACGTTCGTTCTAGCTTATGAAGGAGCAGTCTGTCCAAACATGAAACTAAACACACTTGAAAGACTCTATGTGGCTTTGAAGGAAGAGAAACATCGAATCGCTGTTTCAGAACCAATAGCCAAACTGGCTAGAAAGGCTCTGGAAGAAATGTTTGAACTAGACAAGCAATAAACCTAAACTGAGACAATTGTTGTCTTGAGTGTTTTCACTCCTCTTTTCGAGGATACCACATCGCTCAACTTCCGAATTTCTCATGCCTTACCCTTGACTGCTATAGCTACAAGACAATCTTTTTCACTCAGATGAATGAGCATAGTGAAAACGATTTTTCGAGCAAACCGGAGTCTACTACAAACATATAGATTTAGTCGAAGAAATACTTAACGGGTATGAAACGAAACCTTATATGCCTAAAGCTACAGCTTCCAGAATCTCAAAGCCACAAGATGCCTATGAAGAGCTGAAAGCTCTGCAAAACTCTTTAGAAACAAACGGATGAATCAGGAATGAATGAAAATCGCGAACAGTTTATATCAGACGAAGAACTGAAGCGTATAAGAGAAAAAAAACTGAAAGAATACATGAAGGTTAAGGAGAGGACAGAGGAAATGAGTAACGAACCTATTCATGTGACTGATGCAAGCTTTGAGGATTTTGTAAACAAAAACCCCTTGGTCTTAATTGATTTTTGGGCTGCCTGGTGTGGACCATGTAGAGTCCTGGCACCGACAATTGAGGAGTTAGCCGAAGACTATTATGGAAAGGTCTTGGTAGGGAAGCTTAACGTTGATGAAAATCCTCAAGCAGCAGAACGCTTTCAGGTTTTCAGCATTCCAACAGTGCTGATAATAAAGAATGGAGAAGAGGTTGACCGGATTGTTGGATGTGTTCCGAAGGAATACTTCGAAACTGCTTTGAAGAAATATCTTGGGTAGGCAAACTGCATGGATATTCCTCAACGTAGAATAGTCGGTGCTTTGCTACTTCTCTTAGGCATCTCCTTCCTCGCTGTAGGTATCCACACAGACCAACTAAACACAATGATTGAAATGCTTGGTAACTCTTTCAAAACAGTAATACCATAAATCCTCTCTAATGATAATAGATAATCTTGCTCGAATCTCATCTCTGCGACTATATAGTAGTTCTTCTCCCGATGGAAAGTCGCGTTGAATAAGGACGTTGCTAGGTTGCCACATTAGACCTATTCTTGTTTTGAAATACATTCGTTTGTTCATAGGCTGATTGTTGCATGAAAATTCCAAAACCACACCGTTAGATAAGTCTTTTCCTAACAATGTTTTCATAAATAAAAACATCGTCAACGAGTATTCTGAACTTCAGGTTTTCTGCGCTCTTGGTTAAATTTGTGTCGGGTTTTCTCATACTTATCCGCCTAGATTGAACATATTACGTCGCAAGTCTCAATATAAGTGTTTCCTAGCATTTGTTCAACTAAACTACAAGGAAATTGATCAAACCAAAGCTCCTACCCCTGATAAGAAGCGGTCACACAAACAGAAATGACCTACAAACACCAACCTCCTCAGCATATTTATCACAATATAATGTTAAAAACGCAAAACGTTCAAGTCTCCAATCGCAACCCAACTTGATATGCACAAAATTCGCACTCCTAAAGGTATTAGTGCAGCGGGCCGGATTTGAACCGGCGAACCCCTACGGGAAAGGATCTTGAGTCCTTCGCCTTTGACCTAGCTCGGCGACCGCTGCTAACTAAGCACTTAAGTTGACCAGAGAATAATTAAGCATTGCTTAAAGCAGAAACGTTCACCAATGCAATAGGCGAAATGTGGCTTTGAGACGATGCGTAGATTTTTGGGAAAAATAGGTAGATTGGCAATATGTTTTTTTCGTACGTATGGGTTCATTAAGAGGAAGCATAGGTCGTTCAAATAGCTGAGCAAATGACTTGGACGAATGGTCAAAAAGTAAAGCATTCATAGGAAGCTGTTTAGGCTACATAGAAGCTCAACTTCCTTGAAATGAATTATATCCTTAGCATGGACTTGACGATAAGCGTAGGTTGCTTAGAGACCAATTAATTCGGACTTGCCCCAGAACCGGGGCTTTTGTTCAACTGATGCAACGCTGCAAGAGTGGAGAAAGACCTCAAGCCAAATATCGGTCAACGATCCGATTGCGCATATAACGTCGTTATATGGGTGGCGGAATTGACCAATATGGAACTGTCTCTTCAGCCAGTAGTGTTTTTCGATTCTGCCCTATTGATTTTTTCTTAAGGGTTCTGAGGTTTTTTGTATGCTTGGATAAAAGCTTGGGCAAAATCATTTGCGTATTTTTCAGTTCCCTTATGCTTTGAATCTAAGCCTGTCCGAATGTGATGGTAGAACTCGTGCAGAATTACAAATGGGTTTTTCAAAATATCACTGTTGAGAACGAAAATGGTTTTATTCTCAGGGTTGTAACAACCAGAAGTGTGTTTTTTGTGCCCTTTTGGTAATCCAACCTTTAGCTTTGGTGTTTGCGTAGCGTAATGCTCAGCAAGTTGCTGTAAAGCTATCTCTGTCTTTCCGGTTAAGATAAGCCAAACTATAAGCGATTTGAATGCTTGTTCGCCCAAGCTTTGTTCCCGAATTGTCTTTTGCGGCATATGTGAAATAGTTTGTGTTTTAAACAGTCCAAAATTAGGAGTAGAAAACGTTATAGGCACAGGAACTCTTGAATGAATACAATAAAGTTTATTAGATAGCTGTGCAGTTTACGTTTCTAGTTTATAGTATTTGAGATCATTTTTAGGTTGGAGGAAATTGGAGATTTGACGAAGCCCGCATTACATAACATTATCCAAACATGCTCGGGCGCCAGATTGCGGGAGTTGATTGAAATTGGTTGAAGTCTTAAAGGAAGATACTCATCTTATGTTGAAGTCATTCTTTAGAACGAAAGGACTTGTCCGCCAACATCTAGACTCTTTCAACGAGTTTATAGATCATGGACTACAAGAAGTGATAGACGAAATCAGCGAAATACCAATAGAAGTCCCCGAAAACCCGTACAAAGTGAAGCTTGGTCAAATATGGATAATTGATCCACAAACAAGAATAACCGGATCTTACGTGACCGAGGTAGACGGTACAAAACATGAGATCTACCCACTCGAAGCAAGACTTAGAAACCTAACCTATGCAGCACCAATAGCACTTGAAATGACGCCAGTCATAGATGGCAGAGAACAAGATACAGAACTAGTTTACATAGGCAATATCCCAGTTATGCTTAAATCAAAACTGTGCTTCCTCTCTCAACTCTCACGAGAAGAACTGATAGCCTGTGGAGAAGATCCCGACGATCCTGGCGGATATTTCGTAGTAAATGGCTCAGAACGTGCAATAGTCGCCATGGAAGATTTGGCTCCCAATCGTGTTATAGTGGACGTAGATGATAAAGGTGCCACACCTGTATATCAAGCTAAAATATTTTCCACAACAGTTGGCTTCAGAGCAAGAATAGAGTTAAAAATCAAGGCAGATGGAGCCATATACGTATCAATACCAGGCGTACCAACAGAGATCTCCTTTGTAGCTTTAATGCGTGCTCTAGGCTTGGAATCAGATAAGAATATTGCCGAAGCAGTTTCCCTTGAGAAAGAAATTCAAATGAAACTAAATCCTTCTTTTGAAAAAGCCTTAGGGATAGATACTCCAAAAGACGCAATCCTTTTCATCGGAAATCGTGTTGCTCACGGTCAAGTAGAAGAATACAGATTGCAGAAGGCCGAAACTGCGATAGACAAGAACTTTTTACCCCACATTGGCAGAACCGCTCAGAATAGGGGAGACAAAGCCCTGTTCCTCGGTGAAATGGCCTGCAGAGCTGTAGAACTAGAACTCGGAAGAAGAAAGCTTGACGACAAAGATCATTTTAAGAACAAACGATTGAGGCTTGGAGGTACATTGCTTGCGGATCTTTTCAGAGTGGCCTTCAGAAATCTTATCAGAGACATAAAATACCAGCTTGAACGGATAGGCGTGAAAGGTCCTATAATAACTGTTTCCGCCGCCGTACGACCGGGAATAATTACTGAGCGATTTCAACACTCGATTGCTACAGGAAATTGGGGAAGAGGAAGAGTTGGCATAACTCAGCTTTTGGATAGGACAAACCATATTTCAACTCTTAGCCACTTGAGGCGACTTCAGTCGCCATTAAGCAGAAGCCAACCAAACTTCGAAGCAAGAGACTTACATGCTACCCATTGGGGGCGTCTATGCCCAAACGAGACACCTGAAGGATCGAACTGTGGACTAGTTAAGAATTTGGCACTGTCCGCCTGTATTTCAGTTGGGGTAAATCCAGATAAGATAAAGCAGATGCTTACAGGCATGGGATTGATCCCTGTATACGAAGCAAACGAAATATTAAGGCTTTCAGGCACTAAAGTTTTCATAGACGGAAACATTGTTGGCTATTGTAACACTCCTGAAGAAATGACGAAAAGGTTTAGAGAAAGGCGCAGAAGAGGAGAAATTTCGACTGAGGTCAACATAGCCTATTTCTCAAAGACCCAAGGTGAAAGAGAAGAAATAGATGTCAACGCCGACGAAGGAAGAGTCAGACGACCCCTCATAATTGTCGAGAACGGTGCTTCAAAATTCCAGCCAGAACACATTGAAAAAATAGTTTCTATGGAATGGTCATGGGAAGACCTAGTCAAAAACGGTATCATAGAATACTTAGATGCTGAAGAAGAAGAAAACGCGTACATAGCATTGAAAACTGAGGAAATAACACTAAACCACACTCATTTAGAAATCGCGACATATACAATTTTTGGAATTTGCGCTTCAACAATTCCCTATGCCGAACACAACCAATCACCACGTAATTCCTACCAAGCCGCAATGGCAAAACAAGCCTTAGGAGTTTATGCTACAAACTTTCAGCAACGGGTAGACTCCAGATCACACATTCTACATTATCCACAAGTGTCCATAGTTGAAACAGCTTTGATGGAGACAATGGGTTACAAGCTTCGCCCCTCTGGACAAAACTGTATAGTAGCAGTGCTCTCCTATGAAGGTTACAACATGGAGGATGCTATAGTCTTCAATAAAGCCTCGATAGAAAGAGGATTAGGACGCTCAACTTTCTATAGGATATACGAGGCTGAATGTCGTCAATACTTAGGAGGATTGAAGGACAAATTCATCTTGCCAGAGCCTGGAACTCGGGGGTTCCGTGGAGAACAATATTATAGATTACTTGAACCTGATGGGATAATCAGCTTGGAATCAAGCGTTACAGGAGGAGATGTTCTAATCGGCAGGATCAGTCCGCCGAGGTTTCTAGAAGAATACAAGGAATTCGAAGTAAAGGGACCGTCAATGCGTGACACATCTGTAGATATGCGACCTTCTGAAACGGGTATTGTCGATGGAATTTTCATAACAGAGTCAGGGCAGGGAAGTAAACTCGTAAAAGTGAGAGTTCGCGACCAACGTATTCCCGAGTTAGGCGACAAGTTTGCCTCTCGCCATGGGCAAAAAGGCGTCATAGGCTTAATTGTCCCGCAAGAAGACCTGCCATTTACAGAAGACGGCATAGTCCCAGACATAATAGTCAATCCTCATGCTATTCCTTCAAGAATGACGATTGGACAATTCATTGAATCATTGGCAGGAAAACTTGCTGCCATTAGAGGGAAGCCGGTTGATGGAACACCTTTCTCAAATGAAAGTTCTGAAGAAGTTAGAAAAGCTCTCATCAAGCTGGGCTTCAGCCATACAGGCGCAGAGGTTTTTTACAATGGTGTAACAGGCGAAAAATTCGTTGCCGACATCTTTGTTGGCATTGTTCATTACCAGAAATTGCACCACATGGTTGCTGATAAGATTCATGCTAGAGCCCGCGGACAAGTACAAATGCTAACAAGGCAACCTACAGAAGGAAGAGCAAGAGGAGGAGGTCTACGATTCGGCGAAATGGAACGCGACTGTCTTATTGGACATGGAGCCGCAATGCTTCTCCGTGACAGACTTCTAGAAGAATCAGACAAATACACACTTTACATTTGCCAAACTTGCGGCCATATCGCGTATTATGACATGAAGCAAAGAAAACACACGTGTAGACTCTGCGAAGATAGAGCTAAGATATCCCCAGTAGTAGTCTCTTATGCTTTCAAGCTTCTTCTACAAGAGCTAATGAGTCTCTGCATAGCGCCTAAACTGAAATTAAAGGAGAAAGCATAGCATGGCATTAGAAGAAATAATCCATAAAGTCGTTGACGAAATCCATTTTGGCTTATTCTCACCTCAAGATATCCGAAAACTTTCTGTGGTGGAAATTCAAACACCAGACACATACGATGAAGACGGCGCACCAATCACCGCAGGACTAATGGATGGTAGACTTGGAACGCTTGAGCCTAGACAAAGATGCCGAACTTGTGGCAACACAGCCATTAGATGCCCAGGTCATTTCGGTCACATCGAGCTCGCAGTCCCAATAATACATATTGAATTCACAAAAATAATACATGACCTTTTAAGGGTTACTTGCCGAAACTGTGGTCGCATTTTGCTTCCCGATGAGACAGTGAAAAAGGTACGCACTAGAACTGATAGGACTCGTCAACTTCTAGGCTTAGTTCCAGACGATACTTACAAAGTGATTTTTCAAGAAGCAAAAACCAAGCAATGCCCTCATTGTGGAGCTGCTCAGAACAAAATAGTCTTCGAAAAACCTACAAGATTCAATGAGCAAATTCCCGAAAGCGGATCAGAACCATTAACGCCGAGCATGGTTCGAGAAAGACTAGGACGCATACCTGACGAGGATTTTGAAGTTCTAGGGTTCAACCCACGAGCCGCACGTCCTGAGTGGATGGTCTTACAAGTAATACCAGTCCCCCCAGTGTATGTCCGACCCTCAATAACTTTGGAATCAGGCATACGTTCAGAAGACGACTTAACCCATAAACTGGTAGATATAATACGCATCAATCAAAGGCTAAAAGAAAACATGGACGCTGGGGCACCTACACTCATAATTCAAGATCTATCCGAGCTTCTGCAATACCATGTGACGACATATTTCAATAACGAAGCCTCGGGAATTCCGCCTGCAAGACACCGCTCTGGTAGAGCATTGAAAACACTATCACAAAGATTGAAAGGAAAGGAAGGAAGGTTCAGAAGCAACCTTTCGGGAAAAAGAGTTGATTTTTCAGCCCGCACCGTCATTTCTCCTGACCCGAACTTGGACATTAGTGAAGTCGGTGTTCCCCTGGAAGTTGCAGTACGCTTATCTATGCCTGAGAAAGTTACTGAATGGAATATCAAAGAAATGCGAAAATACGTCAGCAATGGACCTGAAAAATACCCAGGCGCCCTATACATTATCAGACCTGATGGCAAACGAATAAGGCTCGAGTTTGTCGTTGACAGAGAGAAAATAGCTGAAGCTGTGGAACCTGGCTACATTGTTGAAAGGCACCTTAAGAATGGGGATATAGCCATTTTCAACCGTCAACCTTCACTCCATCGCATGTCTATAATGGCACACTACGTCCGTGTTCTTCCATACAAGACTTTTCGCTTACACCTATGCGTATGCCCGCCCTACAACGCAGATTTTGACGGAGATGAAATGAACCTGCACATACCACAAAGTGAAGAAGCACGGACAGAAGCTCTTCTATTAATGCAGGTTCAAGACCAGATACTTTCACCCCGATTTGGCGGACCAATAATAGGTGCAATCCGAGACTTCATAACAGCCGGCTATCTTTTCACAAGAAAAAGCAACTACTTAAGCCAATACGAAGTTAACAGACTATTGCTTGGAGCAGGATATGATGGACCGTTACCTGAGCCCAAAATCAGAGAACCTCAACCCCTTTGGACAGGCAAGCAAATTTTCAGTTTATTCCTTCCAAAAGACATGAACTACGTCCTCAAAGCAAGCATTTGTCAAGGCTGTGCAAAATGTGAAGAAGAAAACTGCCCTCACGACGCATATGTCATTGTCAAAGATGGCGAGCTTATTAGCGGAGTTATAGATAGACGTTCAATAGGTGCAGAACAGTCTGAAAGCTTACATCATAGAATAATAAAGGACTATGGAACGCAAACTGGTCGGGAATTTCTGAACAAAATAACTCACCTACTGAAGCTTTTCATAACTATGCGAGGCTTCACATACTCCTACGAGGAGCTCGTTTTATCAGCCAAAGCCGAAGACAGAATACGAAAAACCATGGAAAGAATCGAAAAGAAGATACTTGAACTAATAGATAGCTACAGTAAAAAAACACTTGATAGACTTCCAGGTCAAACTTTGGAAGAGTCTTTGGAAATCTATGTAATGAGCGAACTGGCAAAAGCCAGAGATGAATCTGGAAAAATCGCTGATGAAGACTTCACCCTTGAAAATGCAGGCATCGTAATGACCCGCACTGGTGCCAGAGGCTCAAACCTAAATATCGGTCAGATCAGCGCATGTGTAGGGCAACAATCAGTTCGAGGAAAACGAATACTTCGAGGATATTTGGACCGTGCATTGCCACATTTCAGGGCAGGTGACGCAACTCCCAAAGCGAGAGGGTTCGTCTATTCCTCATATCAAAAAGGACTTGATGTCATCGAATTCTTCTTCCACTCAATGGGCGGTCGAGAAGGACTTGTTGACACAGCAGTCAGAACACAGCAAAGCGGATACATGCAACGAAGACTCATTAACGCGCTTGAACACATACGGATGGAATACGATGAAACCGTCAGAAACTCAGCAGGAGATATAATCCAGTTCCAGTACGGCGAAGACGGAGTTGACCCTGCAAAAAGTGATCATGGAAAAGCAGTCAACGTGCACCGAATAGTTGACCAGATGAAACTAGCCAAAGGAAAAGGCAACCCTGCTCTAGCTGACCACATCAAGAAACGATTGAAAGAAGTTGAAGACAAGCTCACACCCATTTTAATGGAAGAACTTAAACAGGAACTGACCAGAGCAAACCTTAGATCATCAACCGTTGATAATGCAGTCCAGCTAACAGTCGAACACTACAAACGTGCGCTAATGGAGCCCGGCGAAGCTGTTGGCATAGTTGCGGCTCAATCAATTGGCGAACCTGGCACCCAGATGACCCTTAGAACATTTCACTATGCTGGAGTTAGAGAACAAAACGTGACTTTGGGCTTGCCGAGATTGATAGAAATTGTGGACGCTAGGAGATTTCCTTCTACACCAATAATGACGATTTACCTTGATGAGAACCACAGAAAAAGCAGAGAAGATGCGGTAAAAATTGCACGAAACATAGTTTTCACGACACTGGAGAATTTGGCTAGAGCAATTTATGAGGACCCGTTGCGAGAAGAGATAATAGTAGAGCTTGCCGAAACCATGATGGAAGATCGAGAGGTAACAATGGATGAGTTAAAGGGTTCGCTGCAGATACCAAATTGTGTAATTAAAGCTAAGAGCAATAGTTTGCACATTAAGCCTAAAAAGGCTGATACTCTGAAAAAAATGCTTGATAAAGTTTCATCCTTCCACGTTAAAGGGGTTCCTGGAATTAAACGTGTGTTGGTTACTGAAGAACGTGGAGAATGGGTTATCAGAACAGATGGCTCGAACTTGCCAAGAATCTTGGAGATTTCAGGTGTAGATACTTCGCGGACAACCACAAATAATGTTCATGAAATAGCGAAAACCCTTGGAATAGAGGCCGCTCGAAACGCCCTTATTCATGAAGCTAGAGGCGTTTTGGAAGACCAAGGATTGGACGTGGATGTTCGTCATGTAATGCTTGTTTCAGACATGATGACATCTACAGGTGAAGTTCAACAAATAGGCAGACACGGTATTAGTGGCAAGAAATCAAGTGTCTTGGCTAGAGCTGCTTTCGAGATTACTATTCCGAACATTGTTGAAGCAGCAGTAAAGGGAGAAAATGACCCATTGGCAGGCGTGACCGAAAACGTAATAGTAGGGCAATCAATACCCATTGGTACAGGGCTTGTAGAACTGTACATGTCAACGTTTGAACAAGAAAAGGAGAGGAAAAAATGATAGACATAAGCAAAGCAATCGCAACAGCTGTCAAGACTGGCAAGGTTTCCTTCGGAATGAACTCAGCTGTGCAAAATGCTAAGACAGGCAAAGCCAAAATCATAATCCTAGCGGTGAACTGCCCAAAAATCATGCGTGAAGACATAGAATACTACTGCAACCTTTCAGACGTCCCAGTCATAACCTACGAAGGTGCATCTACAGATCTAGCTGCTGTTTGTGGCAAGCCTTTTAATGTCTCAGCGTTAAGTATAAGAGAGCCCGGTGATTCTGAGATTCTTAAATTAACAGAAAAGGCAGAACCAGAAGATCTTGCTGGAGGGAACGAATGACTAGCGGAATAAAATTCACAAGCACCGAGATGCGTTACATCGCACTTTTTGAAAGCGTAACTAACGCCGCTGCCAAAGACTGTATAGTTGACGAAGAGCAAGGGCGTGTAATTTTTATCATCAATGAGGGACAGATAGGTGCAGCCATCGGCAAAGGCGGACGCAACATTCACACCCTAGAAAGAATGACCGGAAAAAAACAAGAAATAATCGAGTATTCAGAAGATCCAGTAAAATTCATTAGAAATGCGCTAAAACCAGCAAACGTTTTCGAGGTTCGTGTGAGTGAAAGACCTGATGGAAGAAAAATGGCAGTTGTAACGGTCAGTCCAAAAGATAAAGGTGTTGCTATAGGAAAGAACGGAAAAAATGCTGAACGCTTGCGTTTTCTGGCCAAAAGATATTTCCAAATAACAAACGTGAGTATAACATAGCTTAAAGAGGGCATGCAATGTGAAAAGGCGAATTATGTTTGTTTTCCATTTCTTACTTTTTTTGTTTGCTTTGGCGGGTTATGTTTACGCCGCAGAGGAGTCTTTTTCAGATCGGTTTATTGGCAGCCCACTACTGATTCTTACGGTGATAATAATCATTTACATTATAGCCTTTGTTTACCATAAAATAAGAAAATAGGTATTAAAGCTTCAGAGTCGCTTTTTAGCAGCATCCTTTTTTGAGAATACACAGTTTCCTGCTTCCAGTGAGGACTACTTGTTCAGGGGTTTTCAGAATCGTTTTGCCATTATGCGATAAAAAGACTTTGTCTGTAGACCTGTAAATGAGTTTGTTGTTGTGGGCAATGAGAACATCAAGCTTGCTGGATTTGTTTGGAAATGCAAAGATAATGCCGTGTTCATGGTCACATGAGTTGCCGCGTATACCTATTTTCCTGAAGAACTGTGTACATAATTTTTCAGCTTCGACCATGAACGCTTTTTCGTTTTCATAACCTGTTTTCTCGCAATCTTCATTATCTGCTTCAATAAGGTGTTGCTGTACTCCATTTATGGGACCAAGCATTAGAAAGGGTTCTTCCACCTCTTTATCTTCTGGTTTGCCAACCGCGCCTTTTTCAGTTTCTACGATAGTGTCCAAGATTAGTCTGCCTTGTCCATGAAATATGAAGCCCCTTTGTTCATTATCTAGCATTATTGGGATAGCTAGAGCGTCTTTGCCAATCTCCACGATTCCTTTTTCCGTTTTCCATAGTATTATAGTTCCTGTTACTTTAGAGATGTTGCTGCCTAATCTATAGTTTTGCCAGATCATTCGGTGTTCCCTCTTTCAATGAATTTTGTGATTCGGGTTGCCATTTTGTAGGCCGTCCTGCCGGGCATAGTGATCAGATAGCGTCCTCTAACTTTTTCTTGAACGACCAATCCAGCTTCTTCCAGCACTTTTAGATGGCTTGAAAGAGTGCTTCCTGTAATGTCTGAGAGCTTCCCTTGAAGTTCGTTGACATATTTGCCACCGCTAACAAGCTCTTTCAATATTCCGAGTCTATGTTCCTGACCTAATGCACTCATAATCTGTGCAGTTCTTGGAAGATCGATGTCTGCTTCTTCAGGTTCTTTACAAGGCTCTTTATTTCCTCTGATTATCCTTACTCCTCTCGGACCGATAAAGATGGATTTCTCTAGCTCACCGTGAATGCCTTCTGCTACGCTTTCCATAACATCTCCCATGTAGTCTTGAACGCGGTTGCCAACGTCGATGTATATACCTTGCCTTCTTCTTTCTTTTTCCGTCGCATTCCAGAGTTGCTCCTTCATTTTTGACATTTCTTCTCGAAGTTTCTTAATTTCTTCCTTCACATCTTCAGACAATTCATGTTCACCATTTCTACTTTCATACCTATCGATTTCATTTCGATGATTATCTATTCGAAAACGTCAGATATATACTTTTCTGTGGTTAGTCAAAGCATCTATTTCCAAACCAGTGGACTGGGTAATGTCCTATTTTGACAACATCAGGCTTATGAGCTCCTTCGTGTCTACTTCCGCGCGAGTTCTCCAATCCACGTACAATTGTTCATTTTCATCTTGTGCCAAATATCCATAGCGTACATAACGGTCGATGTTCAAGCCAACTCTCCATCCTGGAAGTTTGTCGTGGAGCACATCTTCAACTTCTTTCCGTGGAGCTTTACCTTTTTTCGAAATAATGTGAGATATTGTTATTGCTAATCCTGCAAGGTCGTCTATCCGCCATCCAATCATCTTGGTTTCCTTCGGCGTCAATTCTCCCCTCAACGTTATGTAAAACCTGGCTTTATCCAATTGCTCCAAACTTGGCTTCTCGATTGCCTTTTCTTCTTCATGAACTATTTTAACTTGTAAATCCAGTGCTTTCAGGTAACCATCCAAGATTTTCAACACTTTCGGGTAGTCTGAGCCTAGGGCTTTTCGAAGCTCCCAGCCTTTCACGCCGGGTTTTACGTGTTTCTTGAAGAAGAGCATGTGTGTTGCCCGTTTTAGCTTGCTTGCGTAGACTGCTTTTCTTCTGCTCATTTGAAATCTCCTCTCTTCCATCGCGCCCAGTCTTCCATTGAAACTGCTATTGGCATGGAAACTAACTGTTTCTTACTGATTTTTGTCTCAGGGCTTTCATTTGGTCTGATATAGATTTTTTCTTCCAAAGGATAAATTTCCAAGGCAGCGTACCCATAAGTGATTAGGAAACTTGTCATGAACGCTCTTTGGGCTGTTCCCTCGTAGGTTTCAGCTCCCACAAAATCCCAGTACGATACTTTTCCCTTTTCACCCTTTTCTGTCACAAAAGTTTTCAACTCATGCCAAAAAATCTCCAAATCTTCCGAAAAGGCTTTCTTCTGTAAAATTTGCTGTTGCACCAGCTCTTCTACAGTGGCAGAACCTGCTGCAACTTCTTCGGGTAATGATTGATTCCATCTTTCATTCATGGGCAACAGGTTGATCCAGTATGCAGTGGCTTCTGCCAGACTATGTAGTGAGATTTGTTCCAATTCCAGTATTGGATGCCACACTTGGACAAAGATTCCAATGATTTCTTCCTTTGGCAAACTCAGAATTTTTTCTTCCAGCAGGAAGGGATCGGTGTAAAGAGATGTTGAACGGTGTTTTACCCATTCGCTCTGAAGCTTGATTACTGACGCTAGATGATGAATCGTTTCAGCGTCTAAGCATAGGTCTTCGGGAAGGTTCCACTCTGAATAGTAATCCTTAATCGTTTTGATGTTTTCGCCTACATCTATCAGGAAAGGATCAAGTGAACGTTCTTCAATTGGTTTGCATATTTCGATTATTCGCTGGAGTTTCTGTCTTCCTATTTTCTCTCGTTCTCTTTTCGACTGCACTATGATACCTCTCTGATTATGGATTTGCCTTCGATGTTTTGAACGGTGATTATGGTGATGCTTTCCTTTGCAAATGTTATTTGGCTCGGTGTAATTACCATATATTGGGCGTTTGCGTCATTTACTGTTGAAATGAGCATTTTTGCGATCAATTCACGGTTTTTTGGGTCCATGTGGACATCATATTCGTCGACTGCTCGAAAAGGTGAACGGACATGTTGCTGTAAAGCTAATAGAAAGCTCATTGTGGCTGTTGTTCTTTCTCCGCCACTTTGAGTGTAAGCATCTAGAGGAACGGGTCTGCTGCCCTTAAATCCTACGAGAATCTCTAATCCAGCAGCTTCTATGTCGTGCTCGTGCACAAGTCTAACTTCTCCAATCGCCTGTGTTTGCATTAAAATCCTTTGGTATGCTAGGTTTGCGCGTTCCAACATGCTTTGTATTACTGTTCGCCATGCCTGCATTCGTATTTTGACTTCTTCCAGGGTTTTTTCACGATTTTCCGCAACCAATTGTGCCTTTTCTTTAAGTTCTAAGTAGAGTTTTGAATAGGATTCGTACATTCTTTCTATGTCTTCTGAAACATCAGTAAGGGCAGCTAGATGACCTTCTATAACTCTCATCTCGTCAAGAATCTCGCCTGCGCTTTTTAGAATTGCGATTCTTGAGCCTGTCTGTTCTGCTTTGCTTATGACTTCGTCTAAGTGTTTCTTTTCCGTTCCCAATTCTTTTTCGAGTTTCTCTATGTCAGCTGTCGCATTTTCTTCGCGATATTGCAGTAGTGCTAGCTTTATTCGAATCTCTAAAATCTGATTGCCCACTTTTTCAACTTTTTCCTCGACGTCTCTGATTTTCATCTGGTTTTCGTTTATTTTAATGTCTGATTCTGATAGCTGTTGGCTTGAGTTTTGTACTAATTCCTTCAAATTTTCGCTTCTCAAAAGCTTGAGCTGTACTGTGTTCTGGTCTACTTGCTGATTTATGTTAAGAGATGAATTTCCACGGCTTAGACTGGTTTGTTCTAGCACAGCCGTTTCTTTTAGCAACTGCTGACACAATGATATCTTGGATTCGTTTCCAGCTTTTTCGCGTTCGAGGCTTAAGCGTTCGTCAAAAAAAGTTTTTCCCTCATCCTTCAGTTTTTGTAGTGTATTCCGCTGGATATGCAGAGCATTTTTCGCGTTTGTTGCTTCTTCCTCTATATGACCTAGAATTCCTTGCAGTTTTTTTCTTTCGCCTTCCATTTCTTTGAGCATGTTTTCTCTGCGGATAACTTCTGCCCATGCAAACTCTCGCTCCAGGAATCTTCTTTTTGCTGAAAGCTGTTTTTTCTCTTGAAAACGGTCGTACTGCTCTCTCCAATAATTGAGCGTTTGTTCTGCAGATTCCAAAAGTTTGCTCATAGATTCTTCTTGGCTCAGGGCACGAGTCAGCTTTCTTTGTGCCTGCAACACGTTTTCCCGATAGGCTTCAAGCCCAACTGCTGACTCGACAATTCGCAATTTTTCGTGCATAGAAAGCACTGTGAATTGTTCAACCATGTTTTGATGCATTATGATTAGTATGTTATCCGGATCAACGCCCAATCTAGATAAAAGCCTGCAAACATCTTGTTTTGTAGCAGCCCTATTTTCGAGCTCAGACCAGTATTTACCATCCCGCCGCAAAACGCGTGTGAGAAAGATTTGGTCCTTATTGTATTTTGAAACCGGTCTGTTCTGTCCTTTTTTAGTATTGTCCAAAACTAGTGTAATGCGGGCTTGGTCTTTTCCCCAGCGGATTAAATCGCTCAGCTTCCGTGAGCGCTCAGTATAAGATTGTCCTAATGCCACGGAGATTGCGAGTAACAGCGATGATTTTCCAGATCCATTAGGTCCGCAGATAACGTTTACGCCAGATTTGAAGGGTACTCTGGCATACTCGTAGCTCATGAAGTTCTCCAAGATTACTTCCTGAATCAACATTGATGGCTTTGCCTCTTATTGAAGGCATAAATAGGTGAAAAACTCTTATTAAAACAATTGGGACATATTCTTTTATAATTAGGTGTAGTTTCTCGTTTTCTTTTCTTGATTAGTTTGACGCTTTCCACACCACATACGCGTTCGAGCCTGTTTTCTACTAGTGCTTTAGCTTCATCTGCGGTTTCAGTGGTTGCAGAAGGATACCCATCGTTTCCAAGATCTACCAGCTGCGTGTAGATTAAAGCTTTCTGGAAGGTTATACAAAAGGCTTAACGCGTATCTGTCCAATTTTCTCGGCGATTTCCTTGAGAAAAGTTTTATCAAAACGCTGTTTCAGAATTTCTTCTATTTTTCAGACTTACACTGTTGACGGCGTTGTCTGGCTTGCTTGTTTTCCAGCAGAGCGTTGGCGCCGGGCTTTGTAGGCGGCTTCTGAGGGAACAGTATGGGCGCAGCGCCTGCTGTTCAGGTAACGTTTCTTTGAATATATTTTCAAAAATACATTTCCCAGAGCGCTCCATTATTGCTCTGCTTCTGCCAAATCATCTAGCATCATATTGATAAATATTAGGCACACATAAGAAGTCAAGAGCTAAGCGTATTGGAGGATCTGTAGCTCATTAAAGTCGGCTATTCGCCTGTAAAGAGAGGTATCGAAAAACTGCGAACTTCAGTTAGAAATGTGACAATAGTAATCAAGTAATAGGTGGGGTCTACCTATGCAACTTCGGCAGACTACTCAGAGGAGGTAGAATAATCAAGAAAGCTATGCCTCCATCACTCCTTATGCAAGAATGATTTGTAAATTTCTAATGTTTGTTCCGCGGCTTTTCTCCATGTGAAATATTCTAAAACTCTTTTGCGCCCGTTTTTGCCCCATGTCTTCGCTCTCTGCTGATCCTTTAACACCGCGTTTATTCCCCAAGCTATGTCGGCTGCTTCTTCGCCGTTAACATGGACTCCGTTTTGATCTGGACCAGACGGTATTATTTGTTCCCGAAAGCCTACCACCCCTTTGGAGCCCACCACAACAGGTTTCTCCATGGCCATGGCTTCTAGGCTGACGATGCCGAACGGTTCATAAACCGATGGAAAAATGCATACATCCGCGGCAGCGTAATGCAGTATTCTCTCATCTTCTGGCACAAACTCAAACCGGTAGATAATCTTGTCTTCTATTCCAAGCCTACTCGCTGTTTCAACGATGTCTCTTTGCTTCTCACCTTTGCCTAGAATTACAAGTTTCGTTTTCGGATATTCCTCCAAAACCATGGGCATTGCCTGAACCAAGTTATCAACACTTTTCACCCAGGTTAGTCTCCCTACAAAGAGAAGCATTGTCCAATCTTTTTCAATACTATATTTCTCCCGAATCTCCTGTACATCTTCCTGTTGACAATTCTGCGGATTGTAGCGTTGGGGGTTTACTCCATTCCAGACCACGCTTATTTTTGATTGTGGCCAACCGTGCTGCGTTAAGTCATCCCGCATTGAATGGCTCACTGTAATTATTCCATCCGTGTTATGGGCTGCTGCCCATTCAAGATGCGAAACAACCCTTGAACCGTGCCCTCTGCTTCTTCCCCATTCAGTACTGTGCACATGAAAGATCACAGGAATCTTTGTTTCATTTTTGATTATTACTCCTGCTATGCTACTCAACCAGTCATGCACGCATACTACGTCAAAACTGTAACCCTCTTTCTCGATCAAATCATTGATGAATTTTGTTGCGCTCAAAACATTATGTATGAAGATGTCGCTGAAAAAGCGGATGTTAGTTCCCCACTCTTTCAAGTCCTCGGCAACAAACATTGGAAAAACGTTGCCAGCATCCGCTATCAAGGGACGGTGGATCTCTACTCCTTTCAAAATCTCTCTAGTCTTCAAATCGCCCGGATTAAGGGTGAAAACTGACACGTCGTGACCTAAACTGACAAACTCTCGCGTTATATAATCGGCATATGTGCCTAAACCGCCCACAATTTTTGGGGGATACTCGTAAACAAAGAAGCCTATTCGCAAAACACAACTCTCCATGATCCTTAGGCTGCTAAATCATTGGGGTGATTGGTTTTTAAAGCTTATCCATTGCGGTAGAAGGCAACTTTCTTGACTTGTTTCGGTGAAGAACGAGCTCTTATGCGTAGAAGCAGGGATGGACAAAAATGCAAGCATTCAATGACGAAAGAGGAAATATGAAATATGAGCCTGCAACAGTTTTAATTAGGGAATAAATCTTTGGCAGTATGCTCTAAAAATTGGAGAAACATTCCTAAAACTTGAAACAAGCGGAAAAGGCTTGACAACGCTGAAGCAGAGAAGAGACTGCAGACATATGAAGCAAACGAGCTGGAAAAAGCAAAGAAAACAAGCAAACTGGCTCTGCTCGTACATCAACTTAGAGTTCTCTTGTCGGCGTCCTCGTTGCTGCAGCGCTGTCCGCCTTAATGGACGTTAGCGCGATTGAGAGGGTCTGGATGCGAAGCTATAGTTTCGCAAAAATAGGCGAACAGGTGCGTGTCCTTCATCAATAGTGAGGAAAAGAATGAAAGAGAGTATAAAGAAATGAAAGGGAAAAGGCAAAATAAATGGACTTGACAAAGGCGGGCGGGCTTATGATAAGTGACCAAAGCCAGCTATAAACACTTCTTTGACTCACTATTCTCTTAGTATACTAGCAGTCTTGCTTCTTTCATACACAGTAGCAAAACATATAGCGAACTCGATAGAACTTAATGGAAAGATACAACTGAAGAGAGCGAGAAGACGTATGTTAGAACAGGAGGTTGCTGAGAGACTGAGGAACATGCATGCACAACATATTTTAGAAGCAACTGTTCCCCGAGCAGGGCAAATTATTTTGTGTGTGAACAAAACAGGTTTCTGGAAGTTGATCGAATCGTTGAAAAATGAGGGTTTTGCCCACTTGTCCACGATTACAGGTCTCGAAGTAGGCGGTGCAATTGAACTTCTCTACCATCTAACTGGAGAGCGCATCATATTGACTGTGCAAGTGAACTTGCCTCTGGATGAACTCTCAATGCCCACAATCACCGATATTATTGCAGGAGCGTCTCTTTATGAACGCGAAATTTACGACTTTTTTGGGGTGAGATTTGAAGGACATCCAAACTTGGAGCGTTTAATCTTGCCAGATGATTGGCCAGAAGACGTTTATCCTCTACGTAAAAGTAAGACAGAAGAAAAAGGAGAAGAAACACTATCAAGCTAGCACGAAGGCAGAGTTACAGTAAGGTATATAATATTAGTCTCTGTCTTTTTGTTTTTTCTGAAGTGTGTGACCTCGCGATCGACCCTGAAACATGGTGGCTTGAGGTTCATTAACTTGGTTGATCATTCTTTGCTTGCGTTTGGGGCGATACTATCGCCAATAATGGTAGCTCTCCTAGCCCATCTTGTAGCCAGAACTCCGAAAATTGGAAACGGTTTGGCGAAAGCCCTGTGCGTTACCACATCATATACTACACTTCTGATGATTCTTACAATAACTTACATAGTGGTGGAGAACGGCCCAATTGCGAATTCTTTTTCAATTACGCCGTTGCCCATTGGGGAACTTGCATTAGCCATATATGTTGATGAATTGGCGTTGATTCCCACGATTTTCTTCGCGTTATTTGCCTCTCTCGCAATTACCTATTCTGTCAAATATCTCAGTCCTGAAAATAGGTATCGCCCAGTTCCGAACACCTTTAACAAAGGCTTTTCTTTCATGTTGCTTTTCTTAGGCTCGCTAATAGGGTGTTGCTTTTCTAGTAACATGATAGCCTTCCTAATCTTCTGGGAGATGACAAGCATCTGTTCGTTCTTTCTCGTTGGCTTCTGGTATGAAGACTTGAAATGCAGAGCAGCTGCCTTCAAAACCTTTATCCTGTTGCACATTGGCACATTTGGCTTATTGATGGGGGCAATAGCAATCTACCCAGTTGTTGGAACGTGGGAAATTCACAGTTGGAGCCAGAACCTTCTTGAACATCCAGTATTACCCATAGTAATTCTGTTGTTTTTCATCGGAATTCTGCCAAAGGCTGTTCAATTTCCCTTTCACACATGGCTTCCAGATGCGACCGTCACAGCAACTCCCATAACAGTCTATGTTCACGCTGGCTTTCTACTGGGTTTATATGCTCTTCCCAGGTTTTTCGGTCAAATCTTCGCTCCCTACATTAACACAACGCAAATGCTGCCTTTTCTACCGTCCTTGCTCTTCGGCAATATTAGCATATGGACATTTATTATATCCTTCACAGGCGCCCTAACCTCAGTAATAGCACCATTTTTCGGGTTACTAGAAAATGAGAGTAAAAGAGTTGTAGCATACTGCCACGTTTCCGCACTTGGAAGCACAGTAATGACCCTTGGGTTTGCCACGCCCCTAGGAATCGCTGCTGGTTTACTCGGCATGGTCTACCATGTTCTTTTCATCGCGCTCATCTTTCTCGCCGTAGGCGGGGTGATATTTCAAGTTGGAAAAACCTCAATGAACTCAATGGGTGGATTAGGCAACCACATGCCCATCACGGCTGCCAATGGAGTTCTAGGAGCCCTTTCCATGGCCGGTTTTCCCTTTCTTGGCTATTTTACAGCCATGTGGCTTGGAATTCACGCCGCATTGGAACTAAACGCCCCGATATTTGTCATCCTACTCTTGTTCAGCTCTGTTTTAAAAACTGCGGCTATCTTGAGGATGACAAACACAGTCTTCTTTGGCAAAGCCGTTAAATATAAAAGGAAAATAGTTGAATCCCATACCTTAATGCTGGTTCCGATGCTGCTTCTTTCAGCATGTCTTCTTGTCTTCGGAGCTTTTCCCCAGCTGTTACTCAATTATCTCGCAATACCGGCGATAAGCCGCTTACAACCCGGATCGAGTTCACAATTAGCCTTAATGCCCAGTGACATCATCACAGAATCAGGCTTCTGGAATCCATTCTGGGCTACATTTGCATTCTTATTCTACCTGGTTCTGATAATCGCTGGAATTTATGTAACATCAAAAAGGAGTGTTGCTCGCATAGAGAGAGTCTACATCAAAGAAGACGAGGTCTTTAAACCTTTTCTCTGTGGAGAAGATGTCCACTTGCTGGATGGCGCATGCGCTTACCACTTTTACCATACGCTCACAAGCGTGTTAAGAATCGAGGCTATGTGTCGTGCATTTGATATTGACCGCTTGTACAATGCATCATCTGAGGTTTTCTTCAATTTTTGTAGAAAACTACTTCACTTAGACATACAGCAAAAGTATTTTCCGGCAATCCTATCATTCATATTGGGAGCAGTAATCGTTGTGATAATCGCGATTCTAGGAGGTTAACTAGTGGAGATAACAGTCTTAATAGCATTGATAGCTGCGGTGTTCGCCACTACTTTAGGATGTTTCGCAAGAAATACACGACAAGCTGTTATTTTTCTCTCAATGCAAGCCATGGCTATAGGCTCCGTAGAACTAATGCAATGCGTCATCAACCTTCTAGTAGGTTTGCATCCCGAAGCCCTTATGGACTTTTTCACTTCATTTGCAGAATGGTTTTCTGCCGCGGTGTTGATTCCATTGATCATTTATTGGGGATTGACAAAAACCGAAAATGTGGTTGATAAACCGCTTCTCGGCGGTTGGAAAATCGCAGCCGCAATCACTACAGCTTCTGTTGTATACATGGCTTTATGGGTTTTCCCATTAGTTGAGATTCCTGCGAAAATCAGTCCCATTCACTTTAGCATGCTTATGTTTTCAATCTCAATCTTACTTATGGTTACTCGGGACGACCCCTTGAAAATTCTTGTGGGACTCAATATGGCTGAAAATGCCCTTTACCCTCTGTTTGCTAAGAGCCCAGTAGTAGTAATTCCATTTATCCTCACTTTAATGGTTTTCGTAACAGCCGTAGGTGTTTACATAGTCACAGAAGCTTACCGTGATTATGGAACAATGTCGATTAGAGAATGGAGGTGGATAGATTAATGTACTCGCTGCTTCCGCTTCTGTCTCTGGTAATTCCCATTTTTACCGGAGTCTTGTGCTTATTCACAAACTTTTTCAAGTTTCTAGAATCATTCGCCACGAAAGCCGCAAAAATATCGTTGCTTCTTGGCATTAGTTTGACACTAATAGCAGTAATGTCCATGCTTCCATATGCTGCTTCTGGAGAGATTTTGGAAACCCCAAGTCTTCATCTGAGAGCCGATTTAACAAACATAGCCGGCATGGCAGGCGTGGTTTTGATTTTCTTTTTGACCGCGATTTACAATATCAAAGCTGAAAGGGGTGGTCGATTAAAACCTGGCGTATACAACTTTTTCTTATTGCTTTTTCTTGCTTGTATGCTAGGACTTCTGCTCGCTGATGACTTGTTCCTCATATTTCTCTTTGTAGAACTAGTCATTGGCGTTTCTGTAATATTGGTCGCTCATAATCCAAGCAAGTTGTCAACAGAGGCAGCGTTCAAATATTTGATAATCACCGCAATAAGTGCCCTCTTTGTTTTACTGGGAACGTTGATAGTATTCTTCTTGACAGGCGAATCGAATATTTTGACTATACTCGGCAGTGAAGAGATAAAAGCGCGATTAGTTGAGAATTCGCATTGGCTTATGTTAGCTGTTGCCTGCTTCGTAATCGGTCTAGGTGCAGATATAGGAATAGTTCCTTTTCACGGATGGTTGCCAGACGTATTTCCCGGATCCACCATAATCATTAACGGTTTCTTCTGTGCAGAGCCCATTGGCTTGATCTTTGCTCTTTACAAGATTGCTGACTTCTTCTTTGTAATCTATCGTTCTGACGTTATTGTTCTGTTGATGATAAGCGTGGGGTTGATTTCGATGATATTTGGTGCTTTGATGGCTTATCCGCAGAAGAACTTCTATCGAATGTTAGCGTATTGCAGCATAGAGGAATATGGACACATAATCTTTGCCTTAAGCTTGTTTTCCTCACAGTTGGGTTTTATTGCTGGACAATATTATCTTGTAAACAGTGCATTGATGAAAACAGGGCTGATTCTATGCTTGGGTTCGGTATACTTTAGCACTGGAACAAGTAACATGGATTTGCTGGGCGGCTTGCTTGGAAAAATGAACAAGACCGGATTGAGCTACGTTGTTTGTGGGCTTTCGTTGGCTGGTGTTCCGCCGTTTAGCGGTTTCTATGCAAAATGGCTTCTTTATAGTGCTGTTTACGATTTTCTTGGAGACGTAACTTTGGCGACTTTAGCCTTAGTATTGCTTATTTGTGTGGCAATGATCTCATTTGTATTTTTAATCCGTTCATTCCATCGAATCTTTATGGGTCCAACACCTGAGAACTTGAAAGAAGTTAATGAGGTTCACTTTGCAATGTGGCTTCCAACAATAATTCTGGCAATTGTAGCTGTTTTGCTGGGATTCCAACCGAATATTCTACTCAGTCTAATAGGCGCTACCTAGCCCTCTCTACCCCTGTGGAAAAACCATTCTTTTGACCTTATTCCAAGTCCAAGGTCTATTGTTAATCGCTCCAATAATTGCTGTATTGCATAGCCGCTGCTGCTTATGAGCTTAATCATCTGGTATTCAGCTGTATTGACCGAGTATTGCTCTCCTTCTTCTGTTCCAGCAACAATGTCTTCTTTCAGAACTACATCCCCCAATGTGTAGACGCTGATTCTAGCGTCCATATAGTTTCCTTCATAAATCTTGAGGGAAGATAGCTTTCTTTCAATCTCTTCTGAAACTGAAGGAGCACATGTGTCTCCTCCAGAAGAAGCTTTCCCATTTTTTGCCGGAAGCAGCTTCTTAAGTTCAGACACTTTGTATTCTTTCTCCTCCATCTTTCTGAACCCGTATTTTTCTGTCAGAAATTCTTCTAATGATCGAAATTCAGGATGACGATAAACAATGTCCTTTAGTACTAAAACGGCTATTTCATCCAGATGCAATGATAAATGCTCACCTTCTTCTCTCTAATGAAGTCGCCCATCTTTAATAAATCTTATTTGGTAACCAGCTCCTCCTTTTCAGAGATCACCATCTCAAAGCTTAAGCTGAATTTGATGGCTTCTTTTGGGCATATCTGAACACATTGTCCGCAAAAC
Organism: uncultured Candidatus Bathyarchaeia archaeon; assembly: GCA_964527165.1. Taxonomy (GTDB): domain Archaea; phylum Thermoproteota; class Bathyarchaeia; order Bathyarchaeales; family Bathycorpusculaceae; genus CAZGNE01. The sequence goes on from CAZGNE010000006.1 coordinate 24,930, forward strand.
ATGCATCGCGATAAGTCAAATGTTACTTTTTTTTCTTCAGTAGATGTGATCGTGCCACTTGGACATGTTTTGATGCATAGAAGGCAGCCTATACAAGCTTCTTTGTCGTAGACTATTTTGCCCCTATAACGTTCGGATGGAGGAACCATTTCTCCAGGCTTAGTTAAGTACTGAACAGTAACTGGCTTATGGAATAATGCTCGCAATGCATCGCGAATCATATTTCCTAACTTCAAGCATTCTCCTCCTATAATCCCACAAAAGATAGCGCTAATGACAGCAGCGATAAGACAAGTGGAATTGTCCAATAGAATTTGAAGGCTTGCCCTATTTTCAGTCTGGCGAAAATTGTGCGGGGAACGGTAATCGTGACTAACATGAACATTAAGGCAGTTAATAAGCATAGAGGCAAAGCCAATCCTAACCCTGACGAAGAATAGCCTTCAAAAAAAGTTGGCAGATAGAAGAAAAGGGTAGCTGCTAGAAAAGTTAAAGCAAAACTTGACGCTGCTTTAGCCAACTTTATAAGCGCCAAATATGCTCCTCCATACTCGATTAAGGTACCATGTGCAATTTCCGTTTTGGCTTCAGAAACATCAAAGGGAATCACGCCAGCCGCTGCAGGTATGCATAGCAAGAAGGCAACCGCTGCCACCAAGATGCTGGGGTTGGTGAATGCCGAGAGCATTTTTGCCTCTACTTGAAACGAAACAATGTTCCAGAATGCCAATGATAAGCCGGTTTTTAGAGAGAGCGTTATGATCGTTATGAGCAATGGTACTTCGTAAGCGATAACCATGGTCATTTTTCTTGAAAAGCCTACCGCTCCGTAGGGGTTGCCTGAAGCTGAGCCTCCTATCATGATCATGATAGGATACATGGCTAACAGATACAAAACTAAGATCAGGTCGCCGGCGATGCTTGTTCCTGTAATCAAATTGGCTAACGGAATGGTTGCTGCAAGCATTGCGCAGACAGCAGCTGCAATACTGGCGGCAACAAAGATTGTTGGAGTTGCTGTTTCCGGAATTATTCTCTCTTTGTTGAAAAGTTTGATAAAATCGTAGAATGGCTGAATAATCGGAGGCCCAATTCTGCTCTGCATTCGTGCGTGGATTTTTCTGTCGATTCCCTCAAAAAGGAGGCTTATGACAAATACCATGGGAAACATCAGTAAGGGTGCGAGTACTCCAATCATTTTTTCTTTCCTCAGTGCAGCAGTTTTTCAAGTTCCAAGATTTTTGTTTCTTTCGTGGTTCTATCGATGACTGTAATACGATTAGTGCAACTGAGGCATGGGTCAATTGAAGCAACGACCACAGGTATGTCTGCAATCTCGTTGCCTATCAGCATTGGCTTCAATGTGAGCACGTTAGCATGTGTAGGAGTTCTTATCTTTAACCGCTGTAATCCTTCTTTTCCATTGGTCTTCACAAAATGCAACAGTTCTCCACGAGGAGCTTCTACAAGCGAAACTGTTTCGTTTTCTGGAATTTTCCTCATGACTTTGAGAATATTCTCTTCTAGGGCTATGGGACCGCTTGGTAACTGGTCCAAAATTCTGCGGATTATGTTAACCGACTCGGAAAGTTCCAATATCCGCACCTCTGTTCTCGAGTATGCATCTGCACCATCTTTAGAAACCACTGAGAAGTCATCTTTCAACAGATCATAAGCAGCGTATGGGTGGTCTCTCCTTACATCCATGTTTATTCCAGAGCCGCGAGCTGTGGGACCTACGGCACAGAGTTCTCTGGCTTTCTCATTAGTAAGCACACCCACTCTGCATAGCCTTTTCTCGATGGTTTTATCTTGAAATACTTCATTAACATGTTTTACGGATTTCTCTATATTCTTCAGCGTAGTATCGAGTTTTTCAGTTTGTTGGGATGTTAAGTCCCAGCGAACTCCACCGATCGTATTCATTGAGTGGTGAACACGGTTGCCTGTGATTTCTTCGAAAAGATCGAGAACACCTTCTCTCACATGCCAAACAGACATAAAAAGAGTGTCAAATCCAACTTCGTAAGCCATGAGTCCGAGCAACAACAGGTGGCTGTGTATGCGTTCTAGCTCAAAGATTAGAGTTCTGAGGTATAATGCGCGGTCTGGGAGTTTTACTTCGCCGATTTCCTCTAGAGCCTGTGCGAAACATGTAGTGTGGCTGTGAGAGCAGATTCCGCAGATTCGTTCAACCAAATATAATGTTTGCACCAGATTTCGTTTCTCAGCTAATGCTTCTATTCCTCTATGGACATGTCCAAGCCTTATTTCAACATCAAGAATCTCCTCTCTTTGAACAGTAACTCTGAACCCTACAGGTTCTTTAAGTGCAGGGTGCACAGGACCAAATGGCACGCGCAGCCGAGTATAATCCACATCAACTTCTTTCAGATCGTCTGCCTTGTCTGTCATGTATGATCACCCAAACTTCATCTTCACAGCTGTAACAACACCTCTAACAATCGCTTCTGGTCTTGGAGCACATCCAACTACATAAGCATCAACCGGGATTATTTTGTCCATGGGACCTTCAATCATCTCGCTGCCTATGAAGGGAGCTCCAGAGGTTGCGCATGTTCCTACAGCGACAACAGCTTTGGGTTCAGGCACCTGTTCGTAAACCCTTATGATTCGTGGAAGCATTTGGCGGGTGACGGGTCCGGTAATTAGCAGAACATCGGCGTGTCGAGGGGACCCCACAAGTAGGCATCCAAGACGTTCAACATCGTATCGAGGAGTTAAAGTTGCCACTATTTCTATGTCACAACCATTACATGATCCGCTGTTTAAATGGAAAAGCCACGGGGATTTCATTCGACTTAGCTTAACAACATTCATGTTGCTTTTCACTTTTGTCTTCAAATTTCTCTTTGTAACGTTGAATCTCCGACTGTATTATTGTTTCTGCTGCTTTCACGTTCTTCCATCCTTTGATCTTAACCCATTTTTTAGGTTCAAGTTTTTTGTAATGAAGGAAGAAATCGGCAATTTCAGCTCTCAAATGTTGGGCAATATCCCTCACATCAGTAACCTCTTGAAATCTGGGATCGCTGATAGGAACTCCTAAGATCTTACTATCTTCCCCATTTTCATCTTCAGTTGTGAGCACGCCAATTGGTCGAACAGTCACCATGCAGCCAGTAAACGTAGGCTTTGGTCAACACCAAAATATCTGCTGGATCTTCGTCAATGGACCATGTTCTCGGTATTATGCCATGATCACCTGGATAATAAAGTGCGGAGTACAATACGCGATCCAGGAAAAAAGCTCCTGTTCCACAGTCAAATTCATATTTATTGCTGCAGCCGTTAGGCACTTCCACTATTGTGTAAATCCTGCGGGGTGGATTTGGTCCAGAAGGAAGCTCTTTCCACAAGTTCGTCATTTTGCATCATCATTGCATTTCTTTTTGCTGGTTTGCGTGACCGATAAATATAATTGATCGTTTATAAATATACCCAAAAATTAAAGAAATTGTGTTGCGAAATTATTATAAGCAGATGCTTAAAAGTGCTATATACCTTAAGAAAGTGGAAGTGTGAACTTGAAAGAAATGGTAGTAAAAGGCCAGCAAGCCTTAAAAGTCGCTGATGCTATTACTTCTGCAAACTTCAAGATCTTGCAATTGGTTTCCAAAGAACGCCTAGACGTTTCAATGATTGCTGAACGATTGAAGTTTAGTGAGGCCTACATAAGCGAACAAGTACGTCTCTTGGAAGAATTGAAACTGATTAAAACAAGTTATGAGAAGGGCATAAGAGGGGTTCGAAAGATGTGTGAATTGGCAGTTAAGAAAATTACCATTTTAATAGTTCCAGAAGGATAATCAGACGCGAAATCGACCAATGATTTAAAAATGACGCTGGATGGAACATCAGAAATCAGAGCAAATCTCTCGTCACGTCTTGAACAGAAGAAAAGGGAGATCTGTTTACTTGGTTCTGATTTGTCTTTGAGTTTAGGGATTTTTTGCTCCTACGGGACTTAGGTCTCCAACTACTGCTACAATGGTCACTGGCAGCAAGGTTTCTGCATAAGCCTAGAAAGGTTTGCTGTAGCCAAGCTATCCCTTGGTCCACGGGTAAGGTAACGCGGAGATGCGTAATCTGTAGTGATGGTAACGCCCAGCTTCTACACGTGGAATGTTGTTAATCAAACGAGCATCGGCGCCTTCTGCATTTTCTCCGAGAAATACGTTTACACTTATCCTTTTCACGCTTAACTTACTAATTCTGTTTTAACCCGAATTGCGTACAATATGTCGCTGCGTGTGACTATGCCGACAAGCCGTCCATTTTCTTGAACTGGAAGTCGTCCTACATTCTGCTTTGACATCTTTATGAGAGCATCAGCGGCGTTTTCTTCAAGGCTTGCGCACTTGAGCTTCTCGCAAGGGGTCATGGTGTCAATGACTCTGGTTTCTTTCCATTTTTCTCTTGGAACCTTTCTCACGTCTTGTAGAGTGATGAGACCGACCAATTTTGAGTCCTTTTCAACTGGAAATCCGCCATGCTTGTACTGCGAAAAGTGTGTTTCCACAATATCTTTTAACGAAGCATCAGGATCCACGGTGTGAACGCTGCGAGTCATTATGTCCTTGACGGTAACTCCTACTAATGCTTCGTTGATTACTGTTCGCTTATAGCTTGATTCAGCTCCGTTCTTCAGGAACCAGCCGATGAGAATAAACCACAAACCTCCAATAAGCGAGCCGCTCATGATGAACACAAAGCCTCCGAAAATCATTAGATAAGCAAAGAAGACTCCCACTCTAGTTGCGATTCTGGTAGCTTGAACCAGATTTTTCTTCCAATGCCAAATCCCCGATCTAAGGACTCTCCCTCCGTCGAGAGGAAAAGCAGGAAGCAAATTGAAGCCGCCTAACAACAAGTTAATGTATGCCCCATATTCTAAAGGCGCCATAATCATAATGTCGGCTTCCAAGGTACGTGCTCCATAATGCAGTGACCATAGAACAAACGCGATAACAAAGCTCGATAAGGGTCCAACTATAGCTATTCTAAATTCAAGACTGGCATTCTTCGGCTCTTCCTCAATCTCAGACACTCCACCAAAAATAAAGAGAACTATACGACGCACCGGCAAGCCGTTTCTCCTAGCCAAATAGGAATGTGCCAGCTCGTGAATCAAGACGGACGCAAATAGTACGATTGCGCCTGTTATACCAATCAGCCAGTACGTTGTTGCAGGCTGATCTGGATATTCCATTGGCATATAACCCACAGCGAGAGTCCAAGCTATAAGCAAAACACCAAGAACCAACGTGTAATGAAGCCTTACAGGAACGCCCAAAAGGCTACCAACCCTTAAAGACAAAACATCCTCCTCCAAAGAGCATCATTGATTTGTAACCTTCAAGAGATTCTGAGTAGTTATCTGTGTAAGCAGTTATTTATAAACAGTCGATCTGGCTGTTCAAGATTCTATGAATATAACCATTCCAACAATTTCGGGAACAAGATAAACACAATCCTCAGAGCGAGGAAGAAAATCCAGATAAGCACAACCAATAGGACTACACCGTTGATTGCAGGATGAAAGCTCATTAGAAACGGGAAGTAGAGTAAATATACAATCATGGCAGCAATTATATACAATATATGCTTAGACAAGACCAGCGAATTTCCATGGCTAAGTCTCATTCTTCCACTATATTTTCTAGCAAGAGGAATAGAAAAAGCGTCTACCAGCTTCTTCAGATTTGGAATGGATCTTAATATGATAATGGAAAAGGCAGTGAAGAAAATTAAGGTGCACATAGTTCGAGCTTGCCAGCCTAGTGTGTCAGTTAATGGAATAAATACCAAATTGCCAAAAAGCCATATTAACAAAGCCGATAGGAACCCGTGGATTGTCTTAGGACCATATGTTTTCAAATCTTTTGCAAAGTCTTTCATTTCTACCTTAACTGGTTTTTCCATTTTTTACTGCTCCCTTTGTCAAAGAGATTTTCATTGAAAAAAAATTGGGGTTTAGAAACTTAGACTTTTTTGACTTGTCTCTCTAGTTCTTCAGCCCATTGTGAAGTGTATCTTCCGAGTATTGAAGCAATTGCCTTGCAGCTTCTCCATAGAGCAAACACTGACCATATAACTATCAAGATCAACAGTATTGCTGGTAAGGCTCCGGTACGGTCGATTCCTACCAAATAATCCTTGAATAACATGTACGCCAGAGATACAATGACTACGTATAATATGCCGTCTAGAAAAGTTCTATAGTTTTTGAATGTGTCAATGCTCATTTCGCCGCTCGTTTTTCCGAAATGGTAAGCCAATACTCCCGCCATGCCACCAGTAAGGCGACGGACATCAATAAAGACTGTGAAGATTATGATTGCCAGAGCAATTACGATGATGAAACTGATGATTTCACTCACTGGATAGCCAAACCACACCCCAGTCATGCCTTCTGCAATGGGTAAGAAAATCATCTTTCCGAAGATCCAAATCAGTATCGCTGCACCGACTGAAAGGATCACTCTTGCGCCCACTTGTCGCAGTGCTTTTGCGGATTCAAGGTACATTTCTGATCCAAATTGTTCTATTCTTCTGTCATCTCGGGTTTCCTCTAGTCTCGGTTCATCTTTCTTTGCCATGTTTTCACCATGCAACAATAGGTATCACTTTTACTTTATAAATATTTCTATATTTTTATTTTATGAGTAAAATAGTTAAGCTTATATTTATACATAGAACCTAATAGCTATGGGGGATGTTCCTCACCATTGAAAGAATTAACATTAACAGGTAGAGGCGCATTAAGAATAGCACGTGTACTCTCTTCAGAAACTAGCGTAAGAATTTTGGAGCTGCTTTCAGAAGAAAAGTTGGATGTTTCAACATTGGCCAAACGCTTGGCACTGAGCGAGGCATACATAAGCCAAGAAGTAAGACGATTAGAAGATCTAAAACTAATCAAAGTCTCATATGCACCAGGAAAGAGAGGCATCAGAAAAATATGCGAGCTTGCAGTTCAGAAAATAAGCATAATAATCAAGAAATAAGGGAGCATATATAGTAATATCGAGAACACGACAAGTTAAGTCGATCTACCAATCAAGTGGTTTCTAATTTCCTTTCAAAGTGGATTTTTGAAAATCCCTAATGCTTGTTCTGCAGCCTTTTTCCATGTAAAATATTCTAGAATCCTTTTGCTGCCATTTTCACCTCACACTCTCGACATTTTTGGTATCGTGATTTTCAAAAAGAGTATACAATCATTGAAGGCGTTACGTATTCTACATTTAGTGCCTGCGTCTCAAGCATTTTCAGACCTTGGTTTCGAAGCATTCACTTCTAAGTGAAATTCTGCTTGCTATTCCTAAAGAGATGGTCTAGATTCATGTTGTTCTTTTTTCCTAACACTTTGCCAGTAAGTCTTTCAGAAGTGAGTAAAATACCATGGCTCTTCTGACTTTTCCCTAGAGCCTTTCCTAAGCTCTATGTTCACATTCTTCCCGTGTTTATCTTTTGGTGCAATAAGGATGGATTCACCACGTTCAAGACTTCGCAGAATCTCCAAGAAAGCTACTTCGTCAGCTACTGCCCTCTCAACTCTTTTATCTTCGTTTTTTAGAAAGAATAGCTGGAATTGCTGTTTTTCTTCGTATGCTTTGTTATTTCTTATTGGTGATTGTTCTTCTACCATTATATTCACCACAGAACAATAAGTATAGACTGAAACTTATAAATATTCTCGTCTACAGCTTTCCGCCAACCGTTGAATTCGAATGCTTCCAATGTTTAATATAACAATGTAGAAATATTTATAAACATACTGCTATATTTATTGTAAATTCAGAAAGGTGGAAATATACTCACTTTGGCTCCGGAATAAAAGATGATGAAAAGAATAAAAATGCTTTCGAGCATTAAGTTCAATGGTTCAAATCATGAACGCTTGAACGATGTTGATTCGACCCTTTCAAACAATCATGGAGGATGTAGGGAATTTGGCTCAAGAAAAAGTGTGGCACACCCTAAAGGCTGAAGAAGTATTCAAAAAGCTTGGCACAAGCGAAAGAGGACTAACAACTGCTGAAGCAGAAAAGAGACTACAAACTTATGGAGCGAACGAGCTTGAAGAAGAAAAGAAGACAACAAAATTAGTTCTACTCATGCGTCAACTGAAGAACCCACTTGTCGGAGTGCTTGTCGTTGCAGCGTTAGTTTCGTTGTTTGTCGGCAAATTAGTTGACATGATGGTCATTATTGTGGTCATAGGCTTCAACACTTCTATAGGGTTTTTCCAAGAATACAAGGCGGAAGCAGCCCTTCAAGCCTTGAAAACAATGGCTGCACTTGAATCTGACGTGATTAGAGACTGCCCTGAAACTGGCGGTTGTCTTGAAATACGTGTCAAAACGAGAGAAGTGGTTCCAGGCGACATAATACTCTTTGATGCTGGAGACAAAGTTTCTGCTGATGCCCGCGTTTTTGACGCGGCAAATCTTGAAATAGATGAATCCATGTTGACTGGCGAATCAACACCGGTGAAGAAAACAGTTAGTGTTCTAAAGAAAGACTTGCCAGTCGCTGATAGGACAAACATGGCTTTTTCAGGTTCGATAATTACACGGGGAAGAGGGAAAGCGGTTGTTGTAGCTACAGGAATGGAAACCGAAATAGGGAAAATAGCCAGGCTAATTAAGGAAACCGAAAAAGCCGAAACTCCGATTCAGAAACAGACAAAAGATTTGAGCAGAAAGCTCGGATTGTTTGCGTTGCTAGCGAGCAGCTTGATATTAGTGGTCAGCCTTCTTCGTGGATTTGAATTTTCTGAGGCATTTTTGTTCGTTCTAGCAGCGGCGGTGTCCGCTATCCCTGAAGGGTTGCCCGTAGTGATCACGATAACTTTGGCAATTGGAGTACATAGAATGGCAAAACGAAATGCTATAATCAGAAATCTACAGGCAGTTGATACGTTAGGCTCCGCCACTGCAATTTGCACAGACAAAACTGGAACTTTGACGACAAATCAGATGACTACCCAGAAAATATTCGTAAACAATAAAACGGTAAAAGTCACTGGTGTCGGATTTGCGCCCGAAGGCCATTTTGAATTTGATGAAAATCTGGTAGACCCATCAAAGGATGAACACCTTACTCTCTTGCTGCAAATTGCCACTCTCTGCAATGATGCCCGACTAAGGCGTCACAAACTCGACGGAGAAAGTCGGTGGGAGATTTATGGAGATCCAACAGAAGGAGCATTGGTTGTTGCCGCAGCAAAAGCAGGTTTTCAGAAAGACGAATTGGAGGAGAAATCTCATCGTGTGGATGAGATTCCATTTGATCCAAAGGAAAGATACATGGCTACCTTCAACAAAATCTCACCAAAAAAGCTGAACACCTACGTTAAGGGCGCGCCTGAGACCGTTTTAGAAATGTGCACTGAAATACTTGAAGACGGAGCGACAAAACGACTAACCCGGCAAAGAAAGGAAGAGATTCTGAAAGTCAGCACACAGATGGCCAGCGAAGCCTTAAGAGTACTTGCCATGGCGTATAAGCCAATCGAACCGAAAGAGCTTGAAAATGTCAAGATAGACATCCAACGAGGTCGCACCAAATTGGTCTTTGTCGGCCTAGCAGGGATGATTGACCCGCCCAGACCTGAGGTCAAGTCTGCAGTTCAGCTATGCAAAAAGGCTGGCATCAAAGTTATCATGGCTACAGGAGACCACAAACTCACCGCACAGGCTATTGCGAAAGAATTAAGCATTCTAGATGCAAACACGAAAGTTCTTACAGGCGGTGACTTGGATGGCATTTCTGATGACGAATTGGACGTTGTAGTTAATGGGACAACCGTTTTTGCTCGTGTGTCTCCGTCGCACAAACATCGGATCGTGAAATCCTTGAGGCGGATAGGACATGTTGTAGCCATGACAGGCGATGGCGTCAATGACGCTCCTGCTTTGAAGGCGGCGGACATAGGCGTTTCAATGGGCATTACAGGAACTGATGTGACAAAAGAGACAGCGGACATGGTTTTGACTGATGACAATTTTGCGAGTATTGTCAACGCGGTAGAAGAAGGCCGTGTAGTGTTTGAAAACATTAGAAAAGTTGTGAAATATCTCATCTCAACTAACACGGGAGAAATCATCACGATACTTTCTGCCCTGATGTTTCTGCCGGGCTTCCCTTTAATCTTTACCCCAGTTCAGGTATTGTGGGTTAACCTTGTAACAGACGGATTGCTTGACAAGTTTCTAGCAATGGAATCGAAAGAAGAAGGCATCATGGATCAGCCCCCCAAAAAATCCAACGAAAGAATAATCAACAGAGACATTATGTTAAACGTCGTTTACATAGGCATTTTCATGGCTATCGGGACACTGTGGATTTTTGCAAACGAATGGAATGACGGAGATATTCAAAGAGCTCGAACTCTAGGCTTCACTACAATGGCGATGTTTCAAGTGTTCAACTCGCTGAACTGTAGATCAAGAACCACATCAGTTTTCAAACTCGGCTTGGTTGCGAACAGGTATTTGCTCGTTGGCATTGCAGCCTCAGTTTCGTTGCAGGTGTTGGCAACGTTTTTGCCACCTTTGCAAGGTGTATTGGGCACGACTCCGCTTTCGGTTTGGGACTGGTTGACAATATGCCTTGTTTCCAGTTCAGTCTTTGTTGCTGACGAAATAAGGAAATTAGTAAGAAGCAAAGTGAAAGGAAAGTGATTTTATGCCTTCAAGATATGAAGTTAGACCTATTTCAATAGAAGAAAAAGACGCGTTAATGAGGAAATACGGTGAGCGCCTTCTCTATGAAGAAAGGGCAGACATAAACGGATGCTGTGTGAAACTCTTGACTGATATAAAATATGTGAAAGAACGGTGGGAAGAAAACTTTTATCCTATGTCTGCACATGTCCGTTCGCACGGTAGAATGCTGGTCACAGAACAAGCTGGTGAAAACCAACGCGTTTTCTATGATCAACTTTCAAAAACAGCTTTCCTAATTAACGTGGATTATTACGGCTGGATAAAATCAATAGCCTTAAGCATTGCAGGTGATATCCTAGAAGACAGCCACGGCATAGATTCGGTTCACGGCGCTTGTGTGGACATAGATGGAAAAGGCGTTTGCCTGATAGCGCCTTCAGGAACGGGCAAAACAACGCACACTTATGGTCTTCTAAGACTTAAAGGTGTCAGAGTAGTGTCTGACGACTGGTTTTTTGTCCGCTTTATGGCTGAAAATGCTGTTGCCTTCAGCTCTGAAAAGAATTCTTACATTCAAGCAGACATTGCTGATACGTGGGACGAATACATGAAGCTTGTGGATAAAGCAGAATTTGATTCTAAGGGCAGAGCTGTTGTCAACGTTCGGTGGGTAGTAGGCAAAGGAAAACTACTACCTATGACCACACTAAAAAAAGCAATACTGCTAAAGCGGGATGCTAAAGACAAGAATGTCTATAGAAAAATGTCGTCCGAGGAAGCGACAAGCTACATTGAGAAAGTAGATTTCTGTAATCCACACCAGTTAGTGAGAGATCAAAGGAAAATGGCCTTGAGAAAACAGTTTTTCAAGGAATTCTTTGATTCTCTGGAAATCTACGTTGTCAACACCGCAGCTCCGGTTCTCGATGCTCACAAAGCAATTAAAGAAGAAATTATAGGCGTATAAGCCAACACAATCTGTCTGGAGAGTTTAGCGTGGAAAAAATTGGTGTAGTAACGGCGGGCGGCGACGCGCCAGGCATGAATGCCGCAATTCGCGCAGTAGTGCGGACAGCAATATTCAACGGACTGCATGTCTTAGGTGTCGAAAGAGGGTATGCAGGGCTTATAGAAGGAAAGATTTGTGACTTGGATATCCGATCGGTTAGTGGAATAATAAACCATGGAGGAACAATGCTTAGAACTGCACGATGCGAAGAAATAAGAACAGACCAGGGCATCCAAAAAGCTGTTCATTCGCTAAGAACTCACAAAATCGAAGGGCTCGTGGTGATAGGAGGCGACGGTTCTTTCAGAGGAGCAAGCGAGCTTCACGAAGTAAGCAGAATACCAATTATAGGTGTGCCTGCGACAATCGACAATGATGTCTTCGGCACGGACACCACTATAGGTTTTGACACGGCTGTGAACACTGCTCTATTTCTGATCGACAAAATCCGTGACACTGCTACTTCACACGAGCGAGTGTTTGTGGTCGAAGTTATGGGACGGAAAAGAGGTTTTCTAGCTCTTGCTGTCGGGTTTGCTGCAGGCGCTGAGTTTGTCCTTGTCCCAGAAATAAAATCTGATATGGTGTCCATCTGCAACAAACTAATGGAAGGACGAAGAAATGGTAAAACATCAGAAATAATAGTAAAGGCTGAAGGTGCAGGAAGCTTACCGTTGATTGCTGAAGAAATAAAAAAGAGAACGGAGTATGACGTTCGATTATCGATCCTCGGTCACGCTTTGCGAGGAGGAGCACCTACGGCCCAAAGCAGAACTCTCGCCAATCGATTTGGAGCCTGCGCAGTGGATCTTCTCTTAAAAGGAACAAAAAAGAACATGGTTGGAATCAAAGGACAAAAGATAGTGTGCATCGATCTAGATAATTCTTGGAAACAAAAGAAACCCCTCAACAAACAGTTATATCGCTTAGCTGAAATCTTATCATCTTAAGGAATTTGAAGAGAATGAACCGATCAGAAGAAAGTTTGATGAAACAAAAAATCGCATACTTCTCTATGGAAATTGGCTTGTCAAACGACATTCACACCTATAGCGGAGGTCTCGGTGTACTCGCCGGCGACACTATAAGATCCAGCGCTGATCTAAATCTCCCTCTAGTAGGAGTAACGCTAGTCAGCAAGAAAGGATATTTTAGACAAGAGTTGACGCCAGAAGGGCGTCAGATAGAGCACCAAAATCCGTGGGAGCCTTCAAAATTTACGCGGCAACTTCCAGCGGAGGCTACAGTACAAATTCAGAACAGAGATGTTAGAGTTAAAAGTTGGCTTTGCAACATAGAAAGTCAGACGGGCGGCACTGTGCCTGTCTATCTTCTGGACACTGATGTGGAGGGGAACAATCCTGAAGACAGAGAAATCACCTCTTTCCTGTATGGCGGAGATGAAAAATACCGTCTTAAACAAGAGATTGTTCTAGGCATTGGCGGTGTAAGAATACTTGAAAAACTAGGACTTGACATTCGCAAGTACCACTTGAACGAAGGGCACTCAAGTCTCCTAGCTCTGGAGTTGTTACGAAGGCATGAAATGAACGTAGGCAACGTTAGAGATCTATGTATCTTCACGACGCATACTCCGGTTGAGGCAGGACATGACAAATTCTCCTACGACCTCGTTCATGAAATGCTCGGCGAATTTGTTCCATTTGAAACTTTGAAAGAACTAGGCGGTCAAGACCGGCTAAACATGACTCTTCTAGCCCTCAATTTGAGCAACTATGTCAACGGCGTAGCTAAGAAACACCGAGAATCTTCCCTAAAGATGTTTCCTGGCTATGAAATTCACGCGATCACCAATGGCATTCACTCCTACACATGGACCTGTGAAAGCTTCAAGAAAATATACGACAAGTACATTCCAGGATGGGCGCATGAACCCGAAATGTTTGCAAGAGTTGACATCATCCCAGATGGAGATATTGGGCTGGCTCATGAAGAAGCAAAGAAGACTCTAGTTGATTATGTCAACGAAATAACACATATTGGAATGGATTATGATACGTTAACCATCGGATTTGCTCGAAGAGCCACTGAATATAAAAGGGCAACCCTGCTGTTTTCAGACCTGGAAAAACTGAAAAAAGCAAACAGAAGAGGAAAGCTGCAATTAATTTTTGCTGGAAAAGCTCATCCAAGAGACGAAGCGGGTAAGAAACTGATTCAACAAATCTTCAATCACATTAAGATTCTGAAAGACGAGATCAAAATTGCTTATTTGAATGATTATGACATGAACGTTGCAACTAAGCTGGTTTCCGGCGTTGATGTTTGGCTTAACACTCCATTACCGCCCAAAGAAGCTTCGGGCACAAGTGGCATGAAGGCAGCCCACAACGGTGTGATAAACTTCAGCGCTTTAGACGGTTGGTGGATCGAAGGCTGGATTGAAGGTGTCACAGGCTGGGCAATAGGACCGTCTCCGGAAGAACATGTTTCTAACGAAGAACGCTACATTAGAGAATTGGATGATCTGTACAACAAGTTGGAATACATAATTATTCCGATGTTTTACACTAGAAGAGATCAATGGATAAGGATTATGAAGAATTCTATTGGAAAAATCGCATGTTATTTCAACAGCCACTCGATGATGCGCAGATACGTGACCGAGGCGTACCTATAGCTTACTGGTGAACAATCAGCATGGAATTACTTTCATGTTCGATCGAAAATGCTCCTATGAAGGCTGCAGAAGATAATCTATTGCAACAAATGTTGACAAAAAAGCTGACTTCCTCCAGACTGATAATACGTAACAATCAGTCAACTATCCCTCAAAAAGCAATTTTCTTACGAACCTCAAAACCACTATGGGCAGAATCCGCACAAACGCTGAATATGCAAGCGAATCCATTTCATTTTGAGAATCTGTCATTCTTCCATACGTCTGCAATGTCGCTGTAGCCTCTAACCTCCCAGTAACCTAACTTTTTCTGCACGGTGAAATTCATCCGAGTAAGCCACAAGGCACTTTTATATGCATATTTACCTGGCACAACCAGCCGCAAAGGAAACCCGTAACCTACTTCAAGCGGTTTGCCATCAAGCCTATAGGCTAAAAGAACATCGTCGTGTGAAAGTTCTTCCAGCGTTAGCGATGTCGTATAACCATCGGCACAATCGAAAGTAACAAATTTCGCGGATTCCTTTGGCACCACCAAATCGAAGATAGTTTTCAGCTTGACCCCCTTCCATCGGCAACCAAGCACACTCCAACCCTCAACACAGTGAAAATCACTCACCGATTCCACCTTCGGAAGCTTTAAAAACTCTTCCCAATGCAACCTCAAGGGGTTTTTAACTTCTCCGTCTATTATCAAAACCCATGTGTTCAAGTCAATCTTCGGAATTTCTCTTGTAATTCCAGGATGGTCTGTGCCCCATCTCAACAATCGCTTAATAGGAAATTGACCCGGCGGAAGATCTTCACTCTTTGACGACATAGTCGTTCGTGAAGTTCTACCCGCCTGTGAGAAGATAAGCCTTGCCCAAAAAGACTTCGACAAAGCACAACACGGGTTGTATGGGTTCACCCAAAAAAACTTGTCAGTTTTTTCTGGCTTTTCTCTTCTCTAACAAAACCTGTAATTTTGACGCCTATCCTTCTTATCTTAAGCTGAAACTCGTTTACGAATTTTCCAAATAATTCTTTAGCGGCTTCTCTAAGAAGAACTGGATCGTTTGTAGGATTTTCGAAAGTCTTAGACCGGCTGTGGCTACTCAGATCAACCATAATAGCCACAATGCCTAGCGTTTTGAAGCTGAGTTCTCGTTGCAAAAGCTCAGCGTGAACTTCATTGCATAATTGGTAAGCCTTAACGAGTATTTCGTCTATATCGTTCGTATCTTCCTTCAAGGTTGAGATTCGGCTTATAGATGTGATTTCACCCCTCTCCTGAACTGGTTCATAGTCAATCCCCAGCGAAGCATTATGAAAATACATGCCCAAGCTTTTGCCGAAAACGTCAACCAGTTTCTGCACATCATACTTCGCTAAGTCTCCAATTGTTTCGATGGCCAAGCCCTGCATTCTTTCTTGGGTTTTGATTCCAACGCCGACAAGACGGTTTACAGGCAACGAAGCCAAAAAGCTTTCAACTTGTTTCGACTCGACTATCGTCAATCCATCAGGCTTTTGAATGTCAGCAGCTATCTTAGCGACGAGCTTGTTGGGTCCGACTCCGATTGAGCAAGTGAGATTTTGCCGAGTCTTGACTTCTTCCTTTATCCTTAATGCTAAGCTTTCTGCTTTTTCGAAGTTTGCATTAACCTTTTGACTTACGTCCAAATATGCTTCATCTATTCCAACTTGTTCAAAACGATCCGCAAACTCTCTCAGAATATTCATTATTTTCTCTGAGACTTCTTCATAGAAAGCGTGGTCTACAGATAGAAAAACAGCCTCAGTGTCTTGTAGTCTTTTCTTTGCCAAAGCAATGGAAATTCCTGATTTGACTCCATATTCCCGCGCTATATAATTTGCCGTGCTCACGGCTCCGCTGTCTTCGCTGCGACCCGAATACACGCATACAACTATTGGCTTGCCTCTTATGTGGGGGTTCCGCATCTCTTCAACCTGTGCAAAAAAATAGTCTAAATCCACCAGCATTATTATCCTGTTTTCCAACGACAAGATCCCCCAGAAAACAAGGATAAACGTGGCAATTTACGTTTTTCTACTATATACCTGTTGAATTACCCAGAATATGCAAAGATTGAATATTGGAAACTAGCGTTTGGTCATCTGCAGCTTCAACTTTTTTCCTTCACGATCGTATATTGCCACGTTTTCCTCACTTGCGTAAGGAAAACCTACAATCATGAGAATGCTTCCGAAGAAATGGTTTAGGTCTTCGGGCGAAGGCTTCAAGTTTCCAGAAGGATGCGAATGCGTCGTCCCAACAATTGAAAAATCGATAGGCAACATATGCAAAGGCAGACTTGCAAAACCCTCACCATAAGTTGCAAGCGGAGGAACGACAAGCTCAAAAACCCTAATTACACCCCTTGTCTTCTTACCCCTAAGCAGCAGAATTGTCTCTTTCGGATGAAGCCATCGAGCACCTTCAAGAATTGTACGCATCAATTCTCCATCAATTTCGACAACACTCATATGCGAAAACAGACATCTTCAATCCTAATTAGTCTTACCAACAATCTCTGTTAGTATGGAATCATCCACAAGAGCTTGTAGTGAGGTTAAATGTATATCAGGTCTGAAACATCACTAAGAACAATAGAGGCAGGTTCGCAAGGCAGCTGTTGGGCGAAAGACAAAAATCAACCCTAAGCCAAATTAGAACACTAATCACAGGAAGCGCTTTCCATGGACAATTGGCGATTACTGAAGCTCGAAACATACGACGCATATACAAACATGGCCATTGATGAAGCCGCATTGAACGCTAGAATCACTGGTCATGTTCCTAATACTGTAAGGTTTTATCGATGGAACCCATCTGCAGTTTCTATTGGCAAGTTTCAAAGCATGGAAAACGAGGTCCATCTTGACAATTGCAGGCTCAACAGCATAGACGTTGTGAGGCGCATCACAGGCGGTGGCACGGTCTATCATGACACCGGGAACGAGATAACCTACAGTATCATAATTGAAAAAAACGCTATGCATACGCAAGACATAGCATTTATTTATGCAAAGATATATGCGGGCTTAACCGAAGGTCTAAGGATTTTAGGAATAACTGCTGATTATGGCGATGGAAACGCAAAAACTTGTCCGAACCTCACGGTTAGAGGCCGAAAAATATCAGGCAGCGCCCAATCGCACAAAAGTGGAGTAGTTTTGCAGCATGGCACCCTTCTTTTGGATGTGTGTTTGGAGAAGATGTTCGATTTATTACGGGTTCCGTGGGCAAAGACGTGCATGGAAGTCGTCAATGTTGCCAAAAATAAAATCACCTCCATAAAAGACGAAATAGGAAAAGACATTTCGATAGAACAAGTGAACATGGCATTGATTGAAGGTTTTCAAAAAGCTCTAAACGTAAAACTCGTAGAAGGATGTCTGACAGCTTATGAACGTGAACTTGCAGAAAAACTGCGCAAGACGAAATATGCAACTAGCGAATGGAACTTCCAAGTTGAAAATTCGGCAATCTAGCGTTTTTCAACTCGCCATCTGACACCTTGAGAAGTGTCTTCGATTATTATACCCATGGCTTTTAGCTGATTTCTGATGTGGTCTGCGGTCTCCCAATCCTTGGCTTTTCTGGCTTCTTCCCTGTTTCGAACAAGTTCTTCTGCTTCTTTTGGCAGTTTCTCCAATTTCTCAACTTTGCCAATTACGCCTAGAACTTCGTCAAACCCAATCATCAAGCTGTAAACCTTTTTTGCTTCTTCCCTGCTTAACAGATTATCATCGATCAGAATGTTCACGTCTCTGACAAAATTAAAAAGCGTCGCTAATGCAATGCCAATGTTCAAATCGTCATCAATAGCCTTTACAAAACCATCCAGTACACGTTGGGTTAGTCGCTTCATCCTTGTTCCAGAGCCTTTACCATCAGCTTCCAGCAATCTACGCGTGAAGTTTCTCAAGCGGAAAACCGCGTTCTTGGCGGCTTCCAAACCATCGAATGTGAAATTGAGCTGTTGCCTGTAATGGGTTGACATGAGAAGATATCGAACAGCCATAGGATCATGCCCCAGGTTATCAACCAAATCCCTAACGGTGTAGTAGTTGCCAAACCGTTTACCCATGCGTTTTCCTTCAACGAGCAAATACGCACAATGAAGCCAATAATTCACAAGTTTCCTACCAGTTGCCGCTTCGCTCTGGGCAATCTCATTTTCATGGTGTGGAAACATGTTATCCACTCCACCAGTGTGAATGTCAAATGTTTCGCCCAAGTATTTCATGGACATCGCCGAACATTCAATATGCCAACCAGGTCTTCCGTTTCCAATTTCTGTTTCCCAAAAAACATTGCCATCGTCCTCAGTCCAAGCCTTCCATAAGGCAAAATCCTGTGCCTCGGCCTTATCATACTCGTCTACTTTGACTCTCGCGCCAGCCTTTAGCTTTTCAACCTTGAACTTAGAGAGCTTACCATAATTCCTAAACTTCGAAATATCAAAATATATTGAGCCGTCCTCTCCTCTGTACGCGTAGCCTTTCTCCATTAACTTCTTGATTAAAGCAACCATCTCGGGGATATGCTCTGTTGCACGTGGGTATCGGTCTGCCTTTTCAATATTTAGTCTTGCCAAATCTTCAAAGAAAGCCTCTGCAAATTGCTCTGTATGCGCAGCAAGCGACATTTTATACCTTTTTGATGCTGCAATTGTTCGGTCATCAACGTCTGTCAAATTCATAACCTGAATAACCTTAAAACCTCGATATTTCAACCATCTGCGCAACAGATCCTCAAAGATGAATGCTCTAAAATTACCTATATGGGCAAAATCATAAACCGTAGGTCCACATGTGTACATTTTTACGTTGCCTTTTTCCAAGGGAACAAATCGATCCTTCCTACGTGTCAATGTATTGAAAAACTGGATTTTCTCAGCCGAAGTTTGCATCGGATTTCCCAAAAAGATGACGCTGGAGAATATTTAAGCCTTCTACTCTAAGCCATCAATCATACCTCTTAAAACGAATCATCTTTCTATAGCTTCGAAGATCGGCAGCCACTCGCTTGAGAAAATGCAGTTCTTCCATTGTGTTCTGGAAGCTTGCTATCTCTTCTCGAAATCGCCGAACAATTGCATAATCCTCAGGCATCATTATCACACTCATAAAAGGGCTTTTGGAGGGCTTTCATCGTTTATTGGCCAACCTCCTAGCCACTTCCGTAATCGAGGAGAAAGGAGAAGGCTTCGAAAACGGAAAAAACCTCGGATGGCTATTAGTGGTTTTGCCTTCAACCTTGGCCCTCCAGTGTCTCGTAAGACTTAAGATAAAAGTCTC
Organism: uncultured Candidatus Bathyarchaeia archaeon; assembly: GCA_964527165.1. Taxonomy (GTDB): domain Archaea; phylum Thermoproteota; class Bathyarchaeia; order Bathyarchaeales; family Bathycorpusculaceae; genus CAZGNE01. The sequence continues at coordinate 44,590 of CAZGNE010000006.1, forward strand.
ATATAAAAATGTTACTGATTGACACTAACGTAGAAAAGTTCGCTAGATGATCAGCCTATTGCTAAGATACCTTCCAGAATTCTCTTTTCATCAACACTCAGCTGGGTTGAGAGCCAAATCTTCAAGAGCGAAAGAACCTTTGGGACTTCGCCACTGTATGTTATGATTTGGTCATTCTTCAAAGCGTCAACCTGAAAAGTCCTCTCTGCTTCTCTATACAAGAAGGATAGGGTTTGAGCATGATGGGCGAGGGTAAGAAAATCCTCCCATTGCTTGCAACGCAAGATCACAGGTGGACCTCGAACATCTCTTTTTTGCTCTGTCTCCCCACTCCGTGGAGAAACTTGGGGAGTAAAAATCTGAGCTGGTTCGTGTGGAGTTGACAAATAGGATATCAAGTTTGCTATTTCATTCTGCAAATTGCCCAGTCTTTCTTCAACCTTCTCCACTTTTACGCTCAGTTCTCCAGTATCACCCATTTTCTCAGTTATTGTGCCTAGCTCGTGAATTAATCTGTCCAAGTCTTTCTCATGCTCTTTCAGGACATTCACAATAAAATCTATAGCTTCTAACGCTTCATCTCTTGGTGGTGACTTCTTGGACATTGCTCAACCTTTCCTTTAGCCTATCAATATTATACTCTATAGATAAACGTAGCGAATCCTCAAAACTTATCCACATGAAGACATATCCATATTTATTTACAATTAAAACTCAAATGGGAGAGTTAAAATATCTGCTTTTGAAATGATCTAGATGCTAATATGAGGCTGATGGTTGATGCACGGACTGAACTTCTCTCGAAGAGAGGAAATTGTAAAATTTGTTTCAGAAAATGGTATCCGAATTCTTAATCTGTGTCATATTCCAGAAGATGGACGACTAAGAACTTTAAGCTTCTCTGCTACGAATATGGAGCGAGTAAACGATGTTTTGGAATATGGTGAAAGAGTTGATGGATCAAACTTGTTTTCATTCATCGAGCCGGGAAAAAGCGACATTTACATCCAGCCTAGGCTGGACAGTGGTTTCATGAACCCCTTTTCAAAGCTGTCAACGTTGAATCTCCTATGCGACTATCTAGATGAAAACGGATTGCCGCTGGATGTCGCTCCGAGGAATGTTTTGGCTAGAGCTGAAGAGCGGTTAGGCGCTTCTCATGGTGTTGTTCTCAAGGCTTTGGCTGAACTTGAATTCTACATAATGGCAAAACAAGGAATTGATGTACTTTTTTCTGGGCAGTCTGACAGGAACTATCACGACTCGGCCCCATTTACGAAGTTTGAAGATGTGAGAAACGAGATTCTGGCAACATTGGCTGACGTTGGAATTGCCAGTAAGTATGGGCACAGTGAAGTCGGTCGAATACTGGACAAAGACAACACGCTTATAGAGCAACATGAAGTGGAGTTTATGCCGCAGAATTTGGCTGAAACAGCGGATGATGTTGCTATTGCAAAGTGGGTTGTCCGAAATGTGTGTGCAAGACACGGCTTGTCAGTGTCATTCATTCCCAAATTGGCGCTAGAACATGCCGGGACTGGAATGCATATTCACCTTTGTGCATTGAGAAAAGGTGAGAACATTGTTGCAAATTCAAAAGAAACTTTGAGCTCTGAAGGGTTATCAATCATTGGCGGAATCTTGAAACTTGCATCGAGTCTTTCGGCTTTTGGTAATCCAACTCCTATCTCGTATTTCCGTTTTATTGCACAAAAAGAGTCGCCAATGCACATTTGCTGGAGCGCCAAGAACCGTCTAGCCTTAATACGGATACCCTTGTGGTGGACTTTCAAACAGAAACATGCAGCGAAAGACTCTTGTCGAGAGACATTCGAATATAGAGCTCCAGACGCCTTCGCAAACGCATATCTGCTCCTTGCTGGCATCACAATAGCCGCTAACTATGGCCTAGAAAACCCAGAAGAGGCAATAAAAATTGCTGAAAACTTGCATACTGAAACTGCAGATGAGAAGCAAAAGAAGCTTGAGTTATTACCCCACTCTTGTAGCGAAGGCGCAGAAAACCTTGAGAAAGATAGACAATACTATGAAGCTTATGGCATTTTTTCCGCAAGGTTGATTGACAAGACAATTGAGAAACTGAAAGCCTATCAAGACAAGGACTTATGGAAGCGACTGACGCATAAACCTGATGAAATTGAAAACCTATTAAGGCAATATCACCATTATGGTTGATCTAAAGAAACGCTTATAGGCTTTTTTCAATGTTAAAGTTTCGGAAAACAAAGCCTTTGCGGGCGGGTAGATCAGTTTGGTATGATCGCCACGTTGGCATCGTGGAGGTCGCGGGTTCAAATCCCGCCCCGTCCACTATACGCCACTAGGACGATAATTTTCGTTTTTTTTGTGTTTCAGCAAGCATTTAGAAAATGAACTCTTTGTTTAACCAGTCTGGATACCACCTATAGTTCTCTATTGGAGCTGCTCTGCGCAATCCTTCATAGGTTGCTTTGATTAGTAATATTGTCCCGCGGCTGTCACGGTAAGTATTGACCAGTTTTTGTGATTCAAGGCTTTCTAGTAGTTGATTAAGGTTCTCATCTGCTATGTCTATGAGTCTTTCTCTTAGGTCTTCTCTGCTCATGTACAGACCTGGATTCACCTGATAATCTTCTGACAACAGTCTAATTATGGCTTCTTCAGTGGATTCTAGTCTTGGCAACGGTTCTGTTGTGGATATTGGAACACCGAGTTTTTCATGTATTCGTCTACGGGGCATCTTTAGATCGTTTCGTAGGGCTTTTAGACCTCCGCGATGTATAACCAGTTTCATGATGTCGTTCGTTCCTGCTCCAATCTGGTTTACTTTTGCGTCTCTGAGGTAGGTTTCAACAGGGTAAAATCGTGTCCACCCATCGCCACCCATTATTGTTATGGCGCTGCTTATGAGGCTTTCATAGATCTCTGAAGCGTACATTTTTGCAGTAGCCGCCTCAACCATTGCTTCTGTATGCTCGTCTAATAGATGGGCTGCGTGATAGACGAGTAATCGTGAAGTATACAAACCTGCCAGCATGTCAGCGATTTTCGCTTGGTTCGTTGGCAGATCAACAGTCGGTTTGCCGAACTGCATTCGCCTTTGAGCATAATTTACTGCGTAACGTATTGATTCTCGCATCGGTCCAAGCATGCCTGCCGAGTAGACGACGCGTTCAAAGTTCAAGCCTGCCATCATGACTTTCCAGCCTTCACCTTCCTTGCCTATTATATTTGCTGCTGGAACCTCAGCGTCATTGAAGTCCAGAAAACCGTTTGGTAACCCTATCCATCCTGAGAGTTCGTTAATCTTCTCTACAGAGAATCCTAATATGCCCTTCTCTACAAGAAAAGCTGTAAGGTGTCGATATTTGGCTCGATCTTCAGGTTTATCGCTTGTTCTAGCGTAAACAACATAAATATCGGCTAATCCAGCATTCGTTATAAAACGTTTTTTGCCGTTAAATAGATAGCTATCTCCTTCTCGTATTGCTATGGTTTCGATTCCTGCGGCATCTGAACCTACACCAGGCTCAGTTATGCAAACTGCGCCAACAACTTCGCCTTTAGCTATTCTCGGCAACCATCTTTGTTTCTGCTCTTCAGTTCCGAAAGCCAGAAGTTGCTCCACACCACCAAACATAGAAACAGCGTAAGCCTCTGCTAAGGCTGAGCCAATCCTGCTCAATTCTTCAGCAACAATAGCTGCTCCTGTAACGCCAGTATTCAATCCTCCATATTCTTCCTGAATAACCGTTCCAAACCACCCTTTACGAGCAACTTCCTTAAGCAGTTCAGAAGGGAATTTTTTGGTCCAGAAAACCTCTTCGCCCTTAGGCAAGTTCTTGTCGCCAAAAGCTTTCGCGTCTTCCATTAGGCTCTTTTGGCGGGTGGTCCACCATGGAAAAGGCTCCATATCAAGCACTCCTAACAACATTGCCTAACATGTCAAGTCAATTTTAAACTTTCGCTGAGCAGGAGAAAAACTGCATGAACTGTTGGCCAGAAACAGAAAAAGAAAAACAATTGTGCTCGTCCATCTTGCTAATGCGTCCTCGATTAATCCATCTACGGTTGCTATCATCGCCCTAAAGATACTCAGGAGGATTGATGCTACACCTAAAGCTAAGCTAGCAACGCCCAATATATTGTGCCTACTCCAAAGCCAGTTATCCCGCCTATTGCTCCGAACACTATGACTACAAGTATTGTAACAATTGTTCACCCGAATATTCCAGCAAGAAAGCGTGATAACGCTCCTCTTCCCGATGTTTCTCCTGCTACGAGACTCGCAACAAATCCGCCAACAAGATATCCGACTAGTATCATCGACCAACTGAAGATGGCAATTATGATGAATTCTACGAAAGCTCTGGCCAAAAGGCTCTCAGATTAAAACGTTCTTTCCATTCAACTGCAGCTGTCCATGAGAAGCGTTTTCCGTTTCACGTAAGCACGTGTATGTCGATTTGTAAGAGCGTTAGAACTCCAAAGGTTTACCATAAACCTCTTTGAAAAAGATTTCTTTAAATGCTTTTCTAGATCTATGAGGCGGCTTCTCGTCAGGAACACCTATGGGAAGCAATGCGACAACAGCATAATTCTCAGGGATCTTCACGATTTCTTTTATTTCAGTTTCCTTGAAAGCTCCAATCCAGCATGTCGCATAACCTAGGGCAGTTGCAGCTAAGACCATGTGTTCCAACGCAATCATTGGATCCTGTCTGAAAAGATTTCTAGAAGCTCCTGGATCACCTAACGCCACAATCACCGAGTCAGCGTCTGCAATGAATTTCTGATTGTTGGAAGCTGTAGACAAAGCCTTCTTTTTTTCTGCGTTTCTAACCACTACAAACATCCAAGGTTGACGGTTGCCGCCCGAGGGAGCTAAGCGGCCTGCTTCCAGAATCTTCTTCAAATTGTCATCAGGTATTGGATCTGGCTTGAACTTTCTTATGCTTCTTCTCTCTTCAATCGCCTTGAACAAATCCATAGCTCTTCACATCTACATTGCAAATAATATATTGATTAGACCATATTAGCTTTAGGACATCAACTGACAACACATATTGGATACAGCATGTTTGGCCTTCTTACGCTTCAATCGGAAGCAATTTATATAGTCAATTGTACGTCAATATTCTGGTGATAGTGTTGATAGAAACCATATTTGCCATTTTCGTTCTTCTGATAATCGTGATTTCGATTCTGGCATCATCCATCAAGATAGTGAAGGAATACGAACGAGGAGTCATCTTCAGATTAGGGCGTCTCGTCGGCGCTAAAGGTCCAGGATTGTTTTTCATAATTCCAGGCTTTGACAAAATGCGAATAATTGATTTGAGGACATCTACGTACGATGCCCGAATGATCAAAGTAATCACTAAGGACAACATCCGATGCGATGTAGACTCCTTCGTCTATTACCGAGTAGTGGATCCCATCAAAGCCATTTGTGATGTGGAAAACTTTGTTGTTGCCACTCAGAACCTAGCTAAAACCGTTTTGCGAGACATTTTGGGACACGCTGAACTAGATGATTTGCTAACGAAAACTCCAGAACTCACGAAGGAAATCCAGCAAGAACTCGACGAAACAACAGATCCGTGGGGAATCAAAGTCAGCGCTGTGGTTATCAGCGATGTCAGCCTTCCAGCTGATATGCAACGGGCAATTGCGAAGCAAGCGGAAGCTGAAAGAGAGAGAAGAGCAAGAATCATCGTGGCTGAAGGAGAATATCTAGCAGCTGAAAAAATGCAGCAAGCCGCAGAGCTCTATGGAAAGCATCCCATATCGCTCAGGCTTAGGGAACTTCAAACATTGGCTGAAATTTCGCGGGAGAAGAACTTGGTCGTGGTTACTTCGACAACCGACTTGCAGGAAATAGGAAATATCGTTGCCATGACCCAAGCGACTAAAGTCAAGAGAGAACAAGTCAAAACGGAAGAAAGATGAAAACGTCACTGCACACTTTAGGACATAAAAAGAACAGAATGAAAGTTCGGAGCGTTTCAAATGCCATTTTGCTTCTGGTAATCCTTTCTTCTATTGTTTTATCATCTCCCAAGGTTGCTTCTGTCTTTGGTTTGAACGATAAACAGGTTGTTGTCATTGAGCTTGACAGCGTCGTTAACGTAGCAGCTGTGGATCTGATCAAAGAAGGAATAGACTACGCCCATAATACCGGTGCCACAGCTGTTGTGCTCCTTGTAGACACTCCAGGAGGTTTGCTAGACGCAACTTTCGAGATCATCAGGCTCATTGACCAATCCTCTGTTCCTGTGATCTCATTTGTATATCCAAGAGGAGCTAAAGCATTATCTGCAGGCGTTTTTATTGTTCTATCGTCGCATGTAGCTGTAATGGAACCTTACTCCATTATTGGTTCTGCCCAACCTAGAGCGTATCCTTCTGGAGAGTTGATAGGTGATCAGAAGCTGATTAATTACCTGGTTGGAGAATTGGAGCTACGAGCGAGGATGCACAAAAGGAATGAGACAATTTCAGCAAAATTTGTGACTGAAAACCTTAACGTTGACGCATACACCGCGAAAGATTATGGTATCACTGAGGCAATAGCTTCTTCCTTGGAAGAACTATTAGCGGTTGTTGACGGCATGAGTGTGCAAGTAGCGGGAGAACAAGAAGTTATACTTAGAACTAGATATGCCCAAATACATTATTTTGGTCCAACCATACGTGTTCAGGTTCTCCGAGTTATTTCAGATCCGTTGATCGCTTATCTCTTGTTCATCCTAGGAGTTTGGGGCATCATCTTCGGTTTTCTTACGCTTGGATTTGAGGGAGAAATCATCGGAGGAATTCTTCTAATATTAGGCCTAATTGGAATGGGATTTTACGTTGATTTATTTGTAATAACCCTTCTTATCATAGGAGGGGGACTGGTTTACGTAGAAATGAGAGAGCCAGGCTTGCAGTTTTTTGGTCCTGCCGGAGTTTTCTGCCTCTTGGTAGGATCGTTGCTTTTGCTACGTCTTAATCCGACCCAGTGGCTGATTTCTCCTGAATGGTACTGGTTTTTCATGGCAATTGTGCTAATGCTTACAATCATTCTTGGAGGCTTTTCAATGATAGTTCTCTACAAACTGTTTAGAACAGTGAAAAAGAGACCTAGCGTTCTTGGTTTCATTGGAGAATCAGGTCGAACGATAGATGAAATCGACCCAGACCATGACGGATTTGTTCTTTTCCACGGTGAGCATTGGAAAGCGCGTTCACGTACACTCATTAAAGCAGGTCAGAAGATAAGAATCGTCGCTAAGGAGGGTTTGACTCTTATTGTCGAACCTGTAATAGAAGACCAGAACTAGGGCGCATTTGGAATTTGAAGATTTTGTTCTTGCTTTAAGGTAGAAATATGTCAGAGGATTCTAAGCGGATGTTCTAGGGTGACCTTAGTTAAAACTTTAGTTGATTTTGAAGTGTTAAAACATGTTAATTCTTATATGGATGTTTCCAAGATAACAAATAGACGCGTTGCTCGATTTATAGGAAGGCGCATTGGTTGAGGAAGACAATATTTAAGAAACTTGAAGCCCAGGGCTTAATAGCAAATTATAATCGGCTGCGAAAGAATTTGCCTTCAAAATTGCCTGAGAAAGTTTTTATTTGGGATGAAACTCTGAAAGAGGGAATTCAAACTCCAACTGTTTTCTTGACTTATGTGGAACGGGTCAAGTTTGCCAAGATGCTGGATGAAATAGGAGTTGCTGTGATCACAGTTGGCTATCCTGCGTTATCAGAAGAGGAGCGGAATAGTGTAAGAAGGATTGCGAACGAAGGATTCAAGCAAGCAAGTTTAGCTGCTCCTGCACGCCCGATCAAAAGCGAGATCGACGCGTGCTTAGAGAGTGGAGTGAGAGAAATTCCTATAGTCACGCCCTTTAACGGAATCAATCTTCAATATAGGCTGAAAATGACTAGAGAGCAGCTATTGGAAAAAACCGTCGAATCAGTCGAATACGCAAAAAAACATGGTGTAAAAGTGGATTTTGTTTTAGAAGATGCTAGCCGAACTAGTCTTGAAGATATTCTGAAAATTTTTCAGGAGGCAGTAAAGGCTGGTGCAAGCCGTTTGGTGATCGCTGACACCTTAGGTTTTCTTAGGCCTTTGTCTACACGCTACTTGATTTCGCGTGTTAGGGAAGGGCTTTCACAATTAAAGGTGAGTGCTCCGCTTTCAGTTCATTGTCATAACGATTTTGGCTTGGCAACGGCGAATACTCTTGCGGCAGTAGAGGAAGGAGTCGAATGTGTGCATACCTGTGTTGCAGGATTCGGGGCTCGGGCAGGGGCAGCACCTTTAGAGGAGGTTGTTACTGCTCTGGAGCTGCTTTATGACAAAGACACGGGCATAGATTTGAACAAGCTTTACAGGCTCTCACAACTTGCTGAAAAAACTTTTGCAATCCCGATGCATTTTCACAAACCCCTAATTGGAGACAATGCTTTCTCACAAGAAGTTGAGGAATTGATAGAGGATACACTTGTCCAGCCATTGATGTATGTGCCTTTCCCGCCGGAGATCATCGGGAGGGAAGCACAATATTACCTTAGCAGGCAAGTTGGAAAACAAGCAATTGAAAATCGTTTGGTGCAAGCTGGAATAACGGCAACACCCATGCAAGTTCAGGAAATTATCAGAAATCTACGAAGAATGCGCGAAAGTGCTGACAAAGGCGAAGCTCAGATGATCTTTTATCAGATTAAGAAACTGATGAAAGAAGTTAGAAAGGGTTTAGCTGAAGATGAGTTTTGGAGAATGGTGGAAGAGGTTACAAGACAAAAACCTAGACTGTAAAAGGAGATCTATTTGACTCGCGGGATGTATATTCCGTTAGGATCAACTTCCCTTAGAAGCTTCAGCTCCTCTCGTGTGGGCAGCTCTGTAGTTGGGACGTCAGGCGGAATTATCAAGTCGAAGCCCGAATTCTCTATAACTTGCTGCACGGAAACGCTTGGATGAACGGTGGCAAGCCTAATACGTTTAGTTTCGGGGTCAAAGTCCATTTGGCACAAGTTTGTGACCACGAGGGCAGGTCCCCCGCCAAGCAAACCAGTTTTTTCTCGGGATGTAGGACCGCTTAGGAAGCCTGGGCTTGTTAGGTAATCGAGTTTTTTGACCGTTTTTCTCTTTTCATGAGTCATTATTACTACTATACGTTTTGCTGAACTGATGATGTCGTTTCCTCCGCCGCTGCCTGGAAGCCTAACCGTTGGTTTTTCGAAGCTTCCAATATACGTGGTATTAATGTTTCCATATTCATCAATCTGCGCTGCACCTACAAAGCCCACATCTACGTGTCCGCCTTGCAACATAAGTCCAAGTGTCTCTATTAACCCGATAGCTCCTGATGCACGATATCCTAATCTTGAGTCTGCTATGGATAGGGCGATGTCTTTGGCGTTTGAATCGATGAATCCGGCTTCATAAACGATTTTGGCTGCAGGTGCGTGGGTCTTTTTGGCCAGCATTGCAGCTATCAGCGGTAAACCTGTTCCTATGAAAACTACTTCACCGTTTTTGATCTGTTTAGAACCGCACACTGCCATAAGTTCCAAGGTTGTGAATTCTTCCGGTTTTGCATAATCTTTTTCCATTTATTGTTCTCCTCCTCTCTTAGTACGGAAGCGGTTTTTTGGCTTTAAGCTTCAATAACCGCTCGATGCCTATCTTCTGCAAGAATTCAAGGTGATTATTGAAGCTTGTTATGTATTCTTCACTGTATTTTTGCCATCCTTCCTCGGTCTTACATTGTTCATAGTACGTTCGCACGTGTTCCATATCGTAGTCATAGTAATTGTAAACCATCATTGGATATGACCCCCAAGGACACTCAACTACATGTGTTACATAGATGTTCGGTATTACCGTCTGGTCTGGTTGCGCTCGAACAAACTCGGTGTCCACAATTTCCTCTGCCATAACAATCAGCTTTTTTCCAGCCCTTGCCCCTTCAATGTCTTCGCCTTTAATGCCATCTATCTGGGCATTTCCCTCTTTGTCAACGCGAGAAACGTGGACTATGCTGAAGTCTGGACGCACGGATGGAACAAGCACCACTTTTTCACCAGTAAACGGGCATACGATCTCTTCAGCTTTTTTGCTTCTAAATCTAGTTTTTGCAAGTATGTCTGTGCCCAGCATGCTTTTCAGGGGCATGAATGGCACGCCTAATGCGCCACCTAGAAAGCGAAGTGCCATAGCCAAGTTAGAATAATCCTCGATTTGTATTGCTCCTTCACGGATTCTTCTTTGAATGTTCGGCACCAGACCTATGCCTTCTATGGCGAAGAATGCCAGTTCAAAGCGTGAAACCACATAGGAGCCTGATAGTATATCTATGTCCATTTCTGAGCCGCAAGTGTAAATGGTCAAGTTACGCTTTTTCTGTCGGACAAGTTCATAGGCGAAAGCCATGGGCGGTCGTTGAAAGCCAAAGCCTCCCCAGAATAGGTGAGCGCCATCCGGAACAAGCCTTACAGCTTCTTTCAGAGTTAGACGTTTATCTTCTACAGGTGCTTCAACCAAACTCTAACACCAACCAGTTTTGAAGTGCACTAACGCTGAGCTTACAAATAGATTTTTCGACTAGTAAGTCTTCAAATGCTATGTTTCAAGCCATCTTGAGATCTCGGTTTTCTTATCCATTTCTAACTTGATGCCCATCGGTTCGAATGTCTGGTTCATAGCTGTAAGTAGGTTTCGGATGTAATCTTCTGTATTAATCTCGATGAGGTTTTTCACGAGTTCAGCAGGTTTTACTGTGAAAGTCCTATTCTTGTACTTGAAGGGTTTAACTTTGATGAATGATACTGTGTCCGATTTTTTCAGTTTTCTGCCTGCATCAACGAGTTGTAGCGCACATTGGTAAGGTTGAGAGGCTGTCTTCATATCTGCAGTTTTCTCGTTTGGATCGAAGTAAAGTCGCACGGAATAAGTCAGATCTTCCAGGTCGATTCTTCTGTTTTTCAAGGCGAATATGCCTTTTTGCACTATTGCTTTGATTGCCGCTTTGGCTTCTTCATATTCTTCTTGGTTTTTTATTGTAGATAGTTCGTTCAAGCATTGTTGAAAAATTTTGTTTATGTAGTTTGGCGAGTTGGATTTTACTGCGGTAACCCCTTTGATGTCTGGTGTGCCATCTTGCAGTATCCCGAAATATGCTTTCTTGGCTTTTGGCAAAACACATAGGCTATAACGTTTGTCAACCGCTAAGTCCAGATGAAACCTTTCCTTAACCGCCTTGATCAGCAATTCGACCTGTTCATCAGAAGCATTGTCCAGAAACAGCGAATCTGTATCGCCATAGAGCGGGCGCAAAGCTCTTTCTTCTGCCATCTGCCAGCTTTCTCTGAGTACATATCGTCCATAACCTGTTATGGCTTCGGCTAAAGGTGGACAAGCTAGCCCGTGTATTCGAACAGTAACCCCATAGCTTGAAACTAAAATCAGTTTCAACAATTTTGCTGCTATTGCGGCTTTCTCTTTTTCTTCTCTAGTCAGCGTGTTGTCCTTTGAAGCTGGTTTGAAAAGTTTTATTCGCAAATCTTTTAAGGCTCCTATGAGAACGGCATAAAAGCCTCTTCGTTGGAGGCACACATGCCCATCAAAATCTGGAATCTTGTTTTTCATGCAGCTTATGTGTTCGCAATCAACTGTCTCATAAGACAGGTTGAAGCTGTCGATGCAACTGGGGTATAGGCTTTCGAAATCGCATACAACCGTGTTAAAATAGATTCCAGCTTTGGGCGCAACCGTCAATGCGCCTACAACTCTGTGCGGTGTTTTTCCTTTTGTTAGTTCTTCAGCAGTTGGAATGAGTATATTGCTTTTTCTTAGGTGGGTGTAGATTATTGATTTTAGCCATTCACTCACATGATGGCTGGTCAAGGCTTCAGTTAATGGAAGATTGGCTATTCTGGAAAGCATCCATGCAGCATAGGCTCTCTCAATATCAACTTCGTTAGTGCCAAAAAAATCCGAGTCTAAGTTCGGTATTGGTTGATTAAGTAAAGTGAACCAATAGAAGATTTGAGCGCACTTGAGCGGGTCTTGGGTTTGCACTTCCGTAAAGACTTCTTCGAACTCTGTCTTTATCGATGTGGATGGTTCTAGAACTGGTTTTAGATTGTTTTCGGAATGTAATGCTCCGAAAACTAGACCTTTATCATAAACGTAGGATTTTGTGAAGTCGATCTCTTTTTCCCAACAAGGACTGAGCTTTTCTGCGGCTCTTGAGGCTATTTTGACGTTTGGCCAAGAGATTTTTGTCAGAGATTTTTGTTCACCTGTGAATAAATCAGTTTTCTCTACAATTTGGGTATCGCCGCTAAAATAGTCCACCGTGGCCCTATCTTCGCTTGTCAAAGAATGCGGCGTCAGAAAATACGGTTTATACTTGTCGTCTATGAATTCTTCAATTTCTCCGTTTGTGCCTAGGAATTTGAGCTTTATCGAGTTTGTCTCAGTTACCCTTGCATCAAGCAAGTAAAGCTCAGCCATCGGTTAAAGCCTCTTCAGAGTCTAATGTACTTCGTATTTCTGAAAGCTCCTTTTCCGTCAAGTTTCTTGGATAGTTATAGATGGGACCGCTTGGCTTCTCGTTATAGTATGGCCTATTGCAGTTTGGACATCCAGAAGTGAGAAAAGGGTTGCCCGTTTGGATAATCCGCATTACCGTCTGTTTTTCCACACCGAAATCGGTTATTTGCCCTTCTTTGTTAAAGCGTATTTTCTCAAATCTTGCAAATCCTTCCCGGATTAGGTCTCTGGCGATTTGGATTCGTCTGTAACTTTGAATTGACGGTTGAGTCTTGTCTTCTAATGCTGTTCCGTTGATAGGCGTAAATGCGAAAAGTGCCGGCAAAACTTTCATGTCTACACAGTTCTGGATAATGTGAATCATTTCTTTCTCAGTTTCGCCCAAGCCAACGATAAGATGTGTGCTAACTCTGGCTTCACCGAAAATGTCAACTGCCTCCCTAAGCAGTTCAAGCTGGTCTTTCAAATTGTACGGTCCACCAGCACGTTCTCCCTTGATCTTGTCAAACAGTTCTTCGGTTGCCGCATCTAACGGTATCCCTAATCTTTGGACACCAGCTTCAGCTAACAGCGTCATGTTCTTTTTGTTTAATGGCTGGCATGAAACCGAAATCGGCACTTTAGTGTTTTCATAAATGGTTTTGACTAGAGCCTGCAAGTGCATGAATACTGAGGGATAATTTATAGCTTGTATACAAACACGCTTTATTACACCTTGCTTGTGTGCTTTTTGTATCCCATCAATTACTGGGTTTGTTGAAAAAATCGGCCATGAAACCCTTGAAAGCATGTCAGCTCGGCTACTGCTGTCTTTAGCTTGTGTGCAGAAACCACAATTTGCAGAACACTTGCCTTCGCTGTAAGTCATCAAATAGGCAGTAGTGGGCAGGGCGTCAAGTTTTGTGCACAGGAGCCCCAGAACCATGGCAGTGCCTACTGAAATTCTGATCCTTTCAGGCACATGTTCGCTTGTGACTTTCAGATTCATGGTATTCCTCAGTGAAGCTGTGAAAACAGTTCTTTCAGATTTTAAGCATGAGTGCTCGGCGGAATTAAAGGTTTCACCATCGACGCTTCATAGGCAGTCTATCAGTTGATGTGAGCGAAAACTATTAAGTGAGGCTGCTTGAAACAATTTCACGGAGAACCATAATGCATCTTTCAGCTGAAGCAGTCTGGCAGATGAATGATAGGAAGCTATTACACATTCTGGAGAGCGATTCTTTTTTGCCAAGACGAAAGCAGCTTCATTTTTATGCTCCAAGCTTCATGTATTACAAAACAAGTCAGTATCATTCTTCACCTGCAGATTTTCCGACTATATCAGTAACAGGCAGAGGTTGCTCGTTAAGATGCAAACATTGCGGTGGAAAAGTCCTAGAAACAATGTTTCCAGTGAACAAGCCTCAAGAACTGCTTGAATTGTGCAGAAAGCTCAAAAGTGAAGGAGCTTTAGGGTGTCTCATAAGCGGAGGCTGTCTTCCAGATGGCTCTGTACCGTTTAGGAGCTTTGTTGACGTTATTGGAAAGGTCAAGCGTGAACTAGGGTTGACGGTTTTTGCTCACACCGGGGTCATAGATTTCCAAACTGCAAAGCTGCTTAAAGATAGCGGTGTTGACGCTGCGTTAATTGACGTTATTGGATCAGATGAAACTATAAGAGAAGTCTATAGGCTTAAGGTCTCGGTTGAGGATTATGCTAACTCCTTGAAAGCGTTGAGCGACTCTGGGATAGATTTTGTGCCACATGTTATTGCAGGGCTTCATTATGGAAGGCTGAAAGGCGAGTTCCAGGCGCTGAAAATAATATGCACGTATAATCCTTCCGCACTTGTAGTCATTGCTTTCATGCCTATACATGGAACTGAAATGGAAGTAACCAGACCTCCTGAACCCTTAGATATAGCCCGAGTCATTGTAGCTGCAAGGTTGCTGTTTCCTCAAACACCGCTGGCTCTAGGTTGTATGCGACCAAAAGGAAAACATCGCTCGCGAACAGATGTGCTCGCCATAAAGGCAGGAGTGGACGCCATAGCATTTCCAGCAGAAGACGCCATTCATTTTGCTCAAGAAAGTGGATATGAAACTGTTTTTTCTTCGCTTTGCTGCTCTCAAATCTTTCTTGATGTGAAAGGCCCTTAACGATTTCTCAGTAGAGAATCTTTAATACTTCGCATCATGTCGTTTTTCAGTTTGGTGTATTGTGTACTCAGCCTCTCTGCGTCTTTCTTGTTCATTCCTTGGTTAACCAGTTCTTTTTCGAAGGCTTTTCTGGCTTTGCGGACTTTCCAGCCAAATGTAATCCACAAACCAAAAAGACTGAGGATAAGGCGAGTTAAAGAAAGACCTGAGCTTATGATGCTGCGGGCTTTCTTCATGGTATTTCACTTTGGCAGTCTAAAAAAAGAGGATTATCAATCCTCGCCGTCTTCGTCTTCCTCTTCTTTTTCTCTCTTCTTCTCTCTTAGTTTTTCTTCGATTTTTCTTGAGAGTTCTTCGCCGAGCTTTTCCTTTTTGAACTCTCCTTTTCCGCTTGTCGCATGTTTGAGCATGTCTCCTAGGCTTGTGAAAGTTCCCATGTAGTTTTCAGTCATCTTGACCGCGGTTTCTTCAGGCATGCCTGCTGCTCTTAACTCTTTGTAAAAGGCTGCTGCCGCTTTGCCCATGTCTCTCCCAGCGTCTTCGGAAAATACACTTCCGATTATCCCTTTGACTAGTGCGGGTACTTCTTTTGAAACTACTCCTAGGACCTCTCTTAGTTCTTCGACATCTTCTTTTCCTTCTTTTTTCTTTGCCTTTTCTTCGATCATTTCAAGTTTCACCTCCATTTAATCTCTTTTTGCTGTAATTAACGGTTTTGTAATCTTTGAGCGAGTTGAACTGCTTGGGCTTTTGTGTGTTCGGCTTCCTGTAGAGTATTCATTGCCTCTCTGTTTATTGGAACACTCTTAGCCCAGCTGATCCTTTTATCTAGTCTTCCGTGTTTTTTTCCATATCCCATCATTCCAAAGAGCTTGTCTAGAATGTTGTTTCTACGATTTCCTGCTCGTATTCCTTTTTTGACTATATCCATTTTCTTTCACCTCTACAGTATGTAAAGGCGTGGTTACTGCTGTTATTCATTATGGAAAAAAGTGGTCAGACATTCGGTCACTCTGTAAGCTCGTAGACGTTTCCGTACCCTTCAGCTTTACGGATGATGACTTTTTCTTCTAGGCGCTCCACTCTTTCTCTTATGATTCTTCGTGAAGATTTGCCGCGCATCTTTCTGACTTGCCGCGTTATTGCAGAAATGTTCAGTTTTTCGTGCATGGCTAGGGCTTGCACTATGCATCTTGAAATGTCGTCCTGTACAATCTCTGGCTTCTTCAGGTGTTTTTCAGCGGTTTTTAGACGTGCTGCCACCTTTAGGGGTTCGCCATATAAGCCTACGCCTGTGCGTGTCATGCGTAAGTAAGGCGCTAAGCTGGCGTATTCAGAATTTTCTGTGATGAACGTTTCCAGTGTTTCAAGCCTTTCCATTATTAGGTCAAGTTTCTTGCTTAGCTCTTCTATGCTTGCGCCTTTTTTCTCGGTTGTGCCAGTGTCTTCTTTTGGGGTCATGCCTTTCATGTTCTTATACGTTTAGCTTTGATAAAGGTGTTTGTGGCTTTCGAACTTGTTCGAAGTGTATGAGAAAGGTTTCACAGGCTCAATTGATATGCTAGTTTAGCTCCTTGATTGTGAAGCTTGTTTGAGCATGTTGTTGCCTAAGACTATAGCCCACGTTGAAGCTGATAGTGCAGAGATGGTTTCGGGAATGGCCACGTTTGGGGCATATTGCACTGCAAAATAGACCCCCCACGGTCCTGCTGCCACTAGGGCTATGGTCAACGTGAACAGACCCATCTTCATCTTGCCCATCTGTAGAAAAGCAGCAACAAGAACAAGTAAGGCTAATGGTAAAAGTGCAAAAAACGCCACAGAAGCATAATAGTGCAGTGGCTTGATGTTCTCAGGAAAAATGCCAATAGCAATTAGAGCCAATGTCGCGAGAACAAAGGTGAATGTGCCGATCTTGGCAAGAGTTTTCTTGCTAAGAGAGTGGAATAGACCGATAGCGAAAGCTAGTGCGAAGAGCCCGCTGGTTATTAAACCGTAGTTGAATAAGGGTGCGGTCAAGCCTTTTTGGATGCCTAAGTTGCTTAATGCGTTATCTGTCCAGCTGAACTCAGGAGAATAGTGAATTGCAAGTAATATGCATGTGAACGCAACTAGGGGTGTGATTACGCCGCAGACTCCGCTTATTCTAAGCCAAATTAGGTCTCTCTGGTTCATAATTTTCATTTATTCATAAGGGATGCTGTTTCTTAAAAGAATTGAGGAAGCCGTTTGCTTGGTTTTTGGATCGTGCTGGAACATGCTTCACAATAATGAATCATTCTCAGTTTTGACTAATCGATTGAGCGTTAATCTTTATCAGATGCTCACCTCTTCTGTAACCTTTTGAGAAGTGGATAAGCTTTGGTGGTTAATTTGCGATCGGCTCAAAAAAAACACGTGGATATCTTGGAAAAACTCTTCAACGAGTTTTCTGAGCAGCAACTGAAGAGAGGCTTGTCCATTCAAAAAGCTATTTGCGATCCAAACGCGGAGATCCTGGTTGCCGAAGTTGAGGGTGAGATTGTTGCGTTTCTTCATCAGGTCTTTTTTGAAGACCCACTTCACGCAGGCGTCAATTCTTTGATAACTAGCCTTTTTGTCGGCAGGGCTTATAGAAAGCGTGGCATCGCTGCAAGTCTGATCGCGAAGGCAATTGAGAACGCAAAAGCAAGAAAAGTGCAAGAAGTGCATGTGACTACTAGAGTGAATAACACTCAAGCTATCCGTTTGTACGAGAAACTTGGGTTTCACAAAGAAGGCGTACTCCTCGAAATGAACCCCCGGAACGCAAATTGAGAGCATACATGGTTTAGGACATAGAGAGAATTATAGCACTATAG
The DNA here is from genome assembly GCA_964527165.1 of uncultured Candidatus Bathyarchaeia archaeon. Lineage (GTDB taxonomy): Archaea > Thermoproteota > Bathyarchaeia > Bathyarchaeales > Bathycorpusculaceae > CAZGNE01. Next base: position 62,137 of record CAZGNE010000006.1, read on the forward strand.
GGTAATCGGAATCGAGTATACGTCCACATTGGGGAAAGCGTGGGCGGCTTGGGCTGTAAGTAGTAGAAGCTCCGAAATCACGAACCACTACTACTTTTAAGCTGAAACTGTCCAAGGGCTTCCCAGCGAGGCTTAGGGCTGGAAGCAGTCGACACTAAGACCTATAGGACTACTACTATTGTGGGGAAAATGCCACAGCCATTCGCCGAAAAACGATCAATCGTGGGCTGAAAGAACAAAAAAAAGCCGCACACAAAGTTTTTTTCTTCTTCCAGCGTGAAAACTGCCCTACGAAGCGCAAAAGAAGCCCTCGTGAAGATCGAGCGATACCTGCAAACTCGTGGAAGCAGAATTCGAGTGTGTCACAGAGTTGAAAGGCGCCAAAGTCTTCAAGAAACGCAAGTAACCGCACACATCCCCCAAAGTGCGGAGGGTTTATCCAGAACAATGTTGAAAGTGCGGGGGTGGGACCCCCACCCGAATTTCCCGGTAAAAAATCATATCAAATATGCTCGATGAAAGTTTCTCACAAGGCTTGAATGGTTTGTAAAATTGTAAGCACGCCAGCTTCTTTGGCTCTTCTTTGAAGGTATTTATTGTCCAATTTGTTTTCTTGTCTGGTCAACACGCTTTTTACGTCTTGTTCATCAATTACTCCTCTATCGGGTCTGGCTAGCTTGTTTACTATGAAATCCTCTGCGGAAACAATCCATGCCCAAATGTTCGTATCTAGCTGAACCTTCTGTCTTCTTCTTAAGGTTTCGTCATCAAAAATAATTCCATCAGGTCTCAACCATAGTTCAATTTCTATTTTCTCCTTTCGGTCGAGAATAACAATTAAAGGGTTTTCGGGAGAGGAGATGGTAGGTTCAAAATCCTTTGATTGTAGCAAATTTAGAAGTTGGTTTAATTCTTTGTCGGTTTTTATTGCTACTGCCAAGTCAATGTCAACCGTTGTTCGAATTCTTCCATAGAAAGGAAGAGCATAGCCCCCAATTATCATGTAGGGAACATTGTTGTCTTCAAATAGTTTCAGAAGTCTCTGAAGAGATTTTAATATTGCTGGCAATTGTGTTCAACTCCACAAAAATCTGGAAAGGCGAATGACCGTTTGCAACAAGTCTACTGGTATACGCTGCATCTCTTACTGCGTGTTCCAAGTCCTCTTTTCTCGCTCTAAGTGGTTTCATTTTCAATTTCCTGTAAGTTTCCAGAAACTCAAAACCTAAGGGAGTGCATATTATGTTCTTTTTAGGTCTACCTCTCCTCGAATGTGCAGCCTTTTGTAGATCAATGAGCTTCTCTTTGTTCATCTCTCTTAATAAAGAGACAACCTTTGATGTCTTCCATTCCAGCGCTTGGACTAGATCTCTGACACCGCAGGTGGTCGATACAGCGGCTTCAAGTATTCGAGCTCTTTGATCCAAAGACATTTTGTTTCCCTTCTGGAAACTTATTCACGTATAAAATGAGAGAAACAACTATTTAAACATGCCGCAATCTTTTCTTGTGACATATTACCTTTTATTGGTAAACATGTGTTCAAATTTCAACCCTCAACCACAAAGCCATAAATCAGGATTTTTCCACCAGAAAATAAGCTCATAAAACGCCCCAACTCGAGTGCGGGGGATTAGGTTTAGATATTGGTTTAAACTTTCGGATTTTGCTTGGTCCTAGAAAGTCTGTTTGAAGAGAGGTCATTAATGTTTTTTATTCATCATACTCTACTATTCTGTTTATTCGTTTGGCAGTTTCAACCGCATTCTTCGCTTCTTTAGGCAACGGAGCTATTCCATCAAACCCTGTTCTCTTGATGTAGGAGATCAACATTTTCCTCAGTTCCTCAGAATCCCAGCTGGCCATTTTGTCTGGTGTATCTACGCCTGCATCATAATACAGTCTTGCTCTTACGCTTTTAATGGCTCCAAGTCTGCTTAAGTCAGACAACTTGACATATTCCAGAATCGATTCTAATGGTATCCCTGTTTTCTGGGACAGTTTTTTTCTGTCTTGTGAGGTTTTTCCTTTTTCGAGCATATGATTAACAGTTGTTATTCCTTCCTTTTCTAGCAGTCGCTTTGTATAGCTGGTCAAGGTTATACTCACCGATCTTCTTTACAGAATCATTTACTCAAATTCTATTGACAGTGATGGTGAACATAGGACTCTTAGCCTTCATTTTGGTGACCATGATAGTCCCGAACTGGATCTTGGAATTCAAGGCTGATAGAATTGCGGCAAAATTCGCAGGAAAAGAGAACATCAAATCAGCCTTGCTTAAATTTGTGAACAAAGAAGATTACGAAGAACCATCAGAGACACATCCATCAATAGCCGAAAGAGTAAAGCGCATTGACAAGGCATAGTTACTTGATGTAAGTCTTCTTCGAGAGCAAACGGGCTCCATAACCTCTGTAATTTGTACGCTTATTGAAATAAACAAGCGTTAAATTTTGGAACTAGGTTATTATTGTCCCTTGACCGATTCGTGACTTTCTACAACCTTGCGAAAGAAAATAACAGAAAAATCATAATTTCGAAAAGGCATGCGTACTTGCTTGAAGAATTGCAGAATGTGCCTGCGCTCCAAAAAGCTATTCCGGAAATCGATGATGAGAACATTCTCATCTACATCGATAGGAAAGATACTGGTCGGTTTGGAGAATCTGACTATGATAATTGGGAGCGAAAATTCTTAGAAATGGCTAACGCTGTTAAAGCAGACATGATACACGAAAATCAGGCAGATGCTCTTGTCTGCTTGACTTTTTTTGACGTAAATGAACTAATCGATATTGCGCCAAACGCTGGAAGCATCTATGTGCATTCAACCTCTGAACCGCATAACGAAGAACAGATATTTGATGAACAAAGATTGAACAATTGGATTGACTTCTTTCGCTTGAAGAAGCATCACTTTCATTGTTCAGGGCATGCCAACGGAAAAGAGATTCGGGAAATGATTCAAACCATCAATCCAAAAGAGCTAATGCCAATTCACACTAAACAACCTGAACTCTTTGAAAAAATGCATGATAACGTTAAGAAGCCCAAACTAGAAGATCCAAGCCCAGATGTGATATTTGCTTCAAGCTCACTTTCGTCAAGGACGTCTCGGAGTCTTTCTTGAAGTTCTCCCCGCTCAGCTTCTCTGAAGATGTTAGGGTGCGTACGACCATGGAACGTCGTTTGGCACCCTCGGCTTTGACCCGGGGTCAAAGTTTGAAGGGGTGGCCTTAGCCTCTAAAGAGAACGCTTTGTTAACTGGCATGCTGGAGCTTCCAAAGGGCATAGCTAAAAAGATGGGGCAGAGGAGACAGCAGAGACGTTTCAGGCGATACAGAAAATGTCGGAGGAGACAGTGCAGATTCGACAATCGCAAGCGGAAGGACGGATGGATAGCTCCCTCGCAGAAGGCGAAGGTAGGGTTCAAACTGAAAATCATAGAGGAATTGAAGAAGCTTTACCCAATAACGAGAGTTGTCATCGAAGATGTCAGGTTCAACCACTACAAGAAACGGTGGGGCAAGTATTTCTCCACTGTAGAAATAGGGAAAACAAAAGTTTACGAGACTCTGAGAAGATGGTTCAAAGAGGTGAAGCTCATCACAGGCATAGAGACGGCAAATCTGCGAGAAAGTTATGGCGTAAAGAAATCAGGTGATAAAAGAGAGCGAAGCTTACATTCCCACGCAATAGACGCCTTAGTTATGTGTGCAGGAGAGCTTGAATGGAGAGACATCAGAAATCCTTCGCTGTTCTATGTGTGGAAACGCTACCAAATTCCCAGAAGACAGCTGCACAGATTCCTGGCAATATACGCATTTTTGAATGACTTTCCTCACGAACAAATCCATAAGTGCAATCGTAACATTCTTTGAGGCTTTTAGGTAATAGTATTCGTTTGGATTTTTCAGATAGCATACCATTTGTGTTGGAGTAGGGTCTCCACCTCGAAAGCGCTACGTTAAACGTTAGACGCA
>CAZGNE010000007.1:0-56618 GCA_964527165.1 uncultured Candidatus Bathyarchaeia archaeon
GACCTTTTTAACTGTGCAGAAGCCTTAGCAATGCAGCCGAACCCGAAAGGTCCTAATCTCACGGTGATTACCAATGCTGGTGGACCTGGAATCATGGCCACTGACACGCTTATTGCCAGCGGCGGCAAGCTTTCATCATTAAGTGACGAAACGGTTCAAACATTGAAGAGTGTTTTGCCTTCCTACTGCAGTATCATTAATCCAATCGACATTTTGGAAGAAGCTACAGTTGACCGGTTTAGAAAGGTAATGGAAATATGTTTCAAAGATCCCTACAGTGATGGCTTCCTAATTGTTTATACGCCCCAAGGAGTCGCGGAACCACTTGTGACTGCAAAGGCTATTGTGGACATTTCTAAGCAAACCACAAAACCTATCTTGACAACATTTATGGGTGAAGGTGTTTGCCGAAGAGCTAGACAGATCTTACAAAAGAATGGTATTCCGGCTTTCACGACTCCTGAAGAAGCTGTTTCTACCTTCATGTACATGTACAGCTACACTCAAAACCTAGAACTTCTATATCAGACTCCTGAAGAGCTTTCTGTGGACTTGTCCATCCCCATATTTCTCAAAGAAATCTTGAAAAGAGCCTTTGATGAAGGGCAAACAATTCTTAGTCAACCCGAGTCTTTACGTTTCCTTGAAGCATACAAGATTCCATCAATCAAAACTTTAGTGGCTAGAAATGCTGCTGAAGCTGAAGCTATGTCTTCTGAGTTGGGCTATCCAGTAGTTATGAAAGCATTGTCGCCCCAAATAACTCACAAATACAAGGCTCAAGGCGTTATTCTAAATGTGTGGTCACCGACAGAGGTGAGAACTTTTTTCAATGAACTAGCCGGCAAGGTTCATGACTTTGATCCTAAAGCAGAGTTTCAAGGCGTTGTCATTCAGCCCATGATTCGGAAAAGGGGTTATGAGTTGCTGATAGGCTCTAAGAAAGACCCACATTTTGGCTCAGTGATTGTCTTCGGCACCGGCGGAATTGCCACCGAATTATTAAAGGACGTGAACATAGGGTTTCCACCGTTGAATCAAATGCTAGCAAGGCGGCTTGTGGAAAGAACTGCAATTTACAAGCGTGCCGAAGCAAGTGAGTATCCTCTTAATCTTAAGCTTCTCGAAGAGATCTTGGTAAAGTTTTCGCAACTTGTTATGGACTTTCCGGAAATAGAAGAAATTGATATAAATCCTCTAATCGTAGACGAAAAGAGCGCTGTGGCGGTTGACGCTCGTATAGTCATAGACCCAGGGAAAATCTTGCGAGAAACTCAGCTCCATGAACACCTTGTTATAGCTCCTTATCCTAAAAAATATATCAATCAATGGCAGTTGAAAGATGGAACCTCTGTTGTTCTTCGTCCAATAAAGCCTGAAGACGAAACACTTTTCCATGAACTGTTCAAGTCTTTTTCGGAAGAAACAATGCGCTTCCGGTTTTTCCAGATAATCAGAGATGTTACCCACGAAACCTTAACCAGATACTGCAATATTGACTATGATCGTGAAATGGCCATAGTTGCAGAAACACAGCAGCAAAACAAGAGAAAAATTGTCGGTGCTGTAAGACTTATTCAGGAGCCTGGTCGAAACTCTGGGGAATTTGCCGTTGTTGTTAGTGACCTGTGGCAAGGTCAAGGGCTCGGGTTGAAACTGATGGATTATATTATCGAGATAGGCAAAGATATGGGCTTAGAATCGATTTATGGTTATGTGATTTCGGATAACATCAAAATGATAAATTTGTGCAAGAAAAAAGGTTTTAGAATGGAGCCTGCAGAAGAAGGAGCCTCAAAAGCGGTACTGGAGCTGTCAGGCTGTTAGTTAAAAGCAGAGAGGAGAGTGAGTATGCATAATTGTCCTGCTATTTTATGTTTCTTACCATTTTTAATGCATTTTCTATTGCCTTTATGGCATCTTCAGTGGTTACTGCTGGTTGCTTCTTTTGGAGGATGCATTCGATGAAGTGCTCGTCTATTTGGCGGTGACCCCAGACTCTTGTGCCTTTAACGTCCAAGTTCCATTCTTGTGGTTGCTCATCTTGTCCATAACACACTATCTTGTTAGTCCAGATCGCGTGGAGAACATGTGTGTTGTCTCCGTAAACTTCTAAACGGGCGGTGCTGGCCGGTGGGGTCACCGAGGCGCCGTAATGTAGTGAACCTACAATGTCATTCGAAAGTTTTATGACTCCCATGGTGTTGTAGCCTGGTATTCCGCCGTATTTTTCAATTGGAGGATAGTGGCTCATCCATTCCACGCTTTCTATTTCGCATTCAAACATCCATCTTATCATGTCCAAGGACCAAACTGAAAGCGTAAAATCTGGATATCCACCACTCTTTTCTATGTCCCAAGCCCAAGACCCTTTAGGCCACTGTTCTGCAAGAGCCATTGCAGGTATGAACTCCCGAAAGTGAAGAGCTATAGGCTTACCAATCATTCCTGATTCTATCATTTCCTTTGTCTTAACATATATGGGTGCGAAGCGAAATTGAAGAATGGGCATAAGAATTACTCCCACGTCGTCAGCTGCTTTTTTCAGTTCTTTTACTTGGCTTACGGTTGGTGCTATGGGCATCTCACATGCAACATGTTTACCTCTTTTTATGGCTTTCATTGCCAGTTCATAGTGCATAGGTGTGGGAACTGCTATGGCTACCGCATCTAGCTTTGGATCTTCCAGAAGCTTATCGTAGTCCAAATAGTATTTCACGCCGAGATTTTCCGCAAGAGGTTTTACTCTCCGTTCAGTGGCTGCACATAAGGCTATCAGCTCAGAGTTTTCGATTTTCTTGAAACTAGGAGCATGGGCTTGTCCGCCTACGAAACCTACTCCTACAACAGCTACTCCAACTTTATCTGGCATAATATTCACCTGTTTTATGCGTTACAGTTCGCTAAAAGCAATATAAAATACTTATGCATCCTTCACTTCTTGTTAAACCTTGATTTTGCACTTCACGTGTTGTTTATGCTTTTAGTTTAGGAAATGCAAATAAATCGTGAAACGTAACTATTGAAACAGAGGAAGTGTTGATGAAAATCGCGGTTTCTGGTAAAGGCGGCGTGGGCAAAACCCTCATAGTAGGAGGTCTTGCATACTCCTTTGCCAGTAAAGGGTTAAAGACCATAGCTATTGATGCTGATCCTTCGCCAAATCTCGCTTTAACTTTAGGTTTATGCTCAGAAGAAACCAGAAAAATATTGCCAATATCCGAGAACAAGAAGCTGATTGAATCCAAAACTGGCACGGGCTATTCGGGTGTTTTCCGTCTCTCCTTCACAGTAGAGGACATTATACGTGAATATTCGGTTGAAACTCCTTTTGGAGTAAACTTGATCATTATGGGAACCGTGCAGTTAATGGGATCAGGCTGCACTTGCCAGGCAAACGCCGTTGTCCGTGCAATGCTTCGTCATTTGGTGGTGGAACGCGATGAGGTTATTGTTCTTGACATGGAGGCAGGTGTTGAACATCTTGGAAGAGGAACAACACAACACGTAGATGCAATGCTGATAGTGGCAGACGTGAATATGAAATCCCTTGAAACCGCTAAGCACATCAGCGACTTAGCCACAAACGCAGGCATGAAAAAAGTTTTCCTCGTTGGAAATAAGATAGCCAACGAAGTTCAAAAAGAGGTCATCAGCAAATTCGCTGAAAATAATGGTTTGCTTATCTTAGACTTTGTACCTTTCGATCCAAAAATTGTAGAAGCCGAAATGCTGGGAGAAACTCCACTCAAACATAAGGAAACAGAAGCCATGCGCGCAATAGATAAGCTAAGTCAAAAACTTACCCAAAAGGAAAAATAATAAATTGGGAAGAAAAACCTATTATACGGAGAAGTGTTTGACGTATGAGAATACTTGTTACAATAGGTCGTGGGGGAACAGGGAAGACAAGTTTCGTAGCTTTGATGGCCAAATACTTTATCGAGATTGAGGAAACTCCATTCTTGTTGGTGGACGCTGACCCAGACCATAATCTTGGTGAGATGGTTGGCGTAGACCTAAAAGAAGCGGAGATAAAAACAATTTCAGAATTACTCGTGGAAACTTTTCTAGAGGAAGGCGGAACCACGGTCGGGGTTCCGCCAACCGAACGAATCGAGAACAAGATTTGGACACATGGTTTGTTCGAGGGCAAACATTTTGATTTTGTGGCTCTGGGAACAAAGTGGGTTGAAGGATGCTATTGTTTGCCGAACGCTGCTTTGAAAGGAGCTCTAGAATCCTTAGCCAAAAACTACAGGTACGTGTTGATTGACTCGCCTGCTGGTTTAGAACATTTGAACCGGCGAATCACGTCGAAGGTGGATGACATTTTCGATGTTCTTGATCCTTCTAAAAAATCTTTTGATCATGTTGAGCGGGCGTATCGCATAGCCAAAGAGGTTAAGATAGATTTTAACAATTTCTATCTTGTCGGAGGTTTTAGATTTCCTGAAGATTTGAAAAATAAGGCAGATAGACCATTCAAGTCTGAACTTTTAGGCAGGATAGCTTATGACAAGAGAGTTGAGGATCTGGTTCTTGCTGGGGAGTCTCTGCTTGATTTGCCTTCGGATTCCTTGGCTTATGCTTCGGTTAGGAAAATCTTGGAAAAAGCTGGGCACATCAAACGATAATCCGCCATCTTTTCTGTCAGATATGCCGAAAAACGCCTTCGGCGGATTTTGTGTTACATTTAGCGTATATTTGATAGAAGATGCTTTTGGAAAAGCTTAAAATAAAACAACGAGAATGTTACATTTTCTAGTCTTTGGATTGTGTTCATGATTGAGTAAGAAAAATGTTCACCTTAAGCTTGATGAATTGAAGACCGATTTTGGGCTTGTTAAGAACCTTGAATTTTCAATTGGCATAATGGCTGAGAGCAAATGGGATGAACCAGTAGGTCCCACGCCATTCCCCTCTCTGACAGCCCTGAGAGAGTGGGATATGAAACTCCTCAAGCGATATAAACCATTTTACATGCCTGATTGCGACCTTTGTTGTCTCTGTACTTTTGGAAAATGCGACTTGACCGCGGGCAAACGTGGTGCTTGTGGTCTAGACATGGCCGCCCAATCTTCGCGTATAGTGCTTCTGGCTTGCAGTATTGGCGCCGCAACTCATACGGGGCACGCTCGCCACATGGTTGACCACTTAATCGAGAAATTTGGTCGACGCCATCCTATTGATGTAGGCGGATTAAGTATTAAGGTTGAAGCTCCGGTCACCAGACTCATCGCTGGGATAAAACCTGAAACCCTCGGAGATCTGGATGAAGTCCTGGAATATTGTGAGTCGCAGATTACCCATCTGCTCTCTGCCGTACACACGGGTCAAGAAGCGAACAATTTGGATTTTGAATCAAAGGCTTTCCACGCGGGTAGGATTGACCAAGTAGGCATGGAGATCGCGGACATTGCTCAAATTTCGGCCTTTGACTTTCCAAAGGCTGATCCAGAAGCTCCATTGACCCAACTGGGTATTGGAACAGTTGACACTTCAAAACCAGTTATCATGTGTATTGGTCATAACGTCGTGCCCTCGGTCGGAATTATCGATTACGTGAAAGAAAATGAGCTTGATGACAAGATGGAAGTCGTAGGCTTATGTTGCACTGCCATAGACAATACGAGATACTTTAACCAGGCAAAGATCGTTGGTCCAATCTCTTGGCAACTGCGCTTCATACGAGGAGGATTCGCTGACGTAGTGGTTTTGGACGAACAATGCGTGCGAGCGGATGCCTTCCTAGAGGCTGAACTCGTCAAAGCACCAGTCATAGCTGCGTCAGAGAAGAACTGCATAGGCTTCGAAAACCGCACAGACGACCCGGCAGATGAAATAGTCGAAGACTTGGTAAACAGCAAGGTTCCAGGAGTTCTAATCCTTAACCCTGAAAAAGTCGGCGAAGTCGCTGTAAGAGTGGCCCAAAAAATCGCGCCCATAAGAAAGAAACTTGGAAGTCTTCCGAAAGTTGAAAAAATCAAAAAGTTAGCAGAGGCATGCAGACAATGCAACCTTTGTCAAAGATCTTGTCCACAAGACCTGAAAATCCCAGAAGCGTTGAAGGCGGCAACCGAAGGCTCAATGTCTGAACTCGCTGATTTATATGAATACTGCATTGGCTGTGGACGCTGCGAAGAAGCATGCCCCGTGAAGCTTCCAATCCACAGCTTTATAGTCAAAGCTGGCGAGAGGAGTATGATCGAGGAAAGGAACTTCTGTCGTGCAGGCAGAGGCGCTATACAAGACGTAGAAATCCGAAGCGTCGGCGGTCCAATCGTACTCGGCGAAATTCCTGGGATACTTGCAGTTGTAGGTTGCTCTAACTATCCAAAAGGCGGCAAAGATGTTTATGACATATGCAGAGAATTTGCCAACAGACGATTCATCGTATTAACTTCTGGTTGCTCAGCCATGTCCGCAGGTTCCTACAAAAACGAAGAAGGAAAAACACTTTACGAAGAATTCTCAGGCGCGTTCGAGGCTGGAGGCGTAATTAACGTCGGCTCTTGCGTTTCAAACTCTCACATTGCTGGTGCAGCTATAAAAGTCGCTAATATATTCGCTAAACGTCCACTGAGGGGCAACTATGAGGAAATAGCTGATTACATATGCAACCGTGTGGGCGCAGTTGGTTTAGCTTGGGGCGCATACTCACAGAAGGCAGCCTCGATCGCTTCTGGTTTCTGGAGTTTAGGCGTTCCAGTGCTTGTTGGTCCACACGGCAGCAAATACAGACGTATGCTTCTCGGCAGAGAAGACAAGCCAGAGGACTGGGAAGTATACGATGCACGCACAGGCAACAAAGTCAATGTTGGACCTGTGCCGGAGCACTTGTTCCAGACAGCAGAAACCCCGCAAGAAGCCATGGTTGCCATAGCCAAACTATGCATGAGACCTAACGACACGTGGAAGGGAAGATCGATAAAGCTTTCACACTACATTGACTTGCACAAGCGGCAATATAAAACCATGCCGCAAGACTTACACCTCTTCGTGCGCACAATGGCTGACGTACCCATGACCATGAAAGATGAAATCATAAAGATGCTGGAAGCAAAGAACTGGAAAGAAACTGTGATTCCAGACCCGACTCTGCTTCCTAGACTGATACGTAAAAAGAAGGAGTGATGATGAGTGTCCTGCGAGCCATGGCAGTGTGCAGAAGTAGCAGCCACAAAGAAAGCAAACCCAATAACAAAACCTGAAGTGGCAGTAGCGTTGATAAGAAAAGCTGCTCATCCCATCCTTATTGTGGGCAGCAACGCTGTCGAGCGTCACATTGAAGGCAAACCAGTAATCGACTACCTAATAGACTTTGCCAAAGCATCAAAGATCCCTGTAGTAGCAACAGCCCACATGGTTGGCGAGTTTCTCAAAAGAGGCTATGAACCAGCAGGTTTCATGTCTGCGATGGATATCGGAAACAGGCTAGTTGATCATGAATGGCAAGGAATTGACGGTGAAGGTCCACACGACATGGCTTTGTTTGTCGGCATGCCGTACTACATGGAAGCACTAATCCTGTCAGGACTCAAGCATTTCGCTCCTGCCCTCAAAACGGTAACCTTGGATAACATGTATCACCCACATGCTAGCTGGTCTTTCCCAAACGCTGGCATGAAAGATTGGGCTGAAAACCTCACAGTTCTTATCGAACAGTTGCGCGAGCATGAAATTAGAAAAAGGAGGAAATGAAAAATGTCAATGTTTGAAGATATACCAGTGGACGTGGGCATTATCTACGAAGGCGAAAGAATCCGAAGAAACGACATGTATGTAGAACTTGGCGGACCAGACATCAAAGAGAAATTTGAGCTGGCAAGAGTGAAGAAACCAGAAGAAATCGAGGACGAAAAAATAACAGTGATAGGACCAGACATGAAGGACCTGGAAGAAGGAAAGAACTATCCTTTAGGCATAATAATCGAAGTCGCAGGTGCCCAACTTGAACCGGAACTTGAGGGAGTAATCGAAAGACGTATACATGCATACTGCAACTTCATCGAAGGCTTCATGCACCTTAACCAACGTTATGATATATGGCTGAGACTGAGCAAAAAATCATTCCAGAAAGGTTTAAACTCGTTTGAACATATCGGCAAGGTCTTGCACAGACTTTTCAAGAGCGAACTGCCAATTATCGAGAAGATGCAAGTAACGTTTATCACCGACCCCGAAAAAGTAAAGGAACCATATGGGGATGCACTGCAAATCTATGAAGCAAGAGACGCCAGAGCAAGAGGATTGAAAGACGAGGAAGTAGATAAATTCTACGGATGCATTCTGTGCCAGTCTTTCGCTCCAACTCATGTCTGTATAATCACTCCTCAACGGTACTCGAACTGTGGAGCCATAAGCTGGTTTGACGGCAGAGCTGCAGCAAGCATTGACCCCAAAGGTCCACTTTTCACCATAGAAAGAGGAGAGCTGCTTGAACCAGTAAAAGGTGAATATTCAGGCGTAAATGAAACTGTAAAACAGAAGTCTCTGGGAGAAATCACTCAAGTATGGCTATACACGGCTTTCGGGCGCCCCCACACTTCTTGCGGCTGCTTTGAAGGATTGGCTTTCTACATTCCAGAAGTAGACGGATTCGGCATTGTACACAGGGGTTATAAGGATATGACCGTTAACGGCTTGCCCTTCTCAACGCTGGCTGACTCCACCGCAGGCGGTCGCCAAGTAGACGGATTCCATGGCTTGTCAATAGAGTACATGCGTTCGCCAAAGTTCTTGCAAGCAGACGGCGGATGGAACCGAGTGGTATGGTTGCCCAAGGAAACCAAGGAAAGAGTGAAGGACTTCCTTCCTGTCGAGTTAGCCGACAGAATCGCAACTGAGGAGGAAGCAAAAACCATTGATGACTTGAAGGATTTCCTAAAAGACCGCAATCACCCGATTGTGGCAACTTGGAAAGAAGAAGAGATAACAGTCGAGGAACCTGTGCCAAGCCGAGCAGAAGAAGAGGTACCGCTTATGCCTGTTGCTACCGCGTCAACCTTGCCATTAACCGCTGGAGGGTTCAAAATAATCTTGAAAGACGCGAAAATCTACGCCAAGAAAGTTATAATCCGCTCGATGAAAAGTGAAAGCCCAGAAAAAAGGTGAAAATAGGTGGCTGAAAAGAAGAAGGAAGAAGCTTCTGGGCTGAAACTTAGCCCACGGCTACTGGAGTTTCTGGCGAGGCTTCAGGAAGTAGAGCTTGAAGATTTCGAAATGAACGTGGGAGATTTGGAGATTTGGCTTCAACAAGGCGCAGTGACTCCGCCGTTTGTTGTCCCACCGAAACTTGTTCAGCCGACAAAGGCTAAGCCTACAACGCTTATCGAGGCAGAGTTTATTCCTCCCATTGAAACCTATCCAAGTAGGATTGCTGAAGTTAAGCTCGGAGCTACTAAAGGTGAAGGAGGAACCCGTGGAAAATCGATGATTATCGGCGGCGAAACGACACCCGCCTTCTACACGTTCGAGAGACCGATATCGCATCCTCCCCTCATTACATTGGATGTGTTTGACATGGAAGTGCCTCTAGCAAAAGCGGTGAAGATGCATGTGAAGGACGTGTTAGGCGATCCTGCAGCATGGGCCCAGCTTGCAGTTGAAAAGTTCGACGCAGATCTTGTAACAATCCACTTGATAAGTGTTGACCCGCTTCTTAAGGATGCGACTCCGAAAGACGCTGTAAAAACTGTTGAAGCGGTGGTCCAAGCTGTAGATGTGCCTCTTGTCATCGGCGGATGTGGAGATCCCGTGAAAGATGCTGACGTTTTCGCTGAGATTGCGGAGACTTTTGCCGGAGAACGTTTTCTAATAAATTCTATAACGCGGGACATGGACGTTGAACGATGTGCACAATTTATCAAAAAGAATAGACATGTTGCTTTGTCCTTCACTCCGATGGATTTGAACATGGCTAGAGAACTTAACCGCAGACTGTACGACTTTTTGCCAAAGGAAGATATAGTTATGGATTTGACCACGGCCGCACTTGGATATGGTCTTGACTACGCTTTCACAAACATGGAAAGAGCAAGACTAGCTGGTTTGATGGGAGACCCAGAGTTGGCGCATCCCATGTCTTCTGGAACGACGAATGCTTGGGCAGCGAGAGAAGCATGGATGAAGATGGCGCCTGAGTGGGAGCCACGCGAGTTAAGAGGTCCGCTTTGGGAAGTAACCACCGCTTTGACGCTTCTGCTGGCAGGCGTAGACTTGTTTATGATGATGCATCCTGCTGCTGTTAAGACGCTCAAAGACCTGAGTAGACAACTTGCAAACAATAGCTCAGGCAACACTGATAAGCTTGTTGAATGGGTATCCATCAAGATTTGAGCCTGTACGGAGCCTATGTTTATGAGTGAGAAAGAGAGCAAAGGAAAAAGTGGCATAAAAGAGCTAAGTCCGATTGATGTTTACAAGCTTCTTCCGAGAACAAATTGCAAAGAATGTGGCGAAGAAAACTGCATGGCTTTTGCGACAAAAGTTGTCAACCGTGAAGTATCCATCGAAAAATGTCCTCCCCTATTGACAAAGGAGCATGAAAAGGCTTACAGGCAATTGAAGGAAATGCTGAAACCAGCCGTAAAAGAGATTGTTATAGGAACTGGAGATAAGGCTGTAAGAATTGGCGGAAAGCTTGTCATGTACCGCCACGAATTCACATACACCAATCCAACAGCCATCGCAATTGACGTAACTGATGAAATGGCAGAAGAAGAAATATTGAACAAAATAAAACGCGCCGAACAATTCAGCTTTGAATATATTGGGCAAACCTTAAAGCTGGACATGATTGCAATTCGTTCCACATCAAACGACCAAGAAAAGTTCAAAGCAGCGGTCAGAAAAGTGACTGAAAACACAAAGCTGCCTCTAATACTATGCTCATCAAACCCTAATGTCCTTGAAGCAGGATTGATGGCTGCTCCAAAATCCAGACCTCTTCTGTACGCGGCGACGAATGATAATTGGAACGGAATGGCTGAGCTTGCCCTTATGTATGATTGTCCACTGACAGTTTTTGCTCCAAACGACCTCAAAATGCTCAGGTCTCTAGTTAAGACGTTGCTTACTTATGGTGTTGAAGACCTTGTGTTAGATCCAGGCACTTTTGTAAGCGATGGTTTGGCTGACACAATAAACAATTTTACGATGATTCGAAGGGCTGCTTGCAAGAAGGGCGATAAGCTTCTGGGTTTTCCGTTGCTGGGTGTGCCGATGGTGGCTTGGCTGGAAAAGGGCGAAGCGCCTGAGGAGATTGTGAAGTGGCGCGAAGCCTATCTGAGCTCTTTGCTCATCACGCGCTTTGCCGATGTTATAATAGTTCATGGCGCAGATGGCTGGTCTCTTCTCCCTAACGTTGTGTTGCGACAGAACATTTACACAGATCCAAGAAAGCCCGTGGCGGTTGAGGCAGGCTTGAAAGTGTTTGGAACGCCAGACGAGAACTCACCCGTGATGTTTACCACGAATTTTGCGCTTACATATTACACTGTAGCTTCAGACATCGAATCTGCGAAGATAAACGCGTACCTGCTGGTTGTAGACACGGAAGGCATAGCCGTCGACAGCGCCGTTGCTGGAAGAAAACTCACAGCCGACAGAGTCGCCGAAGCCATAAGAGAGTCTGGAATCGAAAACAAAGTTAAACACAGAAAACTAATAATTCCAGGAAAAGCAGCACGATTAAGCGGCGAAATCGAAGAACTAAGCGGCTGGCAAGTGCTCGTAGGCTCAAGAGACTCTTCAGAC
The DNA here is from genome assembly GCA_964527165.1 of uncultured Candidatus Bathyarchaeia archaeon. Classification (GTDB taxonomy): domain Archaea; phylum Thermoproteota; class Bathyarchaeia; order Bathyarchaeales; family Bathycorpusculaceae; genus CAZGNE01. The sequence continues at coordinate 11,761 of CAZGNE010000007.1, forward strand.
ATTCCAAAATTCCTGCAAGAAAAATGGCATCCTACCGCCTAAGCCCTGTTTTCTTCTTTAAATGTTTTGTGGCGCCGCCGATAGGACTTGAACCTATGACCGACTGGTTAACAGCCAGCCGCTCTACCTAGCTGAGCTACGGCGGCCCAGTTTTGAAGCCTTAACATTTTTCAGTTTTGTAGTGCTATTTAAGTCTAGTTATTCGCAGTTTGCGACGTTATTATTGTGCCTCTTTTCTCTTTTCACCTAGAAAAGTGTATATGTTGGCTTTTCCATTTAGGTTGAAAGACCCTTGGAGAGAAAATCCAGTTTGAAGAAAATCTTAGAAATCAGATGGCACGGCAGAGGCGGACAAGGAGCATGGACAGCCAGCGAACTCTTGGCAAGAGCCGCTATTGCCGAAGGAAAGCACATCCAGTCTTTCCCAGAATTCGGTCCAGAACGAATGGGGGCTCCAGTAACCGCCTTCACAAGAATAAGTGGCGAACCAATACACTTACACTGTGCAGTCTACAGTCCCGACGTGGTCGCTGTCTTGGACCCAACACTGGTTAAAACAGTCAAAGTTGCAGATGGAATAAACCAAGATCAAGGACATATAATAGTTAACACAAAAGATAGTTCTGCAGACGTTAGGAAGCTGCTGAAAACCGACAAGGGTAAGCTTTGGACGGTACCAGCCTCAGAAATCGCAATAAGAATCTTAAGTTTGCCTATAACAAACACCGCAATGCTTGGTGCTGTGACTCGCGTGACTGGCATAGTGAGCCTAGAAACCATTGAAAAAATGGTTAAAGAACGCTTTAGGTCGGATGTTGCCGAGAAAAACTTTGCCGTTGTAAAAGAGGCTTATGAGGAGGTAAAAACTGAATGACACAAAAAGACAAAGGTTGGAAAGAAATCTCGCCAGCTGGAGTATGCTGGAAATCCAGCACTACGTACCTGACTGGAGACTGGAAAACCTATATGCCCGTGAGAGACCTGGAGAAATGCACCCGCTGCCTTTTATGTGTGCTTTTCTGTCCAGACGGAGCCATCCACTGGGAACCCGAGAAGAACGACATAGAATTCGATCTCAACTTTTGCAAAGGCTGTGGAATATGCGCTAACGAATGTCCCACTGAAGCGATAACAATGAAGATCGAGTAAGGAGCGTATGATAAATGAAAAATGTTGTAAAACAAGAAGTTTTAGGCTTAAACGGCGATGAAGCCGTAGCGTTCGCTGCAAAGCAGGCTGACGTGGACGTTGTAGCTGCTTACCCTATTACTCCTCAGACCATAATTGTCGAAAAATTCAGCGAATACGTAGCCAACGGCGAAGTGAATACTGAATTTGTGTGCACAGAATCCGAACACAGTGCCATGGCAGCATGTCTTGCAGCATCAGCAACCGGAGCAAGAACCTTCACTGCTACCGCTTCAGCAGGCTTAGCCTTGATGCATGAAATGCTCTTCGTAACCTCAGGATGCCGCGCACCCGTAGTGATGGCAGTGGCAAACCGAGCTTTATCCGCTCCGTTAAACATTCACGGCGACCATTCAGACACTATGGCAGAACGAGACAGCGGTTGGATACAACTCTATGCTGAAAACGCCCAAGAAGTTTACGATTCTATACTTCAAGCTTTCAGGATAGCCGAGCATTTAGACGTTCAGTTGCCCGCGCTTGTCGGACTAGACGGCTTCACATTAAGCCACACACTAGAAAACGTGAAAGTGCTTCCTGATGATGAAGTCACGAAATTCGTTGGAACTCGGCAGATCCCAAACGTGATTACACATCAAGGCAAAACAGCACCCTTCAAGCTTGACCCGGAAAACCCGATGACCATGGGACCTATCGCCTTACCAAACTACTATTTCGAGTTTAAGCAGCAACAAGAAGAAGCCATGAAAAACGCGTCGAAAATAATCAGAGAAGTACATGACGAATATGCACAGCTAAGCGGAAGACATTATGGTGACGGACTCCTTGAACCATACAAGCTAGAAGATGCTGAACTAATTACAGTGTGTTTAGGCTCAACCAGTGGAACCGTGAAAACAGTAGTGGATCAACTTAGGACAGAAGGCGTCAAAGCTGGACTGCTTAGAATTCGTACTTTTAGACCGTTTTCAACAATGGAAATAGCTAAGTCACTAGCAAAGGCAAAGGCAGTAGCGATAATGGACAGAAGCATGAGCTTCGGCGGAAACGGAGGAGCTGTCTGTCACGAAGTTTGCCGTGCGCTTTATGACTCGCATAATAGACCATACATAGTGAACTACGTTTACGGATTGGGCGGCAGAGATACAAGCCCGAGCCAGATACGCAAGATCTACGAAGACCTACAAATGATAGTACAAACAGATCAAATTGGAGAAAAAATACGATATGTCGGATTGAGAGAGTAAAAAGGGGTTGTGAATGAAATGAGTTTTTCTGAAGGAAAATTCACTGCAAAAGACATCGCTGAAAAACCAGACATGTTCCTATCAGGTCACAGAGCATGCGCAGGTTGCGTGCCCGCAACAGTGCTCAGGCTTATAATGAAGGCTACAAGAGGACCCACCATAGTTACAAACGCGACTGGCTGCATGGAAGTAGCTTCAACAATATATCCCTACACATCTTGGGCTGCACCGTGGCTGCATACAGCTTTCGAAACAGCAGGATCCAATGCCTCGGGAATTGAAGCAGCACTGAAAATTCTGAGGAAGAAAGGAAGAATAAAGGACCGGCAAGTAGACGTGATCGCCATAGCTGGAGACGGCGGCACATACGATATCGGCATCCAAGCCCTTTCTGGAGCAGTTGAGCGAGGACACGATTTCCTATACGTGCTATACGATAATGAGGCTTACATGAACACGGGTATCCAAAGAAGCGGCGGTACACCCTTTGGGGCATCAACAACCACATCACAAGCAGGAACCGTTATTCCTGGAAAACTGGAATCTAAGAAACCTATAGCCGACATCATGGTGGCTCATGACATGCCCTATGTAGCAACAGCCTCTCCTTACTACTGGAAAGATCTTATCATAAAAACGAGAAAAGGCATAGAAGTAGATGGACCAGCATTTCTGCACGTGTTTGCACCTTGTCCACGAGGCTGGCGGAGCGACCCAGCAAAATCGATTGAACTCTCACGGGTAGCAGTAGACACCTGCATATTTCCGCTGTGGGAAGCTGTAAACGGCGAATACCAGCTGTCAACACCAAGCAAAGTCATAGCTTTAGCTCCGCAAAAGAAGAAAACAGTGAAGGAGTACTTGCAGGTGCAAGGGCGTTTCAGACATTTGTTTGCCCAGAAATATGAGAAATTGCTTGACGAAATCCAGCACTTGACCGACGCCAGATGGGAACGGCTGCTCAAAAAATGCGGGATAGCCCAACCTGCGAAGACCGCTTAAGCTCTCAAACCTTATTTTTTCTCAACTGTTTTACATGTTATAGATTTGGAGGCTTAGCATTGAGAGTTGTTTCTGTGGCTGGTGGTCACGAGAAGATCTTTTACGAGTACGTTAGCAAAGATCCTTTGGACTATTACTTTTTCATCTTGGATTGGGAACAACAAAGAGACCAGACTAAGATAATGTTGGCCATAGAAAATGAACATGTTGTAGGCTCAGTGCTTGTTTATGCTGATCTCATTGTTCAATTTCGAGGCAAACGCGAAGCCATAGAACAGCTGCTTGAACACGTTAGCTTAGAAAAAGCGGAGATGCAAGCACCGCTGGACTGCGAAGACATAATCCTAGAAAAATATCAGCCTCTTTCACCTTACATTAAGCATAACCTGACCTTGATGAGGTTGAACAAAGGTGAAGAGAGCATTCTGATTGCGCACCCTCCAGAACGGTTGAGAGTGGAGGATGCCGAAGAGGTTCTTGGGGTATTAGGAAATGCTGATCCTGAAGTATGGGGCGAAATAGCAGTTGAAATGCTGAAAAAGTCTCTGGAAAGCACGTTCTGGCTTGGCATAAGACAAAAAAACAGAATAGTTTCGGTCGGAAATACCCGTTTGGTAGATTTTGCTTATTGCAATATAGGCAAAATAGCTACAGATGAACATCACAGAAACCGCGGCTACGCAACTTCCCTAGTATCAGCATTGGTACAGGAAATATTCAAGCACTCCAAAACAGCACTAATTCATGCTTTGCAAGATAACACTCCAGCGATCTGCGCTTATTCAAAAGTTGGGTTTGAACCTTACAACACATATTTATTCATGAAAGCAAAGAAAATTGGAAATTGAGCTTCTTATGTTATTTCAAGAAACTCTTCTATCTCTTTTTCTGCATTACTTGCTTTTGTTAACATAAGTGTTCCATGCCTATCACCATATAAATTGACAACAACCATTCGTCAGGCACGAATTCTAAAGTATTTTCTGATATGGCTTTATCTATCATGAAAGTTTCACTCATGACGTTACGCTCATATGGTCGTGGTGATGTGCCAGTGAAATATGTATTACACTGTTGTATAGCATTGGTGTTCAAGTGTGCTACCCGCTGTATAGCTATGCAGACACTGAGTAGCACTTATGAGAATTTCATCGGCCAAAACACTGGCTGAAAAGTTACGGACTCCTCTTGAGCTTGTGCTCCACTATATGCTCTCTGGTTTTACCATTGATCGTAATCTGAGGAAGATCATTGCTATGGAAGTAGATAATTTCACTCAGTCTCCAAAGAATAACGTGCAAAATTGACTAGCGTTCAAGGGCTCTTAGGAAGGTTTAAATAAAATCTGGGTTATTTCGTAGTTAGCTTCAAACAATAATGGATGACCATAAATGTCCGAAGAATTTCGCCACATCCTTCGAATAATTGACGCTGACGTAGATGGAACTCTTAAAGCCACTTACGCACTGACAAGAGTCAAAGGAGTGAACCTAAGCCTTGCGAGTGCAATCTTGAAAAAAGCTGGTGTAGACCCGGAGAAGCGAGCAGGTTTTTTCACAAAAGCAGAAATCGAAAAAATAGAGCAGATAATAAGAGATCCTGTGAGACACAGCTTGCCTTCTTGGCTTTTTAACAGGAGGAAAAACATAGAAACCGGAAAGGATGCCCATTTAATTAGTGCAGATTTGGTTTTGCAAACGAAAATTGATATAGAACAGATGAAAAACATAAAGTCTTGGCGGGGATACCGTCATGCCTATGGCTTAAAAGTGCGAGGACAACGTACTAAAACTACAGGAAGAGCCGGCAAGGCTCTTGGCGTCAAGAAGAAAGAAGCGGCTGCTAGAAGGGTTTCATCGGAGAGTAAGTAGTCATGGGTGATCCGAAGAAACAAAGAAAGAAATATGATACGCCAAGATTTCCGTGGCATACTGATATTCTACAAGGAGAGTTGAAGCTTTTAGGACAGTATGGCTTAAGGAATAAACATGAATTATGGCGACATGAGACTACCCTGTCGAATTTCAGAGGAACAGCCCGTTCGCTCATAGGAAAAACAGCTGAAGAACGCAAGAAAATGGAAGAAGGGCTGTTAGCTCGCTTGAAGAAACTCGGCGTTCTCCGTGAAACAGCAGTTTTAGATAATGTTTTAGACTTATCGATAGAAGATATTCTGGAACGTAGACTTCAGACAATCGTTTTCCGCAAAGGCTACGCCAAATCCCCGTACCAAGCTCGCCAACTAATAACTCATGGGCATATAGCTATAGGAAACAGGCGAATCACGGTGCCAAATTACATAGTGTCAAAAGACGAAGAGCCACAAATAACATTTGCTTCAAGGAGCCCGCTTGCAAATCCGAGTCATCCCATCCGACATACAATATCTGTTGCACCCACAACAGAAACAAGACCTAGAGAAGCACAGAAGGCGGAAGAATAATGAGCAGTAGCAAAAGAAACGAGAAATGGGCGGTTGTCCACATTTACAGTTCCTATAATAACACGTTAATCCACATAACAGACATATCGGGCGCAGAAACAATAGCTCGAACATCAGGCGGAATGTTCGTGAAAGCTGATAGATTAGAATCCTCACCATACGCCGCAATGCGCGCTGCCACCGCCGCCGCAGCGATGGCCAGAGACAAAGGGATCACCGCAGTCCACATCAAAGTGAGAGCTCCAGGCGGCTCTGGACCGAGAACCCCCGGTCCGGGGGCACAAGCAGCCATAAGAGCTCTAGCTAGATCTGGCTTCCGGATAGAGCGTATCGAAGAGATTACACCTATCCCCCATGATGGAACGCGCAGACCAGGCGGCAGAAGAGGAAGACGAGTTTAGCGTTTCCGAATTGTTCTATGGTTTATAGAAAAATTGAAATAATGCACCAATATTCTATTGAGCGGCATAATGGTGTCCTAGGTTGCTATGGAGTGTTAAAGCTCTTGGAAATACAAATACTTGAAAGAAACGATAGAAACATGTGTTTGCTAGTTCGCGAAGTCGACGTTCCATATGTGAACGCCTTGAGGAGAATAATACTTTCTGGCGTGCCTTCTATGGCAATAGATGACGTAGTGATAATTGAAAATTCCTCTGTATTGCAGGATGAAATCATAGCTCATCGGCTAGGTCTCATTCCCCTTAAAACTAACTTGGACGGCTACAATTTGCCCGAGGAATGCCCTTGCCAAAGCGAATTTGGCTGTAACCTTTGTCGTGTTACGCTTACGCTTGATGCAGAAGCGAAGGAGGGAACAAGATCTGTTTATTCAGGCGAGTTGATCTCTGAAAACGAAGACATAACGCCTGTAAGTGAAAAGGTTCCAATAGTAAAGTTGGCGAAAGAGCAAAAACTCAAGCTAGAAGCTTATGCAAGGCTCGGTAAAGGGAAAAATCACGCAAAATGGCAGCCCGTTTCAATGTGCGCATACAAGTATTATCCTAAGATAGGCATTCTGAGTAAATATTGTGATGCTTGTGGGGAATGCGTAGATATTTGCCCCAGAAAAGTACTTTCAAAGGTTGACAATAGAATAGTTGTTCAAAATCTAATGGCTTGTACCCTTTGTCAAGACTGCGTCGAACGCTGTCAAGAGAAAAATAATCCTCCTGCAATAGAGGTGGGTTGGGAGGAAAACACATTTATATTTTGTTTGGAATCTACGGGTGCCCTTACCCCCCAAAGAATATTGGAAGAAGCCACTAGAATCTTGGATAAACAGCTGAAGGAACTTGAAAGTCAAGTGAAGGTGAAAAAGAGTGAAGAAAGCTAAAACAACCAACCCTGAGCTTATAAGGCTGATGCGGTTCCTAAAAAAGCAAAACAGAGAAAATAATGCTGAAATCTGGCATGATATCGCCGAGCGTCTAGCCAAACCGAGAAGGAATCGTTCGGTCGTTAATCTAAGCCGTTTGAACAGATACACACAGAAAAACGATATGGTGGTGGTTGCGGGCAAAGTGTTGGGTACAGGCGAAATAAACCATCCAATATCCGTGGCAGCCTTTGCTTTCTCAGAAAAAGCAAAAGAGAAGATAAGAGTTGCCAGAGGCAAATGTTTATCATTTCCAGACTTAGCCGAAAAGAATCCAAAAGGATCCAAAATCAAGATAATCGGGTGAGAAAATGCAGACAACAATTAAACAAGCCACTGTAATAAATGCGGAGGGTCTTCTTCTGGGAAGAATGGCAACTTACGTTGCCAAACGATTATTGAACGGTGAAGAAATAATAATCGTTAACGCTGAAAAAGCTGCACTTTCTGGAAAGAAGAGAGCCAAGCTTTCAGATGCCAAGGAATTTCTTAGAGTAGGGCATCCTAGAATGGGGCCCTTTCATTACAGAAGACCTGACAGGATCGTTAGAAGGACTGTAAGGGGCATGCTTCCATATAAACAACCAAAAGGTAAACAAGCATACAAACGGCTCAAAGTGTATATGGCTGTGCCTGATGATTTGAAAGAGCGAGAAATGGAAACGCTTCCAAATGCTCAAGTTAAAAAGTTATCGTGTCCCTACTTTACGATTGCAGAATTTGCAGAAGAAATTGGGTGGAATCCAGGAGTATAATTATGCCGGCCAAAAAAGTTTTGGTTGTTAGTGGGAAACGAAAAACAGCTGTAGCGCGTGCTGTTGCTAAACCCGGAAGTGGGAAAATACGCATAAACAGAATCCCTCTGGAGATTTTGGAACCCGAGGTGTCGCGAGAGAAAATCATGGAGCCCCTAATCCAAGCAGGTGACAGCATTTGGAAGCAGTTGGACATGGACATAAACGTCTCGGGGGGAGGCTATATGGGACAAGCGGAAGCGGCTCGAATGGCTATTGCAAACGTTTTATTAAAGTGGACGAAAAGTGCCCATTTGCGCTCAACATTTGCTGAATATGACCGTGCGATGATCGTTGGAGATGCCCGAAGAAAGGAAACCAAGAAGTTTGGAGGTCCAGGGGCAAGGGCCAAAGAACAGAAGAGCTATAGATAAAGAAGGTTTGTTTGGATGATAATCCCTGTGAGATGTTTCACTTGTGGCAGAATGATTGGAGACAAATGGGAGGAGTTCGCCACGAGGGTTAAAGCCGGGGAAAATGCAGGGGACATTTTGGACAGCTTAGAAGTTAAACGGTACTGTTGCAGGCGTATGTTACTTTCACATGCAGAAATCATCGATGAGGTTCTACGCTTCTATGAAGAGGCTGAAAAACGAAAAGAGGCTAGGAACTACAGCTAGATGAATAGGAGAGAAGCCATGTCAACAATCATTGAGGATGTCGCTGCAAGAAAGGTTTTCAATAATCGCGGTGAAGAAACCATAGAAGTTGACGTTGTAACGACCGCGGGTTTTGGAAGAGCCTCTGCTCCTGCTGGAAAAAGTCGTGGCAAAGCCGAGGTAGTATATTATCCGCTAGGTAGCGTAGATCAAGCGTTGAAGAAAGTTGAAGAGCTTGTAGCGCCTGAAATAATTGGGTTGAATGCTGATTTTCATGAAGAAATTGACAGTGTTCTACATGAGATAGATGGCACAAAGGATTTTAAGGTAATAGGAGGAAACACCGCATTTGCAGTTTCTCTGGCTACAGCTGAAGCAGCTGCAAACTCCTATGGTGCCCTTTTATTTCAATATTTGGGCGGACGTATGGCACGTGAGCTTCCTTATCCGCTTGGAAACGTGATAAGCGGTGGACAACATACGCGTGGGAAGTCTCCAGACATACAAGAGTTTTTGGTCCTTCCTACAGGTGCCGAATCCTTTTTGGAGGCTGCTATGGCTAACACGATTGTTCACATGAAAGTCGGTGAAGCATTAAGAAAAAGAGATGAGCTTTTTAGCGGTGGCAAAAGTGACGAAGGAGCATGGATTGCTAACATCGGAGATTCCGAAGCATTTGAAGTCTTGGCTGATATATGTGAAGAAGTTGGCAGCGAGTTAGGTTTTGAATGCAGCTTAGGTATTGACATCGCAGCATCTTCACTTTGGCACAACAAAGAGAAAAACTACATTTACGAAAGAGAAAAAAAGAAACGTAGCCCAGGTGAGCAATTGGACTTCATTCTGGGGCTGGTTAAGAAATATCATCTTGCTTACGTTGAGGATGCCTTTCAGGAGGAAGACTTCAAGAATTTCACAGAACTCACCAAAAAAGCCAAAAACTGTTTAGTGTGCGGTGATGATCTTTTCACGACGAACATTGAAAGACTGAACCGTGGAATAAAAATGCAAGCTGCAAACTCTATCATAATAAAGGTGAACCAGATTGGTACCCTAACAGATGCTGCTGAAACAGTGGAAATGGCGCGAAAAAATGGATATGTGCCTGTAATGTCTCATCGTTCAGGCGACACGTGCGACTGGCACATTGCGCACCTAGCTTTGGCTCTTAAATGTCCTATAGTTAAAACAGGAATTGTTGAAGGCGCACGAATTGCAAAGATAAACGAGTTACTGAGAATCGAAGAGTTTTTGGGAGATAGAGCAAAAATGGCTGACCTCAAAATGTAGGAGTATGAAAATTTGTCAAGTGATGAAGAGCCTAAAGACGAAGTGCATGAAAAAATAGAGATTAGAGAGGAAAAAGAAGCTGAGACGACAGTTCCAATAGAAGAAGGATTGTTGCTTCCGCGTGACACCCTATTATCCGCGGGAATACACATTGGAACAAGAATGAAAACAGGCGACATGGAACAATTCATATACCGCGTCAGACCAGACGGTTTGTTTGTTTTAGACGTTAAGAAAACGGATGACCGAATAAGAGTAGCTGCCAAATTCCTTGCACGATTTGAACCATCAAAAATTGTTGCCGCAGCAGCCAGACTTTACGCACAAGAACCAATTAAGCAATTCTGCGAAGTCAATAGGGCAATTCCAGTAATTGGTCGGTTCACCCCCGGGCTTTTGTCTAATCCATTGTATCCAGATCGCATTGAGCCCGAAGTGTTGATAGTTTCAGATCCGAGAGCTGATGCTCAAGCGGTTAAAGAGGCTACTGCGATAGGAATTCCTGTAGTGGCTTTGTGCAGCACGGACAACGAGTTTATTGACGTGGACTTAGTGATACCGACGAATAACAAGGGCAGACGTGCCTTAGCCGTTATCTATTGGCTTTTGGCAAGACAGGTGCTGAGAGAAAGAGGAGAGCTTCCATTAGACAAGGATTTGCCTCTGACAATTGACGATTTTGAGGCGAAAATCTCGAGAGAAGAGGAGGAAATCTAGCAGAGATGGCAAAGGTTCGGCTTCCAACCCAAGCCGGAGCCTTCTACGAAAGAAACGCCCAATCACTAAAGAAACAGATAGAACAATGTTTTCTTCACAAACTTGGACCTGGAAAAATCCCGAAAGCAGCCGAAACGGGCTCCCGTCAGATAATAGGTTTGGTTTGTCCTCATGCCGGTTACATGTATTCCGGTCCCATAGCTGCTCATGCATACCATGAACTTGCTTTAGACGGCAAACCTGAAGTTCTGGTTATCCTTGGACCTAACCATACAGGTTATGGTAGTGCTTTGGCTGCTATGAATGAAGGCTTCTGGCGGACACCATTGGGCGATGTGGAAGTGGACAGTGAAATAGCCAACGGGATTGTGAAGGAATCGCGAATAGTGGATGTTGACGAATCTGCTCACAGTTTTGAACATTCAATCGAGGTTCAGCTACCGTTTCTCCAGTATCTTTACGGTTCTCATTTCAAAATCGTGCCAATCTGCTTTCTAATGCAGGACTTATTGTCAGCTAAAGAGGTTGGGTCGGCAGTGGCTAAGGTCCTAACTGGCAAGAATGCAGTTGTTATGGCTTCTTCTGACTTGACTCATTATGAATTGCAGAGAAGCGCTGAAACAAATGATATGTTAGCCCTTAAGGCAATAGAGGCGATGGATGAAGATGGATTTTGTTCAACAATTGAGACACGTCGTATTAGTGCTTGCGGCTATGGTCCTATAGCAGCCTTGATTACGGCTGCAAAGAGTATGGGTGGGAAAGAGGCAAGATTATTATGCTATAAGACTAGTGGAGATATAATTGGTGACTACTCGAGTGTCGTAGGGTATGCCGCCGTGTGTTTCACGAAATAGTGGTGTAGAATGCGGGTTGTTGCCTCAGCACCTGCGAAAGTAATACTCTTCGGAGAGCATTTTGTCGTCTATGGCGAACCAGCTATAGTTTTAGCTATAGATCAGAGAGCATACGCAAGAGTTGAAAAGCGAGACGATAATAGGCTTCATGTTTCTTCGCTTAATCTAAACCTTGCCGGGTATTTTGAACAAGACATCTTTGAGGTTGAATATGGTAACGCGAAAGAAGCAAAAACAAAGTTTGAACCGGTCAAGAAAGCCATGGAAAAGGTTCTGGAAAAGTATGGAGAAAACGTAGGTCTGAACATTGAAATCAACTCTACAGTTCCTGTGGGTGCTGGACTGGGTTCTTCAGCCGCCGTGGTTGTGGCTTCAGCAACGGCGATAGGTGCGCTATTGGATGTGAAATTATCAAAAGAAGATGTTTTTCGCATAGCATATGATGCTGAAAAGATGGTTCATGGTACTCCTTCTGGGGTGGACCCTGCAGTTTCGACTTTTGGCGGAACACTGCTTTTTCAAATGGATACTGGGTTTAAGCCCTTAGATGTTGAAACAGACATTCAACTGGTTATTGGAGATACGGGTGTTGGTAGGTTCACAAGGGTTCAGGTTGAAAGGGTTCGAGGTTTGGCGGATAAATATCCGCGGGTTATTGAACCTATGATGAAAGCTGCTCGTGAAATTGTATTGAGAGCCATAGATGCGCTCAAGGAAAACGATTTGGAAACTCTGGGTACGTTAATGGATATAAATCATGCTTTGCTTTATGGAATTGGAGTGTCTGACGAGTCTTTGGAATGGCTTACAAATGCAGCTCGTAAAGCAGGAGCACTGGGCGCAAAACTGACCGGCGCTGGTGGAGGCGGATGCATGATAGCCCTGACAAAAGACGAGAAGCTTCAACAAGTTATAGAAGCTATCCAAAGAGCAGGAGGGCGACCATTCATAGCCAGAAAAACTGATGAAGGTGCTAGACTTGAACCAAGTTAGAACCACAGTCCTGAAAATTGGTGGTTCTGTCATTACTGATAAGAATGGAGAGCTAGTGGCTCGAACACAAGTAATCGATCGTCTAGCAGATGAAACTCAAAAAGCTGGGGTTAAAGGACTGATAATCGTTCATGGCGGCGGAAGTTTTGGTCATCCTGTAGCAGACAGAAACGCTATCAAAGAGGGATTGAAACATCCAAGTCAACTGATAGGTTTTGCTGAAACACATCATCTCATGAAAGTGCTAAACGGTCTTGTTATGGATTCTTTGATTTTGCATAAGGTTCCAGCCGTAAGCATATCACCGTCATCTTGCATAACAACTGAAAATGGTAGAATCAAAGATTTCGATAATATGCCCCTGAAAATGCTGTTGACTGCAGGATTCTCGCCCGTTCTCTATGGCGACGCGGTGCTAGATACAAAACTAGGTTTTACTATCCTATCAGGTGACCAACTTGTATCAGCCCTCGCTATAAAATTCAACGCTGAACGAATCATAATGGGCATTGACGTTGACGGGGTGTACGACGCAGATCCAAAAATAGAGAAAAACGCAAAAATATTCGTACGTCTAACGCTTGAGGATGTGCGGAAGTTTCAGAGTAAACTTGGCAAGTCAACCGCATGCGACGTTACAGGTGGCATGTACGGTAAGATGTCCGAGCTCTTGCCAGCTTTAGAGCATGGAATCTCTGTGACCCTTGTCAATGCTACAAAGCCGAATTATGTTTACATGACTTTGAGAAGAGAAAAAGTGGAAGGCACGTTAATAGAGAAGGGATGAAGAGTTGACCAAAGAAACAAGAAAACGCAAGGCTGACCACATCAAAATATCCTTAAATCAAGATGTCCAAGCTAGAAAAGCAACAACAGGTTTCGAAGACGTTTGCCTAGTTCACAAGACACTGCCTGAAATCAACAAACAAGAAATTGACTTATCCACAACTATTTTCAACCACAGGTTTTCAGCTCCCCTAATTGTGGGTGCCATAACTGGAGGGACAGAAGAAGCGACCAAGATTAACGCGGTCATAGCTGAAGCTGTGCAAGAGTTAGGCTTGGGAATGGGGGTGGGAAGCCAAAGAGCAGCAATAGAAGATAAGAGGCTTGAACAAACCTTCGCTATAGCGAGAAAAAAGGCTCCAACAGCCTTTCTAATAGCAAACATTGGCGGCATTCAACTGGTCAACGGTTATGGTCTGAAAGAAGTAAAGAAGGCCTTGAAGATGATTGATGCAGACGCCATTGCAATACACTTGAACCCACTACAAGAGGGCATTCAGCCTGAAGGTCAGACAAACTTCAAAGGAATATTGGAACGCATAGGGGAAATCGCAGGCGAACTGGATAAGCCTGTGATTGCGAAAGAAGCTGGTGCAGGTATATCTGCAGAAGAGGCGAAGAAACTCGAGGTGGCAGGTGTGAGAGGCATCGATGTGAGCGGGTCAGGTGGCACAAGCTGGGCGGCGGTTGAATATTATCGAGCAAACGGGATAAGAAAGAGTTTTCAACGCAGTCTGGGCAACGCTTTTTGGGATTGGGGTATCCCCACAGCAGTGAGCATTATTGAAGTCTCACAGACAGTGAAAATCCCGGTTGTTGCTTCAGGCGGAATACGGGATGGAATAGACGCGACTAAGGCTTTGGCTTTAGGAGCAAGCCTGACAAGTTTTTCCCAACCAGTATTACAAACGTCAGTCAAAGGAGTAAAGGAGACAAAGGCTTTACTCTCCTTGCTGATCGATACGATGAGGAACACAATGTTTCTCATAGGAACAGAATGTGTGCAAGATATACAAAAAACTCCATTGGTGGTTATAGGCAAAACAGCTGAATGGCTCAGAATGCGGGGGTTTGATGTTGAAAATTATGCGAGAAGAGGGAGAGTTTAGCCTTGAGCGGGTCCAGGCATATTGAAGAAAAGATGGCTCTAATAGAAGAGGCTATAGAGAAGTACATACCTAGAAATTTCTCTGAAGATGCAATTGTTTTTAGAGCCAGTCCACCGAGCTATGCGTATAACTTGGAAACGCTGAATAAGGCAATTGCAGAGCCTATTTGGGAGTTTCTGGATAGAGGAGGGAAACGATGGCGACCAACTCTTTTCCTGTTGATCTGTGAAGCGTTAGGCAAAAACTCGGATGATTTTGTTGATTTTGCCATAATCCCTGAGGTGGTACATAATGGAACTCTAATGGTAGATGATCTTGAAGACGCATCTGAACTTCGAAGAGGCAAGCCTTGCACGTACAAACTCTATGGTGTAGACATAGCTGTAAACGCTGGAAACGCCATGTACTATCTGCCACTCCTACCGCTACTGGAAAATAGGAAAAAAGTCTCGATTGACAAGTTGCTTGAAATATATGAGATTTACGTCCAAGAAATGATTAACCTAAGCCTTGGTCAAGCAATGGATATCGCATGGCATAAAGGATTGGACAATGCTGACAAGATAGGTGAAAAGGATTATCTGCAAATGTGTGCGTACAAAACTGGAACTCTGGCAAGAATGTCTGCAAGAATGGCAGCAGTTTTGGCGGATGCAGATACAGCGTTAGTTAAGAAACTCGGGTGTTTTGCTGAGAGTATCGGTGTGGCTTTTCAGATGCAGGATGATGTGCTTGATTTGACTAGTGAGGAATTTGAGAAAAGGAAAGGCGTACGTGGACATGATATAACTGAGGGAAAGCGGAGTTTAATAGTCATCCACACGCTTAACATAGCCAACACACAAGACAGGAAGAGACTGGTCGAAATTCTTGACATGCACACTTCAGAACAAAAGCTCAGAGATGAAGCTATCGCAATAATGCAAAAGTATGATTCAATAGAATACGTTAGGCAATTTGCAAGAACAATGGTTGAAAAAGTCTGGGAAGAACTTGAGATACACTTATTCTCGGTTGATGGGAAAGAAAAGTTAAAAGCTTTCACAGAATTCTTGATTGAAAGAAAAATCTAGATAGAAGTGCAAAACCTTTGACCATTGAAGTCGCCAACCTCAGAGAGGCTATTCGAAAAATTGCTTTGCTGAATGCTGTTAAACATGATGGCAAGGCTCAAGCAGGTGCGGTCCTAGGAAAAATACTAGGCGAAAGACCAGATTTAAGAGAAAAAGTAAAGGAACTATCTACACTCATTAGCATTGTCGTTCGCGAAGTAAATAGCATCTCATTCAACGAGCAAAAATGCATTGTTGAAGAAGAGTGGCCTGAAACTTTCGTGAAAGAAAAAGTTGAGGGAAAGAAGCGGCTTCCACCTTTGCCTAACGCGGACAAATATGCCCAGATTGTCACACGATTTTCTCCGAACCCTGACTGCGTCTTGCATCTGGGTTCCGCCAGAGCCATAATCCTCTGCTACGAGTATGCTCACGTACATAATGGAAAATTCATTCTACGATTTGAAGATACAGATCCGAAAACCAAAAAACCCGTGCTGAGGTTTTACGACGACATCCGTGAAGATTTGGTTTGGCTTGGCTGTACGCCAAATGAAGAGTACATTCAGAGCGACAGGATTCCAATTTACTACGAATATGCCAGAAAATTATTGGAGGGTAATGATGCCTACGTTTGTACATGCCAGACTGAACTTTTTCGGAGGAAGATCTTAGCCAGCACACCCTGTGAATGCCGTAGTCTTTCCCGCGAAGAACAGCTTGGAAGATGGCAGCGCATGATTGAAGGCAATTATAAGGAAGGCGAAGCCGTGCTTCGGGTGAAAACCTATCTGAGCCATCCAAATCCAGCCGTTCGAGACTGGCCAGCTGCTCGGGTTATTGATGCAAAGATTTTCCCTCACCCAAGAGTTGGTAGCAAATATCACGTTTGGCCTCTATACAATCTTGCATGTGGCGTAGACGACCATTTGATGGACATAACTCACATAATTAGAGGAAAAGAACATTTGACAAATCAGGTCAGACAAGAGTTTATGTACAAGCATTTAGGGTGGAAGTATCCAGAAGCCATCCACTATGGCCGGCTTAAAATTACAGGCGCAACCCTAAGCAAGTCAAGAATCGTTCAAGGATTGAGAGAAGGACTGTTTAAAGATTGGGATGACCCCCGACTCGCCACCTTTGCTGCCTTGAGAAAAAGAGGAATAACACCTGAAGCAATTAAGAAAATGGTTATTGATGTTGGACCTAAAACTCAAGATGTTATTTTGAGCTGGGAAAACCTGTATGCTTACAACCGCAAAATCCTAGATCCGACAGCTGACAGATACTTCTTCGTACAAGACCCTGTAGAATTGACCGTCAAAGGAATTCCGGAAGAAATGACTGCGCGACTTCATTCACACCCCGAACACCCTGAAAGAAGCGTTAGAGAATATTTGATACAACCCAAAGGCGAAGACAATTCTACGACTTTCTGGGTGTCCAACAAAGACGTGAACGCTTCAGAAACTGGAAGCATAATCCGTCTGATGGAGTTGTTTAACATAAGAATCGAAGAAAAAACAACACATTTTGCAGACGCCACTTTTGTCAGCGAATCCTATGAGGACGCAAAAAAAGCAAAGGCACAACTAATCCAATGGATACCCGTTGGAAACGGCATGCCTTGCCAAGTTGTCATGCCAGACGCGTCAATAGCACAAGGAATTGCTGAAAGTGTGTGTAAACAGTTAAAGCCTAACGTTATAATACAGTTTGAACGGTTTGGCTTCGTAAGAATTGAAAACGTTAGCAAAATACTTACAGCACACTATAGCCACAAATAATCAAGAGGCAAGAAAACATGCGACCACAAGATAAGATTATCATATGGCCAGCCTACTTCGATTCAACAAAAACAAGAAAGGAAGGAAGGCGAGTTCCGAAAGACATTGCAGTGCCTATTCCAAAAATCACAGAAATAAAAGAGGCCATAGAGAAACTCCGTCTAAACTACGAACTAGCACTTGATGCAGCTTATCCGCAAACACCATGTACAAAAACAGGCATGCTTCTTGTGAAAAAGAAGGAACCTAAAAACAGTATAGTCCGAAACATTGCGAAGCAATTGATGAAGATTCGAAGCGCTCCAGCTTCTGAGACAACATAGCAAGGTTTAGCTTTTTTTCTCTTCACTAACTAAAATGGCATTCAGAACTCCGTTTTGTCCTGGACGCGCAGTAATCCGTGCCAGACCTAACGAAGTCTCAACTATGGCGCCTTTGGTTATCACGCCTCTTCGGTCATAATCGACGTTTGCCGGATTTTTGACAACACGTGTGATTTCGGTTTTTTCTGTTTTTCCACTTTGCGGATCAATCACACACACATGTTTTGTGCTTAGGATTTTGCGTTTGAGATTTCCACCTTTTCCACGGGCAACTTTGATTTTTGATTCGCCCAAGATGGTTTCAACTGGAAATGAGCCTTTCTCAAATTTTCTCTTTTTCCTGTCTGGTCTCCTTCTGCCTGACGATGATTTTTTCTTACGCAGGTCACCATGCCAAACTGACACCTTTTCAGTTCCTCCAAACCGTTAATTTTTGCGTCCTTTACCATCAATTGTTCTGAATATAAACCTATCCGTTTTGCTAAATTCTTTCTCGTTTGAAGGAGTACTCAAAAACATTTTTCAATTCTTTTTTCATGGTGGTCGTATCATGGCTAAAGGCAAAATAATCTGCAAAGTATTCGGTTGTTTTAAGGATTGATGAGCGTCCACTTCGTTCGCCTGAAATCAACCCCATTTCTTTCAGCAGTTTAATATGTCCATAAGCATGATGGCCCCGAACTTCAATAACTCTCTTCTGGGATACCGGCTGTCTGTAGGCTATGTATGAAAGCGTTTTCAATGGTCCCGTAGAGAGTAGCGGTCGATTGACAAGTTTTTTAACGAGAGGTGTAAAATCGCTTTTCAACTGCAAAACGTATCTTTCATCTTTCAACTCTAGAATTTCAAGAGAAGTATGTCTACCAGCATATTCTTGAACGAGTTTTTTGACGAGTTTTCTGATTTTGTTTTTTGAGCGGGTTTTTAGAACTGAACATAATTCGTTTACGTCAAGTGGGCGGCCGGCAACATATAACGCGGCCTCTACTAAGACCAGCTGCTGCGGCTTTTCTGCAGCTTGCTTATCTTTCGCGTTTAGGTCAATTGCTAATTTTTCCGTTTTCTGCAAGTTTTAGATCTCCAACTGTTATGAATATCTCATCTGATTCTTCATTTTGCCACAAGTCTGCTCTTCCATCTTGTGCCAAAAAAAGGAGAAGGATAAATATGCGGATAGCTTCAAGCCGCATCATTCCCTTAATTAAACTTGAAAACTCGATTATTCCTGCGCCTTTCACTCGCTGCAAAAGTGTATCGTGAAGCCTCTCCATTAACGCTTCAATTTCCATTAAATACAAATCAAGTTGTGGCAAAATCTCAGAAGGAGTAGGCAGAATGGGTTCTTCTGCAGGTTTTGTGAGTTTAACCAATTTTTCGCCTTTTAAAACATCATCTAACACTGCAAGCAAATTGCTAATAGTTGTTGACGTTAGCTCATGTCTTAAAGGCAGAAATAGTGGAGGCGGAATGAAATCTTGCGGTGGCTTCGAGGGCTGCGGTGGTTCCTCAAGTTTCAACAACAATTTTGACTTCATCAAGTATATGAGGGCTGAAGAATCTAACGCTACGCCGGATGCTCTGAAATCTATTTGTCCAGATGTTTCCATTTGCTGAAGAAACGAGGTTAACAAATATGCAATGTTGATGTTCCATGGAGAAAGCTTTTCAAGCTTACGGAATTCAAAAAGAATGTTCAGTGGAGGGCGCAAATAGAACGGTTTCTTGATGGATGTGGAGACCATCAGCTTGGCACCTCTAGAAGATTTGCAGCGATAACGTTTGAGACTCCGTTCCGTCCATAAACTCCATAAACTTTCTGGGCTTTGTTTACCATCTCAGGCTTTAATGTAATAGCTATGAACTGAGTTTTTTCAGATTCTACTAGGAGGAGGTCAGCTAGTTTTGAAACATGAAAAGCATCAAGATGTGCATCTATCTCATCTAGAATGTAGAAAGAGGCGGGAGTAAATTCTTTCAGAGCAAATAGGAAGGCTACTGCAGCTACGGAACGCTCACCGCCGCTAGCGCCACTCACAACTATTGACGGTTTGTTAGGAAACTGGACTATCATGTCTATTCCGCCCGAGAACGGTTCATCCGCATTCTCCAGTTTCAATGTGGCGGTTCCTCCCCCAGTGAGTTTAGAGAAATATTTTTGCAGATTGTGACTTATTTTTTCGAAGGCATCTACGAACACTCTTCGTTTTTTCTGCTCGATCTCATCCATAAATTGAACAATAGCTTGTTTTTCTCTTTCCAGCTCATTCATTCTTATTGATAATTCTTTATAGCGTGAATTTTGTTCAGCATAATGCGAAAGGGCGAGCTGGTTTACTGCGCCTATTCTTTCAAGTTCATATTGCATCATTTTGACTGTTGTTTCAGCGTCTTCAACCTGTTTCAACGTGGCTTCAACTGGCTGGTCATAACCAGCTTGTCTAAGCTGGCTTCTATACTGTTCAAGCTGTAATAGGGAAGTTTGAATGTTTAACTGCATCTGGTTTAACAAACGATCAGTTTGTTCATATTCCACGTCAAGTTTGCGGAGTTCATTATCTATGTTATCTATTTGACCGGTGAATTTCTTTGCTTCTTCTCTTGCGGAAAAAACGCTCTTAGAAAGCTCGATTCGACTTTTTTCCAGTTCCGCTATTTCTTGTTTTAGCAGTTCTCTTTGCTGGAGTGCTTCTTCTACATCTTTTTCTACTTTCTTAAGTTGTTGTTCAACTTTGCCAAGCTGGATTTTTGAGTTTTGATATCCGACTCTTAGTACATTATCGTACTGAGACTGGAGGGTCGAAATCTCTGTTTGAAACGTGCCAAGTCTCTGTCTTGAAATGATTATTTCTTCAGCAAGTCTCTCCCGTTTAACTTCCATCTCTTGGATGTTGCCAGGGTCTGTCTTTCGTCTGAGCGCTGCCAGTTCGATCTGGAGTTTTCGAATTCCCTTTTGTCTGGAGTTCCTTTCTGCTCTGTGAATCCACATCTGAGATTTTTCACTTTCAATTTCCTTCTCTAACTTTCCAATGTGGTTTTCTACGCGTTTCATGTTAGCTTTTGTTCTTTTTGTGTTCCTCTTAACTCGAATCAACTCTCTGTCGAGAGTAGCGATAGCGTCTGACAAGCGTGCAATTTCAACGCGACTTCGATCTATTTCATCTTCAAAACTTGTAATGTCCTCGCCCCTTCTTGAGAGATGCTGTTGAAGTGCATTGACGGCTTCATCTAGACTTTTGATGGCTGCGTCGCTTGGAATAATGGCTGAGAAATCTATTGGGGCACGATAATATCCACTTTCAAAGGCGCCGCCTGCTTCGTACAAGTCGCCGTTAACAGTAACGATACGATGCCCTTCATTTGACAAGGTGAAAGCTGTTTTGTCATCTGAAACGACTAGTGTATCGCCGAAAACGAAGTGAATAGCCGTTTCATAAAGTTTATCGTACTTCAGGAATGCTGGTGCCGCGCCGTTGACGCCTTCTTTTTCTGGAATTTTCAAGGGTTTCGCTGTTATTGTTCCTTCAAGCGGGACTATTTTTATTCTTCCGAGTTTCATTTTTCTCAATGTTTCGGTGCATGTGAAAGCTGCGTCAAAATTTTTCACCACTATAGCGTCAAGCCATCCTATTGCTGCTGCCTCGATGGCCTGTTGATACGTTTTATCTATCTTGACCAGATTTCGTAGTCTGCCGTAAACGCCTGCAATAACGCCTAAATCACCCAGTTCTTCTATGCTTCTTAGAGCTTTTTCTTCCGCAGCCACAGTTTCGGCAAGTTCTCTTTGGGTCACGAATTCTATGACTGCTTCACGTGCAGAATCAGCTATTTTTCCTGCTTCAGCTATCTCTTTTTCTATGGCTTCTCTCTGTAGCGTTCTTCGTTCAAGATTTCGCTCCAAATTCTTCAGTTGAGTTTTTTGTTCTTTCTGCACTTTTTCAAGTTCAAAATATGACTTCTCAAGTTCACCAAGAGTTATAGCAAATCTTCCTTTGCGTTCGTCTAAATCTTTCAATCGTCGATTGCATGTTTTGATGGTTGTCTGGCTTTTTGTGTATTCAGATCTTAAGAGGGTAAGTCTCTTGTAATTGCTATCGAGAGCTAGCTCAATTTCGCGAATTTTTTTGCTGTTTTCTCCGAGGTTTTCCCAGAGTCGTGCTGCTTCTTGTGCAAGGGCATCGTGTTCAGCCTGTCTTTCGCTTATCTGCTTGGAAATTGCTTCATGCTCGTTTTTGGAACGTTTGATTTTTGTACGGTTCTCACGGATTTCTTTTCTAATAGACTCATATTGCTGAGCATTGTTTTCTCTGATACGTCTTAGTCCTTCAAGACTTATCTTGCCTGAACTTATTTTGGTCGTGGATTCTGTCAATTTTGATCTTAGTTCACCAATGCGAATCTGAACTTTCAGTACTTGCGAGCCGCCTTCCTCCACGATTTCTGAGCTTAGTTTTCGCCATTCACCTTCAATTTCTCTTCTTTTTGAGCGCTGTCCATCGCGTAGTGCCCTTAATTTTTCAACTCTGCTTCTTATTCTGTCTGCTTGTAACGAATTTTCTCCTGTCTTTTTTTGGAGTTGAATTGCATTATGGGAGATTTTGATGGTTTCAAATTTTCTTATTTCGTCGTGGATGAAGTTCGTCCTCAAAAGTTCATTGCGTTCTCTTTCGAGGTCATCAAGCCTTTTTTGGACTTCGTCTATTCTCCCCATGGCTGTACGTGTTGAAATATCGGCCACACGTAGTTTTTCCTCAGCTTCGGCTTTTTCAGCATCATATTGCCCGATTCCGACAAGATCTTCAATAATCTTTCTGCGTTCCATGGGTGAGATGTCCGTTAAGCGTGTTATAGTGCCTTGCAAGATTATATTTTGGCTTGTGCTACTTATGCCCGCCATGGAAAGAATTTCCAAGTTATGCATTCTTGAGATTCTTCTGCCATTGAGCCTATATACGCTCTGGCCATTACGGTGAACTTCGCGGGAAATGGTGACCGTAGCTGTATCAACAGGCATGCGACCATCTATATTATCAAACTGAATTATCACCTTGGCTATTTTCGCCTTTTCTAACCCAGCTTTTTCTGATCCGTGAAAAATTAGTTTAGCCGCAGTTTCTGCACGCAGTCGTCTAGTGCTTAATTCACCCAATGCAAACAAGAAAGCATCCAAAATGTTTGTTTTTCCGCTTCCATTTGGACCTGTTATAGCTGTGAAACCTTCATCTAGGACTACCTTAACAGTTTGCGGTCCGAATGATTTGAAACCTTTAAGCTCAATCTTCTTAATGTAGGGCATTCAATGTGCGCCCTCTTGGAAGCGTATTCTCTACCAGTTCAAACACTTTACTACATTCGTATAAAAAACATTTGCGTCATGGAAGTTTTAACAGTTATGCACTTTTTAACGCTACCTTTCCGTTTCCAACCCGTATTTTGTAGTCATCTTCTTGACAAAGGCTTTTACGTGTTCATCCTTGCCGTACACAATAAAGGAGCCGTCGTCTCGAAAAGTATATGAAAGACTTGACTCCTCGGCCAGAGCTTCTAGCTTCCCAACAGGCAACTCGTCTGAAGGCCTGACAAGAATCCATTTTTGCTCTCTGGGAACCCCCGAAATGAACCTCATCTCCTTTTCCTCATCATCTTCATCAGTTCGTTTGCGCGCCTCACTTAACCGCTCAAGCCAAATGTCTACTTGATGAGCTCCAAAAACTTCCTGCCCATTGGAAATGAGGTAAACTTCTACAGCTTCGAGATACTGTTCAATTTTCTGCAAGTTCTCCCCATGACCTGAATCTGCTTTTAAGATTTTTATCATTGTTTTTGCAGCTTTCAAATCATTCATAATCTCAATAGGGATGCTTAATCCTTTCTTTCGAAAATCTACAACAATTTCTTCCAAGATCTTCCAAGCCATCAAATATCCCAAATCACCTATTCCTCAATACAGTGTTTTGACATTCTGCATTATAAAGACAGCATCGACATTAGCTAAGAAATATTTGCTGAAAAAACAGATTTCCAGAATCTTCCGAACTAGTCTTTCCTAGATCTAAGTTACGAGTGGACACGTTGCTATTTGAATTACGATGTGCATTATGATCTTGTTCATTACTGTCTTTGCTGTCTGGTCGACACTGCGATACAAGCGATGTCCATTGCGACTTTATGTCGGTCTGGACTTTTGGTTGAACTTTCTAGGGTACATGTGGACTCGCCTCATGAAGCTCATTTTGAAGCCCATTTTCCTTATGTTATTTTGCTAGTTCGAAAAGTCCTAATCTCTATATACATTTCATTGCGTTAGTTGCCATGCATAGTTCACATTTTTCAATATCGATTGACGGGTCGAAAGTTTTGTGCAGTTCGCAGAGTAATCCCTTAGCTCGTACTATTTTGCAAATTTCACAGAACATCAGAATAAAATCTTTGTGGGATAAGCTGTTTTTTGCCAAGGCAGTTGTTAGGTTTTCTATAACTCTTGAAACGTCTGGGTCATTATCTAGGTTGAGTGCTTTTCCGCGCAGTTTTCTGTGATATAGACTTATGGCCGGCTGACTAACTCCGAGAAGTTTGGCTGTTGTTTCTTGTTTCAGAGAATGTGTGGTCATTAATTCTTTTGCTAGTAGGGCTCGTACTGTAGGCAAGACACATTTTACTGCAATCTCGCAAGGGAGTAGCATTTTATGTTCCTTCTAACTTGTAGTGTGTAGAAAGGCATAAATATGCTTTATTACAATTGTAATAGCATTTGATGGTGAAAAACATGAGTTGGCGACACACAGCTGAAATCTCCGAAGGGATCTACTGGGTGGGCGTCAGAGACTGGAACCGCAGATTGTTTGACGCTTTGATTCCGCTTCCAAAAGGAACAAGCTATAATTCGTACCTAGTTATCAGCTCGGAAAAGAAGGCCCTAGTAGATACGGTTAATCCAGGATTTGAGAAAGAACTTGAAGAAAAAATAGGCAAGATCACCGAGCCAGCAGACATTGATTATGTCATAATGAACCATGCAGAACCTGATCACGCTGGCTCCATTCCATACATTCTGTCAATAAATAAGAAAGCAGTAGTGGTAGCTACAGGCAAAGGTGCAAAAATGGCGAAAATCTACTATAAGGTGCCCGAAAACAGGGTTAAGGTTGTTGTCGACGGCGACTCTATCGATCTTGGCGGCAAAACACTTCGATTCATTGAGGCCCCGATGCTTCACTGGCCTGAAACCATGTTCACATATGTTCAAGACAATAAGATTCTGTTTCCGTGCGACTTTTTCGGATTGCATGTTGCAAGTGGACTTTACGACGATGAAGTGAATGAGTTGCTTGATTACGCGCAGAGGTATTATGGCGAAATAATGATGCCGTTCAGCATTATGGGCTTGAAGGCTATGGAGAAGATAAAGAATTTGGAAATAGAGATGATAGCGCCCAGTCATGGTCCAATCCACAGAAACCCTGAACGGATCCTGGAAGCTTATAGTCGATGGGTTAACGGGCAAACCAGGCAGAAAGCCATTGTGGTTTATGCTTCTATGTGGAGCAGCACAGATAAAATGGTCAAGCTTATGGTGGACACAATGGCTTCTGAGGGCGTCGAAGTTGCATTGCATGATTTGACAGTAGCAGACATTGCTGATGTGGCTAAGGATCTGGTTGACTCGAGAGCCATTGTCTTAGGTGCTCCCACAGTCCTGGGCGGTGCACACCCACTAGCTGTTTATGCGGCTTACTTGGTCAAAAGCTTGCGCCCACCCGCAAAGTTTGGAGCCATTTTAAGCTCTTACGGCTGGGGCGGCGGAGCAGTTAAACAAATTCAAGAAGTCTTGGGAACAACCAAAATGGAAGTTCTGGGTGCCATCGAGATTAACGGTCCTCCCACTGAGGTAGATGCTAACAAGATAATTGAGCTAGGCAGAATTCTTGCTACGAAAATCAAAGAGAGTGCATGAGAGTTTGGAGACACCTACTCTGATCATCAACTACGCCTCTCAGGGGCTGAAAAAATGTGGATTGCCTTAAGACTCGCGAAAGCGTTGGAATCCGTTGCTGTGAGAACGAAAGCAAACGTCTTTTTCCTAGGGGAACCCAGTAACCACAGCAAAAAAGGATCAGAAACTCTTGAAGACCACTATAACTTTGGAAGACCGTTGATGAACTTGGTTGACCATGACACCGACGTTATGGCATATCGTACATGTACCCTGACCAGAGGGCTAACCAAAGAAGATTTGATTGAAGGCATAAACGCTGCTAATGTGATGGACTTTGCTAGATAAGTCGAGGAAGGTGAGAAAGTTTTATCATTCTAGACTTGGCATAATACTTCAGTTTGCGGAAGTGTAAGTATGGTTGAAGATAAGAAGAAGATACTGAAGGAGATTATCAGACAATTACACGCAGGCGTATCCCCCGAGGAAGTTAAGAGCAAATTCAAGAATGTTGTGGAAAGCACAAGTCCTGAGGAAATTGCAAGGATCGAGCAAGAGCTTGTCAATGAAGGCATGCCTAGAGAAGAGTTGCAGAAACTTTGTGATGTTCATCTTGCAGTTTTCGCTGAGCAGGTTCAGAATCAAGAGTTGCAGATTCCAGTCGGTCATCCGATAAACATTCTCATGGAAGAACATAAAATAATGTTGGCGCGAGCCGAACGGCTTGGTGTTGTTGTGAATTTAATCGGGGAAGCCTGTGACATAGTTCATGTTGGCGACGCGTTGACCGAACTGCACTCTCTAGTGAAGGATTTTGTAGATGCAGAAAAACACTATTTACGCGAGGAAAATGTGCTGTTTCCAATCTTGGAAAAGCATGGAATTACCGAGCCACCCGCAATAATGTGGATGGAACACAATCAGATACGCGAAAAAAAGAAGCAGCTTCACAACTTGGCTGAAAAATGGAATAGCATAGAATTCGCAAATTTCAAAACACAGCTAGCCGAAGTCGCTAAGCCTCTGTGCAGCCTTCTCCCAAGCCACTTTTTCAAAGAAAACAATATTCTCTTCCCCACTGCCCTGCAGGTAGTTAAAAGCCCGGAATGGACAGACATTAGGAAGGAATTTGATGAAATTGGTTATTGCTGCTTTACGCCGCCAGAGGCGACTGCATTATTGCCTACTGAAGATGTTGAAAAGTCCAAAGCAGAAGTGGCGGTTAAGGATGTTTTGCAGTTTGAGACTGGCACTCTTTCAAAAGATGAAGTTGAAGGTGTCTTGGATACACTCCCAATCGATATTTCATTTGTCGATGCAAATGACGAGGTCAAGTATTTCAACAAAGCTGAAAAGCGGATTTTCGTTCGGACAAAGGCGGTTCTTGGAAGAAAAGTGGAATTGTGCCATCCCCCAAAGAGTGTTCATATCGTGAACAAGATTGTTGAAGCGTTTAAGACAGGCAAAAGGGATGTGGCCGAGTTTTGGATTACACTGAACAATCGGCTAGTTCACATCAGATACTTCGCGATTAGAGACAAGAATGGGAAATACTTGGGGACAATGGAAGTAACGCAAGACTTGACAGACTTGAAAAAGATTGAAGGAGACAAGAGACTTCTAGATTGGAAAGAATGACATTAATCAAGACGTGAAGGCGAAAACAGGCGGTATACTTACAAAAAACTGAGGGATTATTGTCGGTACAAGCTTTAGTTATCTACTCGATGTCCTTAAGTCCTTTGACGTGTTCCTGTACGGCGGCAAGCTCATTTCTCAATTCCTGCGCGTATTTTTCCAGTTTTTCTATTTTCTCTGCTTTGGTCATAAGACGCCGAGCGAAATGACCGAATCCGTGATGGTCATCGCGACAGCAGCAACACCCGCTATAGGCATGTCCACGATTTGGTTCACAACGGCATTCACGCATGCTTTTTCACCATAGCATTACTA
The DNA here is from genome assembly GCA_964527165.1 of uncultured Candidatus Bathyarchaeia archaeon. Classification (GTDB taxonomy): domain Archaea; phylum Thermoproteota; class Bathyarchaeia; order Bathyarchaeales; family Bathycorpusculaceae; genus CAZGNE01. The sequence goes on from CAZGNE010000007.1 coordinate 39,173, forward strand.
TCAAAAGTAAAGTATTTAAGCTATCAAGTTTATAGTGTCATAGTGGCTATGCTGAAAGAAAGTGATAACAATCAATGAGCGAGCACATGTGTGTTTGTCCAGTTAGAGGGATAATAGACGTAATCGGCAAGAAATGGGCCTTTTTGATCATAAATACACTGGGAAACCATGGAACGCTTCGATTCAACACTTTGATGGAACATCTCGAAACTATCAGTCCCAAAACATTGTCCGATACACTGAAGATCTTGGAAAGAGAAGGACTAGTGAAAAAAGAGGCATTTAACGAAATCCCTCCACGGGTCGAATACTCTTTGACAACAGGTGGTAAAGAACTTAGAAAAGCAATCCTGCCTTTGCTCCAATGGGCTGCCAGAAGAAGCAATGTAACTGATGAAAAATGCACCTTAAAATGCCAGTATGGAGCAATAACAAAATAAAGACACTCTCCGATTCCTAACCAGTTTTGAAAAGTTGTCTGTCTTGTCTGGTTTGCAGGTTTTTCGTTTCTTCTTATTCGTTTAGCATAGGCGTACTCGTGGTCTGAGAGACGGATATATTGTTTATTCTGTTTCTGTTACGTATTGCATGAGGTTTCTGATTGAAAGTGGGAAGACAACTTTGTCAGCTTTTAAGCTTATAGTGAAGGATTCCAGCTTGCTTAATAGTCCAGCCCATTGTTCCTCGATCTGCGTCATGAACTTGGCATAATCTGAATAGTGCTTGTGAGCCGTTACAAGTACATTTGCCATTCCTAAGCCGCGCCCTGAAGACGCAAAAACAACGTTTGGATGTTCTTTAATGAACTTGAGTTCCTTTTCTATGCGCGCCTTTAGAGGATGTTCTTTGAGCGTTTCGGGTGACCAAGCGGCAAAAGTCAACGCCATGATGCTTATTCCTAGCTTGTTGAAGTCAGGTATCATGGTGTATTCCTTGATGGTTCCTTGTTTTTCCAGTTTTTGCCGGGTCCTGCTGACGGTTGGCTGAGAACTGCCTATTGCCTTCGACAACTCCCGATCGCTTTTCCGGCTGTTCTTCATAAGTTCAGCAAGAAGCTTCAACTCAACAGCTTTCACAAACTCCACCTCTTCTCTTCCTAATAGCTGAAGTAAGATGTATTTAATTATGTTGCTGCAATCTACAGCAGCTTTTTCGAGTATTCTAGAGCTAACTAGGCTTTTGCTAAGAAAAATTATCAGTAACCCCTACTGTCCGAGACGGTTAGAGCAGTAATATATGTTATCCGCTTTTGTTTTTTTGGGATCCCCTAAAGCTTCTCACGGAAGAGATAGACCTTGACTAGATATAGGTGAGCAAATCGGTCGGAACTTCAGCCAAGGCTTTGCCCTCTGATTTACTAAAGCAATTCCTGACAGTCAAAAGTCTCTGCGTCTTCTGGTCCCCGTTGTCTTCACTTCTTTGAAGTTGGAAATTAATCTTCGAAATTTTGTAGCCTTAATGAGAAATTCACTTTCAAGCACCAACATGTGAGATCCGCAAGTTTAATCTTTATTTTTCACTTAGAAACAGACGCCGATTAATTTATGATAAGCAGCAAGACACTCATAGTAGGTGAAACCCGTGAAAACGAAGCACCCTAGACTCTGCACTCACACTTCGTCAACTTTTCCCTTGCCCACAATCAGGAAGAAAAGCGTAGGCAACACAAGGCAAAGCAAATCGTTCACCAGCCACAAAACGGCCATGCCGCTCAAAGCCTTCGTCAACGGCTACCGCATAACCTTCAGCAGTTATTCCTGTTTTTTGAACACAGAAACAAAGGAGTGCTGCATCACATGACAAAACAGAAAGGCAAGTTCTGGCCATCAGTGAGAGCTTTGATCTGGGAGAAAGCCCAGCAGCTCTATCAGGAAGAGCAGGCGCGGACTATGGGAGACGATTTTAAAGGCTTAACCGCAACCCATAAGGAGCTTCGTGAAGGCGGATACTTCTATCAAGCTAAGCTTACTGTGTTGAGGAACTTGTGGCGGATAAAAAAAGACATGTTAACCGTAGAAGAAGAGGAGACTCTGAAGAAACATGGTCTTGTTTAAGCGGAATCTCATAGCAAAAATCTTGGCTGGTGAAAAGACTCAGACGCGTCGAGTGCATAGACGCACGTGGACGATTGGCAAGGTCTACCCGCTCCGAGACAGGTGGTATCTGGGTAAACATGAGGCTGTAGGCTTTATACTGATAACCCGCAAGTTTCGGCAGAAACTCGGAAACATAAGCATCGAAGACGCAGAGAAAGAAGGCTACAATAGTCTAGAAGAGTTTCGCATAGAATGGATAAAGCTGTGTGGAAGCTGGAACCCTGAACAAACCGTTATCGTCTACGAGTTTAAACTGTTACCGAAAAGAGAAGAATGTAGAATATGTCAATAACTGGTAACTTCGGGCAAAGCAAGATAAACTCGTCCACACTAAGAAACCGCAGATTCTGACTAGCCTCGCAAATTTGTTCAAGTCCAACTCTAAAATCTCTCTAACCTAAGTGTTTTTTATGACGAGTGGCATGTGATACGAGACGCTATTCAGGAAACGTGTGCGCATATTCTTTTTTGCTGTCTTCCTATTTCTGCTCGGTCTTGACTGTTTAGTTCTTGAAGCATGCTCAACACATAGTCTTGGCTGCCGAGAAGATACATTTCAAAACCAGAATTGAAGAAAAAGCAGGCTTTTTGACAACGTTTCGAGAAAAAGAATACTCCATACATTTGAGGTTTCGAGCAAAAACACGCTTAAATCACAATTAGTGATAATTTGTTTCAGTGATACATTTGAGAATGTTAAGGTGGGATTATGCCCGAGTTTCTTGACGAGTTTGCTGCTTCCATGATTCGGAAGAAGGATTCGATGGAGGAAAAAGTTCTAAAAGGCACTCCAAATCCTTTAAGGGACTGTTTCAAGAAAGAGTTTCCCGCTTTTTGGGTTGGAATCAATGATTCTGCTAAACTTGCGGTTATCCCTGCTGAATTAAGTGTTATGGCCGTGGATTCTAGTGTTTATTCCAACTTGCTTTCAACCGGAGGGGTTTTTTATGTTGTCCGCTCTTTGGCGGTTTGCAGAAATATTGAGCAGAAAAGGCTCGAGAGTGATGTCTTCTTCTCTAAAGGCGGCTCGGTTGCCGAACGGGAGTTTATTTCAGTGAAGATGGAAATGCTCGAGTTCCAAGTTGCAATAGATGCGCTGAATGGTGGTCTTGACTGTGGAGTGATTTTGATGGACGGTTCGCTTTTCGGCAGGCTTGTGCATGTTCCGCTTGAATCAAAGGTGGAGGACGAGCGTTTGATTCTAGTTGATTACTTCAGAGTTTACCGAGAGTTGCTTGACCTTTGCAGGAATAATAATGTCCTTCTGGTCGGTGTTGCGAAGGAGAGTCGGTCTACTTCGCTTAGAGATTATTTGTTGAACCTGATTTTTAGGGAGGAACTGGCGAAAGCGGAAATTGATGATAATGATGCTCGAATGTTGAAGCCTCTTTTCATGGAGATTGTGGACAATGCAACCGAAGGATTGCAAAAATTCGAGCGTTTTAAGCGGAAACACAAAAAGAAACTGGACAAAGTCGGGCTGGTTTTTGATGAATTGGCTCGCCCTAGGTCTGATTATCAGGTAGTTATGAATTTTGCCGAGTCCGTGGGCTACACTAAGCCTTTGATCCTTGGTCCTTCACCGCGATTGGCTAGGCGATTGGAGGAGTCGATGTCAGATGCTAAGAGTTACGTTAGGAAGAATTTTCCAAACACGGTTAGAGAGAGAGGTGAGGATTTTGTGGATGGGGCAGCGCAGGTTATTGCTGGAATTCCAGATTTTCCAGCTGTTGCTTCTTTCTATGTTTTGTTTGACAGACGTGATTCTCCGATCAGAATTGATATTCCCTGTTGGGACCAGAAACTAATTGATGTAGGTTGGCATAAACCAGCGTCTGTGGGTTTAGATAATGTTTTAAAGGTTTTGGCTACCGGATACTGCGGGTTGGACTGTCACAATTTGTGGTTGAAGAATGTTGATGAGAGGGTGAGGCTTAAGAAGAAAACGGTGGATAATATTTATGTCCCGTATATGGAGAAGCTGTTCGGGGCGAAAATAATCCGAGGGAGAAGTTATAGACGTGTTAAGTTCCCTTAAAGAAGTCGGGATAATAATCGGCGACGCTAGTTCCAGCGAGTTTTACTTTTCATCGAAACCTGAGGCTATGCCTTCGCGGTGGGAGTATTTGATGACTTATTCGGAGGAAGAGCAGGATGGACAGGCAAAGCATGTTGAAGTTGTGGCTCAGATTGAACGGGTTATTTCGGCAAGTCAGGCTTTGACGAAGGAGCTGAATTTTGACATAATCAAGAAGATTATCGAATCGGACCTTGCTGATAGTAAGGTTTGGGGGAAGGCTAGAATATTGGGCTTCTTGACTGACCAGGGCGAACTACAGTTGCCTAAGAAGGCAGTTATGCCAGGTAAGCCTGTGTACATTGCGCCAACTGAACTACTTGAAAAGTTTTATTCGTATCCTAAAGAAGAAGCGATCCAAGCAGGTAGCTTGATTACTCGCAGCGAAGTTCCTGTTTTCTTGTCGATTAAGGGTTTTAGAAGACACCTTGCTCTCATTGCTCAGACTGGATCGGGCAAGACCTATCTTGCTGGCATACTTGCCGATGAATTGCTTGCCATAGGTGGCACAATTGTTATGCTGGATCCACATGCGGACTATGTGTTTTTGGGTAGGGATACCGCTGGCAAGAGACATGAGCTTTCTGACAGGATCACGGTGCTTAGGAATCCATCTAGCACGGGTCGGTATTCCGAGGGAGAAGTTGGAAAGGTTGAGCCTTATGAGATTTGTTTCTCTGACCTTGATATTGAGGAAGTTTGTTTGATTGCAAACATTGGTAAACATATGACCAACATTCGCGATGGCTTGGAGCAGGCTCTTGAGTTCTTGCGGGAGAAGAAAGATGTTTTTCAGCCTAAGGATTTGCTAGAGGAGCTAGAGAATTCCAGCAGTTGGAAGGACAAAGGCGTAGAATCCAAGAAAATTTCTGGCGCCAAAGATGCGAAGAAGTACATTAGAGGAGTTGCTAAAATGAAGGTTTTCACTGCTTCATCCACTAGCATCAAAACAATGCTCCGACCCAGGCATTTATCGGTAGTCGACCTTTCCGGACTAAACGATGAAGTGGCCGACTACATCGCTTTCCGAATCTTGTCGGATATTTACGAGAAGCTTTCTAGCAGCGGGTTGGACAAGTTTGACTTTCCGGTTTTCGTGTTTGTGGAGGAGGCACACAAGTTTATTCCATATCAAGGCAGCACACGTTCAGGTCGTATAATAAGGAAGATTGCGGCTGAAGGCAGAAAGTTTGGTGTCTTTCTAGTGATTATCACGCAACGACCATCAAAGATACATCCTGATGCTTTGAGCCAATGCAACAGCCAAATAATCATGAGAATGACTAATCCCGATGACCAGCAGGCAATAGCGAAAAGTTCTGAGCGACTTGGAGAAGCTTTACTCAATGATTTGCCCGGACTCAACACTGGAGAAGCTGTGCTAGTAGGCGAAATGACTAGGGCTCCTGTTATGGTGAGGGTTAAAAAAAGGCGGACAAAAGAAGGCGGCAGCGACATTGACATCGTTAGCAAACTGAAGATTGCTCTAGAGAAAGCCAGAGATGAAACGCCTGAAACTGAGAGTGAACGCCTGAGAAGTGAACTGAAAGGTTTCCTGGGTGAACAAGAGGAAGGCCAGGAATAAAATGGTTCGAATTGCACATTTCTCTGATACACACCTTGGGTACAAGCAGTATAGTTTAGATGAAAGAGAAAAAGACATTTACGATGCTTTAGACGAGATTGGCGACAGGATTGTTGAAGAACACGCAGACATTGTTCTCCACAGCGGTGACCTTTTCGATTCACCAAGACCCACTCCGCAAACGTACCGTACGTTTAAGAAATTCCTGACTAAGCTGGGTGGGAAAGCAAAGGTTTTTGCTGTTTTGGGCGATCATGATAGGCCTAAAAGTCGAGCATTGGCACCGCATGTGCTTTTTGAGGACGAACTGCAGATTCTCGGTATGAGCGGGAGTGCGCAGCATGAAGAGTTCAAAGTCGGAGGCAAAGATGTTCTAGTTGCTGGATTATCTAATTTGAGCCGAACATATCGTACGGTGCTGCTGGAAGAGCTGAAGAAGCTTGGAGCGTTGAAGACAGAGGGTAAGGTTGGAGTTCTGCTTCTACATGAAGGTATTGACAAGTTTCTACCTTTTGAGGGCGCTTTTGAACTCAGCATGGACGAGATTCCCCAGAACTTTGATTATGTTGCAATGGGTCATCTTCATCAGCGTATTAAAGCTTCGTTCGGCAAGGGTGAACTGGCTTATCCTGGCTCCTCAGAGATTATCAGCAAGACTGAGATTGGAGGATGGAAAAAGACTGGAAAAGGCTTTTATATTGTGGATGTTGAAGGCGACGATGTTCAGGTGAGAAATGTAAATCTTGAGTGTATCAGGTCTCAACTTGAAGCAAAACTGAACTATGCACAATTAGCGAAAGGTCTTGAAGAATTAGTAAAACAGATCAAAGACCTTGAAAAGTTGCCGCTTGTTCATGTGCGTGTTGAAGGGAAAAACGTCGACAGGCAAGTTGTCTACGAGACCTTAACACATGCTTTGGCAAAGGTGACTTTGAGTTTCAGGCAGGAAGTTGTTGAGGAAGCAGAGCTTAGACCTCCAGAACTAAAACCAGGCTCTTTTTACGTGAATCAGGTAATTCGGGATTATTTCAAGGATGAGAACGTGGCTGGGCTGGCTTTGGAATTGTGGAGATACCTCAGATATGGAGATGCGGAAGAAGCTAAGAAAGTGGCTGAGGACTATTTTCAGAAGGTAAAGCCTACATGATCCTTAACAAAATCAGGCTTGAAAACTTCATTTCGCATAAGAGTACTGAGCTTAACTTGGGCTATGGCATCAACGTGGTCGTTGGACCTAACGGGTCAGGCAAGACTTCGATTTTAGACGGAATAAGCTTTGCTTTGTTCAATGAGTATAGCAATCGCGGAAAGAAGGAGAACCTCATCAATTCAAGAGCCAAAAAATGCATGGTAGGACTGGCTTTCATTGAGGGTGGAATCAGCTATTATGTGGAATGGTCTATAGAACGAAAAGGGTCAGCTCACGGGAGTTTCTTTCGGATTATCGACGGAAAAAAGAGTCTGTTGGCTAGAAATGGAGAACGCACTGTTTTCCCTGAGATCCAGAAGATTTTGGGCATTGACAAAAACATGTTTCTGCAATCAGTTTATGTGAGGCAAGGCGAGATTGAGCAACTGGTTACTGCAAGGCCTGCTGACAGGAAGGAGCTTATTTCGAGATTACTCGGTGTAGAAGATTTGGAAACAGCTTGGAACGGCGTTAAAGATGTTATTGGGGTTTATCGCGACAAACAATTACTGCTTAACAACGAATTAAGCCGAAAGTCGACATTTGAGAAACAAAGACGTGAGGTTGAAGCTAAATCAGATGAATTGAGCGGCTTACTCGCTTCTAAAAAAACTGAATTAAGTGACCTTGAATCTGAACTGACTTGTGTCCAAGCTGTTTTGGATGCGTTGGAAATCAAAAAGAAAGATTTTGACAATTTTGACAAAAAAAGAGAAATCATCAAGCAAAATATTGAAAATTTGGAGAACAAGCTGAAAACAGCGGATAATGAGCTTGGGCTTGCTGTTGCAGCTGCAGAAACACTGCATAGACTTCAAGATGAAGTCAATAGGCTGCCCTTCTTAGACACATACGTTTCTGGTCTTGCCGAAAAAGAAAAGCTCGAACTTAAGTTAAATATGCTTCAAGAAAAGCTGAATGAAATCAGCGAGACAAGAAAGGCTATGGAGGAGAACAAAAAAGGCTACGAGCTCTACCTAGAAAAAGAAAACCTACTCTCGCAAAAAAACAGCGAACGCAAAGCGTATGAAGGTTCGGACACTGCCTTGGTCAAGGCGAAGAAACAACTTCACAAATACGAGAAAGAAAAACAGAAGAGAGATGCGAATTTGGCGAGAGAACTTGAAAAATGCTCCATTGCCCTTGGCAAATCAGTCTTTGTTGACAATGTAGAGGCAACCCTTGAAAGGATTAAGACGCAGTTCGAAGAGAAGGCAAAGGGCTCTGATGCAAGAATCAAAGAAATTAACGGAACCATCAGCGTGTTGAATCAACGTATTAAGGAATTGGATGAAAACCTCTTCAAGTTCTCAAGCACGACCGAGGTGAAAGCCTGCCCTACATGTGATACTGAACTTTCGGCTGAACGTGTCTCGCAACTAGTAAGCAAGTACTCTTCAGGGAGGAATGACGCAAATGACAAACTGGTTGCTCTGATAGGCGATTTGCAGGAAGCAGAAAAAAAGCAGAAGCGGATCTACGATGAAAAGAAGCAGATTGAAGCCATTGATCTTGAAAGACTTCGGAGCTTAGATGCAGAGTTGGCGGAGAAAACGAAGGAACTAGCTGCAGAAAGGTTGGAGATTGAGAAGCTTGAAAATCAGTCTGAAATGCTGAAGGAACTCGATAAGGAGTTAGAGCAGCTTGAACGTGAGAAGCACACGTTTGAAGAAGCTTATAGGGAGTGTTACTCGGCAAAACGTCGACTAGACAAGCTTCCCTCTGAGGAAGAAATCGAAACAAGAAGGAAACCTCTAATGGTGGACTTGCAACGAGTCTATGCTCAGCTTAAGCTTTCCATGGCGACACTTGGATACGAACCCAAAGCACCTCAAGAGGAACTAGAGCAGTTGATAGAGAAGAAGGAAGAGTATACTCAGAATATTCCAATCGCGAAGAGGAAGGCAGAACACGAGTCAAACGTGGTCTCAACTTCCAAAGAATTAGCGAACCGCAGAGAAGAATTCGCCGAGACTGTTCGCTCAATTGAGGATTTGTGTTACGATGAAAGCGAGCATTCGAAGAAACAGGAAGAATACAAGCAGCGAAGCAAAGAAGGGAAAGATCTTGAGAAGGCAATTGTCCGAATCGACCAGGCAAGATTAGACGCGAAAGATGAGTTAAGAAAGCTTGAAGAAGAGCTTAAGACTCTTGAAGCGAAGATCATGGAAAAGAAGCGTGTAGACAATTACATCGTGATATTGAACATTATTAGGGACGCGTTCGGTAAAGATGGCATTCAAAAGATGATTCGTGCTAGAGCAAGACCTCTTCTTGAGAAGACAACGAGAGATTTATTTGAACGGTTTAACCTAGCTTATTCTGACATCAAAATCGATGATGATTATGACATTAGCGTGATTGGAACTAGCGTAGAACAGGATATCGATCAGATTAGCGGTGGAGAACGCGTAGCTCTTGCCATAGCTTTGAGGTTGGCGATAGCAAAGGTGTTATCAGGCAAGATTGAGACGGTTATTATGGATGAGCCTACAACCCATTTAGATGAGGAAAGGAGAAAAGAACTCGTAAACATCCTGAATTCGTTCTTCAGAGAAGGAGGCAGGATAATACCGCAGATGATAATAATTACCCATCACCGTGAAATAGAAGATGTAGCAGACGTGATTTATTCTGTAGAGAAAAAAGAAGGCTATTCAACCGCAGAATCGATCGATCAGCAGTTAAAACCATGAAAGAAGCACAGAAACTGAACGAAACAGGCTTCGAAGACTATGTACTCCAGACAGCATAATGCTATTCCGAAAACGAAAGTAAATGACTATGCCAAAGTCCCAAACAATTTAGGAGTGTCTTCGGTCTAACCGATGGAGGTTTCTTCCACAAGCCTGTTTTTCTCTAAACGCACATCGATATATTCTAGATTTTCATGGAGTATTAATGTGAACCTATGACTAAAACATTCATGATGAAACTTGACAAGATACAACCTAGCCAACTATTCATCAACTCTGAAAAGCTATCTGAAGTGATGAAAACGTTTGACCATGCCAATGTTAAGGCAATGAGACCTATACCAGTCAAGAGACTTGGAAACGAGATTATATTCGCAGATGGTCACACAAGAGCTCTTGCTGCCTTTCTACAACACTTTTCCGATATTCCAGTATATTGGGAAAACGAGAAACTCGACTGGGATGCTTACGAAATCTGCGTTGGATGATGTAAAAAAGAAAGAATCCACACAATAGCTGACCTCAAAAGCAGAGTTGTATCTCAGAAAGATTATGAAATATTGTGGTACAAACGTTGCGAAAAAATGCAACAGGACTTAGAAGCCAAAAAATAAACGGATGTGCGCTAAGGAAGAGTTCAAAACAAGTTAGGAAAAGGTTTTTAGTATAGTTGTCCTATGAAAGTCTGCAAATGATTAAAATACCCTGTGAGGATGAAATGAATGTCTGTATTTGCAGCACCAGGCGCTTATGATCGCGCTATAACTGTTTTCTCACCAGACGGAAGGCTCTTCCAAGTCGAGTATGCAATGGAGTTAGTTAACCGAGGAGCCACAATTCTGGGAATGCGCTGCGCAGAAGGAGTAGTTTTGGGCAGTGAAGAAAATGTTGAACCTCTAGAAGAGGTCGAGTTTTCATGGAAAATCTTCAAGGTTGACGAACATGTAGGCGCTGCCATAGTAGGCTTAAGCTCAGACGCCAGAATCTTAATAGATCAAGCCCGCGTTTACGCCCAGAGCAATAGGCTAACTTATGATGAACCAATTGATGTAGAAGTGGTGACAAAAAGAATAAGTGACATAAAACAAATGTACACTCAACACGCAGGTGTAAGACCCTTCGGCGTCTCAATAATCTTCGCTGGAGTGGACAAAACCGGGTCTCGCGTGTTTTACACCCACCCAAGCGGTACATACAGAGGTTACATGGCAACAGCCATAGGAGCTGGAAGAGAAACAGTACTAGGGATATTGAAAGAGGAATACCGCGAAGACATGAGTCTAGAAGAAATCACAAAGCTTGCAGTAAAATGCTTAACCAAAGCCTTGGAAGCTAGGCAATTACCACTGCGGATAAAGCTCGCTGCTATTCCTTCTGAAACCAAGAAAATGGAAATGATAAGCGACGAAAAAATCGAAACCATGATTAAAGAACTGGAGCCGGGCAAGTGAAACAAGGATGAGTGACAAATACTCAGTTGCTCGCATAACAAAAGACAACGAACACTTTGAAATTCTTGTAAAACCCGAAAAGGCTCTAGACTACCGCATGGGCAAGATATCAGGAATAACCGAAACTCTAGTCACGGAAACAATCTTTTCAGATGCAAACAAAGGCACAAGAGTCTCAGAAGAAAACCTACGCAAAGCCTTCGGCACGACAGACCCCTTGAAAATAGCCGAAACCGTGCTAAAAACAGGAACACTGCAACTTACAACCGAACAAAGAAGAAAGATGACCGAGGACAAAAGAAGACAGATAATAGATTTCATAGCAAGACAAGCAGTTGACCCAAAAACAAACCTCCCACACCCTCCAATGCGCATAGAAAACGCCATGGAGCAAATCCACTATCCAATAGACCCTTACAAGCCAATTGAAGAACAAGCAAAAGAAATAATCAAACTGCTGCGCCCCATTCTGCCGTTGAAAATGGAGCAAGTCTCCGTGGCTGTAACAATTCCCGCGCAATACTCAGCAAGAGCTTACGGAACCATCAAAGGATTCGGCACGATAAAACGCGAAGAATGGCGTACAGACGGCTCATGGTATGGAACGTTAGAGATGCCAGCAGGCTTATACGCTCCATTATTGGACAAACTTGGAGAAATAACTAAAGGAAATGGAGAAGCAAAAATCCTCACATAACAGAATATCTACCATTAAATATTGAAGGTGCAAAAAAAAATGCCAATTCTTATGGAACCAAAACAGATTGTAACACCGGGAGACTTACTCGCAGAAGGCGATTATGTAGCAGGTGAAAATACATACAAAGATGACAAGAAAATCTACGCTTCGCGAATAGGATTTGTAGAAACCAACAACAAGGAAGTAGGCGTCGTAGCCCTGAAAGCATTCTACGCACCAAAACCAGGAGACCTAGTGATCGGAACAATAGCAGACATTGGGTTTAATGGGTGGACGGTGGACATAAACGCTCCTTACAAAGCCTTTTTGCGACCATCAGATGTTCTCAGCAGACCGTTTAAGCCGCAAAAAGATGACTTATCGCATGTTCTTAGCATTGGAGACTTGATCGTTGCAAAAATATTCTCTTTCGATAGAACACACGATCCCCAACTGACCGTAGCAGAACCAGGCTTAGGAAAAATAACTCGTGGTCAGATATTGAAAATCACTCCTACGAAGATTCCTAGGGTGATAGGTCGAAAAGGCTCAATGATCTCCATGATAAAACAGGAAACAGGCTGCCAAATTATACTCGGTCTCAACGGGGTTATCTTGATCACGGGAAAAACTCTTGAAGACGAACAGTTGGCATTAATGGCCATTCTCAAAATTGAAGAGGAATCCCACACAAGCGGTTTGACAGATCGCATAACCCAGATGCTTAAAAAAGAAAAGACAGGAATGGAGGAAAATGAGAATGCATGAAAAACCTGAGAAATTGATTGATAAAAAAGGATTAAGGTTAGACGGAAGAAAACCGGACGAACTAAGACCGATAAGACTTGAAGTGGGCACAATACCAAACGCTGACGGTTCAGCATACATTGAACAAGGAAAGAACAAGATTGTGGCCGCTATATACGGTCCAAGAGAAGTGCATCCAAAACATTTGGCACTTCAAGATCGGGCAGTTCTGAAATGTCGCTATCACATGGCTCCTTTTTCGGTTCAAGAACGCAAATCGCCAGCCCCATCAAGAAGAGAGATAGAACTCTCAAAAGTCATCAGAGAAGCGCTGGAACCAGCAATTTTCCTAGAACACTACCCAAGAACAATGATAGAAGTTTTCATCGAGGTCTTACAGGCTGATGGCGGAACAAGATGCGCAAGCATAACGGCTGCTGCTTTAGCCTTGGCTGATTCTGGCATTCCAATGCAGGATCTAGTGGTTTCATGTGCAGCTGGAAAGGCTGATGACACCATAGTGTTGGACCTGATGGATGAAGAAGACAAGTTAGGGACAGCTGATGTACCGGTTGCGTTGATGCCGAACTTGAATGGCATAACCTTGCTGCAGATGGACGGAAAACTAACGCACGAAGAATTCGAAAGCGCTGTGAATCTGGCGATTGAAGGTTGCAAGAAAATCTATGTGATGCAGAAAGAAGCGTTGAAAGCCAAATATGTAAGTGTCAAAGAGGAGGTTGAAGAGTAATGGCTTCCGTTATAACTCGTGTAAAACAGAGGCAAATAGCACAATTGGCTGAAAAAGGAAAACGTTCAGATGGAAGAAGCCTATCTGATTATCGTGAAATCAAGATTGAACAAGGAATAATCGAGCGTGCTGAAGGCTCTGCAAGAGTACTTCTTGGAAAAACTGAGGTTGTAGTTGGCGCGAAAATTGAAATGGGCGAACCGTTCTCAGACACGCCAAATGAAGGAGTGCTTACAGTAAATGCTGAACTTGTGCCTTTTGCTTCACCAAGTTTTGAAGCTGGACCGCCAGATGAAAACTCCATCGAACTCGCTAGAATTGTAGATAGAGGAATAAGAGAATCAAAAGCAATTGACTTTGAAAAGCTTTGCATAGAACCCGGCAAAAAAGTTTTCATTGTTTTCGTAGACGTCTACGTGCTTAATCACTCTGGAAACATGATCGACGCTTCAGCGTTGGCTGCTGTGGCTGCATTACATAACGCAAAAATGTCTAACTATGAAATTGCAGACGGCGAAGTGAAGATTAAGTCTGGTTACACCTCGCTTCCAATGAACCACCATCCAATAACAGTTACATGCGCCAAGATAGGTGACAAAATAATCGTTGACCCAGGGCTGGACGAAGAACAGGTAATGGACGCAAGGCTTTCCATGACAATTGACGATGATGGAAACATCTGTGCCATACAAAAGGGTCGCACTGGATACTTTACACCAGAACAAGTGTTCGAAGCTGCAAAGCTAATCAGGGAGAAGGTCAAGGAATTACGGAAAGAATTGAACTGGTGAAGATCTGATGGGAAGCAGAACTAAGAAAGTTGGACCTACACGTGGCTTCGGACCACGATATGGCGTTACCGTAAGAAAGCGCTACATCAAAATCGTGAAGGAACTGAAAAGACCTCACAATTGTCCACAATGCGGACTTCCACGGGTCAAACGCGAAAGCATCGGCGTATGGACCTGCAAAAAATGCGGCTACAAGTTCACTGGTGGAGCTTACACGTCCACAACCAAACTGGGAATAGTTGCAAAACGCACAGCAAAAGGCACTTCCATGGAAGAGGCAATCAAGGCAGACGAAGTAACACCGACCGAAGAAGAAACAGAATGACCCGTACCCGATCTAAACCTTATTTTTTCAATTCTTTTTTTTTTAGCAGTCATTAGTATCTTGTACTTGGCGAAGGTTTGATGAAAGCGAAAGCGGTTGTACGTCTAAAGTTTCCTTCCGAAAAAACCTTAAAAATAATACATCAATCTCTCAAACCGGAAGTTGCCAAGTATACCACGTGGCGCTCCCGAACGAGTCTACAAGAAAAGCCTCCCTTCTTAACCTTGAAAGTGGAATCCAACGACACTGTAGCGTTGCGAGCAGCCCTAAACTCCTATTTGAGACTGATTAACTCTGCAGCAAGTGTTCTAGAAGATCTAGACAAGTGTTGATCGGGGCATTAGAACTGTAATAGACTGATCATCTTCAATTATCACATACTCTCCAAAAATAGTGAAGCTTTCTTCAATTGACCTTGCGCATTTTCAACTTCGCAGGCGTATGTTGTGACGCGGATCTCTGCGTTCTGAGAAGCTCTTTTATGCAGGAAAACAGAAATAGAGAAAACATGAAGCTTACTAGAGCAATCTTGGGTGAGATGATTCTTCTTCTTGCGGCAATTCTGGTTTTTCGCAGCATTTGGACTCTGCTTGACCAACACTTCGGACCCGCAAATCTGTGGCCAATGTTAATAATCGGCATTATCTTAACAATAACAGGCTTGATCCTAATCAACCATGAAATAGAATGTGAAATGAGAACTTTCCGTGGCTCCTAAAAGATGTGTCAGTCATAGCAAGTTTTTCGTCCCGTCTTTTGCAATTGTCACCATTGTTTCACAGAACCATTTGCTTGCCTGCCTATATTTTTCCTGCAGATCCTTTGCGTCCTTCACGAAGTACAAGTTTTCAAGCCTTTTGATCGTCCTCGCGGGGAGCTCGTAGTGCACGTAACGTAATTTAAAATCATGGTGAACCGGATTGCATTTGATGCGTAAGGCTTCAACGAGCAAAGCAAGAGTGACCACGTAGTAAAGATCCAAGGCTTCGAGACTGTTGCCTCTGTTGATTTCTTTCTGAACGAAAACGTTGAACACGTCAAATCTAGCTTGCATTCTTGCCAGCCTCTCGCTCAGTTTCTTGATAAATTCTTCCTTATTCATTTGAGGTACAACTATCTCACCTCTCTTGTTGAAGTAGAACACATTGTTTCCGTGTATTCTCGGCTCCAGTAGCTTTTCTGGGCAGTTAAGCTCCAAGATAGCCAAATCTATTATGAGATATTCATTTGCCTTTTCGAGTTTGTAGAAGGCTTGGAAAAGACCTGGCCATTGAGACTGCGCAACCTTGTACTTTTGTTTGATGGGCGATAGAGTTTTCAAAGCGTTTTCAACCATGATGAAGGCATCAGTGTGTTTTTCATCGTCTACAATTATGTATAGGTCAACGTCAGACCATTCGTCGATTCTGTTGAAAGCTGCTGCTCCTCCTTCATAGAAAGCGTGGACGTAGTCTAGAGGTTGCAAAGTGTCAACAAGAGTCTGGATTATCATGTTTCGTGTTAAGGCGTTTCTCATGCTGGAAGCCTCTGGAGACAAATGTGGAAGTACACTCATAAAAGATTCACGCGGTATAGGTGCTCTAATGGTACTAGATTCTCTGCATTGTTTCTTTTGATAACAGCTTGACATTAGCGATCAAAACAGGTTCTGATGCACTTGGTAAGAGGAAGAGAGTTCCTAGCGTCTTTGTCTTTTTGAGTTTAGCTTTATGGCAATCGACCAATGATGAGGATGAGGAGAAGTCATGGCTGTACGGGTGCTGTTCACATTTCGTAGGCATCAATATAGAGATTCCTTTCTTTGAGATTGGCAAGTTCTTCTTGCTTGATCGATTTGACGAAGAAGTGCAGCTTCTTTTTTATGTGTGCGAATCTGGAAAGAACTGCAACCACAGGATTCTTTGGATCTATTGTAGTGTGGATGAAGTTGATTTTGTTTTCTAGAGCAATATTGAAAATGCTTCTGATCAACCCAGTCATGTTTTCAGGGTTCCTGTACGCCATGATCGTCAAATTGTAGCTCAGGAGTGGTTCGCCTACTTTAGGAATATATGGCATTTTGGCAAATAGGCCTGCCAGTCTAATAAGATATGTCTGTGCTTTCAGCTTCCAATCCACTTTCTCCACGATGTATTTTCTCACTTTGTCGTATTCCCAATACCCTAGAGCAGCTTCGATCCTGTCATCATCCTCAAGGACAAGGATATTGTGAAAGTCAAAGTATGGTATTCTCTTGATAGACTCCAGAAAATCCTTGGGCTTCAAAGGAGCAAAGAAATCGTAGTTGCTATATGTCTCGTTAATCAGGTCTGTCACAGCTTCAACATCAGTCTCATTCATTACCTTATTGTTTCTTCCTTGTTTGTCTTCTGTTTTTTGTAAGGCATTAAAGAAAATGTAGTGCAGTCTTTCACGTTCTCAAATCCCATTTTAGAAGCTAGATTTGCTGAAGGAAGATTGTCTTCGATTATGTTTAAGTGCAAGAGGTCGACGCCAGTGTCCACTGCAATTTGCTCGACGTGTCTTTGCAGCTTCTCGGCGATTCCTTTTCGTCTGTGAAGATGGTTAACCATTAAACCGTATTCGTAGGCAGTCTTAACCTGTTTGTCTCCAACGCATGTTTTTCTGACTGCAAATGCGCAAGAGCCAAGTATGGTGCCTTTTTCAGTCGCCACAAGAACATGCCAGTCCTTGAATGGTCTAGAGCGAGCAAAATAATCGGGCGAGCTATCAACTCCAAGAATGAAGTTAGTGCCCATTGGACATTTCTTTTGAAGCTCAATAAGAGCTTGATTGTCGCCTTCAGTAGCCTCTTTAATAAGCATAGTAGTGATCCCTCGAAGTCAATCCTAACGTCACAAATCAAAGTATATTGGCGTTATGGTTTCCACGAGTCTTGACAAATAGACTAGAAGATCCTAGTCTCTGTTTGTTGAGGATGAGCATGCCCTAAAGAGTCAGCGTTCCAAAACTCATCTGCCAAAAATATATTATAGAAAAACTGTGCCTATGAGAGCATATATCGTGGTTCTCAGAAGTAGCCAAACGAAAAAGTGTGA